>NZ_KZ626842.1 GCF_002911015.1 Streptomyces populi
TGTTGCGGTCCCCGTCGACGTCCTCCGCATGGTCCTGGAACCAGAGCCTGCGCTGTCCGGAGGACGCGCGCACCGGAGACGACCGGTCGGCCTGCGGGACGGCCGGGGTGTCACTCGCTCCACGCCGGCCGGCCAGCCAGCGTTGCAGCAGAAGTGCCCGACCGTCAGGATCGGCAGCCGGTTGCTGAGGCGAACTCATGGGATCCCACTTCTCCTCGATGTGGTCGAAGCCGGGTGGTGACCCCGGTCCTTGCGCCCGCTCGGGGCCGGCCCGGCCTCCGGTGGTGTCGGGAAACGGTCTGCCGGACGCCCGACGTCGTTCCGGGCGGGGGCCGCGGTGCGCACCTGCAGGACGGATGTGCCAACCGGTGTGACGATCTGGTCTCTGGCGTCCGAAATATCTGCGGTCCGGGTCGATGACCACGGCAACATATGCTTCGAAAATCGCCACAGTCAAGACTAGATCTTGAGCGAACCTCGTCCTCATACTTATGTTGAACGAGCACCGGTCGGCGCTGTTTTGACAGAACGTCTGGCGGTTTTTTGCATGTTTCGTTTCGTAGCCCCCGGGGGAGAGGCGCTTCCGCATGGCTGAGCAACAGCCGGATCCGGCCACCGACTTACTTCAGGCCTGGTTGGCCCGGGCAGGAGAGATTCCGGCCGACGCGGTGCCCCGGGCGGACCGTGACCGGCCCTTACCGGCCTCGCACGCGCAGCAGGGCATGTGGCTCGCCCAGCAGGTGGCGGGGGACGACGACCGTTCGCTGACCGCCCCGCACGCCTACCGCCTGGACGGACGGCTCGATGTGGACGCGCTGGCCACGGCCCTGGGCGTGATCGTCGCCCGGCACGAAGTGCTGCGCACGGGCTTCACCGTCCGACAGGACGAGCTGTTCCAGGTCGTGGCCGATCCGATGCCATTTCGTCTGATCCCCGAGGAAGTCACCGACCGGAAGGGTCTGGAATCCGCCGTACGGGCTTTCAGCCGGCTTCCCTTCGATCTGGAACACGACCCGCTGCTTCGGGTCGGACTGTATCGCCTGGCCCCGCAAGAGCACGTCTTGGTCGCCGTGTTCCATCACATCGCCAATGACGGCTGGTCCATGGACGTTTTCCACCGGGAACTGGCCGCACTCTACGACACTGTTGTCGGTCATTCTTCGGTGGTCGATCCGGAAATTCTGGCAGGCATCGCCGAATTACCGGAACTAAGCCTTCAATACCCGGACTTCGCCGTCTGGCAGCGCTCCCTCGCGGACGACGAGGCCGTGCACGAACCGGCTCTGGCCCACTGGCGTGAAACGCTCGCGGGCGCACCGGATCTGCTTCGCCTGCCGACCGACCGGCCGCGCCCCGCCACACGCTCCAGCACGGGAGAGCGGATCGGATTCGTCCTCCCGCCCGCGGTCTCGTCCGCCGTCGGCGAGCTGGCGACGGCCAGGGGAACGACACCCTTCGTCGTCCAGTTCGCGACGTTCCAGGCGCTGCTCGCCGCATGGTCGTGTCAGTACGACCTGGTGACCGGTGTCACGACGGCGAACCGGTCCTTGCCCGAGACGGAGGAGCTGATCGGGTTCTTCGTCAACATCCTGCCGATCCGTGGTGTCCTCACACCGGACGAGACGTTCGACGGGTTCCTGGCCCGGACGGCGCAGAGTCTGATCGACGCCTACAAGCAGGACGAACTGCCCTTCGAGTTACTGCTGGAGCGGCTGGAGCTGCCCCGCTCGGCCGGCCACAATCCGCTCGTCCAGGTCACCGTCGCGTCCCACCAGGAACTCACCGCGCCACTGGCCCTGACGGGCCTGGAGGTCGAGCATCTGCCTCCGCACGGGCTCGACGTGCAGGAGGACCTGACCTTCTACCTGACGACGGGCGGCCAGGAGGTCCTGGGCCATTTCGCCTTCCGCGCGGACCTGTTCGACCGGGACACGATGGAGGAGCTGAGCCGGGCCTACCTGCGCCTGCTCGAACTCGTCGTCGAAGACAGCGGACTGACGGTGGCCCAGCTGACCGGGAGAGCCGGTCTCCCGGAACGGAAACGGTTCGACGGAACGGTCCGGCAGGCCGGCCACGACGGCGAGGCGACGCCGAGCCCGGAGTCACCCCGCGGTGTCGTGGAGGAACTCGTCGCCTCCGTCTGGGAGGAGGCCCTGAACTGCGGCCCGCTGACACGTGATGCCAACTTCTTCCTCGTCGGCGGGACTTCGCTGGCGGCATCCCGCGTCGCCAACCGGCTCTCGGACGAACTCGGCATCCGGATCCCGGTCCGTGCCGTCTTCCAGAACAGCGGACTCGCACCGCTGGCCGCGCATCTGACCCGGCTCGTCCGGGAGGCCGCCGGCGCGCACTCCGCCGCGACGGGCACCGGGCGGGAAGGCCACGTGTGAAGCAGCCGCCGAACCCCCTGAACACCCGCCCGCAGGCCCGGGAGTGGCTCTGGGACCTGAACCCCCGCTCATCGGCCGCCGACGTGACCCTGGTACTCCTTCCGCACTCCGGCGGCTCGGCCCAGAGCTACGGCGAATGGGGACGCTGGTTCCCCAGCACCGTACGGGTGGTCGCCGCTCAGTACCCCGGCCGGGGCGCACGCTACGGGCAGGATCCGGTCACCGAGATCGCGGCCCTGGCGGATCCGCTGGCCGAGGTACTGGCCGGACTCGACACCCCGGTCCACGTCTTCGGACACAGTCTCGGCGCACTGGTCGGCTTCGAGGTGTGCTGGCGGCTGCAACAGGCCGCGCGCCCCGCGACCGTGTTCCACCCTTCCGCCGCCGCGGCCGCGCACGTGCACCGCTCGGCAGCCGTCTCCCCGGCCCGGCTCACCGACGCCGAACTCCTGGAACTGCTCGCGGAGCGCGGCGGGATGCCGGAGGACATCCTGGCCGAGCCCGACCTGATCGACCTCGTGCTCGACGCCTGCCGCACGGACATGGCCGTCACCGACAGCTATTCCTACGGCGGGGACGACCGGCGGCTGGACTGCCCCGTCATCGCGTTCGGCGGTGACACCGACTCGGCCGTACCGGTCGCCGAGCTGGAGCGATGGAGCGAACTCACCCACGCGGACAGCGAGATCCACGTCCTGACCGGAGGCCACTTCTACCTCCACGACCACATGGCCACGCTCACCGGCGTGGTGCGCCAGCACTTACAGGAGCGGAGTTCCCTCGGATGAAGCCCGACGCGCCCGCACTTCCGGCCACCGCCCTGCCGATCCGGCTGGAACCCGGCAAGCCGCCCGTCCTGTCCCCGCCCCCACTGCCCGACCTCGCCGCGGCCCGCACCTGGCTGGCCGAACGGCGGGCGGCCGTGCGGACCGAACTCCTGCGCCACGGACACCTGCTGATCCGCGGCCTTCCCATCAGCCGGCCGGAGGAGTTCGCCGAAGTACGCGATCTCCTGGTCGAGCGACGGGCCGCCTACAAGGAGAAGGCGACACCCCGCAGCGCGTACGGCGACGACGTCTACTCCTCCACGGACCTGCCGGCCGCGCAGCCCATCCACCTGCACAACGAGAACAGCTACACGCTGGACTTCCCCGGACTGCTGGTCTTCGGCTGCATCGAGGCGCCCCGGAGCGGTGGTGCCACCACGGTGGCCGACGTCCGCGAGGTGCTCGCGGCCATTCCCCCCGACCTCGTGGAACGGTTCCGCAAGGCGGGATGGCTCCTCACCCGCAACTACCACAGCCACGTGGGACTGCCCTGGCCCACGGCCTTCGCGACCGATCGCCCCGAGGCCGTCCAGGAGTACTGCGCACAGAACCTGATCGGCTGGGAATGGGGCGCCGACTCCGCGCTGCGCACCGTCCAGCGCCGCTCCGCACTGGTCCGCCACCCGGTGACCGGTGAGGAGGTGTGGTTCAACCACGCCGCGTTCTGGAGCCGGTGGTCCCTGGAAGAAGAAGTCCTCGACGTGCTGACCATGACCTACGGCGAGGACGGACTGCCCTTCGACACCGCTTTCGGCGACGGCAGCGCGCTCACCGAGGAGGACGTGCGGCTGCTCAACGCGGCGTACGAGTCGGCCACCCGCCGGGAGAGCTGGCAGGCGGGCGACCTGATGCTCGTCGACAACATCCTCTCCGCACACGGACGCGACGCCTACCAGGGGGACAGGAAGATCCTTGTCGCCATGGGGGAGCCCGTGACCCTTCAGGAGTGCGCACCGACGGTGGAGCCGGCTTCCGGGCCCACCGCCTGAACATCTCTTCCCAGACTTGGAGCATCCACCAGATGCCGGAACTCGACTGCGTCGTCATCGGATACAACGAGGGCGACTTCCAGGACTACCGTCTGATGTGCGAGCGAAGCGGCCCGGACTCGCCCGAGTGGCAGATCTACCGCAAGGAACATCTCGAGGTCGACGGGCGTCCGATGCCGTGGATGGACGCCCTGAGCACCCTGCGGAACAGGGCGACCGGACGCAACGACCGGTACCACGTCGGTGAGGTCTTCAACCTCGCCGGCCTCTATCTGACCAACTTCCTGCGCCGGCACGGCGTACGCGCCGACGCCGTGTCGTTGTTCGGAGCCGAGCAGGACCGACTGGCGCGGATGCTCGCCGGGCGTCCGGCAGTCGTGGCGATCACCACGACCTTCTACGTCAACATTCTCTCGGTCACGCCGATCGTCGACTTCGTCCGCACCCATTCCCCGTCCTCGCACATCGTGGTGGGCGGCCCGTTGGTCGACAACCTGTGCCTCGACGGCATCACCGACGAGGTGCAGGACCTCTTCCACGGGATGGGAGCCGACAGCTACGTCCGGGAGTCCCAGGGGGAGCACGCGCTGGCGGAGCTCTGCCACGCCGTCGGACGCGGGCAGCCGCTCGACACGGTGGCCAACCTGATCACCTGCCCGGAGGAGGACTGGGTCGCCAACCGGCGCAAGCCCGAGGGCAACGACCTGGACGCCTGCGCGATCGACTGGGGGAGTTTCACGCCCGAACAGATCGGTGTGACCGCGCAGACGCGCACGGCCCGCAGCTGTGCCTTCAAATGCAGCTTCTGCGACTACCCCACCCGGGCCGGGGCCCTGACCACCGCCTCGGTCGACACGGTCCGCCAGGAACTACGGGCGATGGCCGAACTCGGGGTGCGCAACCTCGTCTTCGTCGACGACACCTTCAACGTCCCGCCGAAACGGTTCAAGGAACTCTGCCGCATGATGATCGAGGAGGACCTCGGTCTCAGCTGGTACTCCTACTTCCGCTGCTCCAACGCCCGGGACGAGGAGACCTTCGACCTCGCCGCGCAGAGCGGCTGCCGGGGGGTGTTCCTCGGCATCGAATCGGGTGACGCCGACATCCTCGCCAACATGAACAAGCTGGCCCAGGACTCCCAGTACCGCGCCGGCATCGCCCGGCTCAAGGAGCGGGACATCACCACCTTCGCCTCGATCATCGTCGGCTTCCCCGGCGAGAACGAACGCACCATGCAGAACACCATCGATTTCGTCAACGAGACCGGACCGACGTTCTGGCGGGCCCAGCCCTGGTGGGGCAACCCGCGTTCCCCCGTCTACCGGAACAAGGAGGTGTACGGCATCGAAGGGGCCGCGTACGACTGGTCGCACGCGACGATGAACTCGGCCGAGGCCGCCGCGTGGTGCGACACCATGTTCGACCGGGTGACCGAGTCGGTGTGGCTGCCGCTCTACGACTTCGACTTCTGGTCGCTGCCGTACCTGGAGGGCAAGGGCCTCGGGGTCGACGACCTCGTCCCCCTCCTGCGCACCACCCAGGAGCTCATGCGCGAGCGTGACGGCCGTCGCCCGGACCCCGCCCGGCTCGCCGTCCTCAACGAACAGCTCGCCAAGGACGTGGCCGCCCTCGACATGGCCCCCGCACGGTTCGCCTACCCCGCGTCATGACCAGTGGCATACACGCGGCGATCACCGCCGCGGCACGCACCCATCCGCGCCGTGCCGCGGTGGTCACCGACGACGGTGAGCTCTCCTACCGGGAACTGGACGACCTCTCCGACCGGCTCTGCGCGGACCTGATACGCGCCGGCACGGCCCGGCAGTCGGTGGTCGGCCTGCATTTCTCGCGCAGCGCGGAGCAGGTCGTCGCCCTGCTCGCGGTACTCAAGGCAGGGTGCGCCTACCTGCCGCTCGATCCCCGCTACCCGGCGGACCGGTTGCGGTACATGGTGGCCGATTCCGGCGCCGCCAGGATTCTCACCAGCCCCATGCCGAAGCATCCGGAGGACTGGCCCGTGCACTGCCCGGTGACGCAGGTGTCCCTGCCGCTGCCGCCGGAGAGCGCGTCGGCGCGGCACGCCGGACGAACCGTCCACCCCGGCGACCTCGCGTACGTGCTCTACACCTCCGGGACCACGGGCCGCCCCAAAGCGGTCGGCATCACGCACGGCAATGTCACGAGCCTCCTGCGGGGCCTCGAAGCGACGGTCCTGCGGGACATCGGGCCGGCCAGGGTCGCCTGGAACGCGAGCGCCTGCTTCGACGCCTCCGTCCAGCAGTGGCTGCGGCTCGGCCGCGGCGACACGCTGGTCCTGCTGGACGAGGACGTCCGCGCCGATCCGTCCGGCCTGGTCGACGATCTGGTGCGACACGGTGTGACCGACATGGACGTGGTCCCGTCCCACCTCGCCCAGCTGACCGCACCGCTGGCCGTATCGGGCATTCCCCTGCGCCTGCTCGTCGGGGGCGAACCCCTGCCGCCCGCTCTGTGGGCCGAGCTGTGCCACCTGGGCGGCCGCCAGGGGCTGCGCGCCTGGAACATGTACGGTCCGAGCGAGTGCACCGTCGACACCACGGCGGCACCCGTCGACGGCGAGGCTCCGAACCTCGGCGGCCCGCTGCCGGGTGTCCACTGCTACGTACTGGACGCCGGGCTCCGCCCCGTGCGGGCCGGCGGAACGGGCGAACTGTTCATCGCGGGCCCCTCGGTCGGACGCGGCTACCACCGCCTGCCCGGGCGCACCGCGGCCGCCTTCCTGCCCGACCCGTTCACCGGGGACGGCGGCCGGATGTACCGCACCGGCGACCTCGTACGCCACGACGACCAGGGGCGCCTGGAGTTCGTACGGCGCCGGGACCGCCAGGTGAAGGTACGCGGCCACCGCGTCGAACTCGGCGAGGTCGAGGCGGCGTTGGCCGGACTGCCCGAGGTCGCGGGCGCATCGGTCGTGCTGCGCGACGACCTTCCTGCCGGACCGGGTCTCGCCGGTTACGCGGTGCCGGCCGCCGGGACGTCCCCGACCGCCCCCGCACTCCGCGAACGGCTGCGCGCCCTGCTGCCCGAGCACATGGTGCCCACCGTCGTCGTCCTCCTGGACACGCTGCCCCTGGGCCCCAACGGCAAGATCGACCATGCCGCGCTGCCCCGGCCCTCCTTCCCCGCCGCCCCCGCGGAGGACTCCGCCGAACCGGACCCCGCCGAACCGGGGGGACCCCTGGAACGGGACGTCGCACTGATCTGGACCAAGGTCCTGGGCGAGCGCCGGATCGGCGCCACCGACAACTTCTTCCAGCTCGGCGGTGACTCCCTGGCGGTCGGCCGAGTACTGAACCGGTGCCAGGAGCACTTCGGGGTGCGGCTCAGAGCCAGGGCGCTCTTCGAGAACCCCACGGTCCGCGGGTTCGCCGCCGCCGTACGCCACGAGACAGAACAGGTCCTCTCCCGACCGGACAACGAAGGATCCACCCCGTGACTGATCAGCCTGCGCAGCGCACCCTCCCGACCCGCCTCGGCCAGGAGGGTCCGTCCCCCGCCTCGTTCTCCCAGGCACGCCTGTGGTTCGCCGACCAGATGGGCCGACGCGGGCTGGAATTCGTGTACCCGTACGCGCTGCGGTTGCGTGGCCCCCTGGACGCGGACGCATTCGCCGGAGCCCTCGACGCGGTCGTCGCCCGCCACGAGACGCTGCGTACCACATTCGTCTCCCACGACGGAGAACCGCTGCAGGTCGTCAACGAGCCGTTCTCGCTCGGCCTCGAGGTCACCCCGGTGGAAGCCCGCGCGGACGAGTCGGCCGAAGCGGCGCTGGAGCGGGAGATCCGTGCCGTGGTGGAGCTGCGGTTCGACCTGTCGCAGGGGCCGGTGCTGCGGGCCCGGCTGTTCCGGGTCGGCCCCGACGAGCACGTGTTCCTCCTCGTGATCCACCACATCGCGACCGACGGCTGGTCCATGGAGATCGTGTTCCGCGAGATCGGCGAGGCGTACGAGGCACTGCGCTCCGGACGGGAGCCGGAGTTCCCGGAGCTCTCCCTTCAGTTCGCCGATGTCGCCTCCTGGGAACGACAGCGTTTCGCGGCCGGGGAGTTCGCCGCCGACCTGGCGTTCTGGCGCGAACACCTGGAGGGCTGTCCGCACGTGCTCGCCCTGCCTCTGGACCGTCCGAAGCCCGCTGTCCAGTCCTTCGACGGGCGGCTCCTGTCGTTCGAGGTCCCGGCGGCCGACGCGACCGCGCTGGCCGAACTGGCGAAGGAGTGCGGCGCTTCCACCCACATGGTGCTGCTCGCCACCTTCCAACTGCTGATGGCGCGGTGGTCGGGGCAGTACGACTTCGTCGTCGGCACCCCGGCCGCCAACCGAGAGGTGTCCGAGGCGGAGGAACTGGTCGGGTTCTTCATGAACCTGCTGCCGCTCCGTGCCGCGGTGGACCCGGCAGGCTCCTTCCGGGACCTGGTGGCCAGGGTCCGGGAGTCGTCGCTCGACGCCTATGACCACCAGGGACTCTCCTTCGACCGCCTGGTGGAGGAGATCGCGCCGGAGCGGACCCTTGCGCACAACCCCCTGGTCCAGATCGCCTTCAACATGGAGAAGCACCCGCGGCTCACCATCGACGGCGTCGGGGTCGAAGCGCTGGACGTCCAGCCCGACATCACGCGCTACGACTTGGCGGTCGACTACTTCGTGGAGCCTTCGGGCGCTCTGCGCTGGGACTTCTACTACGCGAGCGACCTGTTCGAGCCGGAGAGCATCGAGGCGCTGACCCGTCGGTTCGCCCGTCTGCTGCGCACGGTCACCGCCCGGCCGGACGCCTCCCTGGCCGTTCTTCCCGTGCTGGACGAGCAGGAGGAGGCCCGCGTCCTGGGCCTGGGCAGGGGCCCGCAGCCCGAGGGCGACGCCCCCACCCTGCTGGACCGGTTCCGGACAGCGGTCGAGACCCGCCCCGACACCCCGGCGGTCGTGGACGGTGACACCGTCCTCACCTTCGCCGAGCTGGACCGGCGGGCCACCGAGATCGCCCGGATCGTCGCAGCCCACGGAGCCGGTCCCGAGGAGGTGGTCGGCCTGTGCCTGCCCCGCTCCGCGGAACTGCTGGCAGCCATGCTCGGTGTCCTGCGCACCGGCGCCTCCTACCTTCCGCTGGATCCCCAGTACCCGGCCGAGCGTCTCGACTACCTGATCCGCGACAGCGCGGTACGGGTGGTGCTCACCGCGTCCCGCACCGAGCGCGACGCGCGACTCGGCGGTCTCGCGACGACGGTCCGACTGGACGAGGCGCAGCCGGGCGCCGCCGCTCCCACCCCCCTCGTCGAAGTGCGTCCCGACCAGTGCGCGTACGTGATCTACACGTCCGGGTCCACGGGACGCCCCAAGGGCGTCCAGGTCAGCCACGGCTCCCTGGCCTCCCTGCTGGCGGGTCTCGAACACTCCGGTGCCGTCCGAACGGCCGACGGCCGCGTCGGCTGGAACGCCAGCCCGTCCTTCGACGCCTCCGTGCAGCAGTGGACCCGGGTCTGTCGGGGGGACACCGTCGTCATCGTCGACGAGGCCGTGCGCCGCTCCCCGGAGCTGCTGGCGGACTTCGTCGCGCGGCAGCGCCTGACCGACCTCGACCTCACCCCCTCCCACGCGGAGCACCTGGCCGGCCCGCTGGCCGAGGCCTTGGGGTCCGTCGGCGGACTCCGCCTGTGGATCGGCGGCGAGCCCCTCCCCGTCGCCCTGTGGGAGACCCTGGGCGCGCTGACCGACCGGGGCGTGCTCGACGCCGTCAACGTCTACGGCACCACCGAGACGGCCGTGGACACCACATGGGCGCCCGTGACGAGCAGGACGCCGCCGCACCTCGGCACGTCCCTGGCCGGCCAGACCGTGCGTCTGCTGGACGGCGGACTCCTCCCGGTGCCGGTGGGCACGCCCGGTGAGCTCTACGTCTGCGGCGTGTCCGTGGCCCGTGGCTACCTCGGACGTCCCGGACTGACGGCATCGCGCTTCGTCCCCGACCCGTGGGCCGCCGACGGCTCCCGGATGTACCGGACGGGCGACCGGGCGCGCTGGACCCCGGACGGGCGACTGGAGTACCTGGGCCGTACCGACCACCAGGTGAAGGTGCGCGGCTACCGGATCGAGCTGGGCGAGATCGAATCGGTCCTCGCGGAGTTCCCCGGAACGCTGGACTGCGGGGTCGTACGCAAGGAGCACGAGGGCGACGCCGGGCTCGCGGCGTACCTGCGCACGACACCGGGCACCACCGCCCGGCAGGTGCGGGAACACGCCGAGAGCCGGCTGCCCGAATGGATGCGGCCCTCGACCTACACCCTGCTCGAGGAGATGCCGCTGACGCCGGCGGGCAAGCTCGACCGGGTGGCCCTGGCCGAGATCAAGACATCCGGGCCGAGCGAGGCGGAGACGTCCGCGCCGGAGGCCGACGTCCCGCGCAGCGCCACCGAGGAACTGCTGATCCGCATCTGCCAGGAGGTCCTCGGGGTGGAGGGCCTTCGCCCGTCCGACCACTTCTTCGAGGCCGGAGGCCACTCACTGCTGGCCATCCGGGTGGTCGCGCGGCTCAAGCGTCAGGCCCAGCTGGTCATCCCGATGACGGCCGTCTTCGAGAACCCCGTACTGCGGGACCTGGCGGCCTACGTCGAGGAGGCCATCCGGGCCCGGATGGCCTCCTCGTGAGCCTCGACCAGCCGCCATCGAAGTCCGGAGCACCCATGCGTCAGATCCCGATCCTCTGCCTGCCCTACGCGGGAGCAGGCGCCACCTTCTACCGGAGCTGGCCCGCGCCCCCCGCCGGCGTCGGCATCGTCGCCCTCCAGCCCGCCGGCCGGGAGGAGCGCTACCACGAGGACCCGTACGCCGGCCTGGAGGAGGCCGTCGAGGACCTCGCGAAGCTGGTCACCGCGCACGCCGAGGCCGGCCCCTACGCCCTGTTCGGTCACAGCTTCGGGGCGATCCTCGCCTATGAGCTCGCACGCGCGCTGCACGAGGCGGACGTACCGGGGCCCGACCGGCTCATGGTCAGTGGCTCCGCCGCTCCCGGAGTGCCGCTCGGGCGGCACTCCGCGGATCTGGACGACGAGGAGTTCGTGGCCCGGGTGGAGCAGCTCGCCGGCTACGTCCACCCGGCGCTGGCCGACCCGGACCTGCGTGAGGTGGTGCTCCCGGTGCTGCGGGCCGACGTGGGGCTGCACGAGTCCTACCGGCCCACGGGGACGAAGCCGCTCCCCGTCCCGATCACCGTGTTCCGGGGCGCGAAGGACCACCTGGTCAGCGCGGAGGACTGCCGGCCCTGGGCGGACCTGTCCACCGAGGGCTGCTCCTGGCTCGAGTTCGAGGGCGGCCACATGTACCTGGCGGAGGACCCCGTGTCCGTCCTGAACGCGATGGCCGACTCGGTCGCTGTCAGGCCTCTGCCGGAGCGCCCGTGAGCCGGGCCAACTCCCTGGTGCTGCCCGGCCTGCGGCGCATCGACGCGGACGAGGTCGGGCGTCGGCTCGACGGCTTGCGGGCCCCCGGACCCGTGTCCCGGGGGCCGGTGCTGTGGACGGAGACCCTGCCGTACCCGAGCCACGACCCGCGGGCCGAACGGCTGCGTCTGCGGACCACGGGCCGGCCCGTCGCCCCGCCCGACGGGCCGGCCGTCCGGGTCTGTCTGCTGACGTACACCGACCAGGTCCAGGACCTGGTGGTGAGCGCCCGGCCGGAGGCGCTGGACGAGGCAGGACTCGCCGGCCTGGCATGTCTGCTGGTCGAAAGGTCCGGCACCCCGGATCCCGGACCGGTGGTGCTGCCCGAACCCGTCGGCACGACCGCCGCGGAGCCGGCCGAGCGGCTTTCGCTGGAGTGGGCGTCGGGTGCCGACGGCGGCCCCGGAAGCCGGGGGAGCCGCGCCGTCGCCCTGCCCTCGGACGACGCCCCTCGGCGGGGCGAGGCCGTCGTCGTCGCAGCCCTGGCGGCGGCGCTGGCCCGTAGGACAGGCGGCACGGCCCCGCCCCTGACGGTGCGCCGGCCCGGCCCCGCCGGTGAGAGCCTGGCGCGTACGGACTCCGCCGCGACCGTACTGCTGCGGTCGCCGGCATCGGCGACCGTCGAGGCGAGGGCGGCCGCGGCCCGTCGGATCCTGCGCGATGCCCACTGGGCGGTCGGCCCGGTACCGGCGCACGATGTGGAGCTGCGGCTCCCCGTACCTCCGGCCACCCGTCTTCGGCTGGAGGCGGCGGGGCTCGGGCTGTCGTCGCGGACGGTGCCGGCCCCCGAGTCGGCCGTGCTCGCCTTCCGCCTCGACTCCGGGCCGGACGCGCACGAACTCAGCTGCGACTTCGCCGCCGACCTCGTGGCGAGCGAGGCGGTGGAGGCCCTGCTGACCGAGGTCGCCAGGGCCGTCGGCGAGGCGTCCGAGGATCCCGGGCCGGGAGGATCCCGTGCCGGGACGGCGTCGGCCGGAGGCGGCCCGGCCCTGGGCGCCGAGACCACCATTCACGACCTGGTCACCGAACGGGCCGCGGCGCACCCGGATGCCGTGGCGGTGACGGCACCCGACCGCGAACTGACCTACGGGCAACTGGATCTGTGGGCCGAGACGATCGGTGACTCGCTGCGCTCACGGGGCATCGGCGCCGGGCACCGCGTGGGCGTGTGTCTGACACGCGGCGCGGAACTCGTCGCCACACTGCTCGGGGTGCTCAAGTCCGGAGCGGCCTACGTACCGATCGACCCTTCCTCTCCCGAGGACCGGGTGCGCTATCTCGCGCGGGACGCGGGCCTCTCCCATGTCCTCACGCACCGGAGCGACGGAGCCTTCGCCGGCTGTCCGCACTCGGCCCCGCCATCGGCGACCGACGGACCGGCGGACGGGGGGGCGCGCGCGGCGGACGGCGCTCCGCGCTCCGGCTCCCGCGACCCCGCCTACGTCATCTACACGTCGGGGTCCACCGGCCGGCCCAAGGGCGTGGTGGTCGAGCACCGGAACTTCGCCGCGCTCCTGGCCGGGACGCGTGAGGAGTTCCGGTTCACCGGCCATGACGTGTGGACCTTCTTCCACTCGTTCGCGTTCGACTTCTCGGTGTGGGAGATCTGGGGCTGCCTCGCCACGGGAGGCAGGCTGGTCGTCGTCCCCGAGGACGTGGCCCGGGTACCGGAGGAATTCCGGGAGCTGCTTCACGGCCAGCGGGTCACCGTCCTCAACCAGACCCCGTCGGCGTTCGTCCAGCTGCTGTCCACCGAGACCGCCGGGGCGGCACCGCTCGACGTACGGCTCCTCGTCTTCGGCGGTGAACCGCTGGACTCGCGCACCCTGTTGCCCTGGTTCGACGCACACCCCGAGGACCGGTGCCGGGTGGTGAACATGTACGGGATCACCGAGACGACGGTGCACTGCACCTGGACCGACCTGACCCGGCGTGACGCCCTGGCGAACAGCCGCTCCATCGGCGTCGCACTGCCCGGCTGGACGCTCCACGTCCTCGATCCGCACGGGCGGCCCCTGCCGCCGGGCGTACCCGGCGAGATCCACGTCGGCGGTGCCGGAGTGGCCCGCTGCTACCACGGCCGGTCCGGCCTGACCGCCCAGCGCTTCCGCCCCGACCACCTGTCCGGGGTCCCCGGAGCACGTCTGTACCGAACGGGCGACCGCGGGCGGCTGCGTCATGACGGCCGGCTCGAACACCTCGGCCGGCTCGACGGGCAGGTGAAGGTGCGCGGGTACCGGATCGAGCTCGACGAGATCAGGAACTGCCTGCTGGAAGCCGCCGAGGTCCGTGGGGCGGCGGTCGTCCTGCGCCACCGCGGCGAGGCCGGCGACGCACACCTGGACGCCTACGTGGTGGGTCCGCAGGCCGATCCGGCGGCCCTGCGCGAGCACCTGGAGCGGACCCTGCCCGGCTACATGGTGCCCAGCACTCTCACGGTCCTGCCGTCCATGCCGGTGACGGGCAACGGGAAACTCGACGTCGAGCGCCTGCCCGAACCGGGCCACCGGCCGTCCCCGCCGCGGCCGGCCGGGACCACGGAGCAGCCGGTCCCGTCCGGACGGGCCCCCGCCGAGCCGGACGTGGCCTCCCGGATAGCGGGAGCCTGGCACGAGGTGCTGGGCACGCCCGTCACCCCGGACGACAACTTCTTCCTGGTCGGCGGCAACTCGCTGCTGGCCATCCGGGTCATGGTCCGCCTGCGGGAGCAGGGAATCACGGACGCGCCCGTACGGATGCTCTACCGCCACCCGACCGTCCGGCGACTGGCCGAGGCTCTGACCGCTCAGTAGCCCGTCCCGCCGCCCGGCCGAGATCAGCACACGACACCACATCACACCGGAGGAATCACACATGAGCGACAACGGCCCCGAGCGCTGGACCGTCCTGGTCAACGCCGAGGAGCAGTACGGCCTGTTCCCCGCCGAGCTTCCCCTGCCGGACGGGTGGCGTCCGGCGGACTTCACCGGTACCGAGGACGAGTGCGTCCGCTACGTCGACGAGCACTGGACCGACATGCGCCCGCTGAGCCTGCGGAAGGCCCTGGGGGGTTCGGCGGCATGACGACGACGCAGACGATGAACCTGCCCAACGGGCTGGCCGTCTCCCACGTCAGCGTGGGGGAGACGGCGTTGCTCTACCGGGACATCTTCGCCGAGCGGTGCTACATGCAGCACGGCATCACGTTGTCTCCCGGCGGCACCGTCTTCGACGTCGGCGCCAACATCGGCATGTCGACCCTCTTCTTCCACACGGAATGCCCCGGGCTCACCTTCCACGCCTTCGAGCCGGCGCCGATCCCGTACGCCGCGCTGAGCGCCAACATCGACGCGCACGGGATCGACGCCACGGCCACCCGGTGCGCCCTGTCCGACCACGCCGGAACCGGCCGTCTGACGTACTACCCCGACTCCACCGTGATGTCCGGCTTCCACGCCGACGCCCGGTCGGAAGCGGACCTGACCCGGACCTTCCTGGTCCGGAGCGGTTTCGACGACGAGGACGTGGAGGACATGCTGGCCGGCCGGCACGACACCGTCGAGATCGAGTGCCCGGTGCGGACCCTGTCCCAGGTCATCGCCGAGCACGGCACCACCTCGATCGACCTGCTCAAGATCGATGTGGAGAAGAGCGAACTGGAGGTGCTCCAGGGCCTGGAGGAGGCGGACTGGCCGAAGGTCCGCCAGGTCGTCGCCGAGGTCCATGACCTCGACGGCACGTTGAAGGCGTTCGTCTCGCTCCTGGCGGACCACGGATTCGACGTCGCGGTCGAACAGGACGCATTGCTCGCGGACACGGAGATCTACGAGGTCTTCGCCGTACGAAAGGCAGGCTGATCGTGGTCGACACGATCGATCCCACGACGATCGACCCGGCGACGATCGACGTGGCGGACCCGGAACTCTACGAATCCGGAGATCCGGTGGCCCTGTGGGCGCACCTGCGTGCCACGTCTCCGGTCCACTGGAACAACCACCCTCCGGGCCCCGGGTTCTGGGCCGTCATGTCCTACCGGCCCGCCCTCGAGGTCTATCGGAACACCGACGCGTTCACCTCCGAACTCGGCATGCGCATCGACTCCGACCCGGCCGCCGTCGAGGCGGCGGCGGGCAAGATGCTCATCGTCACCGACCCGCCCACCCATCCCCGGCTGCGGCAGCTGATGAACTCGGCCTTCCTGCCCAGGGTCGTCTCCACTCTGGAGGCCTCCATGCGCAGGGTGATCGAACCGCTCGTGGACGAAGCGCTGCGCAACGACGTCGTGGACTTCGTCAGCGAGATCGCCGCGGTCCTGCCGGCGGCGATCATCTGCGACATCATGGACGTGCCCCAGTCGGAACGGGCCATGATGATCGACCTGACCAGCAAGGCGTTCGGAGCCTCGGTGGGCGGCGAGGCGAAGTGCCCCATGGGAACCATGGAGAAGACCGAAGCCCACGCGGAGATATTCCTCTACTACACCGAGCTCGTGGAGCAGCGGAGGCGCGCCCCCGGGAGCGATGTGGTCAGCGCGCTCATCCAGGGGGACCTGGGCGGACGCAGACTCACCGACGAGGAGGTCCTGCTCAACTGCGACGGTCTGCTCACCGGCGCCAACGAGACGACCCGCCACGCCTCCGCCGCCGGGCTGCTGGCACTCATCCAGAACCCCGGCGAATGGCACCGGCTGCGCGGCGGGGAGGTGAGCATCGAGTCCGCGGTCGACGAGGTCCTGCGCTACACCAGCCCCGCCCTGCACGTCCTGCGCGTCGCCAAGAAGGACGTCGAGGTCGGTGGCCGGCTCGTCCGCGCCGGGGAGGCCGTCGCCATCTGGAACTCCTCGGTCAACCGGGACGAGACGGTGTTCCCCGATCCGGACAGGTTCGACCTCGGCCGCGACCAGAACCGGCACCTGACGTTCGGGATCGGCCCGCACTTCTGTCTCGGGGCACCGCTGGCCAGGGTGGAGTTGAAGGTCCTGCTCCAGGTGCTGGCCGAGAAGGTGACGCACTTGGAGCTTGCCGGGCCCGTCGAGCGGCTGCGGTCCAACTTCATGTGGGGCATCGAACGGCTGCCCGTGGTCCTGCGCTGACCCGCTCGCCCGGACCGCCGGAGCGGAGAGCGGCCGACGGCGAGACCGCCGGTCCGCCCCGGTGCTCCCGGGGGCTCCGACCCACCGGCCCCGCGAAGATCCCAGAGACCGGCCGCACGGCCCGCCATGGAGGAATCTGTGCCACTTCCCGCACTGCTTCAGGATCTCATCGACAACGCCGAGCTCCGGCCGTCGTCCCCGGCCCTCTCCGCCAGCGACGGGGAGCTGAGCTACGCGGAGTTCCACGCGGAAGTCCGGCGGGTGGCCCGTTGGCTCGTGGCGAACGGGGTCGAACCGGGGCAGCGCGTGGGGTTCACCGCGCACAAGACCGCCGCGTCGGTCGTCGCCATGTTCGCCGTCATGCGGGCGGGAGCGGCGTACGTCCCCCTGGATCCCAGGGCTCCGACGGCTCGTCTCGCCGGTCTCGTGGAGGACGCCCGGTGCCCCGTCGTGCTGACCTCCACCGCACGCGACGAGGAACTGGCGAAGGCCCTGCGGGCGAAGGGCGCCACGGTTCCGGCCGACCTGCGGACGATGCCGGCCGTGGCCGGGGACGCCGAGCTGCCCACGGAGATCGCGGAGAGCTCGGTGGCCCTCTGTCTGTACACCTCGGGGAGCACCGGGCGCCCCAAGGGGGTGCAGCTGTCCTACGCGGCCGTTCACGCCTTCCACGCCGGCTTCAACGAGCTGTCGAAGATGGGCCCCGACTCGCGGTGCCTCAATGTGGCCGCACTGCACTTCGACGTGTCTCTCTTCGACGTCCTGCTGCCCTTGCGCCTGGGGGCGGTCGTCCACATCGGGCCGGCGATCCCGACACCGGAGGTCACCCTCGGCATCGTGACCGAGCACCGCATCACGCACATGTCGTCGGTGGGATCGACGATGACGCTGCTCGCCGACGAGAGCAAGGACTTCAGCGGCTACGACCTGTCCACCCTGACCGCGCTGCTCACCGGCGCGGAGATCATCGATCCGCGGACGGTCCAGCGATGGCTGGCCGCGGCCCCGAACCTGGTGGTGATCAACGCGTACGGTCCGTGCGAAGCCACGTGCGCGGTGATCAACCACTGCATCAGCGAACGGGAACCGGACCGCACCGAGTTCTACCCCATCGGCACGCCGCTGCCGGGCACCCGCATCCGCTTCCGCGACGAGGACGGACGGGTGGACGAGGACGGCCCGGGCGAGATCCTCATCGCCGGTGACCAGCTCATGGTCGGGTACCTCAACCGGCCCGGGGAAGAGGAACGCGCCTTCCTCGAACAGGGCGGAACACGCTACTACCGCACCGGTGACTGGGGCAGCCGCCGGCCCGACGGCGTGATCCTCTTCGACGGCCGGCGCGACGACGAGGTGAAGGTCCGCGGGCACCGGGTCAATCTCAACGAGATCAGACGCGGCCTGGAGACGAGTCCGGACGTGCACCGCGCTTTCGTGGCCGCGGTGCGCGCCCCCTCCGGCACGCAGCTGCTGGCCTGCGCGGTCGCGCGCACGCAGGTCGAACGGATGACGGCCGGAGCGGCCGACGGGCGGCCGCTCGCGACGCTGCCCGCCGACCAGGAGCAGTCACTGCGCAGGCATCTCGGCGCGGTTCTCCCCGGCTACATGGTGCCCGACCTCTTCTACGTCCTTCCCGGCCTCCCCGTACTGCCGTCGGGCAAACCCGATGCCACGGCCGTCCGCCGGTGGATCACGGCCTCCGGCGTGGAGAACGCATGACCGACGCCGAGTCCTGGCTCGTCGGGACGTGCGACGAGATCCTCGGACGCAGGGTCCCGTCCCTGCTGCTCTCGCCCATCGAGGCCGGCATGAACTCCGTGATGGCGGTCCGGCTCGCCGCGCTCGTCTCCACGAGGTTCGACGTCGACCTCAACCCGGCCGCGGTGCTGCGCGCACCCAGCCTCGTATCGCTGGTCGAAGGGGTTCTGCCGCGGCCGCCCCGGCAGCTCGACCTGCCCGAGACGGACTTCGTCGCACTCAGTGACATGCAGATGGCGTTCTACGTCGCCGACGAGCTCTCCGGGGGCGGCAACGCCTTCCACTGCCCGCTGGCGTGGAAGCTCGGCGCGTCCCTCTCACCCCGGACGCTCGACCTGGCACTACGGGACCTGGCGGCCCGTCACCCCCTGCTGCGGGGGACCCTCTCCTTCGAGGGCGACGACCTGGGATTCCGCATGGCCGAGAAGACCGGGTCGCGTCTTGTCCGCCTCCGCGCGGCGGACGAGCGTTCCGCCCTGGCGCGACTTCGCGAGGCCATCGAGGAGCCGCTGCTCGCCGACCCCGACGCGCCCTTGTGGAAGGCGTTCCTGTGCACCTACGGCGAAGCGGGCGAGGAGGGACACTTCTTCGTACTGATGAACCATCACATGCTCGTCGACTGGGTCTCGGCCCAGGTACTCCTGAGGGACCTCTCGGAGTTCTACACCCGCCGTGAGTCGGGTGAGTACCCGCTGGTCACGGCCACGCCCCTGGTCCGCGTGCTTCAGGAGCGACGTCGGCGTGACGGCGAGGCCCGGCACGACAGCACCGCGTACTGGGCCGAAAAGCTCGAAGCGCTCCCCGAGCCGCCCCTGAAGGGGGGAGGTCCCCACCGCCATGACGAGATCCGCCTTCCGGCCGCCCTCACGGAGCGGTTGCGCCGGATCGCCCTCCGGCAGCAGTGCACCCTCCACAGCGTCCTGCTCTCCTGCTTCATGGCGGCGTATCACGCGTGGACGGGAGAGGACGACCTCGTGGTGGGGGTCTCGTACGCCTTCCCCCGGTCCGGCCTTTCGAGCAATGTGTGCGCCCCCCTGATGAACACGCTCTGCATCAGAACGCGTCTTCCTCCCCGAGGGGGAGACCCGGCCGCACTGCTCCACAACGTCGCCGAACAGGTTCTCGACGGGATCCTGCACGGAGAGCTGCCCGTCGCGAAGGTGGCGGCGGCGGTCACACCCGCCCGCCGCGGGAGCCCGCTCTTCGGTGTCTCCTTCAGCTACCAGGAGAACGGTGCCCCCGCTCTTTCCCTCGGGGTGCGGTCCGAACCCCTCCTCCTGCCCGTGCGGTCCATGTTCCCCGTGGTGATCGCCGCGGAGCCGAGGAACGACGAGATCCACGTGTCCGCCACGTCCTGCCTCCCGTCGGGGCAGGGGTGCGGCGCGCTGCTCAGCCGCTTCGCCGGTTTCTGCGAGGGACTCTCCGGATCGCGGTGACCCCGCCTTCGGGACCCGGCACCCGCACACCCGTCAGGAAATCGTTCACGGGAGAACACAGACGTGTCGAACCAGTCCGCGCCACTTGAGGTCAAGGTCCCGAGTGTGCTCGCGGCCGAGGAAGTCGTGCAGCAGGCCGAGGAGTTCTTCGCGTTGCCCGAGTTGTCACGGCTGCACGACGCCTCGCGGCTGAGAGCGGTTCGCTCCGAGATCGAAGCGACCGGAACCTACCGGCATACACGTGCGGAGTTGGAGACCGGCGCGAGGATCGCTTGGCGCAACCACGCCCGGTGCGTGGGGCGAACGAATTGGCGAGCGCTCCAGCTGCTCGATTTCCGCGACCGTACGACCCCTGACGGCATCGCCGAGGCCTGCTGGGAACACCTGCGCCACTCGACGAACAACGGTCGCCTGAAAGCCGTCATCTCCGTGTTCCCGCAGCAGCGGCCGGACGGCGCGGCCGTTCGGGTGCTCAATCCACAACTGCTCCGCTATGCCGGGTACCGCCGTCGGGACGGCTCGGTGCTGGGGGACCCCCTGCACTGCGAGCTGACCGAACATGTCGTGCGCGCCGGCTGGGAGGGCGCCGGGACGGCCTTCGACCTGCTCCCCCTCGTCCTGCATGTTCCCGGCCACGGGCCGGCGTTCTACGAAGTGCCTCAGGACGCGGTGCTCGAAGTGCCCATCAGCCATCCCGAATATCCGTGGTTCGGTGACCTGGGCCTCAAATGGATGGCGAACCCGGCCGTCTCCAACATGGCTCTGGTCATAGGAGGCGTCACCTATACCGCGGCGCCTTTCAGCGGCTGGTACCTGAGCTCCGAGATCGGGGCGCGGAACTTCAGCGACACATCCCGCTACGACATGCTGCCCACCGTCGCCCGGAAGATGGGGCTGGACATCTCCCACGATCGCACCCTCTGGAAGGACCGTGCCCTGGTCGAGCTGACGTACGCGGTGCAGCACAGTTATCGCAGCGCGGGCGTGCACATCCTCGATCACCACACGGCGGCTCAGCAGTTCATCCACCACATCGAGCGGGAGGAGGCCGCGGGAAGGTCCGTTCCCGCGCAATGGTCCTGGATCAATCCTCCGCTGTCCGGCAGCACCACCCCCACCTTCCACCGCGAATACGATGCGCCGGATCTCGGCGCACGCCCGAATTTCGTCGCTCAAGAGAGTCCGGCACACTGAGCCTTTTCGGACCTCGTGCCGGTGACGGCCGGTCGGGCCGCCGGGGTGAAGTCCGTTCTGTACCCGGCCGGTCATGTGGTCGACGGGGGCGGCGAGGAGGATGTGTCCGCCGATCTCGAACGCGTGGCGGGCCGACTCTCCGACAACTCCCGCCGACGGCCCGCCCATTCCTTTGGAGGTATCGCATGAGCGCCACAACGCCCCCTGAAACCGACGCCATCGGCCTGCCCGGCCCGCTCGTCCGGGCGGACTGGGTGGCCGGGCGGCTCGGGAAGGAGGGCCTGGTCCTCTTCGAGGTCTCCGTCGGCGCCCGCCGGGGCGCCGGCCCCCGCATCCCCGGCGCCCGCCCCTTCGACCTCGAGGGAGACCTGTCCGACCGGACCTCCGCGCTGCCGCACACCATGCCCGGCGCCCGGGAACTCACCGAGGCGCTGCGCACCCTCGGCGCGCACGACACCGACACGGTCGTCGTCTACGACGCCCAGGGCGTCTACTCCAGCGCCCGCGCCTGGTGGATGCTGCGCGCCATGGGCTTCGACCGGGCCGCCGTCCTCGACGGCGGACTGCCCGCCTGGACCGCGGCCGGTCACCCGGTCGACGCCGGGCCCGCCGCGTACGACGGCCCGCGCGGCACGTTCACCGCCCGGCCCCGGCCCGGCCTGGTCGTGGACGCCGACACCGTCGCCGCCGCCCTCGCCGACCCGCGTGCCGCCGTACTCGACGCACGGACCCGGGAGCGCTACGCGGGCACCGCCCCGGAGCCCCGACCGGGCCTGCGCGGCGGCCACATGCCGGGCTCCGTCAGCCTCCCCTTCGGTGAACTCCAGCGCGACGGCGGCGAGATGCGTCCGGCGGACGAGCTGCGTACGGCGTTCGAGGCGGCGGCCGGGGACCGGGAGCAGCTGTACCTCAGCTGCGGCTCCGGGGTCACCGCCTGCGTCCTCGCGCTCGGCGCCGCCCTGGCCGGCTACCGCGAACTCGCCGTGTACGACGGTTCGTGGAGCGAGTGGGGCCTGCCCTCGGAGCGCCCGGTGGCCACCGGCGCCGCAGACCAGGGCGGTTCACCGTGAGCGGGGGGGGTGTCAGCGGCGGACTCGCCGCGAGGTACCGGACGTCCACCGGCCTGCCGTCCGCGATCGAGGCCCTGATCGTCCTGTCGGTGGCGGTGGCCACCTTCATCCGGTTCGGCGGCGGCGTCCTGGGCGGCGTACCCGGCCGTCGCCCTCGCGACGGCCGGCCCCGCCACGTGAGCGGCGGGGCCGGACCCCCCGGCGGGCTCAGGTGAGGTCGAACCGGTCGAGATTCATCACCTTGTTCCACGCCGCCACGAAGTCACGCACGAACTTCTCTCCCGCGTCCCGGGACGCGTAGACCTCCGAGACGGCTCGGAGCTGAGAGTCCGAACCGAAGACCAGGTCGGCGGCGGTGGCGGTCCACCTGGCCTCGCCGGTGGCGCGGTCCCGGCCTTCGAACACGTTCTCGTCCGTGGCCGACGCCTTCCACTCCGTGCCCATGTCGAGCAGGTTCACGAAGAAGTCGTTGGTCAGGACTCCCGGCCGCTGGGTGAAGACACCGTGGGGAGACCCCTTGAAGCCGGTGTCCAGGGCCCGCATGCCGCCGATCAGCACCGCCATCTCGGGAGCGGTCAGCGTCAGCAGGCTTGCGCGGTCCAGCATGAGGGTCTCCGGCGACAGCTTCTCGCCCGCCGGGAGGTAGTTGCGGAAGGCGTCCGCCTTGGGCTCCAGCACGGCGAACGAGGCCGCGTCGGTCTGCTCCTGCGAGGCGTCCGTACGCCCCGGCGCGAACGGAACCGTGACCTCGTGCCCGGCGTTCCGCGCGGCCTGCTCGACGGCCGCGCACCCGCCGAGGACGATCAGGTCGGCGAGGGAGACCCGCGTTCCGCCCGACTGGGAGCGGTCGAAGTCCTGCTGGATCCCCTCGAGCGTGCGCAGCGCCTCGGCCACCTCGGGGACGTCGTTGAGTTCCCAGTCCTTCTGCGGCGCGAGCCGGATCCGTGCTCCGTTCGCCCCGCCGCGCTTGTCGGTGCCGCGGAAGCTCGCCGCCGACGCCCAGGCGGTGGTGACCAGTTGGGAGACGGAAAGGCCCGAACCGAGGATCCTGGCCTTGAGGGCGGCGACGTCCTCGTCCCCGACCAGTTCGTGATCGACGTCGGGAACGGGGTCCTGCCACAGCTGCGGCTCGGGAATCCACGGGCCGAGGTAGCGCGAGACGGGTCCCATGTCGCGGTGCAGCAGCTTGTACCACGCCTTGGCGAACGCCTCCGCGAGATGGTCCGGGTTCTCGTGGAACCTCTTCGTGATCGGGCCGTAGACCGGGTCCACCTTCAGCGCCAGGTCCGTCGTCAGCATCATGGGGGCGTGCCGCTTCGACGGATCATGGGCGTCCGGCACGGCGTCCCCGGCCGCGGGATCCGTGGGAGTCCACTGGTGGGCGCCGGCGGGGCTGCTCGTCAGCTCCCACTCGTATCCGTAGAGATTGTCCAGGTAGCCGTTGTCCCACCGGGTCGGCTCGGTGGTCCATGCGCCCTCCAGACCGCTGGTGAGCGTATGGGTACCCGTGCCGCTGTCGTACGTGTTCCGCCAGCCGAGGCCCTGCTGCTCGATCGGGGCGGCCTCGGGTTCCGGGCCGACATGACTGGCGTCGACCGCGCCGTGACACTTGCCGAAGGTGTGGCCGCCCACGATGAGCGCGACCGTCTCCTCGTCGTTCATCGCCATGCGCCCGAACGTCTCCCGGATGTCCTGGGCGGCGGCCAGCGGATCCGGGTTTCCGTCGGGTCCCTCCGGATTGACGTAGATGAGCCCCATCTGCACGGCGCCGAAAGGACCGGTGAGTTCCCTGTCGCCGCTGTACCGTTCATCTCCGAGCCATGTGTCCTCGGGCCCCCAGAAGATCTCCTCGGGTTCCCAGATGTCCTCTCGGCCGAACCCGAATCCGAACGTCTTGAACCCCATGGATTCCATCGCGCAATTTCCGGCGAAAACCAGAAGATCGGCCCAGGAGATCGCCCGGCCGTACTTCTGTTTGACCGGCCACAGCAGACGCCGTGCCTTGTCCAGGCTCGCGTTGTCCGGCCAGCTGTTGAGGGGGGCGAAGCGCTGTGCGCCGCTGCCGCCACCGCCGCGGCCGTCCGCGATGCGGTACGTTCCCGCGGCATGCCAGCTCATCCGGATGAAGAGCGGCCCGTAGTGACCGTAGTCGGCGGGCCACCAGTCCTGGGACGCCGTCATCACCTCGAAGACGTCACGCTTCAGCGCGTCGACGTCGAGGGCCGCGAACTCTTTCGCGTAGTCGAAGTCCTCGTCCATCGGGTTCGACCGGGGCGAGTGCTGTCGGAGAACCTGGAGGTCCAGCTGATCCGGCCACCAGTCCCGGTTCGTCCTGGGCCGCCGGGCCGGTGTGGGAGTCGGTGAGGGGATTGCCGGGTTCTCGCTTTCACTGCCGGACATGCCCGTCCTTCTTCCTGTCTCGGTGTTCCTTCTGCCGGCGGCCGCTCTCGGCGTCGTCGGATTTTCCGGTGTCGAGCACGTCGGCCTACGCGGTCGGCGCGCCTCGGCGCCCGCCGGACGGAAAATGTGCTCCACCGCGTCCGTATGGTCGCGCACCACGGACCACACCTCTATGAAACACGCAGAGCACCCTTCATGACATACGTGAGAGAAGGGGCTTCCTTTCCGTTCCCGCGCCGATTCGCGACGTAATCCGAATCGAATGCGGCAGCCCCGGACGCGCCGGAGTGTTCGCCGGTGCCGTCTGTCGTCACGAGCGGTTCGTCCGCCTCGCCGTGCAGGACGCGGTCCGAAGAGCCGGGAGACGCGGGGCGGCCCCGGCGCCTGCCTGACGGCTCGTCGGGCGAGTCGGCGACGGGCCGGTGTGAGTCCGGAAACACCCGTGGACGGATGACCGGACATGCGAAGCGTTGTACGCTCCGGAGACCGCCCTTGACCTGCAAGAAGCAGGCAAGGAGCAGACAAAACGGGAGTTGCTCCGTGCTTCGTACCATGTTCAAGTCCAAGATCTAGAATTTGGGCGTTTGTGCAGGTCAGCGCCTGTCGGCTCGCCCGAGGTCAGCAAAAGGTCAGCATGCGTCGCAGCAGAGACTCCGTTTGCTGACCTGGCGCCCCATGCGGACGCAAGGCGTGATCCCTGACTTGCGCTCGGAAGGCTCGTACCGGGCCCGAGAACTCGCCCACGGCACGGGGCCCGTCTTCAAGGGCTGCTCAAGTGCGGCGACTGTGCCAAGCCGACCGTTGCGCGCACCCGTACACGTGAGGAGGTCGGCTGCGGCAACCGCATGTTTGACGTCCCGCGGGTCGAGTGCCAAGGCGAGCTCACCGAAGGCCCGCGCGACCCGTCCCGCTGCTCGGGGCACACCGCCCGCCTGCTGCCGCAACTCGACCATCACCCGCGCCCGCGGTCCCTCGCGCTGAAGAGCGGTTCGGTCACACGCGGCTCGCCGTCCTTCCCGTCGATTGAGGAACCACCGCCGACAACCGCTCGCCCCACCGCTGAAACGGCATCACCGCCGCAGCACCCTGGCCGGGCTGAAGCCTCGTGATGGCGACAGAGGCATACGTGTGGCGGCGCCCGACGCGGCCGGGAGACCACTCGCCGCTCCCGGAGGCGCGGCGCTCCCCGTGGCCGACTTCGTCACTCACCCCGGTGTGCGGGTTCTGAGCCGTCACCTTCCGCCGCCACGGCCGCCCGCACCCGCTGCTCCTCGCGAGCAGAGCCGACGTCCCGTTCCAGGGGCGTGCGGCTCACGGCCGTCGCGAGCTCTTCCAAGGCCCGCTTTTGCAGTTCAGCCTCGCGCCGCACGACCGGGCTCCGGTTGCCGACGGGAGCGTCCTCCCACGCGTGGAGCGCCTCCTCCACACGCCCCCAGTCCGGATTCCTGTGCTCGCTCACGTCGACTGCCGCCTTCGCGGTGTCCGCCTCCAGGGCCTCGGCGAAACGCTCCGCCTCGGGGACGAAACGGCTGTCGGCCCGCGGGACGTGGCTCTCCATGAGCATCGCCGCCCGGCCGAACCCCTTGAGCGCCTCCTGCGCCTCCTGCGCCTCGCGCGACGTCAGACCCCTGGGGCGGACCGGTTCCTGCCTTGCCCGGTCGTACGCCTCCTGCCAGGCGGCATACGCCTCCCTGCTCGCCAGCAGTGCCCTGCGCATGTCGGCGTGATGCTCCCGGGTCGGTTCGGCGTAGTTGCGGAGCACCGCGGCCGCGTAGCGGCCGTCGGCGGCGAGCCAGTCCGCAAGCCGGCCCGGCAGCCGGGGTGTCTCCCATGCGGGGAACACCAGGTACGCCAGCATTGCCATGGCCCCGCCGAGCAGGGTGAGCACCACCCGCTCCGGGACCGTCTGCTCCCATGCCTGGCCGCCCATGCCGAGCAGGAAGACGACGTATGCGGCGGTGAAGCACTGGGAGTAGGCGTAGCCGGTACGGATCAGCGTGTACGACAGGCCCGCCGAGACCACCGCCAGCGCGCCGAACACATGGGCGTCCGGGCCCAGGGCCCGCACCATCCCGGTGGCGAGTGCAACCCCCGCCAGGGTGCCGGCGAGACGGGCCACCGCACGCGCGTACGTCCGGTGGAAGTCAGGCCGCATCACCATCACCGAGGCGATGGGCGCCCAGTAGCTGTGGCCCAGGGGCAGCCGGGCGGCGATCAGATAGCCGAGCGTGGCCACTGCTGCCAGGCGGACGGCGTGCCGGAACACGGGCGAGTCCCGGCGGAGCTCACGGCGGATCGCCCGGACGACGACCGGGACCAGCCGGAACATGGTCGGGCGCACCAGGAACTGGGCGCTCGTCGAGCCGGGCGGCGTGGGCGTCCTCCCGGAGACGCTGCCGCTCCCGGCGATCTCCAACGCCTCGCCGAGCAGTTCCACGAGCCGCTCGGCGGCCTGCCGCGCTGGGCCCTCCAGCACCTCGTGCTCCTCGTCGACACGCAGGACGTCCGTGCTCTCGGGCCGCACCTCGGCGGGAGTGCCGCGGCGGATCGAACGAGCGGCCGCATCCAGGACGTCGGCGGCCGCGTCGAGCAACTCCCGCGCGCGGTCCCTCCCGGGTCCCTCCGCCGGGGCGCCGACGTCCGGGTCGGCGAGCGCGGCGACGACCGGCCGAATGCACTCGGCGAGTCCTCGGGGGCCGTGGAGGACGGGGGGACGGGTGCGGGCCTGTGACGGCGTCACGGTGGCCGCGTCCCGGGCCGTCATCAACGGCTCCGGGTCGAACGGGGCGGTCGGGTCGTGCCGCAACCGGCGGGCGTAGTCCGCCACGGCGGCCAGGGCGTCGGCGAGCGCGTCACGATGCGCCCCCCAACGGCGGATCGGGAACAGCAAGATCAGCACGGCCTGCACCACGCCCCCGAGCGCGATGACCCCGGCGTGCTCCAGGGCTCGCCCGACGCTCGTGGGCAGGGTGATGGTCACCAGCATGCTGCCGACCGTCGTCGCTGCGACGATCCCAGTGGTCGATCCGACGGCCCACGCCATCCCCGCGACAAAGGCCCATACGGCCAGCAGTGGGAGGAACGTCACAAGTCGCCCCGCCGCCAGGTAGCCCACGAAGGTGCTGAGCGCCAGACCCGCGCCCGCGCCGAGCGCGATCACCTTGCGTGGACGCCAGGTGCGCTGGAAGGTGGCCCCACCCGCGGAGTAGGCGCCGAGGGCGGCGGACGCGGCATACGCGGGGGAGACGAGCCACAGCGCCGGCCCGACGACGATCGCCATCCCAGCGGCCGTGCGCAGCGCGAGCAGGGGCTCCAGCCGCGTCTCCTCGATCGTGAGCCCGGATCGCACGACCTCTCCGAAGGCCCGCAGCCACGTCACGGGTGTGAGCCTAGCCGGAACACCCTGCCGGGTCGCATCGGCCTGGTTGAGGTGCGGCAACCGTCGGGCAGGGAAGCCTCCCACCCGCCCCGCGAACAGGCCAGCGGCCGCAGCCGCTGGACGGGGTGCAGCCACTGCGGACACTGTTGAGCGTCCGCCGTCCGTCCTACCGGGCCGTAGCGCGGGCGATCGTCCCCAGCCCCGGCCGGAGGACGGGCGGGACGGCGGCCCCGGGTCGCCTACCGCTTGTGGCCGTTCCCGTGTCCGTTCGGATGCAGGACCACCTTGGTCCAGCCCTCGTCACGGGCGTCGAAGTGCTCGTAGGCGGTGGGGGCCTCGTCCAGGCCGAGTTCGTGGGAGACGACGAAGCCCGGCTTCGCCCTCTCGCCGGCGATCAGGTCCCGCAGCGCCCGGTTGTACCTCTTCACCGGTGCCTGCCCGGTGCCCATGCGCTGGCCCTTGAACCACATCATGCCGAAGTCGATCGGGACCTTGCCCTGCGCCTCCAGCTCGCCCTGGGCCTCCGCGCCGCCGGGGTCCTGGGGCAGGAACACGCCCACCACGCCGATGTCGCCCGTGAACCTGACCGAGTCGATCAGCCCGTTGAGCGTGAGGCTGGCGTCCTCGTGTCCCTCGGGATCGTGTGCCTGATATCCGACGCACTCGCAGCCGTTGTCGGCGCCCAGACCGAGGGTGGCCTCCTTGACGACCTCCGCCGGGTTCTGCTCTGCGGTGTTGATCGGGATGGCCCCGATCTCCTCCGCCTTGCGCAGCCGGTCGGGCTGGTGGTCCGCCACCCAGACGCGCCCGGCGCCCTTGAGGAGGGCGGAGTAGGCCGCCATCAGCCCGACGGGACCGGCCCCGAGGACGATCGTCTGGTCACCCGGTTTGACGTGGGCCATCTCGGTGGCGTGATAGCCGGTGGGGAAGATGTCGGCGAGCATCACGTAGTCGGTCTGCCGCTCGGCGGCGTCCTCACCCAGACGCAGCGCGTTGAAGTCGCCGTAGGGCACGCGCAGAAGTTCCGCCTGGCCGCCCTGGTAGGGGCCCATGTCGGCGAATCCGTAGGCGGCTCCGGCAAGGGCCGGTTCCGGCTGCATGGTCAGGCAGTAGTTGGTCAGACCCCGCTCGCACTGCTTGCAGAAGCCGCAGGCGATGTTGAAGGGCAGGACCACGTACTCGCCGACCTGGACCTTGCGGACGGCCGAGCCGACCTCCACGACCTGGCCCATGTTCTCGTGTCCCAGGGTGCGGCCGGACTCGAACGAGGTGCGGCCCTCGTACATGTGCAGGTCCGAACCGCAGATGTTGGTGGTGGTGATCCTGACGATGATGTCGCAAGGGTGTTCGATCTTCGCGTCCGGTACGTCCTTCACCGTGACCGTTCGCGGTCCTTCGTATACCGCTGCTTTCATGATCGCTTCCTTCGGCGCCGCGGCACGACCGCGGCACGGGTGCGATGGGGGCGGCGTACCGAGCCTGACTCCCGGGAGTCGGCGCGACGGGGTCCATGGCTCCGGCATGCCTCTGTGGGCCGTTCGCCCGGTTCAGGCGGAACGGTGGTGCCGCCGTTGCCTGCCCGGCGGGGCTTCGGCGCTCCGGCGGCGCGCCGTCCGAGTCCCCGTCGCCCTTGACGCGAAACAAGCACGCACCGATCGATCGGCGGAATATTCGTACGCGGACGACCATCGACCGCCGGCGCGTCTCCGGAGCGGGTCGCCGGCTAGTTGCCGTCGTCCTGGAGCATGCGGCGGCGTTCCTGTTCGCGCTTGGAGTAGGCGGCTGCCCGGATCGCCTCGTCGCTCTCCAGGCCTGATCCCAGCGCCCCGCCCACCGTCGCGACCGAAGCGACGAACCAGGACAACGTCCAGTATTCCGCGGCGTGAAGCGGGGTTCCTGTCGTGGAGGCGAACACCTGGCCGTTGAGGATGAACAGGGCCCACACCAAGTTGATGACGATCAAACCCGTGTAGCAGACGAGCACCCCGATACCCACGGTCATGATCGTCGAGGCGTTGTAGAGCCTCGCCCTCTGCCTCGCCTCGGGTGAGCGCTCCGCGGTTCGATGCCACAGTTGCGCGTCCAGGATCAGCCAGCCGATCATGAGCGCGACAGACCCGACCGTGGCGATCACGAGGCGCGGCGTGCTCAGGGACTCGGCCAGGTTCCAGATGGTCGAGTTCACGGTGGCGACCGCTCCCGTGGTGAGTGCGGCCGCCAGGGCTTTCGACAAGCCCGGCACCAAGCGCCACGGCCGGTTGGCGCGGACCATGCCGACGAGCACCCTCAGGTAACCGCGCGGCCCGCTGACGACGTACCGAAGATCAGCGGTCTCCTCCTCACCGATCCGGCCCGGGTGAACAGGCGCGAAACGACTGACGAAGGGAGCCGGCAACGGCTGACCCCGCGGAGGTCCCTCCGCCCCGGTGGCCCGCCGACCCGCCAGGCTGAGCACGGTTTCTTCCACGGCCCGCCGCGCCCTCGTCTGCAGCCGCAAGCCCCCCAGCGTGGGAAGGGACAGCAGGGCCAACCCGTGTTCGTGACTCAGATCCACCGCGAGCTTGAGCCCGTGCGAGTGCAGCGGAAGGTCGGTGAGGGCCACGACGATGTCCCAACTCTCCGCTCTTCCGCGGTCCATGATCCGGCGCATCAAGGTGGGCTGGTCCTCGGTCCCCGCGGTGAAGGGCTCACTGACCACCTCGACGTCGAACCGTCGTCCCTGGCCCGATCTGTCGGCGAGCCGAGCGGGAAGCACCCGGGCCATGCGCTGGGCGATCTCCGTGGGCGCGTCCGGATCCGCCAGGAGAGCCACGACCGTAACGCCCTGAGACGACACCCGCATGACTCCTTCTCGTCGCCTGCTTCCGCGATCGCCCGTGCCCCCAGGATGCCCCCGACGTACCGCCGACGCCGCGTGACACGCTGGCCCCTGCCGGCAGGTGCGGGCGGTACGGTCGGATCTCCTCGTCCACCCCGTGCGGGCCCGCTCCGCCACCGGGCCACGGTTGCGTGCGCCACCGCGAACGCCCGCTCCGCACCACCCCGGTCGGCACAGCACGCCGCGCCACCGGCCACCCCGCTTCGGTGCCCGGCCGGGAGCAACGGTTTCGTCCGCGCCCACGGCGCGCCGGTCAACGGAGCGCCCGGACCAGCGATCCGATGATCCGAACGAAGCGGCCGGCCCAGGTGGGACGGCCCCCGTGTGCGACGTCTTCGACGGGAGCGGCTCATACCGGGATTCTCCGGATGCTCGTGTGAGCGGGCCCGGTGGCGGCGCCTGTCGCGCGGTTCCCGGCGCGATCAGGTAGTCAGGAACGGTGGACAAGGACGCGACCGACCCCTTCGTGCATGTCCGGGGCGCCGGTGAGAACAACCTGCGGAACATCGATGTCGACGTTCCGCGGGACGCGATGGTCGCCTTCACCGGCGTCTCCGGTTCGGGCAAGTCCTCGCTCGCGTTCGGCACGCTCTACGCGGAGGCCCAGCGGCGCTACTTCGAGTCCGTGGCACCGTACGCCCGAAGGCTGTTGCAACAGGTCGGCGCACCGCACGTACAGGAGATCACCGGACTGCCACCGGCCGTGGCCCTGCAGCAGCGACGCGGGTCGCCCAGCTCGCGCTCGACGGTCGGCACCATCACCACGCTGTCCAATCTGCTGCGCATGCTGTACTCCCGCGCCGGCACCTATCCGCCCCGTGCCGCACGGCTGGAGGCCGAGTCGTTCTCACCCAACACCGCGGCCGGCGCCTGCCCGGAGTGCCACGGACTGGGCGTCGTGCACGACGTCACCGAGGACCTGCTCGTCCCGGACCCCTCGCTCAGCATCCGCGAGGGGGCGATCGCCGCCTGGCCGGGCGCCTGGCAGGGCGCCAACCTGCGCAGTGTCGTGAACGGCCTGGGGATCGACATCGACCGACCGTGGCGCAGGCTCAGGAAGAAGGACCGGGACTGGCTGCTGTACACGGACGAGCAGCCCTCCGTGTACATCGAGCCGGAGGAGGACCGCGTCGACTACGGCTACCAGGGCAAGTTCTGGAGCGCCCGCAAGCACGTCATGCACGTCCTCGCCGACTCCAAGAGCGAGAAGATGCGCGAACGGGCGCTCCGGTTCGTCAGGAGTGTGCCCTGCCCCGAGTGTCACGGCAGCGGACTGCGGCCCGAGGCGCTCGCCGTGACCTTCGCCGGACGGTCCATCGCCGAGATCAACGCGATGCCGCTCACCGAGGTCGTGGCGCTGCTGCGGCCCGTCGCGGGGCGGTCCGAGGCCGATGCCACCACGTCGACCGCCCGGTCCGGGGAGACGACCGAGGTCGCGGTCCGGATCTGCGGCGATCTGGTCGCGCGGGTCGAGGTACTGCTCGACCTGGGCCTCGGATACCTCAGCCTCGGGCGCCGCTCGACGACCTTGTCGCCCGGCGAGGCGCAGCGCCTGCGGATCGCCACCCAGCTGCGTTCGGGGCTGTTCGGCGTCGTCTACGTCCTCGACGAACCCTCCGCGGGCCTGCACCCGGCGGACGCGGAACCGCTGCTGGACGTGCTGGACCGCCTCAAGGCGGCGGGCAACTCGCTGTTCGTCGTGGAGCACGACATGGAGGTCGTACGGCGGGCGGACTGGGTGGTCGACATCGGCCCCGGCGCGGGCGAGGGCGGCGGACGCGTGCTGTACAGCGGCCCGGTCGCCGGTCTCGAGCGGGTCGGGGAGTCGGCCACGAGCCGGTACCTGTTCGGGCGCGCCCAGCCGCTCGATCACCGCCCGCGCGCACCGCACGGCTGGCTGCACCTGAGCGGCGTCTCCCGCCACAATCTGCACGACGTGTCCGTCGACGTACCGCTCTGCGTACTGACGGCGGTGACGGGCGTGTCCGGTTCCGGGAAGTCGACGCTGGTGACGCAGGTGCTCGCCGAGGTCGTCCGCGGCCACCTCGGACTCGCACCCGAGGAGCCCGACGAGGCGCGGCTGGAGGTCGACGTCCAGGACGCGTCGGGGGTCGAGTCGTTCGACCGGCTGGTCCGGGTCGACCAACGGCCCATCGGCCGGACTCCCCGGTCCAACCTGGCCACGTACACGGGCATGTTCGACGCGGTGCGCAAGCTGTACGCGGCGACGGACGAGGCCAGGGCGCGCGGCTACTCGGCCGGGCGGTTCTCCTTCAACGTCCCCGAAGGGCGGTGCGAGACCTGCCAGGGCGAAGGATTCGTCGCGGTCGAACTGCTGTTCCTGCCCGGCACCTACGCGCCGTGCCCGACCTGCGAGGGCGCCCGGTACAACGCCGAGACGCTGGAAGTCACCCACCGCGGCAAGAACATCGCGGACGTGCTGGCGCTGTCCGTCGACGCCGCCGCCGAGTTCCTGTCGACCGTCCCGGCCGCCTCCCGCAGCCTGGAGACGTTGCGCGAGGTGGGACTGGGGTACCTGCGGCTGGGCCAGCCCGCGACGGAACTCAGCGGTGGTGAGGCCCAACGCATCAAACTGGCCACCGAACTGCAGCGGGCCCGCCGCGGGCACGCGCTCTACCTGCTCGACGAGCCGACGGCGGGGCTGCACCCCGCGGACATCGCGCTGCTGCTGCGACAGCTGCACCGGCTCGTCGACGCCGGCAACACGGTCGTCCTCGTCGAGCACGACCTGGACACGATCGCCACCGCCGACTGGGTCATCGACCTCGGGCCGGGCGGCGGCGACGCGGGCGGGCGGGTGGTCGCGGCGGGTCCGCCGGCCAAGGTGGCGAGGGCCCGCCGCAGCGCCACCGCGCCCTATCTCGCGGCCCGGCTCGCGCGCTCCTGACGACGGCGCGGAAGGCTGAGCACCGGTCGGCCGGATTCGGGGCGCCGCCGCGCGTCGCCGTGCCGCGTCCCGGCCTGTGGCGGACGGCGCTCGCGTGGTGTCCCGTCCGTGCCACCCGGGTCGGCGTGGCTCCGAGTACCCGGGCCACGGCACCCAGTGCCTCGACCTTCAGGAGTCGCCCCCGCGCGATCGGATCGAACCGAGGAAGGGACACCCACCCACTGCGGCTCTGTGACAGGGCGGCTCGCCCAACTGCTCCTGACACCGCTCGCGCAAAGGTTCTGGCGAGGCGATCAGCCGGGCCCGCCCAGCACGATCTTCCACACTCGCGTCGCCACCTGGAGGTTCAGCCGGTCCTCGACGTCGGCGAGGTCGTTGCCGCTGATGTCGCGGATGCGCTGGAGCCGATAGCGCAGCGTGCTGCGGTGGATCGCGAGGGATTCCGCGGTCTCGTCGTAGTTGCCGCCGCAGTCGAAGTACCGGGACAGGGTCTCCACCATGGCCGTGTGGTGCCGGGAGTCGTAGTCGATGAGCTGCCCGAGCCACTCCTGGACGAACGTCTCCAGCTCCCGGTAATCGTTGCCGGGCCCCAGGATGCGGTAGAGGCCGAGCTCGTCGAAGAACGTCGTGCCGTAGCGCTCGCGTGAGTGGCGGCGCACTTCCATGGCACGCTGCGCCTCCTCGTAGCCGTGGGGTATGTCGTCCAGGGAGTCGCAAGGGGCGCTCACTCCGATCGTCCCGGAGCGTGTCCCGGTCTCCCGGGCGAGCGCCTCGTACAACGTGCGGGCGTGCGGCCTGTCGTCGGCGACCAGGACCACATGGTCGGAACGCCGGGTCAGCAGCGAGCGCATGCCCACGGCAGAGGCCGCCCGTCCCACGGTCTGCGCGAAGGAATCGTCCGCGGTCCGGTTCGGCCACTGCACCACGACGATGTAGTGGCTGCGGTGCAGGTCGTGTCCGACCGCCTCGGACCGGGCGTAGGCGCTCGCCTCGTCCGTCCCCGCCAGCAGGTCGTCGACCAGCTCGCGGTGCAGCCTCAGTTCCACTTCGGCCAGATCGCGCAGGTGCGTCAGCTCCGGGGCGAGCGACGCGGCGGCGTGTTCCAGCGCGAGCTCGGTGTGCTCGTCGGCCTCGTCCCGGGCATCGACCACGGCCAGCACGCCCAGGATCTCGCCGTGCGGGCGGACCAGGGCGATCAGCCGGTCCTTCACCCTCACCGGCCCGGCCTGACGGGCCACGGCGTGCAGCATGTCGTCCTGGCGCACGGGGTCCGGTTCGGGATAGGGGTCGGGGCGGCCGGGGCCGGTCCAGGACCTCAGGCGGCCGAAGCGGTCCTCGACCAGCGCGGGGAGTCCGGTGAGCCTGTGCAGTGCGCGGGTGATCGCTTCCTCGCCGCCGCTCGAGGCAGCCACGTCGGCCATGAGCGCGTGGACGGCCCGCTGGTACCCCAGCTCCGCCACGACGGAGATCAGCTGCCGCTGGAGGGCCGTGCGTTCGTCCCTCAGCCGGTGCAGCTCCAACGCGTCCTCGCGTCGGCGGTGGTGTGCGAAGGCGACCGACAGAGCGGCAGCGGTGTGCCGGACGAGCGTGGCGAGCAGGGATCGCTCGGCCTCGGTGGGCCGGGAGCGGGACGTCACCACGAGGTAGCCGTGGAGTCCCTCGAGTCCGCGCAGCCCCAGAGCCCGGCCCCAGGGCCGGCCGGGCACGGTCACGGGACCGTCCCGCCCGGCCAGGTCCCGCACCCTGTGGCCCGCGGCCGAGGCGTGCGTCTGCCCGTTCCTCGGGCTGGGGACCAGGTCGCCGTCCACCATGAGGTATCCGGCCTCGGCGCTGTATGGCCCCGCGGCGGCTATGTGGTCCATGGCCAGGCGCAGGATCTCGCCTTCGTCCGGGGTGTCGAACAGGACTCTGGAGAGCGCCGTCAGGTCGCGGAGGGCATGGTCGTCCGGGTTGCGAACGGGTGGGCGGGTCCATGTGCGCGCGGCCGTGGTGTGCCACCGGGCGCTGCCCTGCGGAAGGCTGCTCGCCCGGTCGGAGCGGCGATGGTACAAGCTGTGTGTCCGACTGCCGGCCATGGGATCACTCCGTTCTCCCTGAGCCTTCAGGGAGGCGAGTGGCGTTTCGCGTACCCGCTCCCGGCCGGCTTAACCGAGATGTTCGGATTCTTTCTCTCGTACTCGTAGGGCGACCCGACCCGTGCATTCCTGACTCGCCAGGCGCAGGCGTGGAGCCTCCCGGTTCGTCACCCTGGGGAGTGCTCGAGACCCTCCGCGCGCACCGGTGGGAAACCGCCGGAGGTCCCACCACCTGAACGAACGTGATCCGGAGAGTCGACGCAGGCGCCGTACCGGGAGGAGTTCCTCATGGCCAAGGCAGTGGGCATCGACCTGGGCACCACCAACTCGGTGATCGCCGTGTGGGAGGGCGGCGAGCCGTCCGTCGTGCCCAACAGCGAGGGCAACCGCACGACACCTTCCGTGGTGGCCTTCACCGACACCGGGGAACGTCTGGTGGGCCAACTGGCCCGCCGCCAGGCCATTCTCAACCCCAAGGGCACCATCTACTCGGCCAAGCGGTTCATCGGCCGGCACTTCGACGAGATACCCGACGAGGCCAGAGCGGTGGCGTACGACGTCGTCGAGGGCGACGGCGGGGCCGCCCGCTTCAAGGTGCGCGACAAGCTGTACGCGCCGGAGGAGATCAGCGCACAGGTGCTGCGCAAACTCGCCGACGACGCCTCCAAGCAGCTGGGGGAGCGGGTCACGGAGGCGGTCATCACGGTGCCCGCCTACTTCAACGACGCTCAGCGCACCGCCACCAAGGACGCCGGACGGATCGCCGGACTGGAGGTGCTGCGGATCATCAACGAGCCGACGGCGGCCGCCCTCGCGTACGGCATGGACAAGAAGGAGCACGAGACCGTCCTCGTCTTCGACCTGGGCGGCGGCACCTTCGACGTGAGCATCCTCGACGTCGGCGACGGCGTGGTGGAGGTGCGCTCCACCGCCGGCGACAGCCACCTGGGCGGCGACGACTTCGACCGGCGTCTGGTGGATCACCTCGCGGACGACTTCCAGAAGGAGAACGGCATCGACCTGCGCAAGGACCCGCAGGCGCTGCAACGACTGTTCGAGGCGGCGGAGAAGGCCAAGACCGAGCTCAGTTCGGTGACGCAGACGCAGGTCAGCCTGCCGTTCATCACCGCCGACGCCGCGGGCCCCAAGCACCTCACCGACTCGATCATGCGGTCCACGTTCGAGCAGATCACCGGCGACCTGGTGGAGCGCTGCCTGGGACCGGTGCAGCAGGCGATGGCCGACGCCAAGGTCGGCGACAGCGACATCGACGAGGTCATCCTCGTCGGCGGTTCCACCCGCATCCCCGCTGTCCAGACCCTGGTCCGCCGGCTGACCGGCGGCAAGGAACCCAACATGAGCGTCAATCCCGACGAGGTCGTGGCCCTGGGCGCCGCGATCCAGGCCGGGGTGCTCAAGGGCGAGGTCAAGGACGTCCTGCTGCTCGACGTCACCCCCTTGTCGCTGGGCCTGGAGACGCGCGGCGGAGTGATGACGAAGATCATCGAGCGGAACACCACCATCCCGGTGCGCCGCAGCGAGACCTTCTCCACCGCCGAGGACAACCAGCCGGCCGTCGATGTGGTGGTCCTCCAGGGCGAACGCGAGCTGGCCGCCGACAACCGGGTGCTGGGCCGGTTCCAGCTCACCGACATCCGGCCGGCGCCGCGGGGCGAACCGCAGATCGAGGTCACCTTCGACATCGACGCCAACGGCATCCTCAACGTCAAGGCCCGCGACCGGGACACCGGCAAGGAACAGGGCATCACCATCAGCGAGAGCTCCAACCTGGACCGCGGTGAGGTCGAACGCATGGTCCAGGAGGCCGAGAGCAACCGGGGCCAGGACCAGGCACTTCGCGAGGCCGTCGACGCCCGCAACGAACTCGACGCCGTCGCCTACCAGGTCGAGAAGCGTCTCGCCGAGCTGGGCGACGCGGCGCCCGCGCACGAGAAGGCACGCGCCGAGATGCTCGTGTCCGACGCCCGGGCGGCGGTCAAGGACGAGGCGGGCGTGGAGCGCGCGCGGCCCCTGACCTCCGAACTCCAGCAGGTGCTCGCCGGGCTGACGGCTCATCAGGGCGCAGGCGCCACGGGCGGCGGTCCCGGCCAGGACGCCGCCGCCGGCGGTCCCACGAGTGGCGGCGGCGGTGACGATGATGTCATCGACGCCGAGTTCGACAAGGGCTGAGGCGCGTCATGCCCACCCACGCCCAGGAACCCGACCGGGCCGCGTCGGATCCGGTCGTACCGGTCCCGGAAGCCGCCGGACGCTCTCCTCGCGGGGATCTGCCGCAACCGGGCCCGCCCCGGTCCGAAGCGGCGAACGACGAACCGGGACCCGACGCCGCCGGCCCCGCGCGTGCCGAGGACGAGTACACGACCGCGATCCAGGAACTGGAGGACCGCTGGCGACGCGCGCTCGCCGACCTCGACAACCTTCGCAAGCGTCACGCCAGGGAACTGGAGCGCGAACGGGCGGTCGAGCGGTCCCGCACGGCGGCCGCCTTCCTGCCCGTCCTCGACAACCTCGAACTCGCCCTGACCCACGCGGGCGCCGATCCGGGCGCGATCGTGGAGGGCGTCCGGGCCGTACGCGACCAGGCGGTCAACGTCCTCGAACTGCTCGGCTACCCGCGGCACGCGGAGACCGGCGTCGCCTTCGACCCGGCCCGGCACGAGGTGGTCGGCGTCGTCCAGGACCCCGACGCCCCACCGGGCACGGTCGTACAGGTCCTGCGCCCCGGATACGGGGACGGCGAGCGGCAGCTCAGGCCCGCCGCCGTGACCGTCGCGAAGCGGGAGTGACCGGTCATGGCGCAGGACTTCTACGAGGTGCTCGGCGTGTCGCGGACCGCGAGCCAGGACGAGATCCAGCAGGCATATCGCACACTCGCCCGCAGGCACCACCCCGACGTCAACAAGGACCCCGGGGCGGAGGAGCGCTTCAAGGACCTCAACGAGGCGTACAGCGTTCTGTCCGATCCGAAGACCCGGGCCCGCTACGACCGCTTCGGCGAGGACTTCCGCAAGATCCCCGAGGACTTCGACGAACGGGTCGCGGCCGGAGCGGGCGGCGGCTTCCGCGGTCGGAGCACCGCAGGCGGCGGTCCCCGTGTCCGGTACGCCACCGGCTTCGGCGACGACTTCGGCGCGGAGGGCATCGACATCGAGGACCTGCTCGGCTCCATGTTCGGAACCGGCGCCGCCCGGGGCGGCGTCCCCGGAGCGGACCAGGAGGCCGAACTGCCGCTCACCGTCGAGGAGGCGTACCGAGGCGGCCGCCGCACCGTCACGCTCGCCGGTCCCACCGGGCAGCCGCGGCGGTACGAGGTCGACGTGCCGCCGGGCGTCACCGACGGGCAGCGCATCCGGCTGGCGGGTGAGGGCGGCCGGGGCAGTGGCGACGCCGCCGCGGGCGACCTGTACCTGCGGGTGCGTATTCAGCCCCACCCCCGGTTCCGGCTGGACGGCCGCGACGTGCACGTCCAGGTCCCGGTCACCCCCTGGGAGGCGGCCCTGGGTGCGACCGTGCCGGTGCCCACGCCCGGCGGCGGCACGGCCAAGGTCACGGTGCCCGCGGGCTCGTCCAGCGGGCGGCGGCTGAGGCTGCGCGGCGAGGGCATGCCGAACCCGCGGGGCGCGAACGGCGACCTGTACGCCGAACTCCGCGTCATGGTGCCGCCCGCCCTCGGTGACCGGGAGCGCGAACTGTTCGAGGAGCTCGCCGCCACTTCCCCGTTCGACCCCAGGAGGACGTGATGAACGACCGACCCACGGGAGCGGCAGGCATCGGCCGGGCCGGCGTGGGCGCCCGACCGGTGCGGACGGGCGCCGACCTCACCGCCTCGACGGCTGTCCGGTACGCGCTCGTGCCCGTCCCCAGGCTCTCCCTGGCCGCCGTGGCCCTTCGCTCGGGCCTCCACCCCGATCTGATCCGCCGGTTCGTCGCCCTCGGCCTGGTCGACGCCGAACGCGACGCCGCGGGGCGCCTGGTGTTCGACCCCGCGGCCCCGGCGGTCCTCGCCCGCATCCAGCGGCTGCGCACCGGACTCTGCCTCAACTACGCATCCATCGGCCTGGTGCTCGACCTGCTCGACCGCATCAGCCTGCTCGAAGCCGCCCTGCGCGGCCGCGGCACGAGGAGTGAAACACCCCCATGGACATGAACCGTCTCACCCAGAAGTCCCAGGAAGCCCTCCAGGAGGCCCAGACCGCGGCCGTCGGCATGGGGCACACCGAGGTCGACGGGGAACACCTGCTGCTCGCACTGCTCGATCAGGAGGACGGTCTGATCCCGCGGTTGCTGCAACAGGCCGGCACCGAGCCGCAGGAACTGCGCGCTGCCGTGAGGGAGGAACTCTCCCGCCGCCCGAAGGTCACCGGCCCCGGCGCGGCGCCCGGCCAGGTCTTCGTCACCCAGCGCCTCGCCCGCCTGTTCGACGCCGCCGAACGGGAGGCCAAACGCCTCAAGGACGAGTACGTGTCCGTGGAGCACCTCCTGCTCGCGCTGGCCGAGGAGAGCTCTTCGACCGCCGCCGGGCGGCTGCTCAAACAGGCCGGCATCACCAGGGACTCGTTCCTGAGCGCGCTCACCCAGGTCCGCGGCAACCAGCGCGTCACCTCCGCCAACCCCGAAGTGGCCTACGAGGCGCTGGAGAAGTACGGCCGCGACCTGGTCCTCGAGGCTCGGTCCGGGCGGCTGGACCCGGTCATCGGCCGGGACGCGGAGATCCGCCGCGTCACCCAGATCCTCAGCCGCAAGACCAAGAACAACCCCGTCCTCATCGGCGACCCCGGCGTCGGCAAGACCGCCATCGTCGAGGGCCTGGCCCAGCGCATCGTTCGCGGCGACGTCCCCGAGGGCCTGCGCGACAAGACGGTGTTCGCCCTCGACATGGGCTCCCTGGTCGCCGGCGCCAAGTACCGCGGCGAGTTCGAGGAACGGCTCAAGGCCGTGCTCAGCGAGGTCAAGGCCGCCGAGGGACGGATCCTGCTCTTCGTCGACGAGTTGCACACGGTCGTCGGCGCGGGCGCCGCCGAAGGGGCCATGGACGCCGGCAACATGCTCAAGCCGATGCTCGCCCGCGGCGAACTGCACATGATCGGCGCGACCACCCTCGACGAGTACCGCAAGCACATCGAGAAGGACGCCGCCCTCGAACGCCGCTTCCAGCAGGTCCTGGTCGACGAGCCGAGCGTGGAGGACACCATCTCCATCCTGCGCGGACTGCGCGAACGCCTGGAGGTCTTCCACGGCGTGAAGATCCAGGACACCTCGCTGGTCGCGGCAGCGACGCTCTCCCACCGCTACATCACCGACCGTTTCCTGCCCGACAAGGCCATCGACCTCGTCGACGAGGCCTGTGCCCGGCTGCGTACGGAGATCGACTCCATGCCCGCCGAACTCGACGAGATCACCCGCCGGGTGACACGCCTGGAGATCGAGGACGCGGCCCTGTCCAAGGAGACCGACCCCGCCAGCAAGGCCCGCCTGGGGGAGCTGCGCAAAGAACTGGCCGACCTGCGCGGCGAGGCCGACGCCAAACGCGCCCAGTGGGAGGCCGAACGGCAGGCGATCCGCCGTGTGCAGGAACTGCGCCAGGAACTGGAGCAGGTCCGCCACGAGGCGGAGGAGGCCGAACGCGCCTACGACCTCAACCGCGCCGCCGAACTCCGCTACGGCCGACTCCAGGACCTGGAGCGCCGACTGGCCGCGGAGGAGGAGCAGCTGGCCTCCAAACAAGGGGAGAACCGGCTGCTGCGCGAGGTCGTCACCGAGGAGGAGATCGCCGAGATCGTCGCCGCCTGGACCGGCATCCCCGTCGCCCGCCTCCAGGAGGGCGAACGCGAGAAGCTGCTGCGCCTCGACGAGATCCTGCGCGAGCGTGTCATCGGCCAGGACGAAGCCGTCAAACTCGTCACCGACGCCATCATCCGCGCCCGCTCCGGCATCCGCGACCCACGCCGCCCCATCGGCTCGTTCATCTTCCTCGGCCCCACCGGCGTCGGGAAGACCGAGCTGGCCAAGACCGTCGCCCGGACCCTGTTCGACTCCGAGGAGAACATGGTCCGCCTCGACATGAGCGAGTACCAGGAGCGGCACACCGTCAGCCGGCTCATGGGCGCACCGCCCGGATACGTCGGCTACGAGGAAGGCGGCCAGCTCACCGAGGCCGTACGCCGCAAGCCGTACTCGGTCGTGCTGTTCGACGAGGTCGAGAAGGCGCACACCGACGTCTTCAACACCCTGCTGCAGATCCTCGACGACGGCCGCATCACCGATGCCCAGGGCCGCACGGTCGACTTCCGCAACACCGTGATCATCATGACGTCCAACATCGGCTCCGAGCACCTCCTCGACGGCGCCACCGCCGAAGGCGAGATCAAGCCCGACGCCCGCGCCCTGGTGATGGGCGAGCTGCGCGGGCACTTCCGCCCGGAGTTCCTCAACCGCGTCGACGACATCGTGCTGTTCAAACCGCTCGGCGAGCAGCAGATCGAGCGGATCGTGGAGCTGCAGTTCGACGAACTGCGGCAGCGGCTCGCCGAACGCCGCATCACCGTCGAACTCACCCCCGCCGCCCGGGAGGTGATCGCCCACCAGGGCTACGACCCGGTGTACGGGGCCCGGCCACTGCGCCGCTACATCTCCCACGAGGTCGAGACGCTGGTCGGACGCGCCCTGCTGCGCGGCGACGTCCAGGACGGCGCGACGGTCCGCGTCGACGCCCAGCACGGAGAGCTGGTGGTCACCTACGACCAGCCCGAGGACGTGAAGGGAGCGCGGGCGGCATGAGCACGATGCAGGCGACGACCGTCAGGTGTCCGAACTGCGGGCGCACCAACAGGGTGCCCGCGGCCGCGGAGGGCCGCCCCAAGTGCGGCCACTGCAAGCAGCCCCTGCCGTGGATGGTGGACGCGGGCGACGACGACTTCACCGAGGTCGCCGAGCGGGCCGACGTCCCCGTCGTGGTCGACCTGTGGGCCACCTGGTGCGGCCCCTGCCGCATGGTCAGCCCCGCGCTGGAGAAGGTCGCCACCGATCTCGCCGGCCGCATCAAACTCGTCAAGGTCGACATCGACAAGAACCCGCGGCTGTCACAGCGTTTCGAGGTCCAGGCGGTACCGACGCTGCTCGTCCTCGACCAGGGCGAGACGGTCGCCCGGCAGGCGGGGGCGGCGCCCGCCCCCGCTCTGCGCCACTGGGTGGAACAGTCGATCACAGCCCGGGAAGGGTGATCAGGATGACCCTGCACGCAGACCCCCACCTCGCGCTCGTCCGGCCGGTCCGGCCGCTGACCCCAGAAGGGTGCCAGGAGTGTCTGCTGCTCGGCTCCCCGTGGGTCCACCTGAGGCTCTGCCTGACCTGCGGGCACGTCGGCTGCTGCGACTCCTCTCCGAACAAGCACGCACGCAGGCACGCGGCTGCCGTCGACCATCCGATCGTGCAGTCGTTCCAGCCCGGCGAGGAATGGCGCTGGTGCTACGTCCACGAGGCGTTCGTCTGATGTCCGGCGACCAGTCGCCGCCGGGCGAAGGACCTATGCCGCGGGAGGCGACCTTCCCGGAGACCCCGGACATCTGCGGGGCGTATCCGCGCCTTGCGGAGGACCAGATCGCACGTCTGGCGGAGCACGGGCAACGCCGGAGCATGGCTCCCGACGACGTGCTGATCCGGGAAGGGGAGCGCTGCGAGACGTTCTTCGTCGTCCTCAGCGGTACCGTCGCCGTCGTCGAGGACTACGGGACTCCCGAGGAGCACGTGCTGCGCGTGCACGGCCCCGGTCGTTTCATCGGCGAACTCGGGCTGCTGCACGGACAGGTGGCCTTCTACACCGCTGTCGCCAGGGAGCCGGGCGAAGTCCTCGTCGTCTCCCTGGACCGGCTGCGCCACCTGGTGTCCCAGGACCCCTCCATCGGGGACGTCGTGCTGCGCGCCTGCCTGGGCCGTCGCGCGCTGCTCGTCGGACAGGGCGCCGGCTTCCGCATCATCGGCTCGCGCTACTCGCCCGACACCCGGCGGCTGCGCGAGTTCGCCGTCCGCAACCGGCTGCCGCACCGCTGGATCGACCTGGAGACCGACGAGGAGGCCGAGGACCTGCTGCGCCGCTTCGGCGTCGGACCGGAGGAGACACCGCTCGTCATCTGGCGGGACACCACCCTGTTGCGCAACCCCAGCAACGCGGAACTGGCCCGGCTCATCGGCCTGCCGCAACTGCCCGCCGGAATCCGTCACGGCGACGTCCTCATCGTCGGCTCCGGACCCGGCGGCCTCGCTGCCGCGGTGTACGCCGCCTCCGAGGGCCTGAGCACCACCGTGGTGGAGGCGATGGCCACAGGCGGCCAGGCCGGCACGTCGTCCCGCATCGAGAACCTGCTCGGCTTCCCCGCCGGCATCTCCGGCGCCGAACTCACCGAACGTGCCGTGCTCCAGGCCGACAAGTTCGGCGCCAGGATCAGCATTCCGGTGGAAGCGACCGCTCTCCATCACAAGGACGAGGACCACTACGTGGTGGCGTTCGCCGACGGCAGCGAGATCGCCGCCCGCGCCGTCGTCCTGGCCACGGGCGCCCGCTACCGCCGGCTCCAGGTGCCCGGCATCGAACGCCTGGAGGGAACGAGCGTCCACTACTCGGCGACCGTCTACGAGGCCCAGCAGTGCCGCACCGACCCGGTGGCCGTCGTCGGCGGAGGCAACTCGGCGGGCCAGGCGGTGCTGTTCCTCGCCGGGTACGCGCCGAAGGTGCACCTGCTGGTCCGAGGACCCAGCCTCGAGGCCAACATGTCCCGCTACCTGGTCGAGCAGGTCGAACGCCACCCGCGGGTGGAGGTCATGCTGCACACCGAAGTCACCGAGGTCATCGGCCAGGAGGTGCTGGAGGAGCTCGACGTGGTCGACAACCGCACGGGCGGGCACCGCCGACTCGCGGCAGGGGGGCTGTTCGTCTTCACCGGCGCCGACCCCCACACCGAGTGGCTCGCCGACAGCATCGCCCTCGACTCCCGCGGCTTCGTCCTCACCGGCCCGGAGGCCCAGGAGGCCTGCGCCCACCCGGAGGTGTGGCACGGCCGGGGGCGCTCGTGCATGACCCTGGAGACCAGCCTGCCCGGGATCTTCGCGGTGGGGGACGTCCGCAGCGGCTCGGTGAAGCGGGTGGCCTCGGCGGCCGGTGAGGGCGCGATGGCCATCCACTTCGTGCACCGGCACCTGGGGCACTCGGCCGCACCCGGCACCACGGGCACGCCCGCTGCCGCGGGCGGCTCGGACGCCTCCCCACGCACACGTCACAAGGAGTCCGCATGGCTCGCATGACGAACGGCGGGCGATGAGATCACGAGAAGGAAGATGGAGGCGATGGCGGTGGCCGTGCCCGTCCGGCGGCACCGCGGTGGCGGTCTGAAGGAAAGGCCCGTCCGGGCACCCACCCCTCTCAGCCCCCTGGTCGAGGTCGACGAACTGCTCAACCAGGTGAGCGGCCTGCGGGAGTCGGCGGCGGGCGCGACACCGGCGGCCGCGTGGACGCCTCTCGCGAACGTGTCGGAGTCCGACGACGCGTTCCACAGAGATGGGGATACGGCCTGCACGGTGCGGTTGGTCGGCATGGTCCCGACGCACACGTCAGAGCCCGGGCTACCGACCGATCATGGCCCGATCGCCCACCGCATCCACCTCCAGATCCGAAATGCCCGAGGAACATCGCTACTTGTGGACCGGGCGTGCCGTCACCCGGCACCGCGGCGACCGGGGCGAACCCGGCAAGACCTTCGCCATCGTCCTCGGCTGCGAGATCCGCCACGCCCCACCGCCTCGTCTACGCCGACGGCCTCGACCTCACCGATGTCTCCGCCGCCACCCACATAGGCATGGGCTGCCGCGTCTGCGAACGCCTCGACTGCCCCCAGCACGCCGCACCACCTCTCGGCCACCCGCTGCGGATCGACCAGGACCTGGCCGGCTCTCGTCTTCTCACGCGACATCAAAAAAGTCAGCAACGGGTCAGTGTGAGTCCTCGAACACCTGGCGACAGCAGACCGAACATGCGAAACGATGTAATCTCCGAAGACCGCCCTTGACCTGCAGTGGCAGGCAGGGAGCAGACGAATCGGGAGTTTCTTCGTGTTTCGTACAGTATTCAAGTCCAAGATCTAGAATCTGGGCGTTTGTGCAGGTCAGGAGCCTTGTGGGGTTGCTCAGGTCAGCAAATGGTCAGCATCGGGCGTGGGAGCGTCCCAGCTCGCTGACCTGGCGGCCGCCGTGGCGGGGGCCTGCGTGGGTGGGCGATGACGTGCTGAGCGCGCCCCCTGGGTGAGATGTCCGAGGGAAGGACGGGCGGCGCCCGACCCGTACGTACGACGGGGACCCCGTATCAGCCATGCCGCCGCCTCCCGGCAGCGATACTGGACGCATGGACGCGACGACCACCGCCCCCCGTGCCGAGGTGCTGCGGGACCGCTACCGCAGCCGACTGCCCGAGCGCTTGCAGGAGCTGGCCGGCCCCGTCGAGGGCGATGTGGACCTGCCGCTCCACATCGTCTGGTCCGGGCGGACGAGCTACAGCCTGGACCGTCCGAAGTCCTGCATGACGCTCTACCGGACCGTCCTCGCCGAAGGACTGAGCGAGGACCTGGTGGCTCTCCTGCACCACCGGCTGCTCGCCGAGCAGTGGCCCGTGCTGCGACGCTTGATCAGTCCCTACATCCGCGAGGTCTGGGAGGACGCCTTCCCCGAGCTGCTCCGCACCGCTCCGGCCGGCACGACCGCCGCGTGAAGCTCACTCCGCTCCACGAGCGTCTCCTCGCCGACATCCTCGACCTCGGCTCCCCCTACCCTCTGGTCCTCACCGGCGGATACGCCGTGCAGGCCCACGGCCTGGTCGAACGCTTCAGCCGTGACCTCGACGTCGCCACCGAGAACCCCGCTCCGATGCAGGAGATCGTCGCCTCACTCACAGCGGGCCTCAGCGCGCGCGGATGGCGGACCACGCACGTCCAGACCGATCCGCTCAGCGGCCGGTTCCTCGTCACCGATCCGGACACCGGCGAGGAGTGCGAGGTCGACGTCCTCAAGGAGGCGTTCTGGGCCCCGCCTGCCCAGACCCCCTACGGCCCCGTTCTTTCCCTCGACGACGTGATCGGCACCAAGGTCCGTGCCCTCGCCGACCGCGGCACCGTCCGCGACCTCATCGACGTCCAGGCCGCCTCCCGTCACCGCTCCACCGCCGACCTCGAATCCCTGGGCCGCCGTCGCGCCCACGACGAGTTCAGCCTCGAAGACCTTCGGGACCGGCTGATCGGCGCGGACTGGTACGAGGACGAGGACTACACCGCGTACGGGCTCACCTCCCGGCAGATCGAAGAACTCAAGGCGTGGGCGCTGGAGTGGGCGGAGGATCTGGGTGCGCGGATCCATGACGAGAACACCTGAGAGGTCGTTTTCGCCTGTCCTGCCTGGTTATTAGGCGATTCTCTGGGTGATGGATGGTGGTGCAGGCGAGGTCTTGGAGGCCGTCGATACCTGCGGGTCAGGGGATGTTGCTGATGGGGCGGAAAGGGCCGCAATCCTGTCTCATCCCAGGATGCCCGGTCCTCGAGGTTGTGTGCTTCGAGCGCCGATTCGGCGCGACTGGGCGCACTCGGGTCGGGGCAGTACGCCGGAAGCATGGCCAAGCGACGCCCGTATCCGAGTGATCTGTCCGATGCCCGCTGGGAGTTGATCGAGCCGGTCCTGGCGGCCTGGCGCTTCGAGCGCCGCGGCAGAGCTCTGGACTTCGGCCGGCCGCCCGAGCACGACCTGCGCGACATCATGGACGCGATCTTGTACGTGGACCGCACCGGCGTCCAGTGGCGCTACCTCCCGCACGACTTCCCGCACTGGAACACGGTCTACGGCTACTTCGCCAGGTGGCAGCAGGAAGGCGTGTTCGCCCAGCTCAACGGCCTGCTCAGGTAACTCTTGCGACAGAAGGAGGGACGGGAGGCCGAACCGTCTGCCTGCGTGATCGACGCGCAGAGCGTGAAAACCTCCACCAGCGCGCTCGCCTCCAGCCAGGGCATCGACGCCGGGAAGAAGATCGTGGGCAGGAAGCGGAGCATCGTCACCGACACGATCGGCCTTCTCCTCGCCGTGCTGGTCACTGCGGCGAGCGTGCAGGACTCTATCGCCGGCACCCAGCTCCTGGACCAGGTGGCCGCCGAACATCCCGGCATCCGCAAGGTGTGGGTCGACGGCGGCTACCGCCACCACCTCGTCGAGCACGCCGCCGGCCTCGGCATCGACATGGAAATCACTCAACGCAAGCCCGGAACCAGGGGATTCACCCCGATTCCGAAGCGGTGGGTGGTCGAGCGGACCTACGGCTGGCTCATGCTCCATCGCCGCCTGGCCCGCGACTACGAAACCCTGACCGCCCGCTCCGAAGCCATGATCCACATCGCCATGACCGACCTCATGACCCGCCGCCTCACCGGCGAGAACACCATCTCCTGGCGTGACCCGACACCACAGACCAAACACCAGATTCCGGGATGAAACGACGGAAGAAAACGACCTCTAACAGAAGCTGTTGATCATGTGACCTCCAGCTTGGACGGTCGTTGGTCCGAGTGTGGGAACACGTCAGTCGCGTCCTTGGATCGTGTCGGATGAACTGTGGTCGCTGATCGAGTCGTTGCTGCCCGAGCCGGGTCCGAAGCTGGTCGAGGGCAGGCTGCGGATCCCGGACCGGCAAGCCTTGTGCGGGATCCTGTTCGTGCTGCGCACCGGCATCCAGTGGGAGTACCTGCCCCAGGAGCTGGGCTTCGGCTCGGGCATGACCTGCTGGCGGCGTCTGGCCGCGTGGAACGAGGCCGGCGTGTGGGACGAACTGCACCTGGTGCTGCTGAGGAGGCTGCGGGCGGCGAAGAAGCTGGACTGGTCGCGGGCGGTGATCGACTCCTCCCATGTCCGGGCGACCCGGCAGGGCCCAAAAGCGGACCCAGCCCGGTCGACCGAGCGCGTCCGGGCAGCAAGCACCACGTCGTCACCGACGCCCAGGGCATCCCGCTCGCGGTGTCGCTGACCGGCGGGAACCGCAATGACGTCACGCAGTTGGTGCCTCTGATCGACAAGATCCCGGCGGTTGCCGGCGTCGTCGGCCAGCCGCGACGTCGGCCAGCCGCGACGTCGGCCCGACGCGCTTCTTGTGGACCGCGGTTACGATCACGACAAGTACCGCCGCCTGCTCCGGGCCCGTGGCATCCGATCCGTGATCGCCGAACGCGGCCAACCACACGGCTCCGGCCTGGGCGTCTTCCGCTGGGTCGTCGAGCCGACCATCGCCTGGCTCCACGGCTTCCGCCGCCTGCGCATCCGCTGGGAACGACGCGACGACATCCACGAAGCATTCCTAGGCCTCGCCACCTGCCTCATCACCCACCGACACGTCCAACGCCTTTGTTAAGACCTCTAAAGCGCTCCGCAGTGAACGCGCGCTTGCCGGCCGCAGTCCCCATCGTGGCCGATGGGGCGCTGGTGGAGTGGGGACCTGCGTCGATGCGGCGTGTCGCGGTTTCCCGCGAAATCCGGTGGAGTCTCAGCGGCCGGAGGTGGTTGGGTCCTGCTCAATGCTTCGCTGACACGGCCCGGCACAGTGCGAGGCGCAAGGTCCGAATCGCAGGCGCGATCTAGCACGCGTGTCGTCGAGTGATGGAGGTTGTCGCGGTGGCTGGTTATGGGGCGCTTTCCGACGTATACGAGTGGCTGATCGGGGACGACAGGTTGACCCCCGCCCAGGCAGCCGCGGTTTACTGCAGCGATGTCGTGGGCTCTCTGCCGCCCAACGCGCGCGTCCTCGACTGCGCGTGTGGAACCGGCCAGCTCGCCGTCGGTCTCGCGGGTCTTGGCCTTGACGTGGTCGCCGCAGACGCCAGCAATGGGATGGTTCGCCGGACCGAGAAGGCCGCCGACGAGCAGGGTGTCTCGCTTCGAGCCCTCCGCGCGAGCTGGGACGAGCTGCCCGACCACCTGGAGGACTCCACGTTCGATCTGGTGTTCTGCGTCGGCAACTCGCTCGGGCACGCCGAGGGCGCAGCCGGGCGCCTGACCGCACTGGAAGCGATGTCGCGGCTGCTGAATCCGGGCGGACGCCTCGTGCTCACGTCACGCAACTGGGAGCTCGTGCGCTCCGCCGGCTCACGGGTAGACGTCCGCGATCGACTCATCCGCCGCAACGACCGCGATGCGGTCGTCAGCTACTACTGGCAGATCGAGCAGCGCTGGGAGCAGGAACACTTCCTCGAGATCGTGGTCGCCCAGATCGAGCCGGATGGGGCAGTGCGAGCCTGCTCGGAGCGGTTGTCCATCTGGCCCTACCGGTACGAGGACCTCGTGGCGCAGTTGCGCAGTGTCGGGCTCACGGTGCAGTCCACCACCTTCGACCCCGAGAGCGATGGATACCTGGTGGTCGCCAGCCGCGACCAGGCGCGAGGCACGTCTGAGCCGACGCGCTGATCCGCCTTTCGTCGTTGCCGACCTGCCGGCTCGCGACCGCCTGCAGCGGGTTCTTCGCAAAGTGTTCAGCGCTTGAAGCGGTTGCTGCGGGTGCGGTCCTCGCCGCGCCGGCTTCCGACCTGCGGGCCGCGGCCTGCACCGCCTCCACCAAGGCATTCGTGATCCTGGACGGCACGCCGCTGCCGATCGACCGAATCGCGGCCGACCGGTCCTTCTGCTTTGGGAAACATGAGAAGCACGGCAGGAACGTGCAGATCATCACCGATCCCGCCGGGCGACTGGTGTGGGCGTCGCCTGCACTGCCCGGCGCGGTTCACGACATCAAGGCCGCGCGAATCCACGGCATCATCGACGTCCTGGAGGAAGCCGGCGTGGAGTGCTGGGCCGACAAGGGTTGCCGAGGCGTCCGGCGGCACCATACGGCTGCCCTGTTAGGGTCGCTGGGAGACGCTTTCCGCAGGTTCAGCAGGCTGTCAACCGCTCGCATGCGAGGATCCGTGCGCTCGTCGAGCAGGCCATGGCCACCCTCAAGTCCTGGCGGCTCCTGCGCGAAGCTGCGATGTTCCACGACTCGCATCACCAGCCTGGTTCAGGTCGTCCTCACCTTGCATCTGACCTGTTCAACCTGAGGTTGGAAACAGCTCACGGACTGCCTCACGGTCAGCTCACTTCAGTAGCTGGGGAATTACGTGAACTTCCGCTGATGACCTTGCCGCTGCCCAGGGCGAACTTGAACAGCTGGTCCCGGTCCCAGGAGGCATCGAACTCCTTCCCGGACTCGAAGGTCACTCCGACATAGTGGACCCTGACCACCATGCCCGGCTTGACCTCAGCCCCGTCACCGACGACCAGGTCCCGGATGACCAGCTCGGCAGGAGCGTCACCCTCTGGAACGTCGACCTCGGGCTTTGTCGGTTCACTCATCGCAGCCTCATCACTTTCCGTCGGAAGGCGTCGGACCAGCCGGACACGTGGACATCCCATGCGGCGGATGGTCGCGCTACCGAGAGTGCCGGTCCGCGCCTTCTCTTCTCAACCGCGACCCTGAGCGCAGGTGATACCGACGCTTGGGCAGACCTCGGCGCACCTGCTCACCGCGGCAATACCAAATGAGTCCACCCCTCGGTCCCGCTCCGAGCTCGCACTCGTTCACGGGCAGGGGTCGAATCGACTCCGGGCGGGCCGCGTGCTGCCGATCCTCAACTTGCCTGACGAGATGTCAGGTAAGTCAGCGTCCACTCAGCATCAGTCCCGCACGGTTCTTCGCGCATGGGTCGAGTCGGTGGCCCTGCGGCAGTCTGGTCGGCGCGGAAATGCGCAGGCGGGGTGCCTGGTCGCAGCAGCACACGATGTTCCTGAAAGTCTTCGAGTCCAAGGCGTGTCGATGTACAGTGTGGGACGCCTTTGACCTGCAAAAAGCGGGCAGGGAGCCGTCTTCCAGGAGTCCAAAGTGCTGCGTACTCTGTTCAAGTCCAAGATCCACCGTGCCACGGTCACCCAGGCCGACCTGCACTACGTCGGGTCCGTCACCATCGACGCCGATCTGCTCGACGCCGCCGATCTGCTGCCCGGCGAGCTCGTCCACATCGTCGACATCACCAACGGCGCCCGCCTGGAGACGTACGTCATCGAGGGGGAGCGTGGATCGGGGGTCGTCGGGATCAACGGAGCGGCGGCCCATCTCGTGCACCCCGGTGACCTGGTGATCATCATCAGTTACGCTCAGGTCGCCGACGCCGAGGCGCGGGCGCTGCGGCCGCGGGTCGTGCACGTGGACCGTGACAACCGGATCGTGTCCCTCGGCGCCGACCCGTCCGAGCCGGTACCGGGCTCGGACCAGGAGCGCAGCCCGCAGGCCGTCGCCCTCTGAGCGGCGGCGCGGCGGTATCGCAGGACCCCAGGACCCAGGACCGAGGAGTGCCCGTGAGCGACATCGAGATCCGCGACGACCGGCCGGCCGGCCGCCTCGAGGCCTTCGCCGACGGCCAAGTGGTCGGACACATCGAGTACTTCGTCCTGGAGGAGCCCGCGCGGGCCCTCGTCCCGGTGCACACGATCGTGGAACCGGAGCACGAGGGCAAGGGCATCGCGGGCTCCCTCGCGCGCGAGCTGTACGGCATCGCCGCACGCGAGGGCGTCGTCGTGGCCCCGCTCTGCCCGTACGTCGTGCGGTGGGCGGAGCGGCACCCGGAGGAGGCCCCGGTGGCCGACCCCGAGCTGCTGGACGCCGCGACGGAGTGGCTCAAGGCGCATCCGGGACGTTTCTGATGGCTCCGGCTCCGGATCAGGACCCGGCGCCGTTCCGGCCCCGGTTCGGACCGGTCGCCCTGCTGCACACCTCCCCGGCGCACGTCCCCGTCTTCGACGCGCTGCGCGACGCGGACCACCCGGACCTGGAACTGCGCCACCTGGTCGACGAGGAACTGCTCGCGAGAGCGCGGCGCGAAGGGCCCGACGCGGTGGCCGACCAGGTGCGGACGCTGCTGGCCTCGGCCGTCGCCGACGGTGCCCGCGTCGTCCTGTGCACCTGCTCGACCATCGGCGCGGTCGCCGAACGGACCGACGTCGGGGTGCCCGTGCTCCGGGTGGACCGTCCGACGGCCGCCGCCGCGGTGGCGGCGGGGCCCCGGGTCGTCGTCCTGGCGACGGTGGCGAGCACCCTGGGACCGACCCTCGCCCTGGTCGAGGAGGAGGCCCGCCGTGCGGGCCTCCCCGTCGAGGTCCGTACGGCCCTGGTCGACGACGCGTGGGTGCTGTTCGAGGCGGGGGACACGGACGGCTGCGCCCGAGCGGTGGCCGATGCCGCCGACGCGGTCGCCGACGCCGACGCGATCGTCCTCGCCCAGGTGTCCATGACCGCGGCCGGGCGGCTCACCACGACCCCGGTGCCGGTGCTGTCGAGCCCCCGGCCCGGACTCGCCGCCGCGGCGGACGCGGCCCGCGGGGTGTGTGCCGGGTAGGACCCGCGGGCCGTCACGACGGGTGCCGGGCGGAGCCGCCGTCCGGCGCGGCGGTGCGGATCAGGTGCGGATCAAGAGGGCTCGACGGGGTTTCGGGCGGTGCGGGCCGACGGGGCCGCGAGCCGTCCGGGTGATGCGCCCGCCGGTTCCACGGACCTCCCGGTACGGGCCGAGGCCGTCGCACGGCGCCTCGGCCCCGGCTCCGAGGTGCACGCTCGCCGGCGCGGGGGCGCGGTCCGGGCTGCGCCACCCGGGCGCCGTTTCCCCGCGCGGCGGGGTGAGTGGGGGCCCGGGCGCTGGGTACGCGGGAGACAAGTCCAGAGGGCCGACGTACCGACTGGCTGGAGGACCGCCATGACACAGCCGTATCCCGATCCCGTGCCGCCGGCACCCACCCCCGGGCCGAGCCCCGAACCCCCGGGCCCCTCTCCCTTCCCCGATCCGGTGCCGAATCCGGGCGGCCCCGACCCGGGACCCGGACCGACCCCCGGCCCCGGCCCGGTGCCGAACCCGGGCGGGCCCGATCCCGTACCCGGCCCGGAGCCCGTACCGTCCCCGTCCCCGGTCCCGAAGCCGCCGGGACCCGATCCGGTACCGGAGCCCCAGCCCCGGCCGGAGCCGCTGTCCTGACGGGCACTCTCCGTACGCATGCCGAAGCCGTCACGACCCCTGACGCGGGCCGTGGCGGCTTCGACGTGCGTACGGTGTCCGGCCGGGACGGTTCACTACACTCCCCGGGTGAACGACATACGGTGCACCCAGTGCGGTGTCGTGGGACTGGAGCCGGGCTTCGTCGAGGACTCGGGGCAGGGGGCTCGCGGGTTCGCGCGGTGGGGCGAGGGCGTGCTCGAGCGGGGCCCGCTGGGCGGTGCCAGGCCGATGGGTCGGCCGCGCCGGCAGATCGACGCCTTCCGCTGCCCCGACTGCGCGCACCTGGAACTGTTCGCCGCCCGGCGGAGCCAGGCTCGCCGGGCACCCCGGCACCGCTGAGGGCTCGCGCCCCGGCGCCTACGCCTCGACCTCCGACCGGTCACCGCCCCACAGCGTGTGGAACGAACCCTCGCGGTCCGTCCTGCGGTACGTGTGCGCTCCGAAGAAGTCCCGCTGCCCCTGGGTGAGCGCGGCCGGCAGGCGCTCGGCGCGCAGGGCGTCGTAGTAGGCGAGCGCCGCCGAGAAGCCGGGTGTGGGCACGCCCTGGAGGGTCGCGGCGACGAGGACCTCGCGCCAGCTGTCCTGGGCGGCCGCGATCTCCTGGGCGAACGTCTCGTCCGACAGCAGGCTCGGCAGGTCGGGCCGGGCGTCGTAGGCGGCACGGATCCGGTCGAGGAAGGCCGCCCGGATGATGCAGCCGCCGCGCCAGATCGAGGCGACGGAACCGAGGTCGATGTTCCAGTCGTACTCGTCGCTGCCCGCGGTGATCTCGTGGAACCCCTGGGTGTACGAGACGATCTTCGACGCGTACAGCGCCTGCTCGACCCGGTCCGCGAAGGCTGCGGCCTCGGACTCCTCGAGCCGCCGCGCCGTCGGACCGGCGAGGCCGCGCGAGGCGGCGCGCAGGTCCGCGTGTCCCGACAGGGAGCGGGCGAAGACCGCCTCGGCGATGCCGGACACCGGCACTCCGAGGTCCAGCGCGATCTGCACGGTCCAGCGGCCCGTGCCCTTCTGCTCGGCCCGGTCCTGGACCACGTCCACGAACGGCTCGCCCGTCGCCGCGTCCACGTGCGACAGCACCTCGGCGGTGATCTCGATCAGATACGAGTCGAGCCGGCCGGTGTTCCACGTACGGAAGATGTCCGCGATCTGCGCGGGGGAGTACCCGGCGACGTCGCGGAGCAACTGGTAGGCCTCGCCGATGAGCTGCATGTCGGCGTACTCGATGCCGTTGTGGACCATCTTCACGAAGTGACCGGCGCCGTCGGGACCCACGTGCGTGACGCACGGCGCCCCGTCGGCGGCCTTCGCGGAGATCTTCTCCAGCATCGGACCGAGCGAGGCGTACGACTCGACCGAGCCGCCCGGCATGATGCTCGGCCCGTTCAGCGCGCCCTCCTCACCGCCGGACACGCCCGTGCCGACGAAGTGGATGCCCTGCTCGCGCAGCGCGCGCTCACGGCGCCGGGTGTCCGCGAAATGCGCGTTGCCGCCGTCGATGATCATGTCGCCGGGCTCCAGGAGCGGGGCGAACTCCTGGATCACCGCGTCGGTCGGCTCGCCCGCCTTCACCATGATCACCAGACGCCGGGGCCGCTCCAGCGCCGCCACGAACTCCTTCGCCGTCTCGGCCGCCACGAACGTGCCCTCGTGGCCGAACTCCTCCACCAGCGCGTTCGTCCTCGCCACGGTGCGGTTGTGCACGGCGACCGCGTAACCGTTGCGGGCGAAGTTGCGGGCGAGGTTGCGCCCCATGACCGCGAGACCCGTGACGCCGATCTGGGCTGAAGTGCTCATCCGGTTGGCTCCTAAGAAGTGCGGTAGGTCCGTCGGCGGTACGGGAAAATCCCGGTACCGGCGCCGGCGGTCGTGCTCGCCAGTATTGCCCCAGCCCATCCTGACGTGTCGCAGGTGTCCGCGCAGGGGAACCTCCCGGCGCCGCGAGGGCGGATTTCGGACAGGTCGTGCGGCGCCGGCGGCCGGTGACCTGTGTGCCCGGCGGCCCGGACGCGGCCGCCGCTCCCGGCCGGCCCCGGAGAACGGTCCGGGAGCCCGTCGCCGGACACGGGAACCCGATGTCGGCAGGCCGTGGACCGGTCCCTGGCGCACCCCGGGCCCGGACCGGTCCGGTCACCCGCCGTGCAGGAGGCGCCCGCTCCGGGACGGCCCGGGAACCGGTCGACCGGCTTTTCCAGGCGACCGGTTGCCGCCTTGTCCCGTCCTGTTCCCAGCGCTTACTTTTGCCGCTCCTGACGCATGTCTAGGGGGGCTCCTTCATGGCCGTACGCGGCCGGCACCGCCGGTATCAGCCGAACAGGATCAACCGCGCCTCACTCACCGTCACGGCGGGCGGCGCCGGGATCGCGCTCCCGCTGGTCGGTGCCGGGGTCGCCCACGCGGCCGACGTCGGGACCTGGAACAAGGTCGCGGCCTGCGAGTCCAGCGGCAACTGGAGCATCAACACCGGCAACGGCTACTACGGCGGACTGCAGTTCACCCGGTCCACCTGGGAGGCGTACGGCGGCAAGGCCTACGCCGGGCGCGCGGACCTGGCCACGAAGGACCAGCAGATCGCCGTGGCCGAGAAGGTGCTGAAGGGCCAGGGGCCCGGCGCGTGGCCGGTGTGCTCGGTGCGCGGGGGGCTGACCGGAGGGGGCGCCGCCCCCGACATCAGCCCGGAGGGGACGGCGGCGCAGACGGCGGAGCAGCGGTCCGTGCGGGACGTGAAGCCGCAGGTCACACCGCAGTCGCGGGCGGGGACCGCCGAGATGTACACCGTCGTGCGCGGCGACACGCTCTCCGGCATCGCCGACTCCCGGCACGTCCAGGGCGGCTGGCAGGGGCTGTACGCCGCGAACCGCACGACCGTCGGTTCCGACCCGGACCTGATCCTGCCGGGCCAGCGGCTCACCCTGGGCGGTGGGACCCAGGCTCCCGCGCACACCCGGCACACGCCGGCCAGGAGCCCGTCGAAGACGCACTCCCGGACACCGGAGAAGAAGGCCCCGGAGAAGAAGACACCGGCGAAGAAGGTCCCGGCCGCCAGGACGCCCTCGCACACGACGGCCCCGGCCGGGGCCGGGACGCACGGACTCGTGGCCCCGGTGCACGCGGCGACCGGCACGGCCTACCACGCCACCGGCTCCCACTGGTCGAAGGGCTACCACACGGGCGTCGACTTCCCGGTGCCGACCGGCACCTCCGTCGCCGCGGTCGCCGCCGGACACGTGGTCAGCTCGGGCTGGGGCGGATCGTTCGGCTACCAGGTGGTGATACGGCACGCCGACGGCCGCTACACGCAGTACGGCCACCTCTCCGCGATCTCCGTGCGGGCGGGGCAGAGCGTGGTGGCCGGTCAGCGCATAGGCCGCTCGGGGTCCACGGGCAACAGCACGGGCCCGCATCTGCACTTCGAGGTGCGGACCGGGCCCGGCTTCGGATCCGACATCGACCCGATGTCCTACCTCCGGGCCGGCGGCGTCAGGATTTGACTCGGGTGCGGTGGTGGCTGACGAACGGCATCGGCACGTAGGTCGCACCGAGCATGACGGTCAGGTACGGAAGCTCGTCCCCGTCCGCCGGGTGCTGCGCGGTGACGGCCTCGGGCGGAGCCGGTACGAACGCGGCCGCGGGCCGCGGAGCCGGGGGGAACCCGCCCTCGGCGCCCGCCCGCCGTCCCGGCGGCACGCTCCCGGCACCCGTCTGCGCGGCCGGTACGAAGCCGTCCGCGCCGTCGGCGGGCCCGGGCAGCCCGGCCAGCAGTTCCGCCACGGCGGCCTCGGCGTCCGTGAGGGTGCCGAGGCCGGCGGCGACCGGGACGGCGGGCTCCACGAGGCGTGAGCGCGAAACGGCCGGCTCGGGGAGCCGGGGTTCCGACAGGGCCGCGACGGCCACCGACGCGGGGCCGGGGACGGGCCGGTGCGCGTCGTCGCCCGGCTTCCCGGCGTCCTGCTCCGGCACGGACGCGAACTCCGCGACGGCGGCCGTGGATCGGTCGCCGCTGCCGGTCCGCTCGGCGCCGATCCGCTCGGTGGTGAGCAGGATCAGACCGCCCGCCGCGACGACGCCGCAGCCCAGGGCGAGCACGGTACCGGTCGTTCCGTAGCGGAAGGTCTCGCCGAACATCGTGATGCCGACGGCGGCTGCCACGACGGGGTTTACGACCGTCAGGGTGGCCAGCGGCGCCTCCAGGCCCGCACCCCGGTAGGAGGCCTGCGAGATCAGCATGCCGGCCGTCGCGAAGGCGCCGATGGCCGCGAGGCTCGACAGGTCGGCGAGCGAGACGTGCTGCGACCAGTCGACCGCGACGGTCTTGGTGAACACGGAGGACATGCTGAAGGCGATGCCCGCCGCGACCGCCAGCAGCACACTGCGCACCGCGGGGTGCCGGTGCGCCGCGCGCCCCGCCACCATCAGGGCCGCGACCGCGCCGCCCGACACCACGCCCAGCGCCAGGCGCTGGGCGTTGCTCAGGGACTGGGCGTCGGACGCGCCGACCAGGGACAGCAGGCCCGCGAGACCCACGGTGGCCATGATCGCGCCGCGCCAGGCGGCGGCTCCGGCCCTGCGGCCGACGAACAGGGCCGCCATCGGAAGCGCGAAGACGATGGTCAGCGCGCCGAGCGGCTGTACGAGGCTCAGCGGGCCGAAGGCGAGGGCGACCACGTGCAGCAGCCCGCCCAGGCCGGTCAGCGCGACGGCGGCCCACCAGCCCGGCCTGCGCAACGGGGCGTAGGTCTGGCCGGGAGAGGTCAACGCGACCTGCTCCTGGACGATCGCGCCGCCCGCGTACGCGACGGCTGAGACGAACGAGAGCACCACGGACAAAGCGAGGGCACTCATGAGTCCCTCCTCTGCGTACGGCGCGGAGCGGCGGCCCGGCGCGACGAACGGTCGGCTTCCATGCAAACAACGATGCCGCGCGAATTAGTTCTCGTCGTCGTCCCTGAGCATTCAATGGGTCCTACTGCCGATGGAGTACGAATCGCCCGGTGTCCTCCCCAGGGTGGGCGACACCACGTCCTGATCCACTGGTGGTTCCCCCTAGGGGGCTTGGTACTACTGCTCTTCGTGGACCTCGACCCCGAACTCAAGGCGCTCGACGCGCTCGGCGGATTCTTCGTACTACGCACCGGCGTACCGCCGCGCGGCCCCCTGCCGACCCTCGCGAGCGCCTGCGCGGACCCGGAATCCGGGGGGTCCGCGGAGGTTTACGCGGATCCGATGACTTTTCGCGTCCGTAAGGTCGAACAGAGTATCCGGGCGCCGGAAGCGAGGGTCGCGGCCTCGGTGGCGCAGCAGGGTCTCGCGGCCCGCTTCTGGTCGATCGCCCTCGGCGCCGCCGCGCTCTGCGGGGAGCTGCCCGACCTCGATCCCGAGCTGCTGTGCTGGGACCCGGACGCCGGCGCTCCCGACGACCTCTGGCTGCGCGAGGTCCGTTTCCGGCCCGTGGCCGATCTCGACGCGGTCGTGCGCGCCGGGCTGCTCGTACCGCTGAGCGCGGCCCTGCGCTCGCGCCACCGGGTCTCACCGGCCCTGCTGTGGGGCAACGCCGGCTCGGCCCTGGCCGGGACCGTGCGGCAACTGGACCGCTGGGCGCTCGCCCACGGACGCCCGGACGTGGGCGAGCGGGCGCGGGCCCTCGCCGGCCCGCTCCTCGCGCACCCCGACCTCGCCGGCACCCTCGACCCCGGGACGCTGCGTCGCCGCAGCTGCTGCCTCTACTACCGGGTGCCCGGTGGCGGAGTCTGCGGCGACTGCTGCTTCGAGCGCCCGCCACGTCCGGCGCCCGGCCGGTCCTGACCAGGGCCCCGCCGGGCCCGCCGCGGGTGTCCCGCCGAACCCGGCGCGGACCCTTCCCCGGTCCTGACGCGGCCGTCTCCGCCGGGCCCGCCGGGGTCGCCTCCGCCGGGCCCGATGCGCGTGCTGCCCGGCCGCCCCGCGGGACGGACGCATGTGCCGCCCCGCCGGGCCCGACGCTCGTGCGACCCCGCCCGACTCGGCACGGCCGCCCCGCGCGACACCGGCAGCCGCACCCGGCCGGACCGGGCGCCGACGTCCGACGGACCGGGCGGCCGCGTCCACCGGATCCGGCGCCTGCCCCCGGCGGACCTGCCGCCGGTGTTCCACCGGCCCCGGTGCGGGCGCGCCCGTCGCGGTCTTCCGTATCGGCTTCAACTGAGTGACCATGAGGGGCACCATCCGGCTAGGACGGGGGTTCTGTGTGCGCGTGGGACTGCTGACCCGGGAGTATCCGCCGGACGTCTACGGCGGCGCGGGCGTCCACGTCGAGTTCCTCGCGAGGGAATTACGGGCCCTCACCGAACTCGACGTGCACTGCTGGGGCGAGGGCGCCGCCGGCGGAGTGGTCCGGCACCGGCCCTGGCCCGCCCTCGACGGCGCCAACGACGCCCTGCGCACCTTCTCCGTGGACCTCTCCATGGTCGCCGCGCTCGAAGGCCGCGACCTCGTCCATTCCCACACCTGGTACGCCAATCTCGCGGGACACCTCGGAAAGCTCCTGCACGGCATTCCGCACGTGATGACCGCCCACTCCCTCGAACCGCTGCGCCCCTGGAAGGCCGAGCAGCTCGGCGGCGGCTACGCCCTCTCCGGCTGGGCCGAGCGCACCGCCGTCGAGGCCGCCGACGCCGTGATCGCCGTCTCCGGCGCCATGCGCGACGACATCCTCGGCTGCTACCCGGACCTGGACCCGGCCAGGGTGCGCGTCGTGCACAACGGCATCGACACCTCCCTCTACCGCCCCGACCGCGGCACCGACGTGCTGGAGCGGATCGGCCTGGACACCGGGCGCCCGTACGTCCTGTTCGTCGGCCGCATCACCCGGCAGAAGGGGGTGCCCCATCTCCTGCGCGCGGTACGGGACATCGACCCGGCCGCGCAGGTGGTGCTGTGCGCGGGGGCCCCCGACACCCCGGAGATCGAGAGCGAGTTCCGCGAGCTGTACCGGGAACTGAGCGCCGTGCGTGACGGCGTGCACTGGATCCAGCAGATGCTGCCCCGGCCCGATGTCGTCCAACTCCTCACCCACGCCGCCGTGTTCGTCTGCCCGTCGGTGTACGAGCCGCTCGGCATCGTCAACCTGGAGGCGATGGCCTGCGGGACGGCGGTGGTGGCCTCGCGCGTCGGCGGCATTCCCGAGGTGGTCGAGGACGGCGGGACGGGTCTTCTCGTGCCGCTCGGGGACGACTTCGAGGCGGGGCTCGCGCGGGCCCTGGACTCGGTGCTCGCCGATCCCGGCACGGCCCGGCGCATGGGCGAGGCCGGACGGCGGCGCGCGGTGGGGGAGTTCGGCTGGGACGCGGTGGCCCGCAGGACCGTCCGGTTGTACGAGGAAGTCCTCGAAGCGGGGTAACCGTCAGGACAGGCGGACTTCTGTCAGGTGAACTTCGGAACGCGGGACGCGTCCGGGCGGCCGGACGTGGCCCGACCGGGCGTGGAAGGGGCGGCAGCATGCGGCGTGGTGGGCGCGGTGGACCTTCGGTGCTGGGAATCGTACTGGCGGGGGGCGAGGGCAAACGGCTGATGCCGCTCACCGCGGACCGGGCGAAACCCGCGGTGACCTTCGGCGGCACGTACCGCCTCGTGGACTTCGTCCTCTCCAATCTCGTCAACGCCGACATCCTGCGCATCTGCGTGCTCACGCAGTACAAGTCGCACTCGCTGGACCGGCACATCACCACCACCTGGCGGATGTCGAGCCTGCTCGGCAACTACGTGACGCCGGTTCCGGCCCAGCAGCGGCTCGGACCCCGCTGGTACCTCGGCAGCGCGGACGCGATCCTCCAGTCGCTCAACCTGATCCACGACGAACAGCCCGAGTACGTCGCGGTGTTCGGCGCCGACCACGTCTACCGGATGGACCCCCGGCAGATGCTCGCCCAGCACATCGAGAGCGGGGCGGGCGTGACGGTGGCCGGAATCCGGGTGCCGCGCGCCGAGTCGTCCTCCTTCGGCGTCATCAGCCCCGGTCCCGACGGCCAGAGCGTGCGGGGCTTCCTGGAGAAGCCCGCCGACCCGCCGGGGCTCGTGGACGACCCCGAGTCCGTCTTCGCCTCGATGGGCAACTACGTCTTCACCACCAAGGCGCTGACCGAGGCGCTCCAGCGGGACGCCGAGGACGACGGCTCCGTGCACGACATGGGCGGTTCGATCCTGCCGGCGCTCACCGAGCGGGGCGAGGCGCAGCTGTACGACTTCCATGACAACCACGTGCCCGGCGAGACCGCCCGCGACCAGGGCTACTGGCGCGACGTGGGCACCCTCGACGCCTACTACGACGCCCACATGGACCTGATCGCCGAGCGTCCCGCGTTCAACCTGTTCAACCGGAGCTGGCCCGTCTACACGAGTTCGGGACAGCTTTCCCCGGCGCGGTTCAACGCCGGGGGGATCGCGAGCGAGTCCATCATCAGCGCGGGCTGCCTGATCCGCGGACAGGTGACCCGGTCGGTGCTGTCGCCGGGCGTGGTCGTCGACCCCGGGGCGGTGGTGCAGGGGTCGGTCCTGCACGACAACGTCAAGGTGGGGCGGGGCGCCGTGGTGCGCGGAGCGGTGCTCGACAAGAACATCGAGGTACCGCCGGGGGCGACGATCGGCGTCAATCCGGAGCGCGACTCCGACCTCTACACGGTCTCCGAGGGCGGCGTGATCGCCCTGGGCAAGGGCCGGCGCGTGCTCTGACCGGGCCGGGCCCCACGTCCCGAGGGCGGAAGACGGCCGGCCGGAAGTCCCCGGGCCGTGCGGTACGGCGACTTCCGGCCGTTGTCGTGCTCCTGCTTGTCATGTCCCTGGACGGGGTGCGGAATCCCGTGCTGTCATGCCAACTGCCGTCGATGACAACGTTGTACAGCACTGACAACGATGTCATCGATCGGGGCGGCCCGGGGCGTGCCCTGCCCGGACGCGACGCGTCCCACGTGATCCCCTCCGGTTGCCGGGAAAGCCGGCTCCCCGCCCCGACCATGCAAGAGGACAACGATGTCGATCACCCACCGGAGGTCTCCCGCATGCGATGGACCCGGCGCCTGCGCCTGTGCACGGCGGGGCTGGTGACAGCGTCCGCGCTGTTCGCCCTGCCCACCGCACGGGCCGCCGAGCCGCGCGACGGCCAACTCACCGACCTGGTCAATCCGTTCATCGGAACGCAGAACGAGGGCAACACCTACCCCGGCGCCGCCGTGCCCTTCGGCATGGTGCAGTTCTCCCCGGACACCGGCCACAACACCGGCTACGACCACTCCCAGAACCACGTCCGCGGCTTCTCCCTCGTCCATCTCTCGGGCGTCGGCTGCGGCCTCGGCGGCGACCTGCCCGTCCTGCCCACGACGGGGGACATCACCCGGACGGACGACGCGCAGTACGCGGCGGAGTTCGGCCACGAGACCGAGGAGGCGCACCCCGGCTACTACCGGGCGGACCTGAAGTCCGGTATCGAGGCCGAACTGACGGCCACCGCGCGCACCGGCGTCCAGCGCTACACCTTCCCGGCCACCGACAAGGCCAACGTGCTGCTGAACGCCGGGCAGTCGCTGCACAGGACACTGGCCACGAAGGTCGAGATCCTCGACGACCACACCGTCCGCACGGCGATCACCGGCAGCGGCTTCTGCCAGGCCACCAAGCCCTACACGGTGTACACGATCACCCGCTTCGACCGGCCGTTCACCACCGCGGGCACCTGGAACGGGGACACCGTCACCGGTGCCAGGGAGGCGACCGGCACCACCGGGCGCACCGGGGCCTTCGTGCGCTTCGACACCACCGAGGACCGCACGGTCGAGGCGACCACCGCGCTCTCGTACGTGGACGCCCGCGGCGCGGCCGTCAACCTCCACGCCGAGGGCGGCCGTTCCTTCGACGCGGTGCGCTCCGCCGCGCGCCGCGCCTGGGAGGACCGGCTCGACGACGTGCGCGCGCGGGGCGGCACCGACACCCTGCGCCGCACCTTCTACTCGTCGCTCTACCGTTCCTTCCTCGCGCCCAACATCGGCAGTGACGCCGACGGCCGCTACACCGGCTGGGACCAGCGGATCCACCGCGCCAAGGGCTTCACGTACTACCAGAACTGGTCGCTGTGGGACACCTACCGCACCCAGTCGCAGCTCCTCTCGCTGCTCGCGCCCCGTGAGGCCCGGGACATGGCGATCTCGGTGATCAGGATCGACGAGGAGAGCGGCTGGCTGCCCAAGTGGGGCTACGGCACGGTCGAGACGAACATCATGACCGGCGATCCGGTCACCCCGTTCCTCACCAACGCCTACCAGCAGGGCCTGCTCGCGGGATACGAGGAGCGGGCGTACCGGGCGCTGAAGAAGAACGCCGACGGAGTGCCGCCGGCCGACTCGCCCGCGGTGGGCCGCGAGGCGAACAAGGAGTACATCGCGAACGGCTTCGCCCCGTACCTCAAGGGCGTCCGTCCGCACGCGAAGCCCGGCGACTCGGACTTCGACCACGGTGCCTCCGTGACCCTGGAGTACGCCCTGTCGGACGCCGTGCTCGGCGTGATGGCACGGGAGCTGGGCCACGACGAGGACGCGGCGCGCTATCTGGCGCGGTCCCGGAACTACCGGGCGGTCCACGACCCCTCGACCGGTTTCTTCCGCGCCCGGGACGCCTCCGGGGCCTTCACCGGGCCCGTCGACCCGGCCCAGGGCGTCGGCTTCCACGAGGGCACGTCCTGGCAGTACCAGTGGCTCGTGCCGCAGGACCTGCCGGGCATGATCGGCATGATCGGCGGCAAGCAGGCCGCCAACGACCGGCTCGACTCGTTCTTCGCCTACGGGCAGTTGCTGAAGGACCCCGCGAAGACGGCCCGCGAGGTCTGGGTCAACGGCCCGTACGCCTACTACAACGCCGACAAGTACAACCCGCAGAACGAGCCCGACCTGATCGCCCCGTACACCTACCTGTCCACCGGGCAGCCGTGGAAGACGACCGACGTCGTGCACGCGGCGCTGACCCTGTTCACCGACGCGCCGACCGGCATGACCGGCAACGACGACCTCGGCACGATGTCCGCCTGGAACGTCCTGTCGTCCATCGGGATCTTCCCGGTGCAGCCCGGCCACGACACCTGGGGCCTGTCCACGCCCGTCTTCGAGCGGGTCGACCTCACCCTCGACCGGCGCTACTACCCGCGCGGCGCCCTGACGATCACGGCACCCGGCACCTCGGACACCGACCGGTACATCCGGTCGGCCCGTCTCGACGGTTCGCCGTACGCTCGTACGTACCTGACCACCGGCACCCTGAAGAACACCCGGTCGCTCCGCTTCGCGGTCGGCCCGGAGCCGTCCGAGTGGGGAACGGCGGCCTCCGCGGCGCCTCCGGTCCTGAAGTGACGCCAGACGTGTCCTGAGGCGAGCGAGTCCCGTCCCTCCTCCGAGGGGCGGGACTTAATCCGCTGTTAACTGTGCGTAACTTGATCGTACTTGACCGTAATCACCAGTCCGGGTTGACTGCAAGTTCACCCATCCGTCGACGCGAGAGCAGGCCCTTGATCTCCGACCCCCTCGCACCACTCGACCTGGCCTTCTGGAACATCGAGTCCGACCGGCACCCGATGCACCTCGGAGCCCTCGGTGTCTTCGCCGCGCACTCGCCCACCGCCGGCGCCCACGCCGCGGACCTGCTCGCGGTCCGCGCCGCCGCGGTCCCCGGGCTGCGCATGCGGATCCGCGACGTGTGGCAGCCCACCGCCCCGCTCGCCTTCGGCGGCGCGGCCCGCGAGAGCGCGCCCGACTTCGAGCCGCTGGACCACGTCCTGCTGCACAAGCCGGCCGCCGACTTCCACGCCGAGGCCGGCCGGCTCATGGAACGCCCGCTGGAGCGCGGCCGGCCCCCATGGGAGGCGCACGTGCTGCCCGGCGAGGACGGCACGTCCTTCGCGGTGCTCTTCAAGTTCCACCACGCGCTCGCCGACGGGCTCAGGGCGCTGATGCTCGCCGCCGCGATCATGGACCCGATGGATCTGCCGGAACCCCGCCCGCGCCCCGCGGAACCGCCCCGGGGCCTCTTCCCGGACGTCCGCAAGCTGCCCGGCCTGCTCCGCGGCACCCTCTCCGACGTGAGTCGCGCCCTCGACATCGGCACCTCGGTGGCCCGCGCCACGCTCACCGCGCGGTCCTCGCCCGCCCTCACCTCCGCGCCCACCGGAACCCGGCGCACTGCCGGGGTGGTGATCGACCTCGACGAGGTGCACATCGTCCGCAAGACCGTCGGCGGCACCGTCAACGACGTCCTGATCGCGGTCGTCGCGGGCGCCCTGCGCCGCTGGCTCGACGAACGCGGCGACGGCAGCGAGGGGGTCTCCCCGCGCGCCCTGATCCCCGTCTCCCGGCGCCGGCCGCGCACCGCGCAGCCCCAGGGCAACCGGCTCTCCGGCTACCTGATACGGCTTCCCGTGGACGACCCGGACCCGCTCGGCCGGCTGCGTGCCGTGCGGACGGAGATGGACCGGAACAAGGACGCCGGACCCAACCGGGGCGCGGGCGCCGTCGCGCTGCTCGCCGACCACGTCCCGCCGCTCGGACACCGGCTCGGCGGACCGGTGGTGGGTCAGGCCGCCCGGCTGCTGTTCGACATCCTCGTCACCAGCGTGCCGCTGCCCAGCCTCGGTCTGAAGCTCGGCGGCTGCCCGCTCACCGAGGTGTATCCGTTCGCCCCGCTGGCCCGTGGCCAGGCCCTCGCGGTGGCCGTCTCGACCTACCGGGGGAGGGTCCACTACGGCCTTGTGGCCGACGCCGAGGCCGTTCCCGACCTCGATCTGCTGGCCCGTTCCCTGGCCGAGGAGGTGCGCGTACTGATCACCGCCTGCACGCCATGATCACAACGGGTTTGGTGCCGCGCGCGATTGGTCCGTAAAATTCCGCCTTCGAAAGCGAGCGCGGTTTCGAACGCGGCGCACAACCCGAGGAACGGCAGCGATGACGGTGACAGAGGACGGCCGGGCGACCCCCGCCGTGGACACGACAGATGTGGCGGCCGTCGCGTTCGGTCCCGGTATCGACCCCGAGCGGCTGGCCGTCTGCCTCGGCGTGCTCGACGAACTCGAGAAGATCGAGGTCGACCACCCCGACGCCATCGCCGTGCGCCGCGCCACCGCCGGCATCTACCGGACCGTGAAGCAGCGCCGCCGCCAGGAGCGCCGCGCTGCCAAGACCGCCCACGACAAGATGGTCACCGAGTCCACCGCGACCGGCTCCGCCCAGCGCATCGACGACGAGACCGAGGGCATCCTGCCCTCGTCCGTCACCGAGGCCGGCCAGATCGCGGGCATACTCCAGCGGCCGCGGTCCTGCTACACCTGCAAGACGCGGTACGTCGAGGTCGACTACTTCTACCACCAGCTCTGCCAGGACTGCGCCGCCCTGAACCGCTCCCGCCGCGACGCCCGCACCGACCTCACCGGCAAGCGGGCGCTGCTCACCGGCGGCCGCGCCAAGATCGGCATGTACATCGCGCTGCGCCTGCTGCGTGACGGCGCGCACACCACGATCACCACCCGCTTCCCGAACGACGCGATCCGCCGCTTCAAGGCCATGGACGACTCGGCGGACTGGATGCACCGCCTGGAGGTCGTCGGCATCGACCTGCGCGACCCGGCCCAGGCCGTGGCGCTGGCCGACCGCGTCGCCGAGCAGGGCCCGCTCGACATCCTGATCAACAACGCCACGCAGACCGTGCGCCGGCTGCCCTCCGCCTACTCCGCGCTCGTCGAGGGCGAGAGTGCCCCGCTGCCGGCCGGTGAACTGCCCGCCCGGCACGTCATCGGCGCCTTCAACTCCGGCGCGGTCGACGGACTGCAGGCGCTGCCCGTCGGCGTCTCCGGCATCGAGGCGCAGAAGGTGGCCGACCTCGCCCTGGTCGCCGGGAACGCCAGCGTGGAGCGGCACCGCGAGGGCACCGCGATCGACGCGGGCGGCCTGCTCCCCGACGTCGTCGAGAGCAACACCTGGGTGCAGACCATCGAGCAGATCTCCCCGGTCGAGCTGCTCGAGACCCAGCTGTGCAACTACACGGCGCCGTTCATCCTGATCAGCAAGCTGCGGCCGCAGATGGCCGAGGCCGCCCGCACGGCGCCCAAGGGCCGCGCGTACGTCGTCAACGTCTCCGCGATGGAGGGCGTGTTCGGCCGCGGCTACAAGGGCGCGGGGCACCCCAACACCAACGCCGCGAAGGCCGCCATGAACATGGTGACCCGGACCAGCGCCCAGGAGATGTTCCAGACCGACGGCATCCTGATGACCTCGGTCGACACCGGCTGGATCACCGACGAGCGCCCGCACTACGACAAGCTGCGCCTGGCCGACGAGGGCTTCCACGCCCCGCTGGACCTGGTCGACGGCGCGGCCCGGGTGTACGACCCGATCGTCCGCGGCGAGCTGGGCGAGGACCTGTACGGCGTCTTCATGAAGGACTACGCGCCCGGCAAGTGGTAGGGCCGCCGGCTACCGCGCGGACCCCCGCCCGTCGGGGGTCCGCCGGCGCAGCCGTTCGTGGACGGCGTGGGCGGGGGAGTCCGGGCGGGCCGCCCGCACCCGCGTGCCCCCGTCGACCAGCAGGTCGGCACCGGTGATCCACCCGGCCGCGTCGGAGACCAGCCAGGTCACGGCGGCGGCCACGTCCTCGGGCCGTCCGATGCGCCCGAGCGGGAGCGAGGCGCCCAGTTCGTCCTCGGAGCCCTCCCACACGAAGCGGGCCATCTCGGTACGGACGAGGCCGGGGGAGACCGAGTTGACCCGCACCCCCGGCGCCAGCTCGCCGGCCAGCTGCCGGGTCAGGTGGAGCAGGGCCGCCTTGCTGGTGCCGTACGCGCCGACCCGGGGGCCGACGTGCTCGGCGCCTTCCGTGCAGACGTTGACCACGGCCCCGCCGTGCTCGCCCATCCAGGCCCGCCAGGCGCACTGCACCAGGCGCAGCGGCGCCTCGACGTTCACCGCGAACGCCTCGCGCCAGTGCTCCGGGTCGGCGTCCATGAGCGGGCCGTAGGGCTGGTTGGTCGCCGCGTTGTTGACGACGATGTCCAGGCGTCCGAAGGTGCGCAGCGTGAGTCCGGTCAGCTCGTCCAGATGCGCCGCGTCGGTGACGGAACCCGCCAGGCCGATGCCCCCGACCCGCTCGGCGGCGCGCCGTACCGCGTCGGGATCGCGCGCGCTCACGCACACCCGGACACCCGCTCCGGCGAGCGCCTCGGCGACGGCGAGGCCGATTCCGCGCGAGGCGCCGGTGACGACGGCGGCCCTGCCCTGAAGTCCGTACGGCGGCGTCATCCGCGTACCGTCTCATGACGGGCCGTCAGTCGACAGGCCCCGGCGGCGACCGCCGGGGCGCCGGTGCCGTCAGTCCGCGGCGCCCAGCCGCACGGAACGTTCCGCCACCAGCTCCAGCAGGGTGCGCCAGTCCTCCATGTCCCCGGTGTACAGGCCGGGGACATGGCCGGCGTCGTCCGCCTGCCGCAGGGTCACCGCGTCCTCGGCCAGCGGGTCCTGCTCGAACGCCGCCGCCTCGTGCGGGGTCATCGCGCCGCCCCGGGCGGTCACGGCGAGGGGGGCGAGCGGGGACGGTCCGCGGTCCGGAGAGGTGGCCGCCAGGTAGCGCTCCGCCGCGACGTGCAGACGTACGAGACCGGAGACCCGCTCGCCGAGGAGCGGCCGCACCGCGTCCGCGGCGTGGTCGGCGTGCCCGGCGTCGTCGCCCGGCCTGAGCAGATGCCCGATGTCGTGCACCAGACCGGCGACCTGTAGCTCCTTGTCGCTGGGATGTCCCCGGCGCAGCAGCGCGGCGGTCTGCAGGGCGTGGTCGTGCAGGTCGACGGGGCCGCCGACGGGGGTCCCCCCGCCCGGGCGAAGCCGTGCGTGAGGGAGCGCCGGAGGCTCGTGGACACCCCGGCAGGCGTGCAGCAGATCCATCAGCTCCTCGACGCTGCGCAGCTCCATGCGTCAGTCCTCCCGCGAGAAAGGCCGTTGCCGTGCGACAGCAGAGCATGGGCTCCTTGCGAACCGGCCAACGGGAACTGAACTGCGTGACGTCTTCGGTGCCGGATGCGTGCGACGGCCGTCGGCCGATGGTGACCCAGTCCTGCCCGTGACGGGTCCCGACGCCCCCGTCCAGGGGCGATATTGAGCCGAACGGGTGGCCGCGAAGAGGGCATCATGTTTCAAATCGCCGCAGATCGGGGCCTGGTGAGACCTGGATGACGTGTGACAGTAACCTCAAGTTTTCAGCCCCATAGAGCGGGGGGCCGCTCATTTGGTTAGGCTGTAGCCGACGGACAGACTCACTGGGGTCCACCCACACCCACGGTCCGTCCCGGGACAAGCCGGTCACCACGGCCTGCTCTCACACGAGTTACCGGCGCCACCGCGTCCCTAACTGCTTCGACTCAGACCCGAGCGGGCGTCAGGCGGCCCGAGAGCACCGGGCGCTAACGTCCCCAGGGTGACCCGACACATAAGGAGTGCGCGGTGACACCAGAGAAGACGAAACTCGATCACGGCCCCGACGAACGCACGGAGCACCTCGGCGGTGGGTCCGACACCAAGCTCGGAAGCCTGGACGTGTGGGCCAGGTCCGCCCCTATCCGCCTCGCGGGCTACGAGGACGACCTCGCCGAGCCCCACATCCTGCCCAGCGTCGACTGAACGACACCGGGGTCCGGCACGATCGACCACGGCACGGGAGTGCCGGACCCGCGCTCGTGCCGAGCAGGAGAAGCCGCGGCCGACGAACGGTCGCGGCTTCGGCACGTGACGCCACGGCCCGCCGGACGGACCACCTCCGGCCGGGCGGCCCTCTCCGGCCGGACGCCGCCCTAGCCGAGCGGGGCCGTGCGCCGCCACGGGTGGAGCACTTCCAGTTGCGCGGCCACGTCCAGCAGGGCGGCCTCGGAGCCGGGCAGGCCGACGAGCTGGACGGCGCAGGGGGCGCCGTTCGGCAGCTTCCCGAACGGAACCGACATCGCGGGCCAGCCGGTGAGGTTCCAGGGCGGGGTCATCGGCGAGTAGTTGGTGTTGGCCAGGACATTGCGCAGCCAGCCCCGCTTGTGCCAGTCGACGGAGGACGGACTGCGCCGGGCGAGTGCCGGGGTGAGCAGCACGTCGTGCTCCGCGAAGAACGCCGCCAGGCGCCCGCGCAGCTGCTCGCGGCGTTCCCCCTTGCGCACCCCGGTGACGAAGCGGCGCCCGATCGCGGCGTGCACGCGGGTGCGCCGGGCCAGCCTGCGCGGGTCGAGATCCTCGGCGTCCACCGCGGTGCCCGCCGTCCAGTGCGCGAGCGAGGCCGTGCTCAGCCAGAGCGGGTACGGCGGGTTCGCGGTCCGTACCCGGTGGCCCGCCTCGGCCAGCAGGGCGGCGGCCTCCCGGGCCGCGTCCGTGTACGGCCGGGTGACGTGGACACCGGCCAGCGGGCTGCGCACCGAGAGGGCGATCCTGCGGGTGACGGGCTCCGCGGGCGGCGCCGGCTCGATGTCCGCGAGGAGGGCGAACACCAGCCGGGCGTCCTCGACCGTCGTGGCCAGCGGGCCGTTCTCCGACATGCCGAACCAGTCGCCGTGGCCGATCCCGGCGGGGATCACCCCGTGGCCCGGTTTCAGGGTCACCAGACCGCAGTTGGCGGCCGGTATGCGCAGCGAGCCCATGCCGTCGTTGCCGAGCGCGACCGGCACCATCGCGGCGGCGACCGCCGCCGCGCTGCCGCCCGAGGAGCCGCCCGCCGTGCGGGACAGGTCCCAGGGGTTGCGGGCGTTGCCGTACACGCCCTCCGTGGTGCCGAAGACACAGAGTTCGGGCACGTTCGTCAGGCCCACCACGACGGCGCCCGCCGCCCGCAGCCGGGCCACGGTGACGTGATCCTCGTCGGCGGGGGTGTCCGCGGTCGCGGCGGAACCGTTGCGGGTCGACTCGCCGCGCACCGCGAGGTTGTCCTTCACCGCCACCGGCACCCCCGCCAGGGGGAGCCGGCCGAGGTCCCGGCCGGACAGCTCGTCGGCCTCCGCGAGGGCGGCCCCGGCGCGGACCGTGCGGAAGGCGCCGACGCGCCCGTCGAGGCGTTCGATCCGCGCGAGGTGTTCGGCCACCACCTCGCGGGGGGTGACCTTCTTCTCGCGTACGGCTGCGGCGATCTCGGTGGCGGTCCGGCCGGCCCAGGTGGTCACGGGCGCTCCTCACTCGTGTCGTACTGGTGAGTAGTTACGGGGAGCACTCTGCCCGCAGCGAGGCCGTCGCGTCGAGGGTCCGCGGTCCCGGACCTCCGGCCACCCCCGGTCACGGCCCCGGCGGGCGGGCCGACGACGATCCGGCCGGAGCGCCCCTGAGGCACCCGGGTCCCTCCGAGGGGGTGCCCGGCGGGACGGAACCGTCGAGGCCGAGGCGTGTCCGACGCTGTACGGGGACGGGTGGGAGGAGAGATCCTCGGGACCGAGCGTCTTCCGCACCCGGCAAAGGACCCCCTGTCTCCGACGGAAAGGCCCGCCGTGCCCCCGACCCCCGCCCGCGTCGTCGCGGTCGGCACCCACGACATCCGCTTCCCCACATCGCGCGAGCTCGACGGCTCGGACGCGATGAACCCGGACCCCGACTACTCGGCCGCGTACGTCGTGCTGCGCACCGACGCCCCCGACGGAACCGAGGGGCACGGCTTCGCCTTCACCATCGGGCGGGGCAACGACGTCCAGGTCGCGGCGATCGACGCGCTGCGGGGGCACGTGGTCGGACGGTCCCTCGACGAGTTGTGCGCCGACCCCGGCTCCCTGTCCAGGGACCTGGTCGGCGACAGCCAACTGCGCTGGCTCGGACCGGAGAAGGGCGTGATGCACATGGCGATCGGCGCCGTCGTCAACGCCGCGTGGGACCTGGCCGCCAGGCGCGCGGGCCGGCCGCTGTGGCAACTGCTCGCGGAGGCCGATCCCGAGTGGCTCGTCGACCAGGTCGACTTCCGCTATCTCACGGACGCGCTGACGCCCGGAGAGGCGCTGGAACTGCTGCGCCGGGGCCGTGAGGGCGCCGGGGAACGCGCCGCGGCCCTGCGCGCCCGGGGCTTCCCCGCGTACACCACCTCACCCGGCTGGCTCGGGTACAGCGACGAGAAGCTCACCCGCCTGGCCGTCGAGGCCGTCGCCGGGGGATTCCGGCACATCAAGCTGAAGGTGGGCGCGGACCCGGCGGAGGACCTGCGCCGCCTGCGCGCCGCCCGTGCGGCGGTGGGCCCGCACATCCGTATCTCCGTCGACGCCAACCAGCGCTGGGACGTGGACGAGGCGATCGTCCGGACCAAGGCGCTCGGCGAGTTCGAACCGTACTGGATCGAGGAGCCGACCAGCCCCGACGACATCCTCGGCCACGCCGCCGTGCGCCGGGCGGTCGCCCCCGTCAAGGTCGCCACCGGCGAGCACGTGCACAACCGCGTCGTCTTCAAGCAGCTCCTCCAGGCGGGCTCCATCGACATCGCGCAGATCGACGCCGCGCGGGTCGGGGGAGTCAACGAGAACCTCGCTGTCCTGCTCCTCGCCGCCAAGTTCGGCGTCCCGGTCTGCCCGCACGCCGGGGGAGTGGGCCTGTGCGAACTCGTCCAGCACCTCTCGATGTTCGACTTCGTCGCCCTGTCCGGCACCACCGACGACCGTGTCATCGAGTACGTCGACCATCTGCACGACCACTTCACCGAACCGGTGGTGATCCGCGACGGCCACTACACCGCACCCACCGCGCCGGGCTTCTCCGCCGCGATGCGGCCCGAGTCCGTCGCGGAGTTCACCTATCCCGGCGGTGCCTTCTGGACCGCCGACCTCGCCCGGCGGAACGCCGGGAACCGGAAGGAGCGAGCCGTATGACGGACTTCCACGACTCCGAGGGGCATCGGGCAGGCCAGGACTTCGACGGCCTCAAGGCGCTGGTGACCGGCGGAGCCTCGGGGATCGGCAGGGCGGCGGCCGGCCTCCTCGCCGCCCGCGGTGCCCGGGTCGCCGTCCTCGACCTCGATCCGTCGTCCGTGGACGAGCCGCTGACCGGACACCGGGCCGACGTCACCGACGACGCCTCCGTGCGCGCGGCCGTGGCCGCCGCGGTCGCGGACCTGGGCGGACTCGACATCCTGGTCAACAACGCGGGGATCGGCGCCCGCGGCACCGTGGAGGACAACGACGACGCGGAGTGGCACCGGGTCCTGGACGTCAACCTCCTCGGTGTCGTGCGGACGACCCGTGCCGCCCTGCCCCACCTGCGGGAATCCGCGCACGCGGCCGTCGTGAACACCTGCTCGGTCGCGGCCGCGGCCGGACTGCCGCAGCGGGCGCTGTACTCGGCCTCCAAGGGCGCCGTCCTCGCGCTGACCCTCGCCATGGCCGCCGACCACGTCGGCGAAGGCATCCGCGTCAACTGTGTCAACCCCGGGACGGTGGACACCCCTTGGGTCGGCCGGCTCCTGGACGCCGCTCCCGATCCGGCCGCCGAGCGCGCCGCGCTGGAAGCCCGCCAGCCCACCGGCCGTCTGGTGACGGCGGCCGAAGCGGCGGGCGCCATCGCCTACCTGGCGAGCCCGTTGTCCGGATCCACCACCGGCACCGTGCTCGCGGTGGACGGCGGGATGCAGGGCCTGCGGCCGCGCCCGGCGGTCCGGTGAACTCCCTCGGCGGCAGCGGCGTCCCCGTCGGCGCGCTGTCCTTCGGCGCCGCCGGCATCGGCAACCTGTACACCGAGGTCACCGACGAGCAGGCGTACGAGGCGGTCGGCGCCGCCTGGACGAGCGGCATCCGCTACTTCGACACCGCCCCGCACTACGGCCTCGGCCTCTCCGAACGGCGCCTGGGAGCGGCCCTGCGCGGCCTGCCGCGCGCGGAGTACACCGTCTCGACCAAGGTGGGCCGCCTCCTGGAGGCCGTGGAGACGGGCGGCGACGACCTGGCCGACGGCTTCGCCGTGCCCGTCACGCACCGCCGCGTGTGGGACTTCAGCGCCGACGGCGTACGGCGCGGCCTGGAGGCCAGTCTCGAACGCCTCGGTCTCGACCGCGTGGACGTCGTCTACCTCCACGACCCCGACGACCATGCCGGGTAGGCGTTCCGCGAGGGCCTTCCCGCACTGGCGGAGCTGCGCTCGCAGGGAGTGGTGCGCGCGATCGGCGTGGGCATGAACCGGACGCGGATGCTGACCCGGTTCGTCCGTGAGACCGATGTCGACGTGGTGCTGTGCGCGGGCCGCTACACCCTCCTGGACCAAAGCGCTCTCGCCGAGCTGCTGCCCGCGGCCCAGGAGCGCGGCACCTCCGTCGTCATCGGCGGCGCCTTCAACTCCGGCCTGCTGGCAGGCCCCGGGCCCGGAGCGACGTACGACTACGCCGCGGCGCCCGCGGAACTGCTGGACCGCGCCCTGCGCATCGAGGGGATCGCGGGACGCCACGGCACCACCCTGCGCGCCGCCGCCCTGGCCTTCCCGGCCGCCCATCCGGCCGTGGCGACCGTCCTGGCCGGGGCCCGCTCGGCGGCAGAAGTCCGCGACTGCGCCGAGCAGTTCGCGACACCGGTGCCCCCGGACTTCTGGCGGGAGCTGTGCGCGGAGGGACTCCTCCCCGCATCCGCGCCCCTCCCCGCCCCGGAGCAGGCGTGAGGGTCGACGCGCACCACCACGTGTGGGACCTGTCGGTCCGGGACCAGGACTGGATCACCGGACCCGAACTGCTCCCCCTGCGCCGGGACTTCGGGATCGCCGATCTCGAAGCGGTGGCCGGGGCCGCCGGGGTGGACCGCACGGTCCTCGTCCGGACGGTCACCGTGGCCGAGGAGACCCCGGAGCTGCTCGCGCTCGCGGAGCGCGGTCCGCGGAGCTGACGGCGGGCCTGGACGAGAGCGGACGCCGGGCCGTCTTCACCGGCACGGCCACCCGCGTCTACCGCCTCTGACCGGCGTCCGCCCGTCGCCGCGTACCGGCGCGAGGCCCGTCACCGACGCGAGGCCCGTCGCCCGACCGCGCCCTCCAGCCGGGTCGGCGGGAGGAAGTCACGCACAGGGGTCCGGTGCCAGCACGCGCCCGTCTCGCGCAGCTCGCGCCAGGTCGTGTACCGGTAGCGGAAGAGACGGGCACGGATGTAGCGGGGCGGCGCGTCGGCGGGGAACGGGGAGCGGCGCAGCAGTCGCAGCGTGTCACGGTCGTTCTCCAGGAGCCGCTCCACGAGACCGGAGAACCAGGTGCCGGCGTATCCGGGGGAGAGCGCCACGAACCACATCAGCCAGTCGAGCCGCAGATGGTACGGCGCGAACTGGCGCGGCCAGTGCCGCGGATCGCCCGGTTTGCCCTTGAACTCGTACTCCCTCCACTCGGCGTCCTCGCGCGGCACCTCGTCCGCCGTGCCCTCGACGACCACCTCGTGACGCATCCTGCTGACGCTGCCGAACGCCCCGTAGGTGTTCACCAGATGGAGCGGGTCGAAGGAGCGGTTCATGACCTGCCGCCGGGAGACCAGATTGCGTGCCGGGCGGTAGCTGAGGGCCACCAGGCCCGCGGCCGCCACCAGCACGACCACCTCGTACCACAGCGGCGCGGCGGGGGTTTCCGGAGCGGTGCCGGGCAGTTCGGTCACGCTCAGGGCGAGCACGATCGTCGTCCAGTTCAGCCAGGCGAAGTTGCCGGACAGGACCAGCCACAGCTGGGTCAGGATCATCAGCGAGGCCGCCGCCGTCGCGATCGGCTGCGGGGTGAACAGCAGCACGGGAAGCACCAGTTGGGTGAAGTGGTTCGCGGCCACCTCGACCCGGTGGAAAGGCTTCGGCAGATGGTGGAAGAACCAGCTCAGCGGACCCGGCATCGGCTGGGTCTCGTGGTGGTAGTAGAGGCAGGTCAGCTTCCGCCAGCAGGCGTCGCCCCGCATCTTGATCAGCCCCGCCCCGAACTCCACGCGGAACAGCACCCAGCGCATGAGGAACAGCACGACGACCGGCGGCGCCACCTCGTCGTTGCCGAGGAACACCGCGAGGAAGCCCACCTCGAGGAGCAGCGACTCCCAGCCGAACGCGTACCAGGTCTGGCCGACGTTGACGACCGACAGGTACAGGGCCCACGGGACGAGCCACAGCAGCATCGCGCCCCAGAGCGGCACCAGCCCGTCGAGTCCGGCGGCCAGCGCCGCCGACACCGCGCAGCCCGTCCAGCACCAGGCGGCGTAGAAGCGGTCGGAGTAGCGCCAGTGGAACACGCTCGGCGCGTCCCGGAACGCGACCCGCCGCACGAAGCGGGGCACGGGCAGCATCCCGTGCTCCCCGGTCAGCGCGCGGAACTGCAGGGCCGCGCCCAGGAACGCGACCAGATACAGCACGGCCAGTCCCCGCTGGAACACCAGCCGGCCCATCCAGTAATCGGGTGCGACGAACCACTCCATGGCGCGTGCTCCTCTCCCCTCCATTGTGACGCTGGGTGACCGATTTCCGCTTGCGTGCGCCAAGAGGGTGACGCAGACAATGAGGCACCAACTGCCCGGGACGAACGGGAGAGACGTGGTGCGCATACCCACCAGGACCTTCGCCGCGGCCTGCTCGCTCGCGGCCGCGCTCCTTGTCGTCGCGGGCTGCGGCGGCGGTGGCGGGGACGCGCCGCCGAACGGGTCCACCGGCGGCGAAGTGCTCCTCCAGCCCCTCGCGGACCAGGGGCCCGACCCCTTCACGGCACCCACCGACACCACCCCCGCGTCCCGGCCGCCCATCACCCGAACGCCGCAACCGTCGGCCACCGTCACCGAGGGAGTGCGCTCGGTCTCGGGCGCCACACCGGGCCTGTACGGCGGCACCCGGAACACCGGCAGCTGCGACGTCGGCAAGCAGATCCGCTACCTGGCCTCCGACCCCGCCAGGACCCGCGCCTTCGCCGAGCTCTCCGGCATCTCCCCCGAGTCCGTCCCGGACTACCTGCGCCGGCTGACCCCGGTCGTGCTGCGCGCCGACACCGGTGTCACGGACCACGGGTTCGCCGCCGGACGGGCGACCGGCTACCAGGCGGTGCTCCAGGCCGGTACGGCCGTCCTCGTCGACGACCGGGGCGTGCCCCGGGTCCGCTGCGCCTGCGGCAACCCGCTGGGCCGGCCCACCGCGCGGGACGGGAACCCGGACACCCGGGGCAGGCCCTGGAACGGGTACCGGCCCGCCCAGGTCGTCGTGGTGACGCCGGCGCCCGACGTGATCACCGACATCACGATCGTCGACACCGGCGACGACACCTGGATCGAGCGGCCGGTCGGGTACCAGGGCCACCGTCACGACCACGCCGTACCGCCGCCCGACGGCCCGACCCCGGGGCCGCACGACTCCGCTCCCGGGCACGAGCCCTCCACCGAGGCCCCGGGGGGCGGCCGGAGCCCGTCCCCGGACGCCTCCGCGTCCGACTGCCCCACGCCGACCGCGACGGTGACCCCGGCCCCGACCTCGACGCCGGGCACCGGGGAGGGCACCCCCGACGAGAGCGCCGGGCCCGGCACCGTGCCCACCGGCGCTCCGACGGACGGCGCCGTCATGGACGTGGCCGGGCCGGTCCGGTCCGCGCGCCCGAGCGCCGAGCCCTCGCACTGTCCCCGGGCCACCGTCACGGCGGCGCCGACGACGGAGCCGGGGACCACTCCGGACCCCTCGGGCACCACGGCTCCGCGGCCGGATCCGTCCGCCCCCGACCGCCCGGACTCCCCGGAACCCTCGGCATCGCGGACCCCGTCCGACGAACCGGGCGCGCCCACCGAGGACACCGCCCCGGACGGCCCCGACGTGCCCGACGACGGGCTGATCCCCGACGGGCCGGCCGGTCCGGACAGCGTCTTCGACGTCTCGGCCGACGCCCCCGGCGGGTGAACGCCGTCCCCCCGTCGCAGGGCCCGGAACCAGGCCTCCCAGAAGTCGAACAATCGGGCAAATGCTGGCATGGTTGCCCCATGGTTGATCGGGGAGCGAGCGCCCTGTCACTCCCGGACGACTGGCCCGCCCACCCGGATCCGATCCTGGCGCTCAACCGCATGGGCAGCTTCGACTGGGACCTGGACACCGGTCTGATGCAGATGGACGCCCAGGCCCACGAGGTCTTCGACGTGCGCCCGGACGAATACGACGGGAACCCCGCCACCCTCGGCATGCGCGTTCCTCCGGCCGAGTCGCGCCGGCTCGACACGATGGTCTCGCACGCCCTCAAGGACGGCAGCGAGAACTACGGCGCCTACTTCCGCATCCGCCGCCGCGACGGCACCCTGCGCTGGACCCACACCCAGGGCTACATCCGCCGCGACGGGACCGGCCGGCCGCGCCGGATCATCGGCATCGTCCGCGACGCCACGGCGGAACTCGACGAGAGCGTGGCGCGTCGCGAACAGGCCGCCCGGCACGAGGTACGGCGCCAGCAGACCAGCGTCGTCCAGCTGACCACGGCCGCGCTGGCCCACGCCGTCACCGTGCAGGACGTCATCGACGTGCTGCAGGACACCCACGGCCTCACCCACCTCGGGGCGGCCAGCCTGGTCATGGGCCTGGTGGAGGCCGGCCGCATCCGCATGGTCGCCACGGGCCCCGAGCACAGCTACGTCCCCGGCACCCGCATCACGCGCCTGGACGCGCAGTACCCGATGAACGAGGTCGTACGGACCCTCGTGCCGCACTTCATCGAGTCGCCCGAGGAGTTCGCCGAGTCCTATCCGCTCCTGTGGCCGAACATCACCGACCTGAAGATCACCTCGGCCGCCTATCTGCCGCTCATCGTGCAGGCCCGTCCCATCGGCGCCATCGGCCTGCTCTACAACGACCGGCGCGGTTTCTCGGAGGACGAGCGCAACGTCCTCGTCGCGCTCGGCAGCAGCATCGCCCAGAGCCTCCAGCGGGCCATGTTCTTCGAACAGGAGAAGGACCTCGCCCAGGGCCTCCAGCAGGCCATGCTGCCGCGTTCCATCCCCAGTGTGAGCGGCGCCGACATCGCCGTCCGCTACCGCTCCGCCTCGCTCGGCCGTGACATCGGCGGCGACTGGTACGACCTGATCCCGCTGCCCGGCGGACGCGTCGGCGCGGTCATCGGCGACGTCCAGGGCCACGACACCCACGCGGCCGCCGTCATGGGCCAGCTGCGCATCGTCCTGCGCGCCTACGCGGCCGAGGGCCACACCCCGGCCACCGTGATGGCCCGCGCCTCCGTCTTCCTCCACGAACTCGACACCGACCGCTTCGCGACCTGCCTGTACGCGGAGATCGACCTGTCCACCGGAGTGACCCAGCTGGTCCGCGCCGGCCACATCGACCCGCTCCTGCGGTACGCCGACCGGACCTGCCGGCGACTGCCCCTGGAGGGCGGCCTGCCGCTCGGCCTGTCCGCCGAGTTCGGACGCCTCGAGTACCCGGTCGCCACCGTGGAACTCGACCCCGGCGAGACCCTGCTGCTGTGCACCGACGGGCTCGTCGAGGAGCCGGGCGTCGACCTCGCCGAGGGCATGCGCATCCTCGGGGAACGCATCCGCGGCGGTCCGGACGACGTCAGCGACCTGGCCGACCGGCTCATCGACATGGCCGAGGAACGCGGCGGCGACGACGACGTCGCCCTGCTGCTCCTGCGCCGCCACGGTCTGATCGACCAGCGCTCGGGCGGACGCCTCCAGCAGCACGTGGCGCCCGGCGACCCGGAGGCGCTCAGCGAGGCCCGCCACATGATCCGGGCCGCCGTCCGCGCGTGGGGAGCCCGTGAGCGGGCCGACGAAATCGAGCTGGTCGCCGACGAACTGATCACCAACGCCCTCATGCACACCGAGGGCTCGGCCATCGTCACCCTGCGCGTCCTGGCCGGGTCCGACCGCAGACTGCGCGTCGAGGTCGAGGACTCCTCCAGCGCGCTGCCGCGCCGCCGCGAGGCGGGCGAGTCCGGTGTCTCGGGCCGCGGGCTGCTGCTCGTCGACCGCCTCACCGACGTCTGGGGCGTCGAGGCGCGCGGCGGCGGCAAATGCGTGTGGTGCGAGTTCATGGTGGGGGAACGCGGCTGATCCCCGGAGGGAGCCGACGCGGTGGAGGCACCTCCTGGTAGGAGGCCGGGGGACGTCGGCGAGTGACGGCGATGCCGCTGGGGTCCCCGGCTCGAAGAGCTCGGGGACCCCAGCGGCGATGGAGCGCTCCCACGGGCCGGCCGGCAGGTGTCCCGGCGGCCGGACCCTCAGTGACCCGAGCGGTGGAACAGGTCTGGATCAGGGGGAGTTGAGCGTCACCAGGTGTTCGCCGTCCGACGTGCGCACCTCGAACCGGCGGATCTCGTCCGTCCGCATCGACGAGCCTCCCTGCATGGTGATGGCGGCGTCGTTGTGCGCGGGCTCCATCCAGCTCGTCACCGACTGCTCCGAGCCGTCCTTGCCGATGGCGACGAGCTCGCAGGAGCGGGGGCCCTCGGCGTCCTTGACCGCGACCTCGATCTCGCTGCCCCAGAGCCGTTCCCGGGTCGTCACCTGGGCCCAGACCCCGGTCTCCGCGTCGGTCCTGGCCATCTGGCTCGACGGGGGACCGTCCGCGACGACCGCGCCGGAGGAGGAGTCGTGGCCGACGGCGAGCGTCATCGCGGACCCGCCCACCGCGAGCACCACGGAGGCGGCCAGGGCGAACAGGAGGCGCCGGCGCCCGGCCCGGTTGCGTGTGGCCACCTCACCGAGCAGCTTGTCGAGCAGCCGCGGGCCGGGAGCGGCGAAAGGGTGCACGCTGCGTGGTGTCGACCGGCGGTACAGCATCAACTGCCGTGTGGCGGGCCGGTACTCGCTGACGAACGCCGTGCACTGAGCGCACTCCACGAGGTGGTCCTCGAAGCGGAAGGCTTCCGCCTCGCCGAGCACGCCGAGCGCGTAGGCGCCGACGTCGCGATGCCGTTCCAGGGACCTCATACCGAATACCGAATCCTCGTGGCGTGGGTGCGGACTGTGAGTGGTGTTGCTGTTGCCCACGGGTACGCATCTGAGCGCCGAATCACTCAAGACTCGTCAGGAATCGGGGTGAAGACATTCGGAGCGGGAGTGCTCGCGGATTGGTGCGAGCACGGGAAAGTTGTTCCCGGCGTGGTCGGGGCCGCCGCCGGAAGCGCTTCCGGCGTGGTCACGGCCGCCGTCAGAAGAGGTGGATGGCCAGATGCCCGAGCGGCAGTCCCAGTCGCCAGGCCGCCGTCCACACCTTGGGACCGTCGTCCTCACCGGGCACGGAACCGCCGCCGGGCACCGCGTCCAGGTCCGGAGCGAGCAGTTCCGTCTCCTCCAGCCACCGCCAGGCCGCGGACGCCAGCTCCAGATCGGGATCGGGCGCGGCGCGTCCGGCGGCCTCGGCCGTGCGCAGCGCCAGGTGTTCGCGCACCCAGGTGTGCCAGGGCTGGTCGTACGCCGTCAGCGAGAGCCAGGTCTCCAGCTGGGTGATGACCCGGATCCCGGAGAGTTCGCCGCCGCTGTCGGACAGGAAGACGGTCAGCGCGAGGGCGTCGCGCCCGGCGCGGAACTCGAAGGAGGTGGGCGGCATCAGGTCGCCCGTCCGCAGCAGCTCGTCGGCGATGTACTCGGCGTACAACCAGGCCATGGGGACGGTGAGTTCGCCCCCGCCGGTGCCGTCCGTGCTCTCTTGCCCTCTGTGCAGCATCCCTTCCTGCCTTCCTCCGGTGCGTGCGCGTCGCCCGACCCCGGGCCCCAGTCCGGAACACGGATGAGCCAAGCTGATTGCTCAACCATGGTCCTCAGCAAGGCGCTTTACGGAGGTTTGACTAAGTCTTCGGTTTCACCGCAGGTCGGCCGCGTATCCCGGAAGAACCCGGCGCAGGGCGCGCAGCGCGTAGTACGCGCGGGACTTCACCGTACCGGGTGGGATCCCCAGTGCCGCTGCGGCCTCCGCCACACTCGCCCCCTGGAAGTACACCAGCACCAGGACTTCACGGTGTTCGGGAGTGAGAGTCTTCACAGCCTCCCGCACGTCGAGCGCCGCCGCCGACCGTTCGGCGTGGTCGGCGCAGATCCGCGCGTTGTCGAGGACCGCGTCCCCGACCTCCGGCGGCCGTGCCTGCCGGGCCCGCCGCGCGTCGATGGCCAGCCGCCGCCCCACGGTCAGCAGCCAGGGCCGTACGGAGTCGAAGTCGTCGGCACGCAGGGCCTCGGGATGCTGCCAGGCGCGTACGAGCGTCTCCTGGAGCAGGTCCTCGGCGCGCTGGCGGTCGCCGTCGGACAGGCGCAGCAGCAGGGCGAAGAGGGGGCGGCCGTGCTCGCGCTGCAGTGCGGCCAGCTCGTGCTCGGCGGTCGTCCTGGGGGTGATGGTGGCGGTTCCGGCCGTCATGGCGTGTATGTCAGCGCCCCGGGCCCCGCGCGGACAGGCCGGGGACGCGGTTGTGCGGTGGGCGGTCGAAGCGGTCGGTGAACGGTGCGCCGAACGGTCGGCCGAGGTGGAGCCCGGGATTCCGAAGCCGCCGCCCTCGTGCCGCCGTTCGCCCCGACGGGCGCGCCGGTGGACGCCGGACGGGTGAGCCGCCGTGGCGCCTCCTTGACCGCGGGCGGTCCCCGTATGTGGATTCGTATCTATTAGTAATTAAATGCGACCACAGGGGGCCCGGCATGATCACACGCGCGCGGAAGGTCAATCTGGTCCTCGCGGCCGCCCTCGTCGCGGCCGCGGCGGCCGGTCAGGCCCACGACACGGCCGCGCACCACCGCGCCGGGCGGCCCGGGCCCGCGGCCGCCCGCGGCTTCACCCTCGTCGCCGCCGGCGACGTCCTGCCGGACGGCTCGGTCCTGGACCGGGCCGCCTCCGACGCGGGAGGCGGCGGGTACGACTTCCGGCCGATGCTCGCGGGCGTCCGGCCCGTCGTGTCCGGCGCCGACCTGGCGATCTGTCACATGCGGACCGTGTACGACACCGGAGGTACCGGCGGTACCGGCAGCACCAGCGGTACCGGCAGCACCGGCGGTACCGGCAGCACCGGCGGCACCGGCACAGGCGCCGACAGCACCGGCACCCACGTCCTCAAGTCCCCTCCCCAGGTGGCCGAGGGCCTCGCCGCCACGGGCTACGACTCCTGCTCCACCGCCTCGAGCCACACCCTGGACGACGGCGCCGACGGCGTCCGGCGCACCCTGGACGCGCTGGACCGCGCGGGAGTGCGGCACGCCGGATCGGCCCGCAGCGCACAGGAGGCGAACGAGGTCACCCTGATGAGGGCGGGCAGTGCCCGGGTCGCCCACCTCGCGTACACCGACGGCACGAACGGGCTCCCGCTCCCGCAGGGACAACCGTGGGCGGTCGGCCTGATCGACCCCGACCGGATCGTCGCGGACGCCCGTGCCGCCCGCAGGGCCGGCGCCGACGTGGTCGTCGTCTCCCTCGACTGGGGCGCCGAGCGGCAGGACCGGCCGGACGAGCGCCAGCTGAGCCTGGCGAGGCGGCTGACCGCCTCCCGCACCGGCGGGCGCCCCGACGTCGACCTGATCCTCGGCACCCACGCACATGTCCCGCAGGCGTACGAGAAGGTCAACGGCACCTGGGTCGTCTACGGCACCGGCGACCAGGTGGCGGGCGAGACGTACGACGACCAGGGCGTCCAGGACCCCCGCGGCGACCAGAGCACCATCGGCCGCTTCACCTTCTCCCCGCCCGCGCGGGGCTCGCGGAGGTGGGAGGTCACGAAGGCCGAGTTCGTCCCGCTGGCCTTCGACCTCGACGCCGGCCGGGTCGTCGATCTCGGCGCCGCGCTGGAGCAGGGCGCCGACGTCGGCGCCGTGCGCGACCGGATCCGCGACGTCGTCCTCGGCCGGGGCGCGGGCCGGGACGGTCTCGTCATGGCCGAGTGACACCGGCCCGGCACCACCGGCCCGGGCACGCTCCCGGGGCCCGGTGGCACGGGCCCGCACCGATCCGGACGCGCCCTACGGCACGACCGTGACCGGCCAGCGGCCCGCCTTCACCAGCCGGATCGCCACCGAACCGACGATCCGGTGCCCGGCCTGCTCGGAGGCCCCGACCACCACGGCGTCCGCCTTCAGTTCGTCCGCGGCGGTGACCAGGCCGTTGTACGGATCGCCGCGGAAGGTGTGGAACTCCCAGCGCACGTCGTATATGTCCTTCACCCGCTCGGCGGCGTCGCGGATGTACTGGATCAGGTCCTCGGCGATCTCGTCGGTCGTCTCCGCGACCGGCACCCCGAGCGCCGCTCCCGCCGCCATCACCGGCTGGACGTAGACCACCGCGAGCAGCGCCCGCTGCCGCCGTGCGAGCCCACCGGCGTACGCCGCGGCGCGCAGCGAGGAGTCGGAGCCGTCCACACCGACGACGATGACCTTGGGACCGTCCGTCCCGCGCTCGAACCGATGCGCGTGCTGCTCTTCCGTCACGCCCGCGAGGCTATCGGAACCCGCAGGTCCCCCGGCCGCGGGGGAGCGGCACGGATCCGCTCGACGGGCGGTGCGCCGCCGCTCTTCCTACAGTCGGAACCATGAGTGCCACCGTGGAGGCCCGCCCGCCGAAGACCGCCAGCGGCCCGCCACGGCCGCCCCGGAACGGCTTCCTCAGCAAGGTGCCCGAAGGCTTCGCGACCTTCTTCGCCGCCATCGGTCTGCTCTGCACCCTGCTCGCCTTCATCCCCCCGCTGCGCGCGCTGCTGCGCCCGGTCGTGCGCTTCCTCGACCTCCTGATCATCCCGGTCAGCGCCAACCTCGCGTACGCCGTCTTCCTCTTCCTGCTCGCCGCCGCGACGGCCGCCCGCAAGAAGATCGCCTGGTGGCTCGTGGTCGTCTACCTCGGCCTGCTCGTCCTGACCGACCTCCTCGGCATCGCCGCCGGCCTGTACCTGGCCTCGATCCCCTCGCTGATCGTCTGCGGGCTGCTGCTCGCGCTGCTGATCGTGGCCCGCCGCGAGTTCTACGCCGACTCGCGGCGCGCCGCCGTGCGACGGGCCCTGCTCGTCCTGGTCACCGGGCTCGCCGTGGCGATCCTGTTCGGCTGGGGCCTGGTCGAGCTGTTCCCCGGCACCCTGCCGGAGGGCCAGCGGCTGCTGTGGGCCGCCAACAGGGTCTGCGGCGGACTCGTCTCCGGGCGCTCGTTCGACGGCCGTCCGCCGCGCTGGCTGTTCTTCGTCCTCGGCCTGTTCGGCGCCCTCGCCCTGCTCAACGCGGCCGCCACGCTCTTCCGTTCCCAGCGTCTGGTCGCGGCCCTGCACGGCGACGAGGAGTCCCGGATCCGCGCCCTGCTCCAGGCGTACGGCGGCGACGACTCCCTCGGCTACTTCGCCACCCGTCGCGACAAGGCCGTCGTCTTCTCGCCCAGCGGCAAGGCGGCCGTCACCTACCGCGTCGAGGCAGGGGTGTGCCTCGCCAGCGGTGACCCCGTCGGCGACCGGGAGGCCTGGCCGCACGCGATCGCCGCCTGGCTGGACATCGCCCGCCGCTACGCCTGGGCACCCGCCGCGATGGGCGCCTCCGAGGAGGGCGCCAAGGCGTTCGCGCGCGCCGGGCTCGGCGCCCTCCAGCTCGGCGACGAGGCGATCCTGCACGTCGCCGACTTCGACCTGTCCGGCCGCGACATGCGGGTCACCCGGCAGGCCGTCAACCGCGTCAGACGCTCCGGCGCCACCTGCCGGGTCCGCCGGCACTCCACCCTGTCCGACAGCGAGATGGAGGAGATCGTCGGCCGGGCGGACGCCTGGCGCGACACCGAGACCGAGCGGGGCTTCTCGATGGCCCTCGACCGGCTCGGCGACCCCGAGGACGGCGACTGCCTGCTCGTCGAGGCGATCGGCTCCGACGGCAAGCTCCTCGCCCTGCTCTCTTTCGTGCCCTGGGGCCAGGACGGGATCTCCCTCGACCTCATGCGCCGCGACCGCAGCGCGCCCAACGGCGTCATGGAGTTCATGGTCGCGGAGCTGTGCGCGGTCGCCGGCAAGTCCGGGGTCCGGCGCGTCTCCCTCAACTTCGCCGTGTTCCGCTCCGTCTTCGAGGAGGGCGCCCGCATCGGCGCCGGCCCGGTGCTCAGACTCTGGCGCCGGCTGCTGCTGTTCTTCTCCCGCTGGTGGCAGCTGGAGGCCCTGTACCGCTCCAACGCCAAGTACCACCCGGAGTGGTACCCGCGCTTCATCTGTTACGGCGACACCGGTGCACTCGCCCGCATCGGCCTGGCGTCCGCCATCGCCGAGGGCTTCGTCTCCGTGCCCTCGCTGCGCAGCCTGTGGGGCAAGGGGCACGCGAAGGGCGCACCCGCGCCGGCCACGACCGCGGGGCTGCCGTCACTGGAAGCCCTCGGTCTCGACGGGCAGGGCGGCGACGGGACCGGGGGCCCCACCACCGGCCTGTCCGACCAGGTCCGCGTGCGGCACCGCAAACTCGACCGGCTGCGCGCGGAGGGCACCGACCCCTACCCGGTCGGCATCCCGCCGCGCACCCACGTCCTGGCCGATGTCCGCGGCGGCGAGGACGTGACCGTCGCCGGCCGCGTGATGCTCGTACGCGACTTCGGCGGCATCCTCTTCGCCGTGCTGCGCGACTGGTCGGGCGATCTCCAGATCGCTCTCACCCGCAAGGAGTCCGGTGCCGCGCTCGAACGCTTCCGGCAGGTGATTGACATCGGCGACCACATCAGCGCCGACGGTCTCGCGGGCGCGAGCGACACCGGCGAGCCCACGGTCTTCGTCACCGCCTGGCGGCTCACCGCCAAGTGCCTGCACCCGCTGCCCGACAAGCGCAAGGGCCTCGCCGACCCCGAGGCCAAGGTCCGCCGCCGCTATCTCGACCTGGTGTCCAGCCCCGCCGCCCGCGAGGTCGTGCGCGCCCGCTCCACGGCCGTCCAGGCGCTGCGCCAGGGACTGCTCGACCGCGGCTACCTGGAGGTCGAGACCCCGATGCTCCAGCAGATCCACGGCGGAGCCAACGCCCGGCCCTTCACCACCCACATCAACGCCTACGACCTGAACCTCTACCTGCGCATCGCGCCCGAGCTGTACCTCAAGCGATTGTGCGTCGGCGGCCTGGAGAAGGTCTTCGAGATGGGCCGCACCTTCCGCAACGAGGGCGTCTCCTACAAGCACAACCCCGAGTTCACGATGCTGGAGGCGTACCAGGCCTTCGCCGACTACGACGTGATGCTCGACCTCGTCCGCGAGCTGATCCAGGGCGCCGCGACCGCCGCGTTCGGCACTCCGGTCGCGCGCAAGGACGGCGTCGAGTACGACATCTCCGGGGAGTGGCCCGTCAAGACCGTGTACGGCGCGGTCTCCGAGGCGCTGGGGGAGGAGATCGACGCCGGCACGGGCCTGGAGAGGCTGCTGCGGCTGTGCGACCGCGCGGGCGTGCCGTACACGGCGGACGACGGACGCGGTGACGTCGTCCTGGAGATGTACGAACGCCTGGTCGAGGAGAAGACCGGGCTCCCCACGTTCTACAAGGACTTCCCGACCGACGTCTCCCCGCTCACCCGGCAGCACCGCACCGACCCGCGACTGGCCGAACGCTGGGACCTCGTCGCGTTCGGCACGGAACTGGGCACCGCCTATTCGGAGTTGACCGACCCGGTCGAGCAGCGCCGCCGGCTCACCGAGCAGTCGCTGCTGGCCGCCGGGGGAGACCCCGAGGCGATGGAGCTGGACGAGGACTTCCTCGACGCGCTGGAGTACGCCATGCCGCCCACCGGCGGGCTCGGGATCGGTGTCGACCGGCTCGTCATGTTCCTCACCGGACTGACGATCCGTGAAACGCTGCCGTTCCCGCTGGTGCGCCGTCGCTGAATGGGCCGGGCGGGTGCATTCACGGGGCCTTACCGGTGCCCTTCGGCGTGGCGTCCGCTCCGCCGGGTGACTGATTAATCATGAAAAAGGATCAGCTGTTTACCCGGCGCCGGGCGTTGATCGCCGGTGCCGCTGTCCTGGGAGCGGCAGGGGCGGCGGGCACGGCCCGTGTCCTGACCGACGGACAGGCCGTGGAGCGGAGCCTGCCGCGCTCCGGCCCGCAGGCGTCCCGCGCGCTCAAGCCGTCCGCCTACCGCCTCCAGCCGCTCGCCGGATACGGTCCGCCGCCGCACGGCGCGCAGTCGCGGACCCTCGTCCGGCACCAGCCCTTCATGCGGGTGTCCGGGCGCGGCCGCACGATGGTGCTGACCTTCGACGACGGCCCCGACCCGCACTACACCCCCGAGATCCTGCGCGTCCTGCGCGAGTACGACGTGCACGCGATGTTCTTCGTGTGCGGGCAGATGGCCGCCGTCAACAAGAACCTGCTGGGCGAGATGGCCGACGACGGGCATGTCGTCGGCAACCACACCTGGAGCCATCCGCTGCTGACCAAGCTCTCGCGCTCCGAGATCCGTTCCGAGATGGAGCGCACCAGCGACGTGATCGAGGACGCCTGCGGCGAGTCGCCGGCCTGGTTCCGCGCGCCGTACGGGGAGTGGAACCGGGCGGCCTACCAGATCGGCGCCGAACTCGGCATGGAGCCGATGGCCTGGACGATCGACACGCTCGACTGGTCCAGGCCGGGGACCCGGACGATCGTCGGCACGGTCCAGAAACAGGCCGCGCCGGGCGTCGTCGTCCTCCAGCACGACGCGGGCGGCGACCGCTCGCAGAGCGTCCAGGCGGTGCGCACCTATCTGCCGCGTCTGCTGGACGCCGGCTACCACTTCGTGGCGCCGCACCGGAAGAACACCTAGAACCGGAGAAGGGCCCCGCGCACCGTGCGTCGCGGGGCTTTCGGCCGGGCCGGCCGACGGGAGGCGAGGGGCCTCGCCGGCCGGCTGTTCGCGCGCCCGGTCCGGGAACGCTCAGCGCACCTCGGAAAGGCGCGCGAAAACGACCACGTTCCCGTCGTAGCCGTGCTGCTTGGAGAAACCGCCCCCGCACGTGATGACGCGCAATTCGGGGGCTCCCTTGCTGTTGTACACGCGGTCGCCGGGGAAATTGCTCTTCGCGAAGACCTCGATGCCGTAGATCTCGAACACCGCGGTCTTTCCGTCCTTGCGCAGGACCTCGACCTTGTTCCCCTTCTTGAGCGCCCCGAGCCCGTAGAAGACGGCGGGGCCCCGCATGTTGTCGACGTGGCCCACGATCACGGCCGTGCCCTTCTCGCCGGGCGAGACCGCGCCGGTGAACCAGCCGGCGAGATTCGGGTCGTCGGGCGGCGGCGCGTCGACCCATCCGTCGATGTCCAGGCCCACCGGCGTCACCGGGGCGTCGACGCGGATGGCGGGGATCCGTACCCGGTCGACCACGGAGTACGGCAGCGCGTCCGGGCTCTTCACGAACGTGCCGCCCGGCGTGCGGCTGTCCGCCGCGGCCGCCGAGGCCGGCTGCGGGGGGCCCACGTCGAACTCGCCGGAACCGTTCCGGATGAGTGCGAGGCCGGTCAGCAGGACAAGCGCTATCACGCCCCAAGGAGCGCGCTTCCTCCGCCGCTCCTCCTCTTCGGCCAGCTCGGACGCAGACATTCACAATCCCCTCTCGACGCGGCCGTCGCCTCGTCATCCGCGCATATGAGCACGCTAATGGCAGCAAGGCCACCCGGCGACGGGGCGCGGGCGAACGAGTGGCCGGACGAATCCCTCGTGAGCCATCCGAGTTGCCATGACCAGGAATTTTCTGACAGTCCGTGACCTGCGGCAATATCCGATTGTGTGGAATTCTTTCGGCGTGTCCTCTCACCAGGACGGACCATTCCCGAAATGCGGCCCCGTGCACGGCATCTGAGGGTCTGACTGGGAGGCGCTTTCTCGCCGATCCACCGGGGACGGTTCCCGGGGCGCCCCCGCGGAGGATCACATGCGTACTACTCGTGCCCTGGCGGTGTCCGCCGCCGCGGTCGCCGCCGTGGGGCTCGCCGCCCCCATGGCCGTGGCGTGGAACACGCCGAGCAACATCGTGGCGACGCCCAGCGTCATCGCCCGCGGCGGACAGCTGACCGTGACGGTCGACGGGTGCCCGAGGGGAGGGACGATGACCTCCCCGGCGTTCCCCCAGGCGAGACTCTCGCCGCTCCTGGGCAGCCGCAACGAGTCGTCCAGCGGTACGGCCACCATCAACCAGGACGCCCGTCCCGGCTCGTACGACATCACCGTCAACTGCGAGGGGACGGGCCCGCTGACCCGTCCGGCCGCCTTCACCGTCATCGGCGGTGTGCGCGGCGGTCTCGGCGGCAGCAGCACCACCGGTGCCACACCCACCGACATGGCGATCGGCGGCGGTCTGGTGGCCGCGGCGGCCGTCGGCGGCGGGGTGTTCTGGATGCGGCGCAGGTCGGAGCGGCACATCTGACCGGTCCGCCGGCGAGCGTCCGGTCCCGCCCTTCGGAGGCCGGCCGCCCGCCGCGCGGAGCGCACGTGAGACCCCTTCGCTCCGGACCCGCCCGAGAGGGACCGGAGCGAAGGGCTCCGCCGCTCCGTCAGGACTCGTCGGACGCGGTGCGCCGACGGGACAGGTACCAGGCCGTGCCGACGGAACCGGCGATGAGCGCCGTTCCCAGTCCGATCTCCTTCAGGTCGAAGCCACCGGCACTGCCGCCGACACCGGCCCGGACGCCCCGTTGCAGGGGCACCGGGGTCGGAGGGACCGGCCGGCCGCCGACGATGGTGAGACCGGTGCTGCCGCTCGCCCCGCCGCACGAGAACGTCACGTCGTACACGGCCCCGGGTCTGGCGTCCCGGTCGACCACGGCGGTGGCCGAGGACTGTCCCGGCGGGATGGTGACGGTGTCGAAGACCCCGGAGGTGACCGTCGCGGTTCCCCTGCACCCGCCGTCCCGCTTCAGGAGCAGCGACACCTGGCCACCCGCGGCGACGGTCGACGGCTGCACGCTGAAGGCGAACGGGGTGATCGGGGTGAGGCCGTGGTCCCCGTCACCGGCGACGGCGGCGGGTGCGGCGAAGGTCAGGGCGGTCACGCCCAGCAGTGCGGCCGAAGCGACGCGTATCGCGTGCATGTGGTGAGCCTCCGGGTCCCCGAGGAGCCTTGCTGCGGACCTTTTCCGCCTGCGCCAGAAATGCACCTCGACGACCGAAACGCTAGGAAAGGGCGAACAGGGGCGCGATCCCAGTAGCGCGAACGGGGCAATCGTGTGGGCCGTTCGAGGGGCGACGTGCGTGCGGACGGGGGACGGGCGCGGCGTGGCGCCCGTCCCCCGTCCGCCAGGGGCTCTCCGGGGGGCGTCAGCCGGGAAGGTGCGGGAACAGCGCCGTGAAGGGTTCCGCCGACGCCGTCATCCCGCGGCTGTAGGGAGAGTCGAAGTCCCAGATCAGGAAGAGCAGGAAGGCGATCAGGGCGGAGAACAGCCCGGCCAGGAGCAGCTCCCGGGCGGTGCGCCGGATCTGCAGCGCGAAGATCATCCCGACCGTGACCACGGCACCGGTGATGAGCCCGAACCACACCACTCCCGGCATGGTCGCCCCCGTGGAGTCGGCGCGGGCGCTGCGCGCGGTGTCGGCCGCCGTCACCTGGTCGAGGAGTGGCTGGTAGGCCTGCGCCTCGAAGTCCGACTTCGGCTCGTAGTCGGTGACGTCGCGCCGGACCCGGTCGAGGAGCCGGCCGCCCTCGTCGGTCACCCGGCCCCGCTCCTCCATGGTCTTCCACTCGGTGGTGACCACGTGGTGGACGTAACGGTCGACGTCGCCGCGGATCCGGTCGCGGACGTCGGGCGGATAGACCCGGACCCGTTCGGAGATCTCGTGCAGGGCCTGCGCCTCCGTCTGCACCTGGTCCTGGGCGGCGCCGCGGGCCTCCCAGACCCCGGCGATGGCCAGACCGAGGACGATGGCGTACACCACGCCGATCATCATCGTCATGTACTCGATGACGTCCGGCGTCTCGGTGGGGTCCTCGTCCTCGCGGGCCCTGCGATGACGCAGAAGGGTCACGACGAGGACCACGAGGCACGCGGCCGCCATCGCGAGGGCGAGAACAAGCCAATCCGACAAAGTGTGCCTCCAGGGGTCAGCGCGGGCGCAGCGCCGCGACGGCGAGCACCGCGGGCGCGGTGATGAGCAGGGTGAACGAGACCAGTGACGGACCGCCGCGGGGCGCGTGCTTGTGCGGCGGGGTGCGGTACGCCGGATAACTGACCGGAACCGGCGGCGGGGCGGGGCGCGCGCTCGGTGTCGGCGTGGGCTTCGGCGTGGGTCTCGGCGCCACGACCGGAGCCGGCCGCGGCGGCAGGGGCCTCGGCTTCGGTGCCGGTGCCGGCACCGGGGGAGGCGGAGGCGGCGGTGGAGGCGGTGGTGCGGGCTTCGGCGCGGGTGTCGGCTTCGGCGGTGGCGGCGGCTTGACGGTCGGCGGGGCCGGCGTGGGCGTCGGCGGGCAGGGCGGGGTCGGTGTCGGGGACGGGCACCGGACGGGGTGTCCGACGACGGCGACCGCCCCGTCGCCCGCCACGGCCACCGCGGTGGTCCCCTCGCCGTCCGGGCCCGCGGAGGCGTACGCGCAGGCGTCGGCCGAGGCCGTTCCGCTCGGCGCGCCGACGAGGAGCCAGGTGAGCGCCGTCAGCGCCAGTACCCGTATGACGAGGGCGGATCGGGTCCGCTGGGGTGCGTGCACGACGGAGATCATGGGGCGCCAGGGGCCAGGTCGCGCCGAAGTGTCCTGGATTGGCCACGAATTGGGTACCCCCGGCCCCCGGTGGCTTGACGCGCGCGGCCGGGAGGTGCGGGCGTCGATCGAAAATCCGTGCGACACGCCTCGAACGCGTCACGGTCTTCCGAAAGAAATTTGAGGCGCCTTTGAACGCTCCCGCACCTCCCGCCCGTACCTAGGGCCATGCGTGGCGCTGCAGGGCGCTGCAACACTATGCGAACAGCGGGAGTTACCAATGAAGACCTCCTGGCGGAGCGCCTCACTCGTAGCGTCAGCTGCGGCCGTGCTGGCGCTCACGACGGCGTGTGGTCAGGAAAATGGCAACGCTTCCACGGGTGCCCAGAACGTGGGTGCCACCGCGGCGGCGGGCGGCTACGGGACCAGCACCACCGCCGGTGCGGGCAACGGCTACGGAGCCGACTCCAAGGACGAGAGCGCCGCCGCCAAGCCGGAAGCCGCGGGCAAGCTGGCCGTGGCCGAGAACGCCAAGGTCGGCAAGGTGCTGACCGACGGCGCCGGATTCACCCTCTACCGCTTCGACAAGGACACCGCCGAGCCGCCGAAGTCGAGTTGTGACGGAGACTGCGCGAAGGCCTGGCCGCCGGTGCCCGCAGAGGGTGCCGAGGCCGCCGTCGGCGTCGACAAGGCGCTGCTCGGCGAGGTCACCCGGACCGACGGCACGAAGCAGCTGACCGTCGGCGGCTGGCCCATGTACCGGTACGCCAAGGACACCAAGGCCGGTGACGCCAACGGCCAGGACGTGGGCGGCACTTGGTTCGCCTCGGCGCCCGACGGCAAGAAGGCCACGCTGGCCTCCCTCCCCGGTCTGTCGGTCCGCAAGGACCCGAAGCTCGGCGACATCATCGTCGACAAGAACGGCATGACGGTCTACCGCTTCGCGAAGGACCAGGCCTGGCCCGTCTCGAAGTCCGCCTGCACGGGCGCCTGCCTGGAGAAGTGGCCCGCGGTCGCCCCGGTCTCCGAGGACGACACCAAGGGCATCAAGAAGAAGGGCCTGATGCCCTTCACCCGCCCCGACGGCGTGAAGCAGATGTCGGTCAACTGCTGGCCGATCTACACCTTCTCCGGTGACAGCGCTCCCGGCGACACCAACGGTCAGGGCGTGGGCGGCACGTGGTACGCCGTCTCGCCCGACGGAAAGACGGTCGGCGCGGCCAAGTAGGGCGTCAACACCCCACGGTTGCGGGCAGGGCATCAACACCCCACGGTTGACCGGCCCATCCGAACGAACGCGCCGCCCAGGGTCCGCCCCCTCCACCGGAGGGGGCGGACCCTTGCGCGTCCCCTCCGGCGCGGGCGGGGCGTTCTGGCCGTCGCCGGAACGTGAAAGATCCGGGCTGCGGTCCAGATGTGAAAGAACGCCGCCTTCCGGCAGGGGACTTGGACACGCTTCGTGACCCCGCGGAGGTTTTTGGAACGCTTCGGAACGATTTCGCGTGGGCTGTGGGTGGTGTGCGCGGTATGCGTTCGCAGTTGCCAATTCGGCACGTGCCCGAGGCAGTGACCGGGAACGGATGGTCAATTTCCGGTTCAGCTCGCCCCTTTGGCGGGCGATCAGTAGCCTCTGCTCGAACACCGGATCGTCCGTGCCGTCGCCTACGCCTTGGAGAGATAGATGGAGCGTCCCGCCTGGGCCCCTCGCAGCATTGACATCTCAGTGCCGAGCGTGTCCCGGATCTACGACTACTACCTGGGCGGTTCGCACAACTTCGAGGTCGACCGGGAAGCGGCGCGCAAGGCGATGGAGTTCATGCCGGGCCTTCCCAAGATCATGCAGGCGAACCGGGCGTTCATGCGCCGGGCCGTCCGCTACGCGGCCGGCGAGGGCATCGACCAGTTCCTCGACATCGGCTCGGGCATCCCGACGTTCGGCAACGTCCACGAGATCGCCCAGGCCGCCCGACCCGGCGCGCGGGTCGTCTACGTCGACCACGACCCGGTTGCCGTCGCACACAGCCAGGCCGTCCTGCGGGACGACGAGGACGCCGACGTCGTCGCCGCGGACCTGCTCAAGCCTCAGGAAATCCTGGTGAGTCACCAGGTTCAGCGGCTGATCGACCTGAAGAGGCCGGTCGCCCTGCTTCTCGTTGCCATACTTCACTTCGTGGAAGACGCGGACGACCCGTACCGGGCGGTGGCCGAACTGCGCGACGCCCTCGCGCCGGGAAGCATGCTCGTCGTCACGCATGCCTCGTTCGAGGGAATTCCGCTCCTCCGGGAGCAGGCCGAGGGCACGGTCGACGTCTACAAGGACATCCGCAACCCGCTGATCATGCGCACGCGCGAGGAGATCGCGCGGTTCTTCGAGGGGTACGACATGGTGGAACCCGGACTGGTGCCGATGCCGGACTGGCGGCCCGACACGGCACCCGAGGACGAGGATCCCTATTCCTTCTCCGGGTTCGGCGGCGTGGGACGCAAGGCGTGAGCGCCGAGCCGGACGGGCCGGAGGACAGACTGCGCCGGTTCGCGACGATCTGGAGCCGCGCGGTCTTCCCCGTCACCTCCACCTCGCTGACCCGGCCGGAGTTCGAGGAACAACTGCTGCCGCTCGCGAGGCGGCTGAGCGAGGCCCTGCGGGCCAGGACCTTCGAGGCCGCCGAGGGGCGGAGCGTCGGCGCGGCGCTCGTCGCCGCGCACTGCACCGACCCCGAGGCCCTCAGCCGGGCCCTCGACTGCGTCGACGCCTATCTGGTGCTCTACTGCGGCGAGGACGGCCCCAAAGAGGCGTTGCGGACCCGCTCCGCACGGCTCCAGCACGCCATGGCCGCCGGATACGCCGAGGCGCTGCGCGAGCGGACGCTCGCCGAGCAGCAGGCCATCTCGCAGGCCGCGTTGACCGCGCGCAGCGCCGTCGCCGAGGCGCTGCACGACAGCGAGGCCCGCTTCCGCGCGGTGTTCGAGGGCGCGGCCATAGGCATCGGCATCGCCGACCTCGAAGGCAACATCCTCCAGTGCAACGGAGCCCTGCTGCGCATGTTCGGCGGCTCCGAGCAGACGATGCGCGGCCGCAAGGTCACCGAGTGGACGCACGCCGAGGACGCCCCTCAAGTATGGCGGCTGTACGAGGAGTTGGTGCGCGGCGAGCGTGAGCACTACCACGTCGAGAAGGCGTTCTACCGCCCCGACGGCACCGCCCTGTGGACCAACCTGACGGTTTCCCTGCTGCGCGACGCGGACGGCGCCCCCCAGTACCAGCTGGCGCTGATGGAGGACACGACCGAGCGGCGGCTGCTCAACCTGCGGCTGCGCTACGAGGCGACCCACGACGCGCTCACCGGACTGCCTAACCGGACCCTGTTCTTCGAGCGTCTGGAGAAGGCGCTGGCCGCGGGGGAGGGACAGCGCTTCGGGCTCTGCTACCTCGACCTCGACGGCTTCAAGACCATCAACGACAGTCTCGGGCACGCGGCCGGCGACCGGCTGCTCGTCGAGGTCGCCGACCGCCTCCAGTCCTGCGCGACCGCCCCCGGCGAGATGGTCGCCCGGCTCGGTGGCGACGAGTTCGTGGCCCTCACCACCGGTCCGGACACCGAGCGCAAGGTCGACGAACTGGCGGGACGCATCATGAACGCGCTCGTCACCCCGGTCAGCATCGACGGCCGTGACCTGACCGTGCGGGGCAGCGTCGGCGTCGTCGAGGGCCCGGCCGGGGAGCGCGGCGCCGCCGAGGTGCTGCGCAGCGCCGACATCACGATGTACCGGGCCAAGTCCGCGGGCGGCAACCGCTTCGAGCTGGCCGACCCCGAGGCCGATGCCCGCGCCATCACCCGCAACGGACTCACCACCGCGCTCCCCGCGGCCCTGGACCGGGGCGAGTTCTTCATCGAGTACCAGCCGCTGGTGCACCTCGGCGACGGCAGCGTGCGGGGCGCGGAGGCGCTGGTGCGCTGGCTGCACCCGCAGCACGGCGTTCTCGGGCCCGACCGCTTCATCCCGCTCGCCGAGCACACCGGACTGATCGTGCCGCTCGGCCGCTGGGTCCTGGAGCAGTCGGTGCGCCAGGCCCGCAGCTGGCAGGAACGGAACTCCGACGCCGGCCCGCTGCGGGTCAACGTCAACCTCTCGCCGTGCCAGCTGACCCATCCCGGTCTGGTCCAGGACACGGTGGACATCCTGGAGCGCGAGGGACTCGACGCCCAGGCGCTGTGCCTGGAGGTCACCGAGTCCGCGCTGATCGGCGCGGACGACGACCTGCTCAAGCCGCTGCGCAGGCTCGCCGAGATGGGTGTCGACATCGCCCTCGACGACTTCGGCACCGGCTACTCGAACCTGGCCAACCTCCGCCGGCTGCCGGTCAGCATCCTCAAGCTGGACCGGTCCTTCACCCGGGGCATGCAGCAGTTCCCGGCGGATCCGGTCGACCTGAAGATCGTCGAGGGCATCGTCTCCCTCGCCCACAGCCTCGACCTCGCGGTCACGGTCGAGGGCGTGGAGACCGGCGCCCAGGCCGAACAGCTGCGGATCCTGGGCTGCGACACCGCCCAGGGCTGGTACTACGCCCGTCCCGGCCCGCCGGAGCGGCTGCACGAACTGGCGCTGGTCGACGCGGTCGGCTGAGCCCGCTCCCGCGCGGCGTGCCCCCTCCGGGGAGGCGCCCCGCGCGGGACGGGCTCCCGGCACGTCTCGCGCCCGCGCCCCTCGGTGGGTCTCATGGGACGGGAGGTACCTCCCGACCATTGGAGCTGAGACGGATGAGCACCGAACTTCAGGGCAGGACGGCCGTCGTCACCGGAGCGAGCAGGGGCATCGGACTCGCGGTCGCCGAGGCGCTGGCCGGAGCCGGCGCGAGGGTGATCGCCGGCTCCCGCGGCACCTCCGGGGGCCTCGACGCCCTGGCGGCGAAGGGGGACGTGACTTGGGTGCCGGCCGACCTCGCCGAACCGGAGGCCGCGGACAGGCTCGTGGAGGCGGCGGGCGGGCGGATCGACGTCCTGGTCAACAACGTGGGTACGGCCCCCGCCCGCACCGGCGGCTTCCTGAAGGTCACCGACGAGGAATGGCGGCGCACCCTCGATCTGAACCTCCTCACCGCCGTACGCGTCACCCGTGCGGCCCTGCCGTCGATGCTGGCCGCGGGAGAGGGCGCGGTCGTGACGATCGCCTCGGTCAACGCCACGCTGCCCGACCCCCTGGTCATCGACTACAGCGCGGGCAAGGCCGCCCTGGTCGCGTTCTCCAAGGCGCTCTCCAAGGAGGTCGGCCCGAAGGGCGTCCGCGTCAACACGGTGAGCCCCGGTCCGGTGGAGACCGACCTGTGGCTCGGCGGCGGGGGCGTGGCCGAGACGGTCTCGGCCGTCGTCGGAGCCACCCCCGGCGACGTGGTCGCGAAGGCTTCCGCCGCGACCGTCACCGGCCGCTTCTCCCAGCCGTCCGAGGTGGCCGAGCTGGTCCTCTTCCTCGCCGGGGACCGTGCGCGCAACATCACCGGCAGCGACTTCGTCATCGACGGCGGCCTCGTCCCGACCTGGTGACTCCGGCCGCGGCACCGCCCGCCGTCAGCGTTCCAGCAGCATCCGCTGGAGTTCCCGGGCCGCCCGGGGAGGTGCCACGTCGCTGCGGTGCGCCAGCGCGATGGTCCGCTCGAGCCCGGGCGGGGCGAGCGGTGTCACCCGCAGCCCCGATCCGGACCGGGCGGCCACCATGCGCGGTACGACGGCCACACCGAGGCCCGCCCGGACGAAGCCCAGAACCGCGTCCATCTCACCGCCCTCGACCGTGAAGTCGGGCTCGAAGCCCTCGGCGCGACAGGCGGCCACGGTCAGTTCCCGCAGGTCGTAGCCGTGCCGGAACATCACCAGGCGCTCGCCCTCCAGATCGGCGACGCGCACCGTGCGCCGGCTGCCGCCACCGCCGGGCGCCGGGGCCTCGGGCGAGGACACCACCACCAGGTCCTCGCGCAGCAGCTCCACCGTGGTCAGCGCGGGGGAGGGGGTGGGCAGCGGCAGGACGACCAGGGCGAGGTCGAGGGCGCCGCGCGCGAGTTCCCGTACGAGATCGTGGGAGCCGCCCTCCTCGATCAGCAGCCGGATGCCCGGATAGCGGTCGTGGAAGGCGCGCAGCACGTCGGGCAGCAGACCGGTGCACAGGCTCGGGGTCGCGCCGAGCCGTACCCGGCCGCTGTGCAGCTGGGCCAGCTCCTGCACCTCGTGCCGGGCCGTGTCCGCGTCGGCGAGGATGCGCCGGGCCAGCGGCAGCAGCGCCTCTCCCGCGTCGGTGAGCGTGATGTTCCCGCGCGCCCGCAGGAACAGGTCGGCCCCCAGCTCCCGCTCCAGCGCCTTGATCTGCTGGGACAGCGAGGGCTGCGCGACATGCACCAGGTCGGCGGCCCGGGTGAAGTGCCGGGTCTCCGCGACGGCCACGAAGTACTGGAGCTGTTGGAACTGCACCGTTCGACGATAGCTCACTCCTATGGAAACCAGCCGCTTCATGTCTTGGACCGATCGGTCCCCCGCGACCTACCGTCTCTTCCCATGGCTCTGGCAACGCGGACGGACCGACGGCCGTCCATGGCGCGCACCGTGTGGGACAGCTCCGTCGGCAAGAAGACCGTGATGGCCGTCAGCGGCCTGATCATGCTGCTCTACCTGATCGCCCACATGATCGGGAACCTGAAGATCTACTTCGGGGAGGGGGAGTTCGACCACTACGCCCACTGGCTGCGCACCGTCGGCGAACCCTTCATGCACTACGGGTGGACCCTGTGGCTCGTCCGCGTGGTCCTGGTGGTCGCCGTGGTCGCCCACGCCACGTCCGCCTACCAGCTCAGCCGGCGCGACATCAAGGCCCGGCCCGGCAAGTACGTGCACAGGAAGCGCGGCGCGAGCTACGCCACCCGCACGATGCGCTGGGGCGGGGTCATCCTCGGCCTGTTCGTCGTCTGGCACCTCCTCGACCTGACCACCGGCACCGTGCACTCCGGCGGCTTCCAGGAGGGCCACCCGTACCAGAACGTCGTGGACACCTTCTCCACCTGGTACGGCAACGTCGTCTACATCGTCGCGATGCTCGCGCTCGGCCTGCACATCCGGCACGGCTTCTGGAGCGCGGCCCAGACCCTCGGGGCCGGCAGCCGCAGCCGCGACCGCGCCCTGAAGACCGTCGCCGACGTCCTCGCACTGCTGCTCACGGCGGGCTTCATCGCCGTACCCGTGGGCGTCATGACCGGAGTGGTGAGCTGAAATGACCACCGAATACGCCCACTTCACGACCGGGGAGCCGGTCGCCGACACCAAGGCACCGGCCGGACCGGTCGAGGAGCGCTGGGACAGGCGCCGGTTCGAGGCCAAGCTGGTCAACCCGGCCAACCGCCGCAAGCACACCGTGATCGTCGTCGGCACCGGCCTCGCGGGCGGCTCCGCGGGCGCCACCCTCGCCGAACAGGGCTACCACGTCGTCCAGTTCTGCTACCAGGACTCCCCGCGCCGGGCCCACTCGATCGCCGCGCAGGGCGGCATCAACGCCGCGAAGAACTACCGCAACGACGGCGACTCCGTGCACCGCCTCTTCTACGACACCGTCAAGGGCGGCGACTTCAGGGCGCGTGAGTCCAACGTCCGCCGACTGGCACAGATCTCGGTCGAGATCATCGACCAGTGTGTCGCCCAGGGCGTGCCGTTCGCGCGCGAGTACGGCGGCCTGCTCGACACCCGCTCCTTCGGCGGCGTCCAGGTCTCGCGCACCTTCTACGCCCGCGGCCAGACCGGCCAGCAGCTCCTGCTCGGTGCCTACCAGGCACTCTCCCGGCAGATCGCCGCCGGCAACGTCGAGATGCACCCGCGCACCGAGATGCTCGACCTGATCGTCGTCGACGGACGCGCCCGCGGCATCGTCGCCCGCGACCTGATCACCGGGCGGATCGACACGTACTTCGCCGATGCCGTCGTCCTGGCGAGCGGCGGCTACGGCAACGTCTTCTACCTCTCGACGAACGCCATGAACTCCAACGCCACCGCGATCTGGCGGGCCCACCGGCGCGGCGCGTACTTCGCCAACCCCTGCTTCACCCAGATCCACCCCACCTGCATCCCGCGCACCGGCGACCACCAGTCCAAGCTCACCCTGATGAGCGAGTCGCTGCGCAACGACGGCCGCATCTGGGTCCCGAAGACGCACGGCGACACCCGCCCGCCGAACGAGATCCCCGAGGACGAGCGCGACTACTACCTGGAGCGCATCTACCCCTCCTTCGGCAACCTCGTGCCCCGCGACATCGCCTCCCGCGCCGCCAAGAACGTCTGCGACGAGGGCAGGGGAGTCGGCCCCGGCGGCCAGGGCGTCTACCTCGACTTCGCCGACGCCGTCCGGCGCATGGGCCGCGCGGCGGTCGAGGAGAAGTACGGCAACCTCTTCGACATGTACGCCCGGATCACCGCCGAGGACCCGTACACCGTGCCCATGCGGATCTACCCCGCCGTGCACTACACGATGGGTGGACTGTGGGTCGACTACGACCTCCAGACCACCGTCCCCGGCCTGTTCGCCATCGGCGAGGCCAACTTCTCCGACCACGGCGCGAACCGGCTCGGCGCCTCCGCCCTCATGCAGGGGCTCGCGGACGGCTACTTCGTCCTGCCGTCGACGATCAACGACTACCTGGCCCGCAACCCGCACCGCGCCGACGACGACCTGGACGACGAACACCCCGCCGTCCAGGAGGTGCTGGCCGAGACGGAGGACCGCGTCAACCTGCTGCTGTCCGTCGACGGCGACCGCACCCCCGACTCCTTCCACCGCGAACTCGGCGAACTCATGTGGGAGTTCTGCGGGATGGCCCGTAGCGAGAGCGGGCTGCGCAAGGCCCTGGAGCGCATCCCGCAGATCCGCGAGGAGTTCTGGCGGCGCATCAAGGTGCCCGGCAGCGGAGAGGAGTTCAACCAGTCGCTGGAGAAGGCCAACCGGATCGTCGACTACCTGGAACTCGCCGAGCTGATGTGCCTCGACGCACTGAACCGCGCCGAGTCCTGCGGCGGCCACTTCCGCGAGGAGTCCCAGACCCCCGACGGCGAGGCGGCCCGCCGCGACGAGGAGTTCTCGTACGCGGCCGCCTGGGAGTTCACCGGCACCGGCGCCGCTCCCGTCCTGCACAAGGAAGACCTGGTCTTCGAGTACGTCCACCCCACCCAGCGGAGCTACGCATGAAGCTCACCCTGCGCGTCTGGCGGCAGAAGAACGCCGACGCCGACGGAGCGATGTCCACGTACGAGGTGGACGGCATCTCGGCCGACATGTCCTTCCTGGAGATGCTCGACACCCTCAACGAGGAGCTCATCCTCGCCGGCGACGACCCCGTCGCCTTCGACCACGACTGCCGCGAGGGCATCTGCGGCGCGTGCAGCCTCGTCATCAACGGCGACGCGCACGGACCCGAGCGCACCACCACCTGCCAGTTGCACATGCGCTCCTTCCGCGACGGCGACACGATCGACGTCGAGCCGTGGCGGGCCGCCGCCTTCCCGGTCGTCAAGGACCTCGTCGTCGACCGCTCCGCCTTCGACCGGATCATCCAGGCCGGCGGCTACATCACGGCCCCGACCGGTGCCGCGCCCGAGGCGCACGCCACCCCCGTGCCCAAGCCCGACGCCGACTCCGCCTTCGAGCACGCCGAGTGCATCGGCTGCGGCGCCTGCGTGGCGGCCTGCCCGAACGGCGCCGCCATGCTGTTCACCTCGGCCAAGATCAACCACCTGAACGTGCTGCCGCAGGGCGCCCCCGAACGCGAGACCCGCGTCCTCGACATGGTGGGGCAGATGGACGAGGAGGGCTTCGGCGGCTGCACCCTCACCGGGGAGTGCGCGACCGCCTGCCCCAAGGGCATCCCGCTGTTCTCCATCACCGCCATGAACAAGGAGTGGCTGCGCGCCACCCGCAGGGCGGGCAGGCGTTAGGACCGAAGTCGTTCGCCGTACGGTGCGGACGGACGGGACCGGGTGTGGTGCTCATACCCCGGTCCCGTCTCGCTTTTCCGGGGCACCCCTGTCATTCAGCATCCCCACATCCGCCCTCCTGGCACTGGTCACGCAGGCGCCAACCGGCGTCGGAAGAACAGGAGCGCGCAGACCGTTCGGATCCGGCCTGCCGCCCCCCGCGCTCCCGACTCCCCTGGAGCAGGGGGTTCCCCCTCCGCCGAACCGGCCCGTGACCAGGAGAGTGCCATGACCGGCGTTTCCACCCTCGACACCCCGAGCGAGCCCCTCGCCCCCACCCGCTACACCGTCACCCTGGCCCGCGACGAGGCCGACGTCCGGGCCGCGCAACGGCTGCGCCACGACGTCTTCGCGGGGGAGATGGGCGCCCTCCTGAACACCCCGCAGCCGGGTCTCGACCTCGATGCCTTCGACGCGTACTGCGATCACCTGCTGGTCCGCGACACGGAGAGCGGCCAGGTCGTCGGCACCTACCGGCTGCTGCCGCCCGAGCGCGCCGCGGTCGCCGGACGGCTCTACTCGGAGAGCGAGTTCGACCTCGGCCCGCTGGCCGGAATACGCCCCGGGCTGGTCGAGGTCGGCCGCTCCTGCGTCCACCCCGACCACCGCGACGGCGCCGTCATCGGCCTGATCTGGGCAGGGATAGCCCGTTACATGGTCGACGGCGGCCACGAATGGCTCGCCGGCTGCTGCTCCGTACCGCTCGCCGACGGCGGCACCCTCGCCGCGGGCACCTGGGACCGGGTGCGGGCCAAGCACCTGGCCCCCGAGGAGTTCCGCGTCCGCCCGCTGCTGCCCTGGAGCGCCGAGGGCGTCGCCCGCCCCGCCCGCACCGAACTGCCCCCGCTGCTGCGCGGCTACCTGCGCCTCGGCGCCTGGGTGTGTGGCGAGCCCGCGCACGACACGGACTTCGGGGTCGCCGACCTGTACGTGCTGCTGTCGATGCGCCGGGTCGACCCGCGCTACCTGCGGCACTTCCTCTCGCTCGTCCCCGCCCGATGAGCACGCCCCGCACCGGAGCGCCCCACCCGCCGGCCCTCCACCGTCACCGGCCCGCCGCGGTCCCGGAATCCGCGCCGTCCGCCGACGCCGTCCCGGCACCCCGACGACCTGTCCCCGACCCGTCCCAGAACGCGCGGCCCGCCCCAGGGCCCGTCCAGGACCCGCGGCCCGCCCCGGGTTCCGGCCAGGACCCGCGGCCGGTTGCCGGACCGGTGCGGGTCGCGCGGCCCGACGCCGGCCGTGCCGAGATCCTGCGGCCCGTCGCCGGTCCTGGCCGGCTTCCCGCCACCGATCCCGCCCGCGTCCCGCGGCCGGGCGTCCGGCCCGTGCCGGCCGGGCGGCCCGGCGCCGGTTCCGTCCAGCCCCGGCGGACCGGCGCCGGGCCCGTACGGACGGCCAGTGCCTGGCTGCCCACCGCCCCCTGCTCGCCGCGCGACTGCGTGGAGTCCAGGCGCCCCTGGACGGGCGTGCCCCGGGCCGTCCTTCGGCTGGCCGCGCTACTGGCCGTGGTCGTCCTCGGAATCGCCCTGGTCCCGCTGATCGCACGGCTGCGGGACCCGTCGCGCCAGAAGTGGATCCGCCGCTGGTGCCTGGCCGTGGTGCACACGGCCGGGGTCCGGACGCGGATCACCGGAGCCGCGCGGCCCACCGGCGGAGTCCTGATCGTGTCCGACCACGTCTCGTGGCTGGACATCCCGCTGCTCGCCGCCGTCCGCCCGGCGCGGATGGTCGCCAAGACCGAGGTGCGCGGCTGGCCCGTGGTGGGAGCGCTGGCCGCCCGTGGCGGCACGCTCTTCATCGACCGGGACCGGCTGCGCGCCCTGCCCGGCACGGTGGACGAGGTCGCCGCCACCCTGCGCGGCGGTTCGGCCGTCGCCGCGTTCCCCGAGGGCAGCACCTGGTGCGGCCGGGCCCGGGGCCGCTACCGCGGGGCCCTCTTCCAGGCCGCGCTGGACGCCGGTGTGCCGGTCCAGCCGGTGAGCATCCGGTACCGGTCCGCCGCCGGAGCGACGAGCACCGCGCCCGCGTTCGTCGGCGAGGACCCGCTGCTCGCCTCGCTGTGGCGCGTGGTCTCGGCGCGCGGTCTGGTGGCCGAGGTGAGTCTGCGGCCCCTGCTCCCGGCGGGAGGCCACCCCGACCGCCGGTCCCTGGCCGAGGCGGCGTGGGGGTGCACGGGCGACCCCGGCTCGCCTCCCGGGACGCACCGGTGAGACCGGCGCCCCGGCGCCGTTCAGCCGTTGCGTACGCGCCCGCGGTACGAGGTGATCGCGGTGACCGTGAAGACCAGCGGCGGGCCCGCCCCGATCACCGCGAGCGGCTGGAGCACCGACCCCGGCCATCCGGGCATGTCCACGAAGAGCGGCAGCAGCATCAGCACGGTCAGCGGGACGAACGCCGGCATCGCGGCGGAGAGACCGGCCGTCAGCGCGCCCCGGCGGGCGGCGTGCCGGTCGATGCGGACGGCGGCCTCGGCGCTCGGCGCCCAGTCTGCGCCGCGGAGCTCCTCCCAGGCCTCCACCAGGGCCCCGACCTCGTTCGCGACGTTCACGTGCAGGTTGTCCAGGAAGGGCAGCAGCATCCTGCGGCCGTCCCGGCCGTAGGCGTACACCAGCACCGCGGGCGCGGTGTCCTTCCTCGCCGCGGTGGGGTTCCTCTCGGCCCGGATGCCCTGGATGTCCTCCCAGGCCGGCCGGCGCCGCCTGAACACACCGCGTACGTGGATGGCTTCGAGGTCCGCCGTGGTGGAGCTGTGCAAGGTGGTGCGGAACAGCCGGCCCATCAGCGCCGCCCACGCGACGAGGAAGGGGTACGTGAACGCGGTGGACAGACCGTCGGCGTCGAACAGGGCCTTCGCCACGCTCACGGTCCCCGTCACGATCACCACGAGGAACGTCAGCTCCCTCGACCGGTTCATCCGGTACTCGCGTGGCAGCCTCTCGTACTCTGTGCGCACCGCCCCGCTCCCCCCGCCCCGACCCTCGGCGCGGCACCATGCCGGCGTCCCGACTTCCTCGTGTCGAGGGATACATGACCTTTGACACACCCGCCCGGAGCGCTGCCGTGGCGCTAGCGACGGCCGGCGAGTGCCCGGGCGAGGTGCGGTGCCGTCCGGCCGGGCGCCGTCGCCACCTGCTCGGGCGGCCCGGCGGCCACGATCCGGCCGCCCTCGTCACCCCCGCCCGGCCCCAGGTCGACGACCCAGTCGGCGCCCGCCACCACCGTCATGTCGTGCTCCACCACCACGACGGTGTGACCGGCGTCCACGAGCCCGTGCAACTGCCGCATCAGCACCTCGACATCGGCCGGGTGCAGTCCCGTCGTCGGCTCGTCGAGCAGATAGAACGTGTGCCCCCGTCGTACCCGCTGCAACTCGCTCGCCAGCTTGATGCGCTGGGCCTCGCCGCCCGACAGCTCCGTGGCGGGCTGGCCGAGCCGCAGATAGCCGAGACCCACGTCGAGCAGCGTGCCGAGACTGCGCGAGACGGCCGGGGTGTCCGCGTCGGCGAAGAAGCGCGCCGCCGCCTCCACCGTGAGATCGAGGACCTGCGCGATGTTCCGCCCCCGGTACGTCACCTCGAGGGTCTCGGGGTTGTAGCGCGCGCCGCCGCAGTCCGGGCACGGCGCGTAGGTGCTCGGCAGGAACAGCAGCTCCACGCTGACGAACCCCTCGCCCTGACAGGTCTCGCAGCGCCCGCCGGCCACGTTGAAGGAGAACCGCCCCACCCCGTAACCGCGCGCCGAAGCCTCCTCCGTCGCGGCGAACACCTTGCGCACGACGTCGAACAGTCCCGTGTACGTGGCGAGGTTGGAGCGGGGGGTGCGGCCGATGGGCTTCTGGTCGACACTCACCAGCCGTCCGACGCCCGCGAGTTCCTCGGTCACCTCGCCGATCAGCGTGGACTTCCCGGAGCCGGAGACCCCGGTGACCGCGGTGAACACGCCCAGCGGGAACCTGGCGGTGACCCCGCGCAGATTGTGACGGGTCACCGGGCCGACCGACACCACGCCCCGGGGCTCGCGCACGGTCCGCGCGGGCCCGGGGGAGCGGTCGAAGAGGAAGCGCGCCGTCGCCGACTCCCCGACGCCCTCCAGCGCGGCGACCGGCCCGCTGTGCAGGACCCGCCCGCCGTGCTCCCCGGCCCCCGGGCCCACGTCGACCAGCCAGTCGGCGCCGCGCACCACGTCGAAGTGGTGCTCCACGACGAACACCGAGTTGCCCGCCGCCTTCAGCCGCTCCAGCACCGTCACCAGCGCTTCCGTGTCCGCCGGGTGCAGCCCGGCGGACGGCTCGTCGAGGACGTACACCACACCGAACAGCCCGGACCGCAACTGCGTCGCCAGACGCAGGCGTTGGAGTTCGCCCGCCGAGAGGGTGGGAGTGGCCCGGTCGAGGCTCAGATACCCGAGCCCGAGCTCCACGACGGGGGCGATACGGGCCGCGAGGTCCTCGGTCAGTACCCGGGCGGTCTCGGATCCGCCCGGGAGGGACCGCGCGAGCTCGGTCAGCGGCAGCGCGGCGAGTTCCGCGATGTTCCGTCCCCCGAACGTCACCGCCAGTGCCTCGGGCCGCAGCCTGCTGCCGCCGCACGCCCGGCAGGGAGCGGTGGCGAGGAAGCGTTCGGCCTTGGCCCGCAGGGTGGCGCTCTTCGTGTCCGAGAAGGTCTTCATCACATAGCGCCGGGCGCTCATGTACGTTCCCTGGTAAGGGCGTTGAATCCGCTCGGCCTCGCGCACCGGATGTACGGTGACCACCGGCTGCTCGTCCGTGAACAGGATCCACTCCCGCTCCTCGGCGGGCAGTTCGCGCCAGGGCCGGTCCACGTCGTGGCCGAGCGTGTCGAGGATGTCCCGCAGGTTCTTGCCCTGCCAGGCTCCCGGCCAGGCGGCGATCGCGCCCTCGCGGATCGTCAGCGAGGGATCGGGGACCAGCAACTCCTCCGTCGTACGGTGGACCCGGCCCAGACCGTGGCACTCGGGGCACGCCCCGGCGGCCGTGTTCGGCGAGAACGCGTCCGAGTCGAGCCGCTCGGCGCCCGCCGGATACCGTCCCGCGCGCGAGAACAGCATCCGCAGGGAGTTGGACAGATTGGTGACCGTGCCGACGGACGACCGCGAGGTGGGCGCCGATCTGCGCTGCTGGAGCGAGACGGCCGGCGGCAGCCCGGTGATCTCCCCGACCTTCGGCGCCCCGACCTGGTGGATCAGGCGCCGCGCGTACGGGGCGACCGACTCGAAGTACCGCCGCTGCGCCTCGGCGTAGATCGTGCCGAAGGCCAGAGACGACTTCCCGGACCCGGACACGCCCGTGAACACCACGAGCAGGTCCCGCGGGATGTCGACGTCGACGCCCCGCAGATTGTGTTCCCGGGCGCCGCGGACACGGACGCGGGAGTCGTGGGGGCGGCCGTCGGGGCTGGGCATCGGCGGGACTCCTGGAAGGCGGCCCGTACCGCGGGCCGGTGGTCCGCGGCCCGGCCGTCGGCGGGGCTGAGGGCGAACCCCACGATCCTAGGCCCCGCCCGGTCCCGCTACTCGGGCACGCTCTCCAGGTCCAGGAGCTGCCGCTTGCGCTCCAGGCCCCCGGCGTAGCCGGTGAGCGCCCCGCTCGCGCCGATCACACGGTGGCAGGGGCGGACGATCAGCAGCGGGTTCGCCCCGAGCGCCGTACCGACGGCACGGACCGCGGCCCTGGACGCGCCGATCCGTGCGGCGACCTCCCCGTAGCTGACCGTCGTGCCGTACGGGACGGTCTCCAGGGCCTTCCAGACGCGCCGCTGGAAGTCGCTGCCGCTCGGCACGTACTCGATGTCGAAGGCGGTCAGCCGGCCGTCGAAGTACGAGCGCAGCTGGGAGGAGATCTCCCGGAAGGCGTCCGCGTCCTCGTGCCAGCCCTCCTGGACGACCGCGCCGTGCTTCTGGTCCGGCACGGACAGCGCGGCGAGCGCGGTGCCGCCCCTGGCGGTGGCGGACTCCTCACCCACCAGCAGCAGTCGGCCGAGCGGGCTGTCCATGGTCGTGTAGACCGTCATCGGTCCGGTCCTTTCCGAGGTCTCACAGCGTGTTCACCCCCAACAGTGCGCCCTGCGCGGTCTCCCGTCCGGCGGGATTCGGACAGAGCGCTGACCGGGAGGGTCCGGCGCGGCCGTACGGGGCGCGCCCTCCCGTCCGCTGGGGTCGCGCCGGGGCCGGTGCGGGCACACGATCGAAGTCGACCACTCCGCACGGCCCAGGAGTCCCCATGGTCTGGATCCCGCAGATCTCCGACCTCGTCGACCGGCTCGGCGCCGCCGAGCTCGCCGACGCCCTGCGCGATCCGGCGGCGGCCACCGTGCCCGTCGCCCTCGACGACCCGGAGGCCGGCCGGATCAGCGGTGTCGTGGTCCTGGAGGCCTGGCTGGCCGTGCAGGACACCTGGCGGGCGGAACACGGGGCGGACATCGAGGAGGTCGCCGTCACGCTCGGCGAGCGACGGGCGGTGGGGGAGTGGGTGGTGCGCCTGGAGGGCACGGACGGGGAGCGCATCGGGCTGCCCGTGGCCGCAGCCGTGGACCTCGCCTCCACGCTACCGGTGCGGATCCACCACTCCCGCCTGCCGCTGCTCGGCCGGCACGTGGTGCGCCGGCCGATGGTGCCGCCGGACCCGCTGGCGCACCCCTCCGACGTGGTGGGCGCCTACAAGGCGGCCCTGGACGCGGGGGACACCGCGGCCGTCGTCGCCGCCTTCGGACCGGACGGCTCCTTCCGCGGGCCGGCCGACGACACGTCCCGGCACACCGGGGCCAAGGAGCTGACCGAGCTCTACGACTCCTTCTTCTCCGCGGGCGGCGGTATCCCGCTCAAGCTGTGCACCGTGACCGAGGACGGCACCCGCAGCGCGTTCGAGTACATCTGCGACCGCTGGGGCGGCGCCGACCTGCCCCCGCAGCCGGGTCTCGCGGTCTGCGCCCGGGGCGGCGATGGCCTGATCGTGTCGGCGCGGGTGTACGACGACGTGGAAGCCCCGGTGGAGTAGGGCTGCCGGGCGTCCGCGGCGGGCAGGGATCTGTCCTCGGATCTCCCCACCCCCACCGGCAGCGAGAGCAGGAGTGAGCATGCAGTACGTGAAACTCGGTTCGACGGGTCTGGACGTCTCCCGGATCTGCCTCGGCTGCATGAGTTTCGGCCTGCCCGGCCGCGGCGTCCACGAATGGACCCTCGACGAGGAGGCCTCGCGTCCCTTGATCCGCCGGGCCCTGGAGGCCGGGATCACCTTCTTCGACACGGCGAACGTGTACTCGGACGGCACCAGCGAGGAGATCGTGGGACGGGCGCTCGGCGAGTTCGCGCGCCGCGACGAGATCGTCGTCGCCAGCAAGGTCCACGGCGCCATGCACGAGGGCCCCAACGGCCGTGGCCTGTCCCGCAAGGCGATCATGACGGAGATCGACAACAGTCTGCGCCGCCTCGGCACCGACTACATCGACCTCTACCAGATCCACCGCTTCGACCGGCACACCCCCGTGGAGGAGACGATGGAGGCGCTGCACGACGTGGTCAAGGCGGGCAAGGCCCGTTACATCGGGGCGAGTTCGATGTACGCGTGGGAGTTCTCCAAGGCCCAGTACACGGCCACGCTGCACGGCTGGACCCGGTTCGTGTCCATGCAGAACCACTACAACCTCCTCTACCGCGAGGAGGAGCGCGAGATGCTGCCGCTCTGCGCCGACCAGGGGGTCGGCGTCCTGCCGTGGAGTCCGCTCGCCCGCGGCCGGCTCACCCGTGACTGGGACACGGCCACCGAACGCAGCCGGGGCGACGCGTTCGGCCGGAAGCTGTACCAGGAAGGCGACCGCGAGATCGTCGACGCCCTCGCCCGCATCGCCGCCGAGCGCGACGTGCCGCGCGCCGGGGTCGCGCTCGCCTGGCTGCTGCGGCGCGACGGTGTGACCGCGCCCATCGTCGGCGCCACCAGGGAGGGACACGTCGACGACGCGGTCGCCTCGCTCGATCTGGAGCTCTCGGACAAGGAGACCGAGGAACTGGAACGGTCGTACACCCCCCGGGCGATCAGCGGCCACTGACGCCCGCCGGGAGCGCTCCGCGCCGTTCGGCCGGAACCCCGGAGGTCCGTGCCGGGGTGACGGGAATTCCGTGCGGAAAGGTGCTCGGATGAGCGCGTGAGAGCGCTCCCATCGTGGAGACTTCGGGACGGAAGGTCGGAGCGCCGGGTTTCCGAATTTCTTTTGGAGCGGACTGACTGACATTCGGTCAATATTCGCGCCGGCGCCGCATTAAGAGAAAGTCCGGGATCGCTTGTTACTGCTCGTCGCTCTGTGCAATGGTGTGCGTTGTCGGCGTGCAGACAATAGTGGCTTCGTTCTGCGCGCGTGCGGCGCGCCCGCTCGCCCCGCCCGAAAGGGCTGTCGGAGGTGGTCGTTCGCGACGCCACCCCCATGGGTAGGCCCTCCGGTTCCGGCGGGCGGTCCACATACCCATTGGTATGGACTATCTGCCGCGCTGCCCTTGGAAGGAAAGCGGACGTGAATGACGGAACGCTGTCGCATTCGTCCGACCCCGACCGCTTGTTCGAGGTGTCGGATGAACGGCTCGCGGCCGAGCTGAAGAGGCAGGGGGGCGCGTCGGCGAACTATCCCGTCGGGGAACTCCTGGACCGCCACTGGGAGGCGGTGTTCTCTTACGCGCGGCTGTGCACCGGCGGTGTACGTCCCGCCGGAATGCTCACCACCGCCTCATTCACGCGCCTGTTCGGGGATTCGCTGCACCAGAGCGGGCCGAGCGCCGCCTGGCGGCCCCAACTGCTCGTCACCGTCCGCCGCATGGCGGCCGAGTGGCTCGTGGACCAGCGGCGCGAACTGCTCGATCCCGACCTCCTGACCGAAGCCGGCGGGGAGGGCGGGCAGGACCGGGCGGCGGCACGGCTGCTTCCGCCGGAGAACAGGCGCCTGATCTCCCGGGCGTTCCAGCGGCTTCCCGAACCCTCCCGCTGTCTGCTGTGGCACGGAGAGGTGGAGGCCGAACACCCGGAGGTTCCCGCCGCCCTGCTGGGGATCTCCCCCGAGGACGCGGTCACCGAACTGGAGCGGGCCAGGGAACGTCTGCGCCAGGGCTGTCTGGAGATCCACCACGAACTCGCCCCCAGCCAGGAGTGCCGCCGCTACCACCGCATGCTCGACGTCTCCTTCCGGCGCGGCGGCATCGACCTCGACCCCGACCTGCGCGCCCACATGGACGAGTGCGGCCACTGCCGCTACGCGGCCGACCAGCTGAGCCGGTTCAACGGCGAACTCGCCGTCCCGCTCGCCGAGGCGGTGCTCGGCTGGGGCGCCCGCGCCTACGTGGCCTCGCGGTGGGAGCGGGCCGCGGCGGCGCTGGAGTCCCGGGGCGACCGGACCGGCCCCGCCTTCGGCGGCGGACCGGCGGACACCGTCGGCGAGGCCCTCATGGACGGAGCCGCGGGAGCCGGCGCCGGTCCGGCTTTCACGGGCAGGGGCGGTGGTGCCCCCTTCGGCACCGGTGCCGGCCCGGCCGCCGGGACCCCCGGGATCGTCGAGTTCCGGCCCGACGCCGACGACGCCCGCCCGCCCGGCCTTCCCCCACGCACCGCACCGGACGGCTTTCCCCACCCCGGCACCCCGTCCACGGCCCACGAGGCCACCGCACCGCAGCCGGTGGTCCCGTCCGGACAGGACGCTCCCGCACCCGGCGGGGACGACCGTCCCTCGCGCCGCCGGGCCGCGCCCCGGAACGGCACCGGCACACGCGCGTCCCGCAGGGCCACCGGGCGCAAGGCCTCCCGGCGCGCACCGGGACGCCGTGACGTCGCCCTCGCCGTGCTGACCGTCAGCGCGCTGATCACGGTCCCGCTGCTCCTGTGGGCGGCCGACGCGGACTCCGACGGCCGGCACGACACGGCCGACGGCGGCCACTCCTCCGCGACACCGAGCCGGGGCACGAACCCGTCGTGGACCCGGACCGGGGAGAAGAAGGACGGCGCCGTGCGTGGCAGGCTGCACAACACCGCGACCGGACTGTGCGTCGGCTTCGCCGAGGCGAAGCCCGTGGCCGGTGCCGAGGCCCGGCTCGTCCCGTGCTCCTCGGAGTCGGCGGCACAGTGGTCGTACGCGACGGACGGCCTGTTGCGCGACGCGGACCACCCGAGCCTGTGTCTCGACTCGCACCTGGGCTATTCCGTCCGACTGGCCCCCTGCGCGGGCCCGTCGAAGCCCGCCGCCGAGAACGCCCGCTACGACTTCACCCTCCAGGGCGTGCTCGTGCCGCGCTGGAACCAGGACCTGGCCCTCGCCCCCGCGGCGGCCGAGGGGGAGTCGGCGCTCGTCCTCAAACTCCGCGAGGACGGGCCGGTCCAGCACTGGACGTTCGACACCTCGTCGCCCTCGCTCCAACTGGAGGTCGTCAACTGGGACTCCACGAAGGGCGACGCGAGGGGTTCCACCACGGGAAAGCCGTCCGCGCCCGCGACGGCACCGGCCGGCCCCCGGACGCCCACCGCGACGGCCGCGACCCCCGGCCACGGGACTCCGTCCGCGGAACCGTCCGGCGGCTCCTGCTCCTCCACGTCCGTCCTCTGCTCCGGGGACGGATCGGGCGGCTCGGTCCGGGACGGCGAATACGGTACGGGCTCCGGTTCCGGCGGTCACGGATCGTTCGGCGGAGGGGGCTGGGGAGGCCGCCGGTGACGCCACGGACTCCGGCGGCCCCCGTTGTCCGGACCTCTCAGGACGAGGCGGTGCCGGAGGACGGGGCGGCGGAGTCCGCCGCCCCGGCCGTGCCCAGGAACTCGGCCCAGCCGCCGAGCGGCGACTGTCCGGGGCCGAGCGTGCGCAACTTCCGCAGGACCGCGGGGTCCTGGGCCTCCAGCCACTTCACGAGCTGGCGGAAGGAGACCATGCGGACGTCGTCGTGCCCCGCCATCCGGGAGAGGGACTCCTCGACGGCGTCCATGTAGATGCCGCCGTTCCAGCGCTCGAAGTGGTTGCCGATGAAGAGCGGGGCCCGGTTGCTCTCGTAGGCGCGCCGGAATCCGGCGAGATAGCTGTCGCGGGCCTGCGTCCGCCAGGCGTCGTGGCGGGTGCGGTCGCCGAGCGGGTCGGCGTTCGACTGATTGGCCATCAGGTTGTAGTCCATCGACAGGACCTGGAAGGAGTGGCCGGGGAAGGGGATGGACTGGAGCGGGAAGTCCCAGATCCTGCCGCCCTGCACCTTGGAGGGCCACATCTGGAGTCCGCCGGGCGAACTGGCGTCGTACTTCCAGCCGAGGGCGGCGGCGGTCGGCAGCAGGTTCGACTGGCCCTCCAGGCAGGGGGTGCGGCCGCCGGTCAGCTCCTTCTCGTAGTCGAACGGCAGCGGTTCCAGGTCGGTGAAGCCGGTGTTGGTCCGCCACTCGGTGACGAACTTCTTCGCCTGCGTTATCTCGCTGCGCCACTCGGCGGGCGACCAGCGGCGGACCCCGTCCGGGCCGCAGAAGTGACCGTTGAAGTGCGTGCCGATCTCGTGTCCCTCCAGCCAGGCCGCGCGTATCTGCTGGAGCGTCGCGTGGATGTGCCGGTCGGAGAGGTAACCGATCGCGGAGGCGCCGACGGGGTGCCGCGGCGGGTGGTAGAGGTGCTTCTTCGACTCGGGCAGGGTGTATATGCCGCTGAGGAAGAAGGTCATCGACGCCCCGTGGTCGGCGGCGACCTTGCGGAAGCGGGAGAACAGCTTGTTGCTCAGCTCGCCCGCGCCGTCCCAGGAGAAGACGACGAACTGCGGCGGGCGTTCACCGGGCTTCAGCCGCTCCGCCCTCGGCTGCTTCGGCTGGGCCCCGGTGTCCGCCGTGGAACCGTCCCCGATCTTCCTGGCCGGCACGGGCCGCGCGGGGCCCTCGCCGCCGCTTCCCATGGACCAGTCCCTGGCCGAACAGGCCGCGAGGGCCCCCAGTGCGCCCGCCGACGCCGTCGCGGTCAGCAGTCGCCTGCGTGAGACACCGCTCATGATTCGTCCCCCCGATGCTCCTGGCACCGGCCCGGGTCGTGGGGCCGGTGCCTCGTCCGTGCGACGCGCCGTTCACGGGGTGCGTCAAACGGTGGGATGCGCGAAATTCCGGAAAAGGTCGCGGCAATCGGGACGTGTTGCCGTTCTGTGACGAACCGCGCGATCCGGGAGGCGGGCGGTGCCCGGAGGGGCGCCGCCCGGCGCGGCGACGGCGGGGCGCCCGGGTGCGCCGCGCACCGCCGCGGCAGTCGTCGCCGCCGAGGTCGCCGACGCTCCCGCGGCCGGCACGCGCGTACGGTCAGGGGGCGGTCCCGGGGCTGAGGACCGTCAGACGGACCGACGACGCGTTGCCGGACACGGGTACCTCGCCCTGCGTCCACGTCACCGTGAGGGAGTCCAGCTCGTCGGGCGGCGTGACGACCAGTGAGGCGGGGGTCGCCGTGGCCGCGCCGCTGATCTCCGGATTGGAGAAGGTGAGGCCCGACCACGCGCTGTGGCCGGGCGCGAGCACGACCGTCGTCGGCGTGCCCGGGGACCGCCGGGGATCGGGCCCGAGCTGCTTGCCGGACGCGTCGACGAAGGCCGCGCCGGGGTAGCCGCGCACGGTGCAGGTGCGCCCGGACCTGTTGGTCAGGACGACGGGGAAGTTCTCCTGCCCCGCTCCGGGATCGTTGCGGCCGACGGAGGCGCGCAGCTCCGAGGTGTGGCAGCGCCCGCTGCCGCCGCCGCTCCCGGAGGTGGCCGTGGCCGGGGCGGATCCGCTCCCCGTCCCGGTTCCCGTCTTCTTCGACGGGGTGCTCGCGGCCGGGCTGGCGGCCGGGGTCGAGCCCGCCTTCGTGCCCGTGTCGCCGGAAGCCGGCCCGGCCGTGCCGGGAACGGTCTTCGGAGAGCCCTGCGGGGTGCCGTCGTTGCAGGCGGTCAGCAGGCTCAGCAGGGCGACGCCCACGAGCAGCGCGGCCCGCCGGGCGGTGGGTGAAGCGCGGTGCGCGGACACCGCGCCGGTCCGGTCCGTGTCCGCCACCGTGCGCGAGAAGGTCGACATGTCACCACTCCTTGCGAATCTCCGTACGAGCCCATCGCACGAGCGCGGGGCGTGCCGCCCCTCGTCACTACTCTTGGATGCGCCCGGGGACCGAAAAGTTCTCGGGATCCCCGCCGGATTCCGCCGGGTCCCGTCCGCTCAGGATCAGGCCTCGACGCGCAGGGAGCCGATGACACCGTCGGCCGTGCGGTCGTCGCCGCCCTCCTGGCGGATCTGGACGTACACCTGGGCCCGCCCGCCGCTCCCCGCCGCGGTCAGCGCGGCCTCGGTGAGACGGCCGTCCGTGCCCGCACAGCCGTCCCAGGTCCGTATCAGCCCGTGCCAGCGCGCGCCGGAATAGGCGCGGCTCCCGGCGTAGTGGCATCCCGGGTGCGTGATGGCGCGGACCTCGCCGGTCACGTCGCCGTGCTCGCTGAGTCCGACGAAGGCCCCGTCGACGTCGGCCCGGAGGTCCGGCCAGCTCGCCAGGCGGTCCGCGACGACGAGACCGGGTTCGGTGCCGTCCCGGAGCCCCAGCGACCGCGGGTTCCACCCCGAGTCGCGCAGCTGCCCGCCCCAGGCCACGGGCACCTCGACGCTGATCCGGCCCGTGCGGTCCGCGACCGGCAGGGTCCTCGCGCCGGGCCCGTCCGCCGACAGGACGGCGGTGACGCCGACGGCGCAGGCCGCGGCGACACCGGCGGACACGAGGAGCGGGGTGCGCCGGAGCCGCCGGTTCCGCCGGGGCGCGGGGACACCTTCGTCCCCGGCCTCCCCGGCCAGCCGTTCGAGTTCTGCGGCGAAGGCGTCCGCGCTCGGCCAGCGTCGCTCCCGGTCGGGTTCCATGGCGCGCAGCAGCGCCCGTCCGACGTCCGGGCCGACGCCCGTACGGAGCCGGTCGGGGCGTTCGACCTTCCCGGGCGGCCCCGGAACCGAACCGGTGACGAGGTGGTGGCCGAGGGCGCCCAGGCTGTACACGTCGGCCCGCTCGTCGATGCCGTGGCCGGGCCGGATCTGCTCGGGCGGGGTGTAACCGGCCGAGCCCGCCGCGATGGTGAGCCCGGAGGCCTGGGCCAGGATCTTGGCGAGCCCGAGGTCGGCCAGCAGCACCCGGTCGGATCCGCCCGGTGTGCTGCGCAGCAGCACGTTGGACGGCTTGATGTCGCGGTGCACGATCCCGGCCGCGTGCAGCGCGGCGGCGCCCCGTGCCGCCAGCGCCGTCAGGCGCAGCGCCTCCGCGACGGGCAGCGGTCCGGCCCCGACCCGGTCGGCGAGGGTGCCCCCGTCCGCGTACTCCATGACGAAGTAGGGTCTGCCGTCCGGGAGTTCGCCGATGTCGTAGACCTGGACGACCCGGCTGGAGTCGGCCTTGCGCAGCAGCCGGGCCTCGGAGAGGAAGCGTTCTCGGATGTCCAGGCGGTCGATCCAGTTCTCGGTGAGCACCTTGACCGCGACGGCCGCGTCGAGAACGTCGTCGTGGGCGAGCCAGACCACACCGAAACCACCGGCGCCCAGGCGCCGTTCGAGGCGGTAACGGCCGATCCGCTCCAGGGAGTGCATACGACTATCATGCCTGGCCTCTGGTCGGCATCGAGGGGAGCGCCAGGTGGGGGACGCGGCGGAGACCGAGGAACTCGCGCGGAAGGCGGCGGCCGGTGACCCGGAGGCGCTCGACGTCCTGCTCCGCCGGATCCGGCCCGAGGTCGTGCGGCGGTGCGGGCGATTCCTGCCCTGCCGTGAGGACGCCGAGGAGGCGGCCCAGGACGTACTGCTCCAAGTCGCCCGCGGAATAACGGCGTTCGAGGGCCGAAGCCGGTTCGGCACCTGGCTGTACACGGTGGTCGCCAACTGCGCCCGGCAGAAGTACCGCGAGCTGAAGCGCCGTGCCGCCGAGCGGCCGGAGGCCATCGACGCCGCGCGGTACGTCGATCCGCGCACCACGAGCGTCATCGCGGGTTCCAGGATCGACCTCCTGGAGGCGCTGGAGCGCCTGGAGCGGGAACACCCGCAGCTGGTCGAGCCGTTGGTCTACCGCGACATCTGCCAGCTGGAGTACGCGGAGGCCGCGGAGCGCGTCGGCGTTCCGCTCGGAACGCTCAAGTCCCGTCTGCACGAGGCGCGCAGAAGGGTCAGGCCCTGGCTGTCCGACACTTTCTGACCGGCTGACCGGCTGACCGGCTGACCGGCTGACCGGCTGACCGGCTGACCGGCTGGGTGGCGACGGGTGGACGGGTGGACGGGTTCGGCTCGTTCCCGCCGGGTCCGGGAACCCGGCGGGAACGAACGCGCGGTCCGTCGCCCGTCAGCGCCGGGTGTAGATGAAGCCGATCTTGTCGACCTCGTCCCCCGAGCGGCCGTGGAAGCCGGCGATCTGCCGGCCGCTCGGCGCGGCGCGGGTCACGCAGTCCGAGGTCGTCGTGCCCCCGGCCAGGGCGCGGCCGAGATTCGTGGTGAACTTCGCGTAGAAGATGCGGGTGTGACCGTCCTTCGCGCCCTCGCAGAGCTGTGCCGAGGTCACGTACTCACCGCTGCCGAGTGTCAGTGAGGCGGCCGTGCCGCCGGTACCTCCGTGGGCGAGCGTGGTGCCGTCACTCAGGGTCAGCCCCAGCCGGTCGACCCGGGAGCCGCTGCCGATGGACACGGCGGAGGCGCGGGCACCGGCCGGCACGCGCGCGATGTCGTTGAAGTAGTCGCCGTGCGGCCCGCCGAACTGGTCGCTGAGCTGGAAGGCGGTGTCGCGCGACCACGTGAACGACGCGGTGACCGGGTCGTGGTCGGAGAGCATCAGGCCGTCGGAGGTCAGGAAGCGGGTGTGCTCGTTGTGGTAGCCCGTGGCGTTCAGCGAGACGAGCTTGCTGCCGCGGTAGAGGATCTTGTCGACGACCTCGCAGGTGTCGGGCACCGTGGTGCCGCTCTGGTCGCAGACGAGGGCGTCGCTCCCCTTGGCCGGCGCGGTGCCGCCGCGGACGAGCTGGACCCACGCGTCCGTCAGCCCGTTGGCGGCGGCGAACTCCGCGATGGTGTCGCCGGAGCGGGTGTAACGGGTGTTCGTGTCGCCCATGACGACGACGGCGTTGCCCGCGGAGTGGGTGGCGATGAACGCGGTGAGCTGGTTCAGGTTGTCGGCGCGGGAGGCGAGGGCGCCGGCACTGGTGCCCGCGTTGGTGTGCACGTTGTAGAAGTCGACGTAGACGCCCTCGGCCAGGCGTTCGCGCATGAAGGTGAAGCCCTTGGGGGTCAGGCAGTCGCCGGAGTCGATCTGGCAGGAGTTCCAGCCGACCCGCTCGAAGTCGTCGGTGTCGTACGAGATCTTCGAGAGGGTGTTGAGGCCGCTGCCGATGCCCGCGCCGCCGCTGGTGGGAGTGCGGTGGGCGTGCGCGGTGTCGGCCGCGTACAGCGCCGCGTGGTAGTTGAAGTCCTCCTCGACGTGGACGACGTCGTAGGGGGCGATGAGTCCGCCGATCGCCGTGGTCGCGGACTGGCGGGGTGTCGGCGCGCTGGAGATGCCGTCGGGCAGTCCCGCGACGTTGTAGCTGAGCACGCTGAAGGTGCCGGAGTCGGCGGCCGTGGCGGGGGAGGCGGCCGCGGTGAGTCCGCCGAGTGCGGCGGCTGCCGCCGCGGCACCGGCGAGAAGTCTGCGGAGTGGGGACATCGGGGGTGTCTCCTGGGGGCGGGGGAGGGACGTCAGGAACAGACCGAGAAGGTGGCGTCGGCCTTGTCGGTGGAGGTGGAGATCGGATCGATGCGCAGCACGTGGTCCGCGTGCCTGAGGTGACGGTCCGGGTGGTTGTGGGAACGGAACGACGACCAGGACGGGTCGGCCAGGCCCGCGGTCCGGTGGAAGGTGGCGTCCTGCGCGAACGTCGTCGTCCCGTCGTTCACGGCGAGCGCCATCCGGTAGTCGCTGTGCCTCAGGTAGCGCGTCGGGTAGTTGACCGAGCGGAACGAGACGCCCGAGGCGTCGGCGAGTCCGGGTACCAGCGTCCACTGCGCGTCCGCGTACGGGTCGAAGGGGTACTCGTCGATCCGGCCGACGAAGTCGGCGTGCCGGACGTAACGGGCCGGATGGTTGTAGGACTTGAGCCGGTTCCAGGCGGGGGCGCCCCAGGTGGCGAGGAGACCGGTGTACTCCGTGGCGGTGATGGGCTGGATGCTCGCGTGCTTGGAGTTCAGCGGCTGGGTGTAGAGCCGCTGGTCGACCGCCGTCCAGGTGCCGCTCGCGAGACCGGCCGACTGCCAGGCGTAGAAGACCCCGTTCGGCGTGTAGGTGTCACCCCAGAGGAACCAGGTTCCCGTCGCCTGTGACCTGATGAGGATCGGGGCCTCGGTTCCGCCGTGCGCGACCGGAGTGCTGAACACGGTGAAGCTGCCCGGGGCCAGGGACGTCGACCGCGCGCCCACCAGGGTCTGGTCCTTCTTGAAATAGAGGTAGTTGACGCCGTCGACGCCCACCGCCAGATCGCCGTCGATCACGTCGTAGCCCGGGTCGAAGAAGACCTGCGCGGCCGACGCCGTCACGAAGTCGGACGTGTAATTGACCATGATGACGTTGTGACCGCTGGAGTTCACGGCGGAGTAGATGATCCCGTACTGTCCCCGCCCCGCGTCCCAGTACGCCTCCGGCGCCCAGCTGTGGGTGGCCAGGTCGTGCAGTTTCAGCCGGCGGTAGCCGCTGAAGGAGCGCAGGTCCGCCGAGTCCCAGACGTGGACGTACTGGCTCTGCAGGCTCCAGTCGGTGCCCTTGAGGTCGGTGGCGAGCACCACGAACGTACCGTCCTGCCGGCGCAGGACGAACGGGTCGCGCAGCCCGCCGGTCCCGCCGGACGGGGTCACGACGGGCTGGTTCTGGTTCAGCGGGGTCCACTGGAGCGAGTCGGTGCTGACGGCCAGATGGAGGCCGTAGTCCGCTCCGTCGCCGTTCGGGGACTCGGTGAAGTAGGCCATCACATAGGCGCTCCCGGCCGCGGCGCGGGCGGGCGGGGTGCCGAGGGCGAATGCGGCGGTGAGGCCGGCCATCGTCCCCAGCGCGGCACGGCGTGAGGGCTGAAGGGGCCTGTCGTTCATGCCGGTCTCCTCGCGTCTCGAGCGTCGGCGCCGGGACACGTCGGTCCGGCTCGCTGGTTCGGTATACCGAATGCTGTGCGACATGCTGTGCGAGGCATCACGGTAAGGGCTTACCGGTGATGTGAACAGGGCCTGTAGAGACGGAAGTTGAGCGTGTTCACGCCTTTTCTCGCGCGCGGGGCGGGGTGTTGTGGGCCGTCCGTCGTCACAGCCGCTGTCTAGGCTGGTCCGCGTGAAGGAACAGAGCAGCAGACCACTCGCCGTGTTCGACCTGGACGGCACGCTCGCGGACACCGCGCACCGGCAGCGGTTCCTGGAGCGCGCGCCGCGGGACTGGAGCGGATTCTTCGCGGCGGCCTCCGAGGACCCGCCGCTCGCGGAGGGCGTGGCGCTCGCGCTGAGCAGCGCGGAGGAGTGCGAGGTGGTCTATCTGACCGGCCGCCCCGAGCGGATCCGGCGGACGACCGTGGACTGGCTGGCCGAGCACGGCCTGCCCGAGGGGCGCGTCTGGATGCGGCGCAACGACGACCGCAGGCCCGCCCGCCGCACCAAGCTGGAGATCCTTCGCCGGCTGGCCCGCGACCGGGAGATCCGCGTCCTCGTCGACGACGACGAATTCGTGTGCGAGGAGGCGGAGCGGGCCGGCTTCACGGTCGTACGGGCACGGTGGGCGGCCGCGTCGGCGGCGCTGAAGGACGCGCAGGAGCGGGAGGGGCGGACCTGAGGGGGTTCTCGGCGGGCGTGGTGGACCCGCGGGGCGCGGGTCGGGTCAGTCGGCGTCCTCCAGCCGGAAACCGAGCTTCAGACCGACCTGGTAGTGCTCGATCCGTCCGTTCTCGATCTGACCCCTGACCTGCGTGACCTCGAACCAGTCGAGGTTGCGCAGGGTCTGCGAGGCCCGGGTGACCCCATTGCGAATGGCCTGGTCGACGCCTTCGTGGGAGGTCCCGACGATCTCGGTGACCCGGTAGGTGTGCTCGGACATGCGGCTGCTCCTCTCCGCCGTGGCGGGAGTGCCAGGCGTGATTCCACGGTGCCCCACCGGGTGGCGCTCCGCGAGACGGCGGGGTGACCAGGGTGATGCGGGACCGGCCCCGGAGGCGGGCCGGGGCCGGTCCGACGGTTCCCGTCCGCCCCGTGACGCCGTGCACGCCCTCGGGCGAGCCGGGCCGTGGGCCTCGGTGTGCTTGAGTTGCCCCCGCGACCTTCCTCGGCCCGGCCCTGGCGTCGCTGTCCACGCCTCACTCCGCGGAAGGGAACCGGACGTCGTGCACGTACTGATCCTGGGTGGTACGACCGAGGCCCGCCGTCTCGCCGAGAACCTGGCCGCGGGGACGCGTCCGGACCTCAGGGTGACGAACTCGCTGGCCGGGCGGGTGGGCGCGCCCCGGCTGCCGCCCGGCGAGGTGCGCGTGGGCGGCTTCGGCGGTGCCGAGGGGCTGGCGCGGTGGCTGCGCGAGCACCGGGTGGACGTGTTCGTCGACGCCACGCACCCCTTCGCCGGAACGGTCAGCTTCAACGCGGCGCGGGCGGCCGCCGTCACCGGTGTCCCCCTGCTCGCCCTGCGGCGCCCCGGCTGGGCCCCGGTCGAGGGCGACGTCTGGCACGAGACCGGCTCCCTGGAAGAGGCGGCCGGCCTCCTGCCCTCACTGGGCCGCAGGGTGTTCCTCACCACGGGCCGGCTGGGACTGGCGGCCTTCGCGGCCCTGGAGGACCTGTGGTTCCTCGTACGGTCCGTGGACCCGCCGGGGGCGCCGGCTCCGGCCCGCATGGAGGTACTGCTCGACCGCGGCCCCTTCACGCTCCAGGGAGAACGGGAACTGCTCCTGCGCCACGCCATCGACGTCGTGGTGACGAAGGACAGCGGCGGACGGGCCACCGCACCGAAACTGACCGCGGCCCGTGAGGCCGGGCTGCCGGTGGTCGTCGTGCGCAGACCCCCGGTCCCCGCCGGTGTCCCGGTCGTGACGGACCCCGGGGCGGCCGTCGACTGGATCACGGAGCGGCTCCGCCCGGGCACTTCCCCGGCACGGACCGAACCCTGAGGCGCGCTTCGACGCGGCCGGCGTCCGCTCGGTCCCGGGCCTCGGCGGGTGAGGACCCGCGCCGACGGACGAGGACGAAGACGGTCAGGCCGGTCAGTACCAGTGCTCCTCCGCCGACGGCGGCGACGGTCCAGGCCGTCGGACCGGAGCCGCCCGGCGCGCCGATGGCTTCGACCGTGACGGGAGCCGTGCTGTTTCCCGGGTCCCTTTCGGACCTTTCCCCGACCCGGGTGAGCGCCAAGGCGGGATCCAGGCGCGTCGCCCGGTCCTACGGAGACACGTTCGGTGCTCTCGGGGTTGTACGCCGAAGCCGGTCCGCCGGACGGGCGGGGTCAGGAAACCGGTTCGTGGACAGGCGCGGGAACCGCAGGCTGGTCCGGCCAGGTGAACGCGTACCGGGGTTCGCCGTCGCGGCTCAGCCGTACGAAGCGCAGGAGTTCACGGACGATGCCCGCGTTGCCCATCGCCCAGCCGGTGCGCGGTTCGAGGTCGCTCGGGGTGGCCCTGTGCTCGGAGTTGGACCAGCGGGCGCCGTCCCCGTCCCGGATCGCGCGGGCGGCGAGGTCCGCGACGAGGACGTGGGCGAAGTCGTACGGGTCCCGCTGCTCGGCGATGCGGTCGCAGGCCAGGGCGAGGACGCCCGCGGTGCCGCAGCAGCGGCCGTTGTTGTCCCAGAAACCGGGGCGCAGCCGCCGGGGCAGGCCGGAGCGGGTGACCGTGTGCCAGCAGCGGTCGGCGAGGGCGGCCCAGACGGGGTCGGCCGTGACGTCCCGCAGCAGCCGGAAGACCTGGGCGTCTCCGGCCGGGCCGTGGCACCAGCCGTAACTGACGGGGTCGACCACATCGGGGCGGTACTGGGGGGTGGAGTGCCGCACCAGGAAGCCCTCCGGCCCCGCCTCGTCACGCGCCACGACGTCCGCGGCACCGGCCAGCGCGAGTTCGACCAGGTCCGTGCGGCCGGTGGCCCCGCCGATCCGGGCGAGCCCCAGGACGATGCCGAGCGTGCCGTGCGAGACGTGGTGCAGACGGGAGCCGACACCCGTGCGATGGGCCCAGTGGACGCCCGCCGGGGTCCGCTCCGCCGTCCGCAGGTACGGCTCCACGGCGAGGACGGCCAGTTCGGCGTCGCCGGCCAGGAGCGCCCCGAGGCCGATCCCCGCGTTGCCGCCCATCAGCTCGTACAGCTCGCCCCAGCGGGTGCCGTCGAAGCGTGACCGTACGCGTTCCAGCGCACGGTCGGCGGCGATGCCGGCGGCCGTGTCGCCGAGTTCTCGCTGAAGGGCCCGCAGGACGAGCGCGATTCCGGTGCGGCCGAAGTAGAGGGAGTCGTCGTCGACGCCGTCGGCGGCGTCCGCGAGGCCGCGGGCGGCGCGCAGGGCGGCGTCGGCGTAGGAGTCGTCGCCGAAGTGCCGCCAGGCTTCGAGGAGTACGGGGACGTTCCCGGCCGTACCGCTGTAGAGGGTCGGGTCGAGGCCGTCGTCCGAGGGCCCGGCCGTCCAGGCGAGGCCCCCTCCGGAGGTCTCCCGCGCCGCCTCGATCAGCCACCGCAGCCCGTCGACCGCGAGCCCCTCGACTTCGTCGACCGTCATGCCCGGGGCTTGCGATGCCGTCATGGGCCCACTCTCGCATGATCTTCCGGGCCCGCCCAGAGGGCGGCCCGGCTCGCGCCGCGAGCACGAGCCCCGCCGGCCGACGAGGCCCGCGCGGGTCCCTCAGCTCTCCTTCTCGCTCGCGATCGCGTTGACCGCCGCCGCGGCGATGGCGCTGCCGCCGCGGCGGCCCCGTACGACCAAGTGGTCCAGGCGGGAGGGGTGTTCGGCCAGGGCCTCCTTCGACTCGGCGGCGCCGACGAAGCCCACGGGGACGCCGATGACCGCGGCGGGGCGCGGTGCGCCCTCCTCGATCATCTCCAGGAGCCGGAACAGCGCGGTGGGAGCGTTGCCGACGGCCACCACGGCGCCGTCCAGGTGGTCGCGCCACAGTTCCAGGGCCGCCGCGCTGCGCGTGGTGCCCAGTTCCGCCGCGAGTCCCGGGACCGAGGGGTCGGAGAGCGTGCAGATCACGTCGTTGTCCGCGGGCAGCCGCCCGCGCGTGATCCCGCTCGCGACCATGGAGACGTCGCAGAGGACCGGTGCGCCCGAGCGCAGGGCTTCACGGGCGCGGGCCACGACGAGGGGTGTGTAGGCGAGGTCGTCGACGAGGTCCACCATGCCGCAGGCGTGGATCATCCGGACCGCGACCTGGCTGACATCGGCGGGCAGGGCCGCGAGATCGGCTTCCGCGCGGATGGTGGCAAAGGACTCGCGGTAGATGGCCGCGCCGTCCTTCTCGTAGTCGAACACTGTCTTCTCGCTCATCCGTCGGCGTTCAGGGCGCGTGCGGCCGCCGGAGACCGACCGGAGGGCGCGGGTACGGGCGCGAGCATACCGATCGTCATGGGAGCGCCGTTCTGCCCGGGTTGCCAGGGGCGGAGCGGGCGTCCGGCTCATGGCCCCCGCGCCGGTGGCCGGCACGGAGGCGGCCGATGCGTACCGCAGCGGCCGCGACCGGGTACCGGAGAGCCGCCCGCCGGCGTCGGCACCGCTCGGAGGCTGTCGCCGTCCGCGACGGACGCCGCGGACGGCGACAGCCTGCCGGCCCGCTGGAACCTCCGGTGCCGTGCCGGGGACGCCGAGTGAGGCGAGGTGGTGCCCCCGGACCCGCGGGCCGGGGGATCCGGGATCACCGCGGTGCCGACGCGGGCGCTCCGGAGTCCTCTGTCCAGGAGGGGGGCGACCTCAGGAGAAGGGGCGGTCTCAGGGCGAGTTCTCCACCGCCTCGCTCAGCGACAGCGCGAACCGGCCCTCCGAGTCCGTCCACCAGTGGGTCAGGGCGAACCCCGCCGCGGCCAGTTCGCCGCGGACACCGTCCGCGCGGAACTTCGCCGAGATCTCGGTCCGCAGTTCCTCGCCCTCCGCGAAGTGGACCGCCAGGTCCAGTGCCGGGATCTTCACGGTCTGCGTGACGCGCGACCGCAGCCGCATCTCGATCCACTCGTTCTCGGGGTCCCAGAGCGCCACGTGCTCGAAGGCGTCGAGGTCGAAGTCGGCGCCGAGTTCACGGTCGACGACGCTCAGCACGTTCTTGTTGAAGGCGGCCGTGACCCCGGCCGCGTCGTCGTAGGCGGTGACGAGCACCGACGCGTCCTTGACCAGGTCGGTGCCGAGCAGCAGGGTGTCGCCGGGCGACAGCAGTGACCGTACGGACGCCAGGAACGCCGCGCGCTCGGCGGGGAGCAGATTGCCGATGGTGCCGCCGAGGAAGGCCACGAGCCGCGGCCCGGGGGTGTCCGGGAGCGTGAGGCCGGCGGTGAAGTCGGCGATCAGCGCGTGGACGTTCAGACCGGGCCGCTCGGCGATCAGCGCGTGACCGGCCTGAGTGAGCGCGCTCTCGCTGACGTCCACGGGGACGTAGGTGTGCAGCTCCGGCATCGCGTCCAGCAGATGGCGGGTCTTCTCCGACGATCCGGAACCGAGCTCGACGAGCGTGCGCGCTCCGCTCGCCGCGGCGATCCCGCCGGCTCGCGCGAGCAGGATCTCGCGCTCCGCCCGCGTCGGGTAGTACTCGGGGAGTTCGGTGATCTTCTCGAAGAGCGCGCTGCCGTGGGCGTCGTAGAACCACTTCGGCGGCAGGGTCTTGGGCAGGTGTCCGAGGCCGTGCAGGACGTCGGCGCGCAGCGCCGCGTCCGTGGCGTCCTCGGGGAGGGTGCGGGTCAACAGGAACGGACTCACGTACGGGGCTCCTTGTGCTGTGCGGACGCCTTGTCGTCGCTCATGTCCTTGAGCGGGGTGAGCAGTACGTCGGTGCGGTTCGCGGTGAGGAGGGTGCGGTCGGGGACCTCGCGCCAGAGCGGATCGTCGTCGTGCGGCTCGGAGGCCACGAGGACGCGGCGGCCGGGTTCGATCAGGTACCAGAGGGTGTCGCCCCAGGCGGTCGCGGTGATCGTCCGGCCGTCGGTGAGCAGCAGGTTGAGCCGGGACCCGGGGGCCGCCTCGGCGACCTCCACGACGGTGTCGGCCAGCGCCTGGCCCTCCGTGTCGCCGGCGTGCAACCGGTGCAGGACCAGCGCCCACACGAACGCCGAGTCGCACCGGGCCTCCAGCGACAGCAACTCGGCCGGAGGCAGGCCCGACACGAGCGGGGCGAGCGCCCCGGGCCAGCCGGTGACCGCGCCGTTGTGGCTGAACAGCCAGGGGCCCGCGGCGAACGGTGCCGCGGCGGCCTCCCCGTCCGCGCCCGCCACGGTCGCGTCCCGCACCGCGGCGAGCAGCGCCCGCGTCCCGACCACCCGGGCCAGGTCCGCGAACGACTGGTCGCCCCAGACGGGACCGGTGCGGCGGTAGCGGGCGGGGACCGGGTCCCCGTCGGCGTACCAGCCAACGCCGAAACCATCGGCGTTGACCGTGCCGTGGCGCTGGCGACGGGGTGCCCACGACTGCCGGTAGAGACTGTGCTCCGGCTGGACGAGGAGCGTCCCGAGTCTCTCCTCGTCCCCCAGGTACGCCAGATGACGGCACATCAGGCGTCCCCGTCGCGTGCCGTGCGGAACCCGGAGAAGATCTGCCGCCGGACCGGAAGGTCCCAGTTGCGGAACGTGCCCCGGCAGGCCACCTGGTCCACCGCGAACGAACCGCCGCGCAGGACCTTGTACTCCGGGCCGAAGAACACCTCCGAGTACTCCCGGTAGGGGAACGCCACGAACCCGGGGTAGGGCTCGAAGTCGCTCGACGTCCACTCCCACACGTCACCGATCAACTGCCGTACGCCGAGCGGCGAGGCGCCCGCCGGATAGCTGCCCGCCGGAGCCGGGCGCAGATGGCGCTGGCCCAGGTTGGCGTGGACGGGCGAGGGGTCCTCGTCACCCCACGGGTAGCGGGTGGAGCGGCCGGACACCGGGTCGTGGCGGGCCGCCTTCTCCCACTCGGCCTCGGTGGGCAGCCGTCGCCCCGCCCAGCGCGCGTACGCGTCGGCCTCGTACCAGCACACGTGCAGCACCGGCTCCTCGGACGGAACGACCTCCGTCACCCCGAACCGGCGGCGCAGCCACTGTCCGCCCTCGCGCCGCCAGAACAGCGGTGCCTCGATGCCGTGCGCGCGGACGTGCTCCCAGCCCGCGGGGGTCCACCAGCGCTCCTCGCCGTAGCCGCCGTCCTCGATGAAGGCCTGGTAGGCGGCGTTCGTGACCGGAGTGGTGTCGATGAAGAACGACGGAACCGTGCGCCGGTGCGCGGGGCGCTCGTTGTCGAGCGCCCACGGTTCGGCGGAGGTGCCCATCACGAACGGGCCCCCGGGCACCAGGACTTCGACGGGCCCGGTGAACGGCGCGGCGGGAGCCGGGTCGGGTGCCGTGAGGGCGGTGGGTCCGCGCCGGAGCTGATGGGTGATCAGCATGGTCTCGTCGTGCTGCTGTTCGTGCTGCGCGATCATGCCGAAGGCGAATCCCGACTCGGTCAGCCGGGCGCCCTCGAACGCGGCGCTCTCCAGGACGTCCAGCGCCCGGCCGCGCACCTCGGCCGCGTACGCACGGGCCTCGGCGGGCGGCAGCAGCGGCAGCGAGGGCCGTTCGGAGCGTGCGTGCTCGAACGCGTCGTAGAGCCCGTCTATCTCGGGCCGCATCGCCTCGCGCCCCGCGACCGCCCGCAGCAGCCACAATTCCTCCTGGTTGCCGATGTGCGCGAGGTCCCACACGAGCGGGGACATCAACGGCGAGTGCTGCGCGGTCAGTTCGGGGTCCTCCACGCAGGAGGTGAGCAGGGCGGTGCGGTCGCGGGCGGTGGTGAGCGCGTCCAGCGCGCGCTGCCGGAGCGTTTCCGGGTCCGTGAGACGGCCGGATGCGGTCGTGCCGGTCATGTGCTGATGTCCTTCCCGTGGGGCCGGCCGTGCGGGCGGGCGGTCGGGCGGTGCCCGGGCCGGCCGTCGTGGTGGGACGCGGCCGCGTCGAGCAGGTCGTCCGCGGGGCAGCGGCCCCGGGCCACGTAGCGGTCGGTGAACCCGGCCACCGCGTCGAGCACCTCGGCCGTGGCACCGAGCCGGGGCAGGGCCTCGTACGCCGCCGCGAAGCAGACGGCCGCGGCCTCGCGCAGCTCCGGATCGGCGAGGCCGTACCGCGCGGCGTCCCGCCACAGCGGGTTGCGCGGCGCCGGAGCCGGGCCCGCCCGCTCCGCGAGGGGCTTGACGGTCCGGTACGCGACCTCGGCCGCTTCCGGGTCGTCGAACAGCGCCGCCGTCACCGCGAGCGGCACGATCCAGCCGTCCTCACCCGGCTGCGCGTCGATCATGCGGAGCTCCAGATGACCGCGCGGCCGGACCGGCGGGAACAGCGTGGTCATGTGGTACGCGAGGTCCTCCCGGTCCGGTGGCGCGGCGGACCGCGTCCAGGCCCGGAAGCTGAGGTCCTCCGGTACCTCCCAGGGCGCCCCGGCCGCCCGGACGCACATCACCGGCGCGTCCAGCACGCGCCGGGCCCAGGCGGCACGGGGATCACCGCCCAGGGGCGGTGCGGCGGTGCGTCCGGGGTCCATCGACGCCCACAGCGACTGCCGGGTGGAACGCCAGCCGGTGTGCCGTCCGCGGGCCATCGGCGAGTGGGCGAACGCGGCCACCAGGACCGCGCCGAGCTGATGGGCCAGCCACCAGCGGCGCCCGTGCCCGAGTGGGCCCGGCTCCTCGTACCCGGCGTCCAGGCACACCTGGACCGAGGCCGACGTGCACATCATGGCGCGGCCCTCGGGCCCCGCGCGGTCGAGACACCGCTCCATGGCGTCGTACCTGGGCTCGTGGAGATAGCGGCTGGGAGGGTTCCAGGGGTCCTGGCCGAAACCGCTGAGGCCGAGATCCGCCTCGCGCAGTACGGCGCGTACGGCGTCGAGATCGGCCGAGACGGACCCCACGCACTCCATCAGGGAGGTGGCGGGCGCGGAGCTGAGCTCCAGCTGTCCACCGGGTTCGACGGTGAGCGCCGAACGCAGGGGCAGGGTCCGCAGTGCGGCATAGGCCGCTTCGAGACGTTCGGGTGCTACGGGGAGCCGCGGGCCACGCAGCTCGTGGACGAGCCATTCCACCTCGACACCGAGGAAACGGGGCGGACCGGTCTTGAAGCAGATGCCGCGGACCAGTGCTTCCACCTCGGCCTCGGTGACGTAGGAGCGATGTCGCTCCGTACAGTCACTCACCGAATCGGACATGTCGGGATCCTCCTGAGATTCCACCATGCCGCCGGCCCGGGGTCTGGTGGGCCGGACCGACAACGACCGTTCCACCCAAGACCTTCTCGCCGGTTCGCACAAGGGGGCAAACCATTTCTTAGGGGACCGGTAAGCGCTGTTCGCGGAGCCGGGAAACTCTGTTGCGCCGCACGACCAGCATCGCTCACGATGCGTTCATGGGCACGACGGGGGAGTACACGCAGGCCGCGCCCGTGGCGCGTACGGGGGTGGCGCCATGAGCGCGCGCCTGCGTGCGATCGCCCGGGAGACCGAGGAGATCGTGGCCGCCGGCGGCTACCGCGCTCCCTCCGGGAGCGCGGTAGCCATCGCCGAGGCGGTGGAGGCGGCACGGGCCGGGACACGGATGTACGGACCGGAACCGGTGGGGACACCGTCGGTGACGCCGGTCGTCACGTCCTTCGAGGTCACGGGCGAGAGCAGCCTGGAGGCGGCCCGTCGGCTGACCTCCGGGGGCGGGGACCCGGTCGCCGTGCTGAACTTCTCCTCGGCCCGCAATCCCGGCGGCGGCTATCTGAACGGCGCGCAGGCCCAGGAGGAGGCCCTGTGCCGGGCCTCCGCGCTGTACACCTGTCTGCTGCGGGCCCGGGGTTTCTACGAGCACCACCGCGCCCACCGTGACGCGTTCTACACGGACCGTGTCATCCATTCGCCCGGTGTGCCGGTCTTCCGGGACGACCGGGGCCGGCTCCTCGACGAGCCGTTCCGGGTCGGTTTCCTGACCGCGGCGGCCCCGAACGCCGGGGTCGTCCTGCGTACCGAACCGCGGCGGGCGGCCGGCCTGCCGGACGCGCTGGCGGTCCGGGCCGAACGCGTCCTGGAGACGGCCGCCGCCCACGGCTACCGCCGCCTGGTCCTCGGAGCCTGGGGCTGCGGGGTGTTCCGGAACGACCCCGCACAGGTGGCGCGGGCCTTCCGCGGAGTGCTGGCCGGGGGCCGCCTGGACGGGTACTTCGACCAGGTGGTGTTCGGCATCCTGGACCGCACACCGGGCCGCACCACCTACGAGGCCTTCGACCGGGTGTTCGCATCCGGACCCCGCCGAGCCTGAGGTCCCGACGCTCCCCGTCGGACCCCGCCAGGGGCCACGTCCCGCGACGCACGGAACGGACCCGAGCCTCACGCCTCCCGACGCGTCCCTCGCCCCGACGCCCGACACCCGTGGCCGGAGCGCCGGGGTCGTGTGTCGTGTCCGGCGGCCCGACCGCCTGGCGATCGCGGCCGGAGCGCCGGGTGATCGTGCGCGCCGATCCGGGCGACCGTGGCCCGCGGCCGAGGTGCCGTGCGTCGCGGGCCGTCCGGCACCCGTGCCCCGCATCCGCCGCTCGCGGCGCGCGTCGCGTCCGGCGTCCCGCGCGGCCCGTGGCCCCGGCGCCGGGGCGGGCCGTCACGGGGCGGCGGTGGCGCTCAGCGCCAGCCGTACCGCTCCCGCAGCCGGTGCACCACGGAGTTGAACCGCATCCGGTCCAGCGCGCAGGCCTCCCGCCGCATCCCCTCCTCGTGCAGCCGCAGCACGCGGTCCACGTTCACCCAGGAGTCCCGCCCGGTCCGGTCCCACGGTCCGCTGCCGATCGCCACCCACTCACGGTCGCCGTTGTGCGCCTTGCTGGAGAGCTGGACGGCGAGCAGGGTGCCCGCGACCTCCCGGGCCACGACCAGCACCGGGCGGTCCTTGCCCCGGCCGTCGTTCTCCTCGAAGGGCACCCACGTCCAGACGATCTCACCGGGGTCGGGGTCGCCGTCGTGCGCGGGGGAGTACTCGGTCCTCACGGGGCCGACCTCGCGGGGCTCGGCCTCGGTGGTCGCGGAGGGGCCGTAGCGGCCGGGGACGTGTTCTTCGGTCTCATCGGTAAACGCGTTCACGCGGGCCACGGTAGAGCCTGTGTTCGAGTCCGTGGCGGGCGGGTCCGGGCCGGAGGGCACCGCGCGCGGCCGGGGCCTGCCCCGATTCCCCGGCGGCACCGACCGCACGGCGCCACGCGCGTCGGCGGAACGGCGTCGGGCGTACGGGAGCCGTGGCCCGACTCCCTTACGCCCGAGCCCTGTTGATCGGAACTTCCGGTTCCCGCGCGCCTCAGCGCGCCGGCCTCACCCCTCCTTCTCCACGGGCACCTTCTCGCTGACCGGTGCCGCGAACCCGTTGAGTTCCGCCGTCGGGTTCTTGGCCTGGCTCCCCTCCGGGTTCATCGAGGCGAGCAACTGGCGTGCCAGCCCCAGGCCGGTGCCGCCCATGGTGAGCGCCTTGGCGAACAGGTCCGACATGCCGTCGGCGCCGTTGAGCAGCACCATGTGGTCCACGTTGCCGAACGCGCTCGCGCCCGCCTGGACGATCTCCGGCCAGTTCTCGGCGAGTTGCTGGGCGACGACCGCCTCCTGGTTCTCGGCCAGCGCGGCGGCCCGGGCCTGGATGGCCTCCGCCTCCGCGAGACCCTGGGCCCGGGTCGCCTCGGCAGTCGCGAGGCCCTTGGCCTTGGCGGCGGCGGCCTCGGCCTCACCGGTGGCCCGGGTCGCCTCCGCGGCCGCCGCGCCCCGCGCCTTGGTCGCCTCGGCCTCGGCGGTGGCCGCCGTCTTGACCCGGGTCGCCTCGGACGCGGCGGCGAGTTCGGTCTCCCTGGCCTTGGCCTGTGCCGCCGAGATCCGCGCGTCGCGCTCGGCCTCGGCCCGCGCCCGGATCTCGTACGCCTTGGCGTCCGCCGGCTTGCGGACATCCGCTTGGAGCTGCTGCTCGCGGCGGTGCGCCTCCAGTTCGGCGACCCGTGTCTCCTGGACGACGACGTCCTGCTGGGCGGCCGCCGCCGCGAGCGGGCCGGCCATCTGGGCCGTCGCCGCGGCCTTGTCCCGCTCGGCCTGGTAACCGGCCTGCTGGATCTCGCTGTCCCGGGTCGCCTCCGCCATCCGTGCCGCGGCCTTCTGCTCGGCCTCGGTGGCCAGCCGGTTCGCCTCGGCCTGCGCGATACGCGCGTCACGCTGCACGGCGGCGGCGTGCGGCATGGCCAGGTTCCGGATGTACCCGGTCGGGTCCTCGATCTCGTGGATCTGCAGCGAGTCGACGATCAGGCCGAGCTTCTCCATCTCCGTACCGCACGCGGCCCGGGTCTGGCCGGTCAGCTTCTCCCGGTCGCGGATCATGTCCTCGACGGTCAACCCGCCGACGATGGACCGCAGATGACCCGCGAACACGTTGTGGACCCGTTCCGCCATCATCTTCTGCTGGTCGAGGAAACGGCGCCCCGCGTTGGCGATCGACACGAAGTCGTCGCCCACCTTGAAGATGACCACGCCCCGCACCTTGAGCGGAATGCCCTGGGTGGTCACGCAGTCCACGTGCAGCTCGGTCTCGTTGAGGTCGAGCGAGATCTTCCGCACCGCCTGCACGCCCGGCAGCACCAGCGTGCCGCGGCCCGTCACGATGCGGAAACCCATGCCCTCTTCGAGGCCCTCGGTCCGATGCTTCGAACCGGAGATGATCAACGCTTCGTTGGGCTCCGCGACACGCCACATGAGCTTGAAGACCACAACGACGAAGACCAGTGCGAGAACGACGGCCCCCGCAACGACGCCGACAACCATCGGCATGCGCCCCCTTTGGATGGTGCCCTTTCGGCACCGAACGAACGGGAGTGTGCTCCTCGCCGACGGCGGGGTACAGGGCTCGGCGAATCCTTGTCGCGTTCTTGACGCGTACGGCTCTCACCTGGGACGAACGTAGCTCAACTGTCACGAGGGCAGAGCGAGTTGGATCGTCGGCTCCTCGAGTCGCCGGAGCCGGCCGGAGCGTGAGTCAGCCGTCGTACGCGGCCGAGACGTACACCGTGCGCGGCGGCAGGTACTCCACCACCATCACCACCGTGCCCCGCTCGATGCGGTCCTGCGGCGAGGCCGGATACGCCAGGAAGTGCTCGGCGCCGCCGCGCACCCGGACCATCACCTCGCCGACGAGCCCGGGTCCGACCGTGCCGGTGACCCGTCCCATCAAACCGACCATCGAGGCATCGTCCATGGTCACAGCGTAAGGCGCGAACCCGTCTACGCGGCCGGGGAGTCCGCGACGGTTTCCCGCGGAGGCCACAGTTCGTGCCAGCGCCGGTCCGCCTCCAACTGCGCGGCCAGCGACACCAGCAGGGGCTCGCTGTCGGCCGGGCCGAGCAACTGCGCGCCGACCGGGAGCCCTTCGCCGACGAAGCCCGCGGGGACGTTGACGCCCGGCCAGCCGAGGACGTTCCACGGCCAGGCGTACGGGCAGGCCGCGATCATGGCCCGGTCGGTGCGGACACCGCCCAGGCCGAGCATCGAGCCGATCCGCGGCGGGGGAGCGGCGGTCGTCGGGGTGAGCAGCACGTCGTAGGTGCCGAAGAGCGCGCCGACGCGCCGCTGAAGTCTCACCTCGGCCCGGCGGGCCACCCGCAGCGGCGCGCCTCCGAGCAGCCGGCCGAGGCGCGCCGCGTCGTGGGTGCGCCGGTCGAGGAGTTCGGGGAAGGGCGTGGCGTGGACGTGCTCGGCGATGCCCGCCGTGGCGCGCGGGACGAACGTGAGCCCGATCGGCCCGTAGCGCGGGTCGGCCTCCTCGACCGTGTGCCCGAGCGCGGCGAGCCGCTCCGCGAGCGCGAGGACCTTCGCCCGTACGGCGGGGTCGAGCCGCGCGGGCAGCGCGGTGAAGGGCGGTTTCAGCGACAGCGCGATGCGCAGCCGGCCCGGATCGCGGCCCACGGCGTCGCTGACGCGCAGTGCGGCGGGCCGGTGCAGATCGCCCTCGTGACTGCCGCTCGCCGCGTCCAGCAGCAGGGCCGCGTCCGCGACGGTGCGGGCGAGCGTGCCGTTGACCGTGATGCCCTGGAAGGACTCCGGGCGCGGCCAGGTCGAGATCCGGCCGCGCTGCGGCTTGATGCCGACCAGATGCGTCCAGGCGGCCGGGATGCGGACCGAGCCGGCCCCGTCCGAGCCCAGCGCCGCGGGCACCAGGCCCGCGGCCACGGCGGCCGCGGAGCCCCCGGACGAGCCGCCCGGGGTGTGCCCGTGGTGCCAGGGGTTGCGGGTCGCGCCGAAGGCCGGGCCCTCGGTGAAGGGCCACTGGCCCAGCTCACAGGCGTTGGTCTTGCCGATCACGACGGCACCGGCCGCGCGCAGCCGGCGGACCGCCTCGCCGTCCTCGGCCACCGGGGGGAAGTCGCCCCGACGGCCGAACGCGGTCGGTTCGCCCGCCACGTCCATGTCGTCCTTGACCGCGACCGGCACCCCGAGCAGCGGCCGCCGCCCGCCCGCCGCCAGTTCCGCGTCCGCCACGTCCGCCTCCGCGAGGGCGGCCTCGGCGCACACCAGCCGGAAGGCGTTCACCGTGGGCCGGGCCGCCTCGATCCGGGCGAGTGCCCGCTCCACCAGCTCGCGCGAACTCACCTCGCCCGCGTCCAGCGCACGCGCGCTCTCCGCCAGCCCTGGAGCACGGTCGGGAACCATCCGGGTCACCTCCGAAGCGGTCGTCTACCGAACGGTAACCTCTGGACCCGCGTGACGGTACAGGGCATTCAACCTCCTTTACGGAAGCGGGAGTTCCGTAAATCGCGGACCCGATCGGGCGCCCCGGCGCGAGGCGGTGTCCGGGCCCTCTGCAAGGATGCGTCGCGTCATGGTGCAGATACCGAAACAGTCCGCCGGCCGCCCGGCGCCCGTACGACGTCCCGTACCGACCAGTGCCGACGTGGCGCGCTTGGCGGGTGTCTCCCGCGCGACCGTCTCGTACGTCCTGAACAACACCAGCGCCGTCCGGATCAGCGAGCCCACCCGGCGCCGGGTCCGCGAGGCCGCCGAGGAACTCGGGTACGTCCCGCACGCGGCCGCCCGCAGTCTGCGTGCCGGACACAGTCGCATGGTCCTGATGCCCGCCCCGGCCGTTCCCGTCGGCCCGCTCTACCACCGGTTCTTCGCCGAACTCCAGTCGGAGCTCGGCCGGCTGGACTACACCGTCGTGCAGTACGGCAGCGTCGGCCTGCGCGGCGACGAGGCCGCCCGTGCCTGGGCGGAACTGCGCCCGGTCGCCGTGCTGGTGCCCGGCAGCGGCCTCGGCCCCCAGGGTGTGGCGGTCCTCAAGCGGGCCGGGGCCCGCGCCGTGGTCACCCTGGGCCCCGAGCGGGTCGAGGGCGCCCACGCGCTGCTCATGGACCACGACCGGGTCGGCCACTGCGCGGGCGTCCACCTGCTGTCCCGGGGCCGCCGCCGCATCGGCGTGGTGATGCCCGAGGAGGGCGGCCTGGAGATCTTCTCCAGGCCCCGCCTCGACGGTGTCCGGCGGGCCCTGCGGGACACGGACGCGATGGTGGCCGAGCTGCCGCTCGCGTACGAGGAGGAGGCCGCCGCCCGGCTCGCGGGGCGCTGGCGTTCCCTCGGCCTCGACGCGGTCTTCGGGTACAACGACGAGTACGCGATGCTCCTCATGCGCGCCCTTCAGGACGAGGGCGTCGCCGTCCCGGACGAGACCGCCGTCGTCGGTGCCGACGACCTCATGCTCGGGAGGCTGCTCAGACCCCGGCTGAGCACCGTGCACCTCGACCTGCCCTCCGGCCGTGACCTGGCCGAACTGGTCGACCGGGCGGTCCGTGAGCCGGGTGCCGAGCCCGAGACGCACGAGGTGCTGGGCGCGCGCGTCGTGCACCGCGCGTCGAGCTGAGAGAGGCTGGTGCCGCGGCGGGCGACGGGCCCGTCCGCCCGGCCCGCGCGCGGCCGGGCCGGAGTTCGGCACCGGACGGCGGAGGCGTGTCATGCGGACCACGGTCGGCATCATCGGTGCGGGCCCGGCGGGGCTTCTGCTGGCCCGGCTGCTGCACCGGGCGGGGATCGACTGCGTCGTCCTGGAGAGCAGGTCGCGCGCGTACGCCGAAGGGCGTCAGCGGGCCGGCATGCTGGAGCAGGGCACGGTCGACACCCTGCGCGCGTGCGGAGCGGGCGAGCGGCTGGACGCCGAGGGCCTGGTCCACCACGGGATCGAGCTGCGTTTCGAGGGGGAGCGCCACCACGTCGACTTCCCCGGGCTCACCGGCGGCCGGACCGTCACGATCTACGCCCAGACGGAGATCGTGAAGGACCTCATCTCCCTCCAACTCGCCGACGGACCGACCCTGTTGTTCGAGGCCGAGGCGCTCGCCGTGGAGAAGCCGGAGAGTGGGTCACCCGTCGTGCGGTTCGTGTGCGGGGGGCGCGAGCGGACGCTGGCCTGTGACTGGGTGGTGGGCTGCGACGGCGGCCACGGCATCGCGCGTGCCGCGTTCCCGGCCGGGGCGGGCCGCACGTACGCGCACGACTACCCGTACTCCTGGCTCGGCATCCTCGCCGATGTGCCGCCCTCCTGCGAGGAGTTGATCTACGCCCGGGGTGCCGGCGGCTTCGCCCTGCACAGCATGCGCTCCCCGTCGGTGTCCCGGTTCTACCTCCAGGTCCCGAACGGAACGGACCCCGCCGACTGGCCCGACGAGCGCGTCTGGGACGAACTGGCCGCGCGCTTCGCGGTCGACGGGGACTGGCGGCTGGAGCGCGGACCCGTCACCGCCAAATCGGTCACTCCCATGCGCAGCCGGGTCCACGAGCCGATGCGCCACGGACGGCTGTTCCTGGCCGGGGACGCCGCCCACACCGTGCCGCCGACCGGAGCCAAGGGACTCAACCTCGCGGTGTCCGACGTACGGCTCCTGGCCCGTGGCTTCGCCGAGCTGCACCGCTCCGGATCGGCCGAACTCCTGGACAAATACTCGGAGTTGGCCTTGGAAAGAGTGTGGCAGGCGACGCGCTTCTCGTACGACATGACTAGGATGTTGCACGCTCAACCAGATGGGGACGCCTTCGAACACCGGATGCAGCTCGCGCGACTGCGCCGGATCACGGTGTCCCGTCCCGCCGCCGCCGAACTGGCCGCGAACTACACGGGACTTCCACTGCCCACAGCCGCGGGGCCCGCCGCGTCCCGATGGTGACCGGTGAACGATCGGAGAGCCGACATGCCGCTGCTCGACCCCACGACCTGGCAGTCCCGCCCGCTCCTGGGCGACGAGTACACCGTCACCGAGCCCGCCACCGGCGAGGGCCTCGGCACCCTCGGGCTCGCCGCCGCCGAGGACGTCGCGACGGCCGCGCGGACCGCCCGTGCCGCACAGACCGAGTGGGCCAGGACCCCGCACCTCGTCCGCGCCGCCGTACTGCGCCGGGCGGGCGACCTCTTCGCCGCCCACGCCGACGAACTGCGCGAGTGGATCGTGCGGGAGTCCGGCTCCGTCCCGGGCAAGGCGGACTTCGAACTGCACGTCGCCGCCCAGGAGTGCTACGAGGCGGCCGCCCTCGCCTCCCGCCCGACGGGCCAGGTCCTGCCCTCGGAGGCGCCGAGGCTGTCGTACACCCGCCGGGTCCCGGTCGGTGTCGTGGGCGTGATCGCGCCCTTCAACGCGCCGCTGATCCTCTCGATCCGCTCGGTCGCCCCGGCGCTCGCGCTCGGCAACGGCGTCGTGCTGAAGCCGGATCCGCGCACGGCCGTGTGCGGCGGCCTCGCGCTCGGAGCCGTGTTCGCCGAGGCGGGCCTGCCGGACGGGCTGCTCCAGATCGTGCCCGGAGGCCCCGAGGCGGGCCGGGCGCTGGTCACCGACCCCCTGGTCCCGGTCGTCTCCTTCACCGGCTCGACCGCCGCGGGACGTGCGGTCGGTGAGGCGGCGGGCCGTCATCTCAAGCGCGCGCACCTGGAGTTGGGCGGCAACTCCGCCCTGGTCGTCCTCGAGGACGCCGATCTCGACGCGGTGATCTCCACGGCGGCCTGGGGCTCGTTCTTCCACCAGGGCCAGATCTGCATGACGACCGGACGCCACCTGGTCCACGCCTCGCTGTACGAGGAGTACGTCGAGCGGCTCGCCGCCAAGGCCGACTCGCTGGCCGTCGGCGACCCGCACCGCGAACAGGTGCACCTCGGGCCGGTCATCGACGAGGCCCAGCTCGCGAAGATCCGGGGGCTGGTGGAGTCCAGTACCGCGGGCGGCGCGAAACTGGCGGCGGGCGGCACGCACGAGAGGCTCTTCTACCGGCCCACCGTCCTCGCCGGGGTCGACGACACGACCCCGGCGTACGCGGAGGAGGTCTTCGGCCCGGTCGCACCGGTCCGCTCCTTCGCCACCCTCGAGGAGGCCGCGGCCCTGGCCGCGGCGGGACCGTACGGCCTCTCCCTGGGCATCGTCACCCGGGACGCCGCCCGCGGCCTCGAACTCGCCGAGCGCGTCCCGACCGGAATCGCCCACATCAACGACCAGACCGTCAACGACGAGGCCGTCGCGCCCTTCGGCGGTACGGCCGCCTCCGGCACCGGCGCCCGCTTCGGCGGCGAGGCCAACCTGGACGCCTTCACCGACCTGCGGTGGACGACGGTGCGCGGGGACGTGGCGGGGTACCCGTTCTAGGGCGCCGGGACCCGGAGACCGGGCCCGGGCGTGCCGCACCGGCCCGGGCCCGCCCGACGTCCTTGGCCTACTCGGTCTTCCCGGCCTGCTGGGCCGCGACCGACTTGCGCACCTCGTCCATGTCCAGCTTCCGGGCCTGCCCGATGACGTCGTCCAGGGCGGCCGCGGGCAGCGCCCCGGGCTGGGCGAAGATCGCGACCTGGTCGCGCACGATCATCAGGGTCGGGATCGACTGGATGTCGAAGGCCGCCGCCAGCTCCGGCTGCGCCTCCGTGTCGACCTTGGCGAAGACCAGGTCGGGGTTGGCCGCGGCGGCCTTCTCGTAGACCGGGGCGAACTGACGGCACGGCCCGCACCACTCCGCCCAGAAGTCGATCAGGACGAACTCGTTGTCCGTGACCGTCCGGTCGAAGTTCTCCTTGGTGAGCTCAACGGTGCTGCTCATTCCATTTCCCTCTTCCTCGCGTCCGGGTCATGCCGGTCAGCACAACGCCACCCACCGGGGGCCTATTCCGGGTGCGTACCCGTGTGGCCACCGTGCACACCAGCAACCAGACTGACCCCATGACGGAAACGGAATCCATCGCCTACGACGTCGTGGTGCTCGGTGCCGGACCCGTGGGGGAGAACGTCGCCGACCGCGCCCGCGCCGCCGGCCTCTCCACCGCGGTCGTGGAGAGCGAACTGGTCGGCGGCGAGTGCTCGTACTGGGCGTGCATGCCCAGCAAGGCCCTCCTCCGCCCGGCCATCGCCCGCGCCGACGCCCGCCGCGTACCCGGCCTGTCCGCCGCCGTACAAGGCCCCCTCGACGCCTCCGCGGTCCTCGCCCACCGCGACTGGTTCACCTCGGACTGGAAGGACGACGGCCAGCTCGCCTGGCTGGACGGCATCGGAGCCGACTTCCACCGCGGTCACGGCCGGCTCGCCGGACCCCGCACCGTGACGGTCGACGGGCCCGACGGCGAACGCAAGGTGCTGACCGCCCGGCACGCGGTCGCCGTCTGCACCGGCACCCGCGCCCTGCTCCCCGGCCTCCCCGGCATCGACCAGGTCAAGCCGTGGACGAGCCGCGAGGCCACCAGCGCGCACGCCGTGCCCGGACGGCTGATCGTGGTGGGCGGCGGTGTCGTGGCCGCCGAGATGGCCACGGCCTGGCAGGCCCTCGGCTCGCGGGTCACCCTCCTGGTCCGCGGCAAGGGGCTGCTGCCCCGCATGGAGCCCTTCGCCGGGGAACTGGTCGCCGAGGCGCTGGCCGAGGCGGGCGCGGACGTGCGCACCGGCACGTCGGTGACCGCCGTCTCGCGCGAGGGCTCCACGGTGGTCGCCCTCACGGACACCGGTGACCGCGTCGAGGCCGACGAGATCCTGTTCGCGACCGGCCGCGCGCCCCGCACCGACGACCTCGGCCTCGAGACGGTCGGCCTGGAGCCGGGCGGGTGGATCGAGGTCGACGACAGCCTCCGCGTCGTCGGCAGCGACTGGCTGTACGCGGTCGGTGACGTCAACCACCGCGCGCTGCTCACCCACCAGGGCAAGTACCAGGCCCGGATCGCGGGTGCCGCCATCGCCGCCCGTGCCACGGGCGTGCCGGTCCTCGAGACGGACCCCTGGGGCGCGCACTCGGCCACGGCCGATCACGCGTCCGTCCCGCAGTGCGTCTTCACCGACCCGGAGGCGGCGGCCGTGGGCCTGTCCCTCGCGGAGGCGGAGCAGGCCGGCCACCGCGTCCGGGCCGTCGACGTCGACATGGCCTCGGTGGCCGGCGCCGGTCTGTACGCGGACGGCTACCGCGGGAAGGCCCGCATGGTCGTCGACCTCGACCGTGAGATCGTCCTCGGGCTCACCCTGGTCGGCCCCGGTGTCGGAGAGCTCATCCACTCCGCGACCGTCGCCGTCGTGGGCCAGGTGCCGGTCGACCGCCTGTGGCACGCCGTCCCGTCCTATCCGACGGTCAGCGAGGTCTGGCTGAGGCTGCTGGAGGCGTACCGGGACGCGTGAACACGAGTGTGGCGGCGGGCCCGCCGTGCGGCCGGTGTCCGGCCACGCGGCGGGCCCGCCCCGCGGTCCGCGTCAGGCCAGGGTCACCAGTTCCCGGTACTCCTCGCTCCACAGGTCCTCGTCCGCGTCCGGAAGGAGCAGGACCCGGTCCGGGCGCAGCGCGTCGATGGCGCCCTCGTCGTGGGTGACCATGACGATCGCGCCCGGATACGTGGCCACCGCGGCCAGGACCTCGGCCCGGGAGGCCGGGTCCAGGTTGTTGGTGGGCTCGTCCAGGAGGAGCACGTTCGCGCCCGAGTGGACGAGCCCCGCCAGGGCGAGCCGGGTCTTCTCGCCCCCGGAGAGGACCCCGACCCGTTTGTCGGCGTCGTCGCCCGTGAACAGGAACGAGCCGAGCACCCTCCGCACCTCGCCGTCGCCGAGGTGCGGCGCCGCGGCCGCGAGGTGGCCGCGGACCGTACCGGCCGGGTCCAGGGTGTCGTGCTCCTGCGCGAAGTAGCCGAGGCGCAGCCCGTGCCCCCGCACCACCCGCCCGCCGTCCGGGACGTCATGGCCGGCGAGCAGCCGCAGCAACGTGGTCTTGCCCGAGCCGTTCGGGCCGAGGATCACCAGACGGCTGCCCCGGTCGACGGCGAGGTCGACGCCCGCGAGGACGCGCAGCGTGCCGTACGACTTGGCCAGCGCGACCGCGCCGAGCGGCATCCGTCCGCACGGGGCCGGTTCGGGCAGCCGGATCCGGGCCGCCTTCTCCGTCCGCCGGACCGGTTCCAGTCCGGCGAGCAGGCGGTCGGCGCGGCGGTCCATGTTCCTGGCGGCCACGGCGGTCGCCACGTGCGAGCGCATCTTGTCGGCCTGCGCGTGCAGGGCCGCCGCCTTGCGCTCGGCGTTCGCGCGCTCCCGGGCCCGTCGTCGCTCGTCGGCCTCGCGCTGGGCGAGGTAGGCCGCCCAGCCGGTGTTGTGGACGTCGAGCGTGGCGCGGTGCGGGTCCAGGTGGAAGACGCGGTTGACCACGTCGGCCAGCAGGGAGGTGTCGTGACTGATGAGGACGATCCCTGCCCGACGGCTCGCCAGGAAACCGCGCAGCCAGGCGACCGAGTCGGCGTCCAGATGGTTCGTCGGCTCGTCGAGGAGCAGGGTGTCGTCGTCCGAGAAGAGGATGCGCGCCAGTTCGACGCGCCGCCGCTGTCCGCCGGACAGGGTGCCGATCGGCTGGTCCATCACCCGGGCCGGCAGACCGAGACCCGCGGCGACCCGGGCCGCCTCGGCCTCGGCCGCGTACCCGCCGCGCGCCTGGAACTCGGCCTCGGCGCGCGCGTAGGCGTTCATCGCGCGTTCGGATCCGTCGGCCATCGCGGTCTCGGCCGCCCGCAGGGCCCGTACGGCACGGTCGAGACCCCGGGCGGACAGGATCCGGGCGGTGACCGTGATCGTGGGGTCCGCCGCGCGCGGGTCCTGGGCGAGGTGACCGACCGCTCCGGTGCGGGAGACGGAACCGGCGGCGGGAGACCGTTGCCCCGCGAGGGTGCTCAGCAGGGTGGTCTTGCCGGCGCCGTTGCGGCCGACCAGGCCGATGCGGTCGCCGGGGGAGACGGTGAAGGAGATGTCGGACAGCAGCAGACGGGCGCCGACGCGCACGTCGACACCGCGAACGGTGATCATGGGGAAACGCTCCAGAAGTCAATCGGCTCGAGGACACACGTGTGGCGTGGAAGCGGGTCCTCGAGCTAAGAGACGCGGGGCGTAGACATGCCCGCAGGTTATCCGGACGGGAGGCGGAGCGCCTGTGATTTATCGGCCGGGCCGTCCCGGCGGCCTTTCCGCCGGGGCGGCCCGGCGCAGCACCCGGCAGGGGTGGAGCGGAGCATCACCGGCAAGGGGCGGCCCGGAGGAGCAGGGGCCGGGACCGACCGGCGAACGTCTGCCGGGCGATCCTGGTCGCCCGCCCGGCGGACGAAGCCGACGGCCGGGCGTGGCCGGGGCCGGAGGTGACGCGGAGTCCGCGGCCGGGCGTGGCCCGAGGGTGCCGTGCTGCCCGGGGCGGAGCGGGACCGGGCGGGGCCCGGGCATCAGTCCGGCAGGGTGAAGCCGAGCACCTCGGCGGCCCGCTCCGGCGTCGGCTGGGACCAGAGTTCCGCCGCCGCCTGGTTCGAGGACAGCGAGCGCGGCTCCGCGCGGTCGAGGTAGAGCATGCCGTCCAAGTGGTCCGTCTCGTGCTGGACGATGCGCGCGGGCCACCCGCCGAACACCTCGTCGACAGCGCGTCCGTGCTCGTCCAGCGCCGTCAGCCGCACCTCCGCGTGCCGGGCCACCACGGCCTGCCAGCCCGGAACGCTGAGGCAGCCCTCGAAGAACGCCGCCCGCTGCGGGCCGATCCCGTCGTACGAGGGATTGACCAGCACCCGGAACGGCTGCGGCACCCGTCCGCGTACGAGCCGCACCTCGTCCGAAACCGGCGCGGGATCCTCGATGACGGCGATCCGCAGCGGCACACCGACCTGGGGCGCGGCCAGACCGACGCCCGGCGCGGCGTGCATCGTTGCGCGCAGGGCGGCGACGAACCGGGCCAGCAGCGCCGGGTCCAGCTGCCCGTCGAACGGTTCCGTGCCCCGGCGCAGCACGGGGTCACCGGCCGCGACGATCGGCAACGGCCCCTCGTGACCGAGGAGTTCTTCGACCAGGTCGCCCAAGGGGATGTGCCGGGTGCTGCGGTCACGTTCGGATGCCATCCCGCCAGGATGCCAAGCCGGATCAGGGTGATCGAGGCGGCACGAGGGGAGCGCACCGACTTTCCCCGCGTGGCGCAGGCCACCTCGATCCCACCGGTACGGCCCCGGGGCCACCGGGGCCGTACCGGTCAAGCCTCCTCGAACTCGCCCCCGAGCGCGGCCGCGATCCGCAGGTGGGAGGCGGCCTCCTCGGGGCGGCCGAGGCGCTGGAGGGTGCGGCCCAGCATCAGGCGGGCGTAGTGCTCGACCGGGTCGAGTTCCACGAGGGTGCGCAACTCGCTCTCGGCGCGGCTCAGTTGGGCGGAGTGGTAGTAGGAGCGCGCCAGCAGCAGCCGGGGTCCGGTCTGCTCCGGCACCTCCTCGACCAGTCCGCCCAGGACGCGCGCGGCCGCCGCGTAGTCCTTGGCCTCGAAGAACATCCGCCCCCGCTCCCAGCGCTCCGCGGCCGTCCCGTGGTCGTAGTACGTCATGTCCACCACTGACCTCCTTCGGCGGCCACAACCACGAGGATCGGTTGAATATTCCACAAGTTTTCGAGGGTGCGGGAACGTCGCTCCGTGCCGGAACACGCCCTAGGCGAGCCGGAACACGCCCTAGGCGAGTTCCGCGTCGGCCCGCTCCGTCACCAGGGCCAGCACGCGTGCGACGACGGCCAGGTCCTCGGCCGGGATCCCGGCGTACACCCGGGCCGCGATCTCCTCGCCCGCGGTGCGGATCGACGTGAACAGCTCCCGGCCGGCGTCCGTCAGGGACACCCGCTCGGGTGCCGGCTCCTCCAGGAGCCCCCGGGCCGTGAGTTCCCCGACGGTCCGCAGGGCCGCCGACTCGTCGATCTTCAGGCCGTCGGTGAGCCGGTCGACGACCAGGGCCCGCTCGACGGTCCCGCCGTCGCCGGACGCGGCCCGCAGGGCCACCGACTGCTCGAAGGTGGTGCCGCTGCGGGCCAGCACCCGCTCCAGGGCGGCGCGGCTCGCGTAGTGGGCGAGGCCGATGGCCCGGCCGTCGAAAGGGGCGACAGGGGTGGTCATGGCTGCTCCTCGGGTGAAACCTCTGCGGAAGGTGGTGAAGTCCCGCCGGAGCGCGGTCCGGCTCCGGCGTGCGGATCGAGCGGTACGTCGAGCGGCACCTCGAGCAGGACGGCCAGCTCGTGGCCGAACGCCCGTGCGCGTTCGCCGCCGAGCCCGCCCAGTGGTTCGAGGAGCCGCTCCAGCAGGTCCTGGACCACGGAGACGGCGCGGAGGGTGATCTCGCGCCCGTCGTCGGTGAGGGTCAGCCGCACCGCGCGGGGGTCGGCCGGATCCCGGGTGCGGTCGAGAAGTCCCGCCGCCTCCAGGGAGCGGGCCAGTTTCGAGACGTAGAGCGGTTCGAGTCCGGTGTGGTCGGCGAGCCGGCGCTGACTGGGGTGCTCTCCGGCCCGGTGCATGCCGTACAGCGACGCCACCAGCGAGTACTGCGCGTGCGTCAGGCCCAGCGGGCCCACGGCCCGGTCCACCGCTACGCGCCACTTCGTCGACAGGCGCCAGACGAGGAATCCCGGCGTGGCGTTCTCGGAAACCGACTTCGCTGAACTCATGCGAGAAACAGTACATGGCTACTATGTCCATGGCTACTGTTTTCGTGGGTCGTGATCCGTGGACCGGGGGCCCGGCCACCGTGCCGGTTCCGGGCCGAGTGTCCCCGAATGGGCGGATCGATGGCCTGACGAGAAGCCTCCGGCGGGACTAGGTTGTGCGTCATGAGCAATCTTGATCGGGAGGCGGTTCCCGCCCCCTGCGGTGGCCGCGGGTTCGTGGTGGCCGAGCCGGTGCGCGAACTCCTCAGCCCCCGCCGGGTCAAGCTCGGCGAGTCCAGCGAGGTCCGCCGTCTGCTGCCCAATCTGGGCCGGCGCATGGTCGGCGCGTGGTGCTTCGTCGATCACTACGGTCCCGACGACATCGCCGACGAGCCCGGCATGCAGGTCCCGCCGCACCCGCACATGGGTCTGCAGACCGTCAGCTGGCTGCACGAGGGCGAGGTCCTGCACCGCGACTCCACGGGCAGTCTCCAGACGATCCGCCCCCGCGAACTCGGCCTCATGACCTCGGGCCGCGCCATCAGCCACTCGGAGGAGAGCCCCCGCGCCCACTCCCGTCTGCTGCACGGCGCCCAGCTCTGGGTCGCGCTGCCGGACAGTCACCGGCACACCGACCCGCACTTCGAACACCACGCCGAACTGCCCGTCGTCACCGCCCCCGGCCTGCGGGCCACGCTCCTGCTGGGCGCGCTCGACGGCACGGCCTCGCCCGGTACGACGTACACGCCGATCGTCGGCGCCGACCTGGCCCTCGCGAGCGGCGCGGACGTACGACTGCCGCTGGAGCCCGACTTCGAGTACGCCGTCCTCTCCATGTCCGGCGAGGCCGAGGTCGACGGCGTACCGGTGCTCCCCGGTTCCATGCTCTACCTCGGCTGCGGCCGCACCGAGCTCCCGCTGCGCGCCGGGAGCGACGCGGGCCTCATGCTGCTGGGCGGTGAGCCGTTCGAGGAGGAGCTGATCATGTGGTGGAACTTCATCGGCCGCACCCAGCAGGAGATCGAACAGGCCCGGGAGGACTGGGCCAAGGGCGCGCGCTTCGGTGAGGTGAAGGGGTACGACGGTGTGCCGCTCCTGGCCCCGGAACTGCCCCCGCTGCCGCTGAAGCCGCGCGGAAGGGTGCGCTGACCGGAGCGAGCGGTGAGGTGACGGAGCCCGGCCGGAGACGGCGTCCGCCCCGGTCCGCGGCGAGCCGAGGCGGACGCCGCGGACGGAGCGTGCGCCCGCTCGCGTGCCGCACGGCGGACACGGCGCCACCCGGAGGAGCGGCGGGGAGATCGTGTACCCATGATCGTGGTGACACGGGAAGGGGGCGCGGACGGCTCGTCGGCCGGGTCGCGCGAGCGCACCTCGGACCGCGGTCCGAGGGACTCTGCCGGATGTGTCCAGAGCCCCGCGCCGTCCTCGTCAGCCCTCGCTCACCAGCACCACCTCCAGGGTGCGCGGACCGTGCACCCCCTCCACCCGGTCCAGTTCGATGTCGCTGGTGGCGGACGGGCCCGAGATCCAGGTCAAGGGCCGTGCCGGGTCCAGGCGTTCGAGCGCCTGGGGGACGGAGGCCACCACCTGGCCGGGGACCCGGACGACACAGATGTGGTGGTCCGGGATCAGGGTGATCCGGCGGCGGCCCTGGTCCGGGCCGCCGTCGAGGACGATCGTGCCGGTCTCGGCGATCGCGACGGCGCAGCCGGTCACCACGCTCTCCACCTCGTCGAGTTCACGGGGCGTGCTCACGGCACGGTCGTGGACCCGGACGGGATCCGCGGCCGACAACCACGCGGGCGGGAGCCCCGGAGGCACGAGCACGTGCCGGGACCCGCGCCGGGCGAGCAACCGCGCGACGAGACCGGGCAGTTCCTCCTCCGTCGCGCGGTGCACGACCGCCCGGTAGTCCGCCAGGTTCTCCGCGAGGAGGTCCACCGTCCGCGCGACACTCCGCGCACCGTGCTCGCGCAGATAGCTCCGGCCGACGGCCCGCTCGTACGAGGGGTCCCCGTCCGGCGGCCCGGGTTCCGGGGGAGCGCCGTCCTCCCCCGGAACGTCCGCGAGGGCCCGGCGCACCCGGCCGAGGACCAGGTCCCTGCTGCTCATTCCGTCACGTCCTTTCCGCCCCGCGTGCGTTGCCACCACGCGCGGAACGATTCCGCCGGGACCGCGGGCAGTTCACGGGTCCCGCTCCACGCCCGGCCGGGCCCCGGCAGGGTCCGCGGGTGGAAGCGGCGGGTCCCGGACGCCAGCCGCTGCCCGGCGCGCAGGGCACCGGGACGGTCGAACGCCCAGCGCGCCGCGCGCATCGCCGCCCGCTCGGCGGCGTGCCCCTTGGCCGGCCTCAGCACGACCGTGTCGCCGTTCCGGGTCGCCCGTCCCCCCTGCGCGATCCTCTCCCGCAGGTGCACGAGGACCTCGGGGATGTCGATCGCGACCGGACAGACGTCGTAGCAGGCACCGCACAGCGACGACGCATACGGCAGGGAGGCGTCGATCTCGCTCGCGGTGCCGCGCAGTTGGGGGCTGAGGATGGCGCCGATCGGGCCCGGGTAGACGGAGCCGTAGGCGTGGCCGCCCGCCCGCTCGTACACCGGGCAGACGTTGAGGCACGCCGAGCAGCGGATGCAGCGCAGGGCCTGGCGCCCCACCTCGTCGGCGAGCGTGTCGGTGCGGCCGTTGTCCAGCAGGACCAGATGGAAGGTCCGGGGGCCGTCCCCGTCCGTGGTGCCCGTCCACATCGAGGTGTACGGGTTCATGCGCTCGGCCGTCGAGGAGCGGGGCAGGGTCTGTAGGAACACCTCCAGGTCCCGCCAGGCCGGAACGACCTTCTCGATGCCGACGACCGAGATCAGGGTCTCGGGGAGCGTCAGGCACATCCGGCCGTTGCCCTCGGACTCGACGACCACGAGCGTGCCGGTCTCGGCGACCATGAAGTTGGCTCCGGAGACACCGACTTTGGCGCGCAGGAACTTCTCGCGCAGGTGCAGGCGTGCCGCTTCGGCCAGTTCGGCGGGCGTGTCGGTCAGTCCCTCGGGCGCCGCCCGGCCCCAGGCGCCCATCTCGCGGACGAAGACGTCACGGATCTCGCCGCGGTTGCGGTGGATCGCCGGGACGAGGATGTGGGAGGGCCGGTCCTTGCCCAACTGCACGATGAGTTCGGCGAGATCGGTCTCGTACGCGCGGATGCCCGCGGCCTCCAGCGCCTCGTTGAGCCCGATCTCCTGCGTGGCCATCGACTTGACCTTGACGACCTCGCTCTCGCCGGTCGCCCTGACCAGGTCCGTGACGATGCGGTTGGCCTCCTCGGCGTCGGCGGCCCAGTGCACGACACCACCGGCCGCGGTCACCGACTCCTCCAACTGCACGAGGTACCGGTCGAGGTGACGGAGCGTGTGGTCCTTGATCCGCTTGCCCGCCTCGCGCAGCTCCGCCCAGTCGGAGACCTCGGCGACCGCCTTGGCGCGCTTGGCGCGGATCGTGTGGGTGGCGTGACGCAGATTGCCGCGCAGGGTCGCGTTGTTCACGGCCTCGTGCGCCGCCTTCGGGAAGGCCGGCATACCGATGAACGTTCCACTCATGCCTTCGGCTCCTCCGTCCCGTTCGCTCGCGAGCCCGCTCCGGCGATCGCTCCCGTGCCCGCCGGACCCGCTTCCGTGCCCGCCCGCGGACGCGCTTCCGTGCTCGCCAGGATCTCCGCGATGTGCACGGGCCGCATCCCCGTCCTGAGACGGCCCATCGTGCCGCCGATGTGCATCAGGCACGAGTTGTCCGCGGCGCACAGCACCTCGGCGCCCGTCGACTCGGCGTTGCGCACCTTGTCGGCCCCCATCGCCGCGGAGACGTCGGAGTTCTTGAGGGCGAAGGTGCCGCCGAAACCGCAGCACTCCTCGGCGCCGGGCAGCTCCCGCAGCTCAAGTCCCCCGACGGCCCGGAGCAGTCGGCGCGGCCGGTCACCGAGCCCCAGACCGCGCAGCCCGTGACAGGTGGGGTGATAGGTCACGGTGTGCGGGTAGTACGCGCCGACGTCCGTCACACCGAGGACGTCGACCAGGAACTCGGTGAGCTCGTACGTCTTCGGCACGACCGGCGCCAGCGTCCTCGCCAGGGTGTCGCCGCGTCCTTCCGCACGGGCCCGTTCACCCATCCGTGGATACAGCTCCCGCACCATCGCCCCGCACGATCCGGACGGCGTCACGATCGCCTCGTACTCCCCGAACACCTCGGCGAAACGCCGGGCGAGCGGCTCGGCCTCATGGCGGTACCCGGTGTTGTAGTGCGCCTGGCCGCAACAGGTCTGTCCCATGGGGAAGTCGACCTCGACACCCAGTCTGGTCAGCAGGTCCACCACGGCACGGCCGGTGTCCGGATACAGCGTGTCGTTGACACAGGTCAGGAACAGGGCGACGCGCATCGCGGCTCCTCGGGACGGTTCATGGACGGGTGCAGGGTACGTGGCGGGCGCGCCCCCGGAAGGCGGCGCGCGCCCGCCGTCCGGACGGCGGGTCCCGCCGCGCGCGTCACGGTGTGCGGCCCCTCGCGGCACGAGCCCCGTGGTGTCCACCGCACGCCTCCCCCGGCGGGTGCCGCGCGGTGCGGCCTTCGCGGAGCGGTCCTCACGGTGTGCCGAGCCTCGCCTCGGCCGCCCGCCACGCCGCCGTGTCGCCCCGCGGCTCGTAGCGGCGGAGCGGCTGGGTGCGCGCCACCAGATCGCGCATCTCGGCACGGTCGCCGACCAGCCCGTGCGCCCGTGCCTGGACGAGGACGTTGCCGAGCGCGGCGGCCTCCGCGGGGCCCGCCACGACCGGCAGCCCGCAGGCGTCGGCGGTGAGCCGGCACAGCAGTTCGTTGCGGGTGCCGCCGCCGACGATGTGCACGACGTCGACCGGACGGCCGGTGAGGGACCGGGCCCGCTCGATCGCGCGGCGGTGCGCGAGCGCGAGGGAGTCGAGGACGCAGCGGGTGATCTCGGCACGGGATTCCGGGACCGGCTGCCCCGAGGCCCGGCAGGCGTCGGCGATCCGCGACGGCATCCGGCCCGGCGCGAGGAACGCCGCGTCGCCCGCGTCCACGACGGACCGCAGCGGCGCCACCTCGGCCGCGGCCGCGAGGAGTTCACCCAGGTCGGGGTCGCCCCACTCCCGTACGCACTCCTGGAGCAGCCACAGGCCCATGATGTTGCGCAGATAGCGGACCGTGCCGTCCAGGCCCAGTTCGTTGGTGAAGTTGGCGGCCCGGCTCGCCTCGGTGAGGACGGGCGCGTCCAGCTCCAGGCCCGCGAGCGACCAGGTGCCGGTGCAGATGTAGGCGAACTTCTCCCCGGTCGCGGGAACGGCGGCCACCGCCGAGGCCGTGTCGTGCGAGCCGACCGTCGTCACCGGCACCGGGCCGGCCGTTCCGGTCTCGTCCAGCACGTGCGGCAGCAGGGTCCCGGCCGGGTCGCCGGGACGGCGCAGCGGCGGGAACAGCCGCAGGTCGACGCCGAGCCGCTCCGCGAGGCCGTACGACCAGTCGCGGGTCCCCGGATCGATCAACTGCGTGGTGGAGGCGTTGGTGAGCTCGGTGCCCATCTCGCCCGTGAGCCAGTACGCCAGCAGATCGGGGATCAGCAACAAGTGTCTGGCGGAGGCGAGTTGGGCCGAGGCGCGGGCGGCCGTCAGCTGGTACAGGGTGTTGAAGGGCGCGTACTGCAATCCCGTGGCCGCGTACAGCTCGGCGGCGGGCACGCTCGCCCACACCTTCTCCGCGATCCCCTCGGTGCGGGCGTCGCGGTAGTGCACCGGGTTGCCGAGCAGAGCTCCGTCCGCGTCCAGCAGGCCGTAGTCCACCGCCCAGCTGTCGATGCCCACGGAGTCGACCCGGCCGGCCGCGCGCAGCCCGTCGAGGACGCCCGCGTACAGCGCGAGGACGTCCCAGCGCAGTCCTTCGGGCGTGCGGACGGGCCGGTTGGGGAAGCGGTGGGCCTCTGCCAGTTCGAGGGTGTTCTCGCCCACCCGGCCGACCATGACGCGTCCGCCGGACGCGCCGAGGTCGACCGCGGCGAACGACTTCGGCGCCGTCATCGCAGGAAGGCGGCGGCGACGCCGGCGTCGACGGGGACGTGCAGGCCCGTGGTGTGCGTCAGGTCCCCGCCCGTCAGGGCGAACACGGCCGCCGCGACGTGCTCCGGGAGCACCTCCCGCTTGAGGATGGTCCGCTGGGCGTAGAACTCGCCGAGCTTCTCCTCCTCGATGCCGTACGTCGCCGCCCGCTGCGCTCCCCAGCCGCCCGCGAAGATGCCCGACCCGCGCACGACCCCGTCCGGGTTGACACCGTTGACCCGGATGCCGTGCTCGCCCAGCTCGGCTGCCAGAAGCCGTACTTGGTGAGCCTGGTCGGCCTTGGTGGCGGAGTAGGCGATGTTGTTCGGGCCGGCGAAGACGGCGTTCTTGGAGGCGATGTAGACGATGTCGCCGCCCAGCTTCTGCGCGGTCATGACCCGGGCCGCCTCGCGCGAGACGAGGAAGGAGCCGCGGGCCATGATGTCGTGCTGGAGGTCCCAGTCCCTCGCGGTGGTCTCCAGCAGCGGCTTGGAGATGGAGATGCCCGCGTTGTTGACCACCAGGTCGACGCCGCCGAAGGCCAGTACCGCTGCCTTGAACGCCTCGGTGATCTGTTCCTCGGAGGTGACGTCCACGCCGACGGCGACGGCCTTGTCGGGGCCTCCGAGTCCGGCGGCGACCCGCTCGGCCCCCTCGGTGTTCAGGTCGGCGACCACGACGCACGCGCCCTCGGCCACCAGCCGTTCCGCGATCGCCCGGCCGATCCCGCTGCCCGCGCCCGTGACCAGGGCGACCCGGGTGGCGAGCGGCTCGGGCTTCGGCATCCGCCGGAGCTTGGCCTCCTCCAGGGTCCAGTACTCGATGCGGAACTTCTCCGACTCCTCGATCGGCGCGTACGTCGAGACGGCCTCGGCCCCGCGCATCACGTTGATCGCGTTGACGTAGAACTCGCCCGCCACCCGCGCCGTCTGCTTGTCCTTGCCGAAGGAGAACATGCCGACGCCGGGGACCAGCACGATCGCGGGGTCGGCGCCGCGCATCGCGGGGGAGTCGGGCTCGGCGTGCCGCCGGTAGTAGGCGGTGTACTCCTCGCGGTAGGCGGCGTGCAGCTCCTTCAGCCGGGCGATCGCGTCCTCCAGCGGCGCGGCCGGCGGCAGGTCCAGCACCAGCGGGCGGACCTTGGTGCGCAGGAAGTGGTCGGGGCAGGAGGTGCCCAGTGCGGCCAGGCGCGGGTGCTCGGCGCGGGCGAGGAAGTCGAGCACCACGTCGGAGTCGGTGAAGTGGCCGACCTGCGGACGGTCCTGGGAGGCGATGCCGCGCACGTGGGGCGCGAGTGCGGCGGCACGCTCGCGGCGCTCGGCCTCGGGCAAGGCGTCGTAGCCCTCCAGGACGGGACCGAACGGCTCGGCCTTGCCCTTCTCCTCCAGGAACGCCTCGGCGGTGCGGATGATGTGCAGTGAGTTGCGCTCGCACTCCTCGGCGGTGGCGCCCCAGGCGGTGATGCCGTGGCCGCCCAGGACACAGCCGATCGCCCGCGGGTCGGCCTCCTTGACCGCCGCGATGTCCAGGCCGAGCTGGAATCCGGGCCGGCGCCACGGGACCCACACCACCTGGTCGCCGAAGCACTCCGCGGTCAGCTTCTCCCCGTCGGCCGCGCAGGCGAGCGCGATCCCCGAGTCGGGGTGCAGGTGGTCGACATGGGCGGCGTCGACGAGTCCGTGCATCGCGGTGTCGATGGAGGGCGCGGCGCCGCCCTTGCCGTGCAGGCAGTAGTCGAACGCGGCGACCATCTCGTCCTCGCGCTCGACGCCCGGGTACACGTCCACCAGCGCGCGCAGCCGGTCCAGGCGCAGCACCGCGAGCCCGTCCTCGGTGAGGGTGCCGAGGTCCCCGCCGGACCCCTTCACCCACATCAGCTCGACGTCACCCCCGGTCGCGGGGTCGCTGCCGGTGCCCTTCGCGGAGGCGTTGCCGCCGGCGTAGTTGGTGTTGCGCGGATCGGCGCCGAGCCGGCGCGACCGGGCCAGCAGAGCGGCGGCTTCGGGATGGGGTGCCATGGTCCAGATCCTTCGGAGGGGAGGGGAGGGGAGGGGAGGGGAGGGGAGCAGGGTGGGTGCCCCGTCAGGGGCGCGGAGAACTGTGCGATGCCGTGTCCGCGGGAACGAGGGGAGGGGGAGCGCGGCCCGGGGGCGCGGGGAGCTGCGCGACCGGCCACGACGCCACCCGCGCTCCGCGGACCCACCGCACGCGGCAGATGCGACCCGGCAGGACGACCGCCCGAGGCGACACGCAGGACCGCCGGCCCGGCGCGACAAGGCGGCCCATCCCGGCCGACCCGCACGCCCCCTAGGCCCCCCACCCCGCCTGCGTCCCCCCGACCCGCTCCGCGGCGATCCGCTCCGCGTAGCCGGACCGGTGGTACGCCGCCACCGGGTCGGGGTCGAGTCCCAGCTCCCCGCGGACCTCGGCGAGCAGCGGACGTACGTCCGTGTTGTAGGCGTCCATCAGCACCGCGTTCGCGGCCAGCACGTCCCCGCCCCGCTGGGCCTCGGCGAGCGCGGTGCGGTCGACGAGGAGGGCCTTGGCGGTGGCCTCCTGGACGTTCATCACGGACCGGATGATCGCCGGGATCTTCGCCTCGATGTTGTGGCACTGGTCGAGCATGAAGGCGACGTCCGGGGTGAGGCCGCCGCCGCGGATCACCTCGTACATGATCCGGAACAGCTGGAAGGGGTCGGCCGCGCCCACCATCAGGTCGTCGTCGGCGTAGAAGCGGGAGTTGAAGTCGAAGGCGCCGAGCTTGTCCTCGCGCAGCAGGGTGGCGACGATGAACTCGATGTTGGTGCCGGGCGCGTGGTGGCCGGTGTCGACCACGACCCGCGCCTTGGGGCCGAGCTTGAGGCAGTGCGCGTACGCGGTGCCCCAGTCCGGGACGTCGGTCGCGTAGAAGGCGGGTTCGAAGAACTTGTACTCCAGCAGCATCCGCTGGTCGTCGCCGAGCCGTTCGTAGACCTGCGCCAGGGCCTCCGCCAGCCGGTCCTGGCGCTCGCGCAGGTCGTCCTGGCCGGGATAGTTCGTCCCGTCGGCGAACCACAGCTTCAGGTCCCGCGAACCCGTCGCGTCCATGATGTCGACGCATTCGAGCAGATGGCCGACGGCCTTGCGGCGCACCGCCGCGTCCGGGTGGCAGACGGAGCCGAGCCGGTAGTCGTCGTCCTGGAAGGTGTTGGAGTTGATCGCGCCCAGCCTCAGGCCGCGCTCCTCGGCGTGCTCGGCGAGCGCCGCGTAGTCGTCGGTCCTGTCCCAGGGGATGTGCAGCGCGACGGTCGGGGCCACGCCGGTGAACTCGTGCACCTTGGCCGCGTCGTCCAGCTTCTCCCGCGGGTTCCTGGGCACGCCCGGTTGAGCGAACACCTTGAACCGGGTTCCCGAGTTCCCGTACGCCCACGACGGCGTCTCGACGGCCTGGGTCTTGAGCGCGGCCTTCACCGCGGCGAACTCGGTCACTTCGGGACTCCTACGACTTCGAATGGGACGGCTTGTACGAGGGCTTCCTGAACCGTTCGAGGGCGGTGTCCGAGGACGCCCCGCGGGACGTCCGCCCGTGCTGCTCGCCGAGCGTGCCGAACACACTCTCTGAAACGATTCAGAGGCTGAAGCTATGAGCACCCCGAAGGGCTGTCAACCCCTCCGGCCGGGGCCTTTCGCCGTGTCCCTGTTGTGACAGAAGGCCGCCGAAGAATTTCGACGCGAACCCATTGACGTGACCTGGGCGGCGTGTCTAACGTCCCGGCAACCCAATTGAAACCTTTCACGACGTTGTGGGGCCGTCCCGCCGGCGTCGTCGAGGAGCCCCTCATGACCCACCCGTCCGACGCGGGTCCGGCCCCGGTGCTGGCGCTGAAGGACATCTCGAAGTCCTTCGGCGCCGTACGCGCCCTGCGGGACGTGTCCCTGGAACTGTTCCCCGGCGAGGTGCACGCGCTCGCCGGAGAGAACGGCGCGGGCAAGTCGACCCTCATCAAGACGCTCGCCGGCGTGCACCGACCGGACGCCGGCCAGGTACTGCTGGACGGCGCGCCCACCGTCTTCCACGGCCCCGCCGACGCCCGTGACGCGGGCATCGCGGTGATCTACCAGGAGCCGACGCTCTTCCCCGACCTCTCCATCGCCGAGAACATCTTCATGGGCCGTCAGCCCCGGCGGGCCCTCGGCCGCATCGACCACAAGGCCACCCGTGCGGCGACGGCGGCCCTCATGAAGCGCCTCGGGGTCGAGCTCGACCCCGAGCGCCCGGCGCGCGGACTGTCCATCGCCGACCAGCAGATCGTGGAGATCGCCAAGGCGCTCTCCTTCGACGCCCGCGTCCTGATCATGGACGAGCCGACCGCCGCCCTCACCGGAAGCGAGGTGGCCCGCCTCTTCGGAGTGGTCCGAACCCTGCGCGAACAGGGCTCCGCGGTGCTGTTCATCTCGCACCGGCTGGAGGAGATCTTCCAGATCTGCGGGCGCGTCACGACCCTGCGCGACGGGGCTCTGATCTCCAGCGAGCCGCTGGAGGGCATGACGGAGGACGACCTGGTGCGCCGGATGGTCGGCCGCGACCTCGACGAGCTCTACCCCAAGCAGGACGTCGAGGCGGGCGAGGTCGCCCTGAGCGTGCGCCGGCTGACCCGCGAGGGCGTCTTCACCGACGTCTCCTTCGAGGTCCGGCGCGGCGAGATCGTCGGACTCGCCGGTCTCGTCGGCGCCGGCCGCACGGAGGTCGCCCGGTCGGTGTTCGGCGTGGACCGCTGGGACGCCGGAGAGGTGGAGGTCGAGGGACGCAGGCTGACCAACGGCGCCCCCTCCACGGCCATGGCCGCGGGACTCGCCCTCGTCCCCGAGGACCGGCGCGCCCAGGGCCTGGTGATGGACATGTCCATCGAGCGCAACATCGGCCTGACCGGCCTGCGCGCCACCGTCAGGGCGGGGCTGATGGACCGCGGGGCCGAACGCAGCCGCTCCCTCGACTGGGCGGTCAGGCTCCAGGTGAAGTACGCCCGGATCGCCGACACCGTCTCCACGCTCTCCGGCGGCAACCAGCAGAAGGTGGTCCTCGCCAAGTGGCTGGCCACCGGCCCCAAGGTGCTGATCGTCGACGAGCCCACCCGCGGCATCGACGTCGGCACCAAGGCCGAGGTGCACCGGCTGCTGTCCCAGCTCGCGGCCGACGGCGTGGCCGTCCTGATGATCTCCTCCGACCTGCCCGAGATCCTCGGCATGGCCGACCGCGTGCTCGTCATGCACGAGGGCCGGCTCACCGCCGAGATCCCACGCTCCGAAGCCACCGAGGAATCCGTGATGGCCGCTGCCACCGGGAGGGCCGCCGCATGACGGTCACCGCGCCCACCCCCGCCCCCGCCGCCGAGGTGCCCAGGTCGAGCGGCACCCGGCTGGTGGACCGTGTCTTCAAGATGCGCGAACTCGCCATCCTGGCCGTCTTCCTGGTGATGATCGCCGTCACCCAGACGGGCAACAGCGAGTTCCTGTCCGAGCAGGGCATCAAGGACCTGCTGCTCAACGCGACCATCCTCGTGCTGGTCGCCACCGGCCAGTCCCTCGTCGTCATCACCCGCAACGTCGACCTGTCGGTCGGCTCGACCCTCGGCATCAGCGCCTTCGCGGCCGGCACCTGCCTCCAGGGCGGCGGCGACCCCGTCCTCGCGGTGCTCCTCGCGGTGCTGCTCGGCGTCGGCTGCGGACTGGTCAACGGGCTGCTCGTCAGCCTCGGCCAGGTCCCCGCCCTCGTCGTCACCCTCGGCACGCTCTACATCATCCGCGGCATCGACTCCATCTGGGTCGGCTCCCGCCAGATCACGGCGGCCGATCTCCCCGGCGGCTTCGTCGACTTCGGCTCCGGCGGCATCTCCGCGGTCCCCTACCTCGCGCTGATCGCCCTGGCCGTCCTCGTGGTCGCCGCGTACTACCTCAAGCACTTCGGCAGCGGCCGCGAACTCTACGCGCTCGGCTCGAACCCGGAGGCCGCGCGCCTGGCCGGCATCCCGGTCCGAAGGCGCATCCTGACCGCCTACGTCGTCTGCGGCGCCCTCGCCGGACTCGCCGGCGCCCTGTACCTCGCCCGGTTCGGCAACGTCGACTCCGGCACCGGCAACGGCTACGAACTCACCGTCGTCAGCGCGGTCGTGGTCGGCGGCGTCGTCTTCACCGGCGGCTCCGGCAGCGTCTACGGAGCCGCGCTCGGCGCCCTGCTGCTCACCTCCGTCAACAGCGTCCTGCCCGCCCTCGGCGTCAGCTCCGTCTGGGTGCTCGCCATCAACGGCGTCCTGCTCATCCTCGCCATCGCGGTCGACCGGGTCGTCGCGCTGCGCGTGGCCTCCGCACTGAAGAAGAGGAACGCCCGCCATGGCTGACTCCGCCCTCTCGCGCGCCGTCCGCTGGGACACGGTCGTCGGAGCCCTCCTCGTCGTCCTGCTGCTCTTCTCCTTCTCCTTCGTGGACGGCTTCGGCAACGCGCTCAACCTGTCGTTCCTGATCGGCAACACCCTGCCGATCGCGCTGATCGCCCTGCCCATGACCCTGCTCGTGGTGGCCGGCGAGATCGACCTGTCCGTCGCCTCCACGGCCGGGCTCTCCGGATCGGTCATGGGAGCCCTGTGGAACCAGGGCATGGCGATCGAGACGATCATCCCGCTGTGCCTCGTGCTCGGCGTGGTGTGCGGGCTCGTCAACGGCCTGCTGGTGACCCGGCTCGGACTGCCGTCGCTGGCCGTCACCATCGGCACGCTCGCCGCCTACCGGGGCATCGCGCAGATCGTGCTCGGCTCCGACGCGGTCACCGACTTCCCGGTCCAGTACCAGGACTTCGCGGCCGGACGCATCGGGGACACCTTCGTGCCCCGGGCGTTCCCGCTCTTCCTGGTGCTGCTCGCCGTCGCCGTGGTCGTGCTGCACGCCACCCCCTTCGGGCGCTCCGCGTTCGCCATCGGCGCCAACGAGGAGGCCGCCCGGTTCGCCGGCATCCGGGTCAAGCGGCAGAAGCTGCTCCTGTTCGTCGCGACCGGATTCATGGCCTCCCTGACGGGCGTGTTCTGGGCCCTGCACTACGCCAGCGCCCGCTACGACAACGCCACCGGGCTCGAACTGTCCGTCGTGGCCGCCGTCCTGCTCGGCGGCATCGACTTCGACGGCGGCAAGGGCACGCTCGGCGGCGCGATCGCGGGAGTCTTCCTGCTCGGCGCGCTGCAGAACGTGATGAGTCTCCTCAACGTCTCCGCGCAGTCGCAGATCGTCGTCACCGGCGTCCTGCTGGTCGTCTCCGTGCTCGGCCCCCGGGTCGGGCGCCAGATCTCCGTGGCGAGGGCGGGACGCAGGGCCGCCGCCCCGACGCCGGTCCCGTGACCCCGGTCCGCTCCGCTCAGCCTCGTACGCGTCACCTCGGTCCGCTCACCCTCGTAAAGGAACCCTCACCCATGCGCAAGTCATCGATCCGCCGCACCTGCGCGGCACTCGCCGCCGTCACCTCCCTCGCCCTGGCCGTCACCGCCTGCGGCGGCACCACCAAGGACGACGTGAAGGACTCGGGCGGCTCGGGCGCCGCCGCCGGCGCCAAGGCCGACCCGAACGCGGCCACCAAGAAGGGCCTCACCGTCGGCTTCCTCCCCAAGGCGGTCAACAACCCGTACTTCACCTCCGCGGACAAGGGCGGCGAGAAGGCGCTGACCGAACTGGGCTCGAAGTACAAGGAGGTCGGAACCAACAGCGCCACCGACACCAGCGGCCAGGTGAGTTACGTCAACACGCTCACCCAGCAGCAGGTCGACGCAATGGCCGTGTCCGCGCAGGACCCGGGCGCCCTGTGCACCGCGCTCAAGCAGGCGATGAAGAACGGCATCAAGGTCGTCACCTACGACTCCGACACCAACACCGGCTGCCGCAACGCCTTCGTCTCGCAGGCGAGCGCCGAGGACCTGGGCCGCACCGAGGTGCAGCTGCTCGCCGAGCAGATCGGCTACAAGGGCGAGATCGCGATCCTGTCCGCCGCGCAGACCGCGACGAACCAGAACACCTGGATCGACTACATGAAGGACGAGCTGAAGGACCCCAAGTACAAGGACGTCAAGCTGGTCAAGGTCGCCTACGGCAACGACGAGGCCCAGCAGTCCTTCCAGCAGACGCAGGGTCTGCTCCAGGAGCACCCGGACCTGAAGGGGATCATCTCCCCGACCACGGTCGGCATCAAGGCGGCGGCCCAGTACCTGTCCGGCTCCAAGTACAAGGGCAAGGTCAAGCTGACCGGCCTCGGCACCCCCAACGACATGCGCAAGTACGTCAAGAACGGCACCGTCGAGGCCTTCGAGCTGTGGGACCCGGCCAAGCTCGGCGAGCTGGCCGCCCGCACGGCCGTGGCGCTCTCCTCGGGGCAGATCACGGGCAAGGAGGGCGAGACCTTCAAGGCCGGTGACATGGGCTCGTTCACCATCGGCAAGGACGGTGTGATCAGCCTCGGCAAGCCCACCGTCTTCGACGCGAAGAACATCGACCGGTTCGACTTCTGACGTCCCGCCGGGCCGGTGCTCCACCGTTCGCGCCGGCCCGGCCCCAGGCCCCGGAGGGTCATCGATGCAACGGGTGTGCTTCCTGCTGAAGGTCCGTGCGGACCGCCTCGACGAGTACCGCGAGCGGCACGCCGCCGTGTGGCCCGAGATGCGCGAGGCGCTCTCGGCCACCGGATGGCACAACTACTCGCTCTTCCTGCGCGAGGACGGCCTGCTGGTCGGCTACCTGGAGACCGAGGACTTCGCGGCCGCGCGGGCCGCGATGGAGGCCACCGACGTCAACGCCCGCTGGCAGGCGGAGATGGCGCCGTTCTTCACCGCGCTCGACGGCGCCCGCCCCGACGAGGCCATGAAGCCCCTCACCGAGGTCTTCCACCTCGCCTGACCCGCCCGGCCCGGCCTGTTCCGGAGGGAGCGCCTCACCGGGCCCGCCCCGCACGACCCGCCCGCCCACAGTCCGAGCACGACCCGCCCGTCCACAGTCCGATCGAGGAGTCCGTACATGAGACGACGCACCGTACTGACGACGGCCCTGCTGGGCGCCGTGGCAGGGCCCGCCCTCACGGCGGGGAGGGCCCGGGCGGCCGCCCCCGGCCCCTCCGTCACCCGGACCGGCACCACCCTGCTCGACCCCCGGGCCCTCTACTTCGTCTCCTACGACGGGCTGGTCAACAACAACTCGTTCCAGAAGAACGGCCTGTTGACCTACCGCGGCCACCAGTACGCGGCCTGGTACACCGCCGACCGCAGCGCGGTCGTCGCCCGCCGCGCACTGGGTGCCGGCAGCTGGTCCACGATCACGCTCGGCCACAAGCTCAAGAGCGACGACTCCCACGACGTGATCTCCATGGGCGTCTCCCGGACCGACGGCCGCCTGCACCTGAACATGGACTCGCACAGCGACGGCTTCTTCTACGTCAAGTCGGTGGCCGGGCTGCTCGACAACCCGGCTTCGACGGCCTGGACCTCCGCCGTCCTCGGGGCCGTCCAGACCTCCCTGGACGGTCTCGCGCTCACCACGCAGTTCACCTATCCGCAGTTCGTCACGACGCCCGAGGGCCGCCTCCAGCTCAGCTACCGCGCCGGTGTCTCGGGGAACGGGCGCAACGCGCTGGCGGAGTACGACGGTTCGTCCTGGACCGCGCTCGGCGAGTGGTCCGCCTCCACCGGGACCTACACCAGCGCGCACGGGTCGAGCACCGCCCGCAACATGTACCTGCACGGGATCGACTACGACGTGAACGGCCGGCTGCACTCCTTCTTCACCTGGCGCGAGCAGAACGCCGCCGTGATGTGCAGCGCCGGAGGCATCACCAACCACGACACCGGCTACGTCTGCTCCACCGACCGGGGCCGCACCTGGCGCAACGACGCGGGCACCCTCGTCGCCACCACCGGGACCGCGGACACGGTCGCCGTCACCGACGCCGGACTCGTCGTCGACGCGCTCGGCCCCGACCACTCCCTGATGAACCAGGAGAGCCAGGCCACCGACTCCGCGGGCCTGCCGCACGCGATCATCAGCTACGTGCCCGGGCGCTTCGGGCAGTGCACCACCGACTACGTGAAGGACCGCACCGCGAACGGCCGGGCCTTCCACCTCCGCAAGGTCTCCTCCGGCGGCTGGACCAAGACCGAGATCCCGGTCCCGCTCGGCTCCAGCCAGCGCACCAGGCTGGTCCTGGACCGGTACGACAACGCCTACGCGATCCTTCCGTTCGGACGGATCGCGGGCGCCTCGAAGGCCTCCGGGCACACCGACTGGACGCTCCTGTTCGACGGCGGCGGACTGAACGCCTTCGGCGAGGTCGTGATCGACGAGACGCGTGTCCCACAGGACGGAACGCTGTCCGTGATGTACCAGGAGAAGGCCGGCGGGACCACGACGTCGGCCCTGCGCGTCATCGATCTCAGGCTGCCCTCATGACCACTGTTCCGGGCCCGCCCGCGGGTAATCTGAGGGCCGGCCTGCCGCTTCTCGTTCTCCTGGAGGTTCCCGCCTGATGGCCCAGTCGGTGGGTATCAAGGACGTCGCCCGTGCCGCCGGGGTCTCCGTCGGCACGGTCTCGAACGTGATCAACCGCCCGGACTCGGTGGCCTCCGAGACCCGGGCGCGCGTCCAGTCCGCCATAGACCGGCTCGGCTACGTACGCAGCGAGTCGGCACGCCAGCTGCGGGCCGGGCGCAGCCGGATCATGGGCCTGCTCGTCCTCGACATGGGCAACCCGTTCTTCGTGGACGTCGCGCGCGGCGCCGAGCGCGCCGCCCGGGGGGCCGGACTCGGGGTGATGGTCTGCAACAGCGCGCAGTCCCCGAGCGAGGAGGCCGACTACCTGTCGCTCTTCGCCGAGCAGCGGGTGCGCGGGGTGCTGCTGACGCCGTCGGACGCGAGCGGGCGCAACATCGAGGCGTTCCGCCGCAACGGCATCCCCTTCGTGCTGGTCGACCGGGTCGCCGAGGGCACCACCGAGTGCTCGGTCTCGGTCGACGACGTGGCGGGCGGCGCACTGGCCGTCCGCCACCTCGTGGACGCCGGGCACCGCTCGATCGCGTACGTCAGCGGCCCGCCCGGACTCAGCCAGGTGAGGGACCGCCGTACGGGTGCGCTGAACGCCCTGCGCGAGGCGGGCCTCGGCCCGGAGAACCTGCGCGAGCTGCCCACCGAGCGCCTCGACGTGGCCGCGGGCCGCGACGCGGGCGCCCGGCTCCTCGGCCTCGCCGAACGGCCCACCGCCGTCTTCTGCGCCAACGACCTGCTCGCGCTCGGCGTCCTACAGGCCATGTACGCGGCCGGTGTCGGCGTGCCCGACGACCTCGCGATCGTCGGCTACGACGACATCGAGTTCGCCGCCGCGGCGGCCGTCCCGCTCACCTCCGTGCGCCAGCCGGCCGTGACCATGGGCGCCCTCGCGGCGGAGCTGCTGCTGGAGGAGATCGACGCGGAGACCGCGCCCGTGCCGCACGAGCACCGCCGGGTCGTGCTCCAGCCGGAGCTGGTCGTGCGCCACTCCAGCCTGGCGGCGCGCTGACCAGCGGTTCAGTTCCCCGCCACCGGACTGCTGAGTCACTGTTCAGTTCATTTTCCCGGTCCCCGGGCCGCGGAGACGGTCCGGCATGTGCTCAACTGGGACGCAGCCTGGAGTCCGTACGTCTCGGGAGACCTGTTGACCGTCAGCTATCGCCAGCCCGGTGTCGTCCTCACCGACCACCGTTTCACCGTGCCTCTCGACCACGAACGACCGACCGGCGAGAGCATCGAACTGTTCGCCCGCGAGGTCGTCGCGAGCGACAAGGCGCACCAGAACCTGCCGTGGATGGTCTACCTCCAGGGTGGCCCCGGCTTCGGGGCGAATCGTTTCGTCGGCCGTCAGGCTTGGCTCGACCGGGCGCTGAAGGACTTCCGCGTCCTCCTCCTCGACCAGCGCGGCACCGGAGCGTCCACCCCCGCCAACCGGCAGACGCTCCCGCTGCGCGGCGGCCCCCGCGAGCAGGCCGACCACCTCGCGCTCTTCCGCGCCGACTCCATCGTCCGGGACTGCGAGGCCATCCGGCCGGGACTCACCGGCGGAGCGCCCTGGACGGTGCTGGGCCAGAGCTTCGGCGGATTCTGCACCGTGCACTATCTCTCCAGCGCCCCCGAGGGGCTGAGCGCGGCCGTCGTCACCGGCGGCCTGCCCTCCCTCGACGCCCACGCGGACGACGTGTACCGCGCCGCCTACCCGCGCATCGAGCGCAAGGTCGCCGCGCACTACGCCCGCTACCCGCAGGACGTCGAGCGCGCCCGCCGGATCGCGGAGTACCTGCTCCAGCACGAGCCCGTGCTGAACGGCGGCTACCGGCTGACCGTCGAGGCCTTCCAGTCGCTCGGCATCCTCCTCGGCGGCAGCGACGGCAGCCACCGCCTGCACTACCTGCTGGAGGACGCCTTCGTCCGCACCCCGCAGGGCCACGCCCTCTCCGACGCCTTCCAGGAGGAGGTCCAGGGACTGCTGTCGTACGCGGGCCACCCGCTGTACGCACTGGTCCACGAGGCCATCTACGCCCAGGGCGGCCGCCCCACGGCCTGGTCCGCCGAGCGCGTGCGCGCCGAGTTCCCCCAGTTCGACGCGGCCAAGACCCTCGCGGACGACGGGCCGCTGCTGTTCACCGGCGAGTCCGTGCACCCCTGGACCTTCGAGACCGACCCGGCGCTGCGCCCGCTGCGCGACACCGCCGAGGAGCTGGCCGCCCGCACCGACTGGGCGCCGCTGTACGACCCGGCCCGCCTCGCGGCGAACGAGGTGCCGGTCGCCGCAGCGGTCTACCACGACGACATGTACGTGGACGCCGGGCACTCGCTGCGCACCGCCCGGGCCGTCCGGGGGCTGCGCACGTGGGTGACCGACGAGTTCGAGCACGACGGGGTACGGGCCGGCGGTCCGCGCGTACTGGACCGGCTGCTGGCGCTCACGCGCGACGAGGTCTGAGACGTCCGCGCCCCCTTCACGGCATCCGTACCCCCTGGGATTCTGACGGTCTGTCAGAATCTCAGGGGGTACGGATGATCGACACCACCCGCACGGACGTCCCGGAGGGCGAGGAGCGGCTCCGCCTCGAAGTCGAGGACGGGATCGGCGTACTGACCCTGTGCCGGCCGGCGAAGCTCAACGCGTGGAGCTGGGAGTCCACCCGCCAACTCGGCCTGTTCGCCGACCGGATCCGCTTCGACCCCTCGGTCCGGGCGGTGCTGCTGCGGGCCGAGGGGCGTGCCTTCTGCGCCGGGATCGACGTGAGCGCCCCGGGCGGCGCGATCACCGGCCGCTCGGGTGCCGAGCGTGCCCGCGCCTACTACGAGGGCATCCGCTGGGCCCACGAGCGCTTCGCGGCCTTCGCGCGGCTGCCGCAGCCCGTCGTCGCGGCCGTCCAGGGCCACTGCCTCGGCTTCGGGTTCGAGCTGGCGCTGATGGCGGACCTCAGGATCGCCTCCCGCGACGCCGTGTTCGCCCTGCCCGAGGTCCAGCTGGGACTCGCCGTCGATGCCGGCGGGGACCTGCGGATCGCCCGCGAGGCGGGGGCGGGGTGGGCGAAGTTCCTCGCGCTGACCGGGAGGCGGCTGGACGCCACGACGGCCGAACGCCTGAACCTCGTCCAACTCGTGGTGGAGAAGCCCGAGCTGGACGAGACGGCTCGAACCGTCGCCGCGGAGATCGCGGCGAACGCGCCGCTCGCCGTGCAGGGCGTCAAGCACGACATCGACGCCTACGCCGAAGCCCCCGTGACCGCGGCGCTCGACCGGACCGCCCTGTCGGCCGCGCTCACCCTCGCCTCCGACGACGCGGCGGAGGGGTACGCGGCCAGGGGCGCCCGCCGCGCGCCCCGCTTCGAGGGGAAGTGACCCACGTGTTTTGATCGGTCACTGTTGCGTAGGACGAGACAGGGGGGACCGATGCACGACAGCGAACTTCTCGCGGACGAGTTCGAGGAGCACCGGGGCCGGCTGCGGGCGGTGGCCTACCGGATGCTGGGATCGCTCAGCGAGGCGGACGACGCGGTCCAGGAGACGTGGCTGAAGCTCGGCCGCACCGACGTGGGCGAGATCAAGAACCTGGGCGGCTGGCTGACCACCGTGACCGGCCGGGTGTGCCTGGACATGCTGCGCTCCCGCGCCGCGCGCCGCGAGGGCCCCCTGGAGCTCTCCGACACCTTCGTCCCCGACCCCGTGGTCAGCTCCCTGGACCGGATCGACCCCGAACAGGAGGTGCTGCTGGCCGACTCCGTCGGGCTCGCCCTCCTCGTCGTCCTGGAGACCCTGGAACCCGCCGAGCGGCTCGCCTTCGTGCTGCACGACATGTTCGCGGTGCCCTTCGACGACATCGCGCCCGTCGTGGGCCGCAACGCGGCCGCCACCCGCCAGCTCGCCAGCCGGGCCCGCCGCCGGGTCAAGGAGGCCGCCCCCGAGCCCGAGCGGGACGCCGTCCGGCAGCGGGAGGTCCTCGACGCGTTCCTCGCGGCGTCACGCGCGGGGGACTTCGAGGCGCTCGTCGCCGTCCTCGATCCCGATGTCGTGCTGCGCGCCGACGCGGGCGCGCTGGTCGGTGGCGTCACCGGGTCCAAGCTGCTGCGCGGTGCCGAGGCGGTGGCCCGGTCGGCGCTCGCCTTCCGCCGGTTCGCGGCGAGTTCGCGGCTCGTCCGGGTCAACGGGGAGGCGGGCGTCGTCGCGGTCGTGGACGGCCGGCCGCAGTCGGTCATGGCTGTCACCGTCGCCGACGGCAGGATCGTCGCGATGCACATCCTGGCCGACCCCGAACGGCTCGCCCGGCTGGGTCTCGCGGGGGAGGAGCCGGGAGAGTGAGCGTCGGCGGATGACGGTCAGCCGGTGAAGGGACCACGCCCCAGCTGGTCCCGCACCGGCGTGACCGGCGGAGCGACCAGATCCCTGCGCTGCCAGTTGGCGCCGTCCACCACCAGGGTGTGACCGGTGATGAAACGGGCGTAGGGGGACGCCAGGAAGGTGGCGGCCCAGCCGAGTTCACGGGGCGCGCCGACGCGCAGGGCGGGCTGCCGCCGGCCGAGCGCGTCGCGCCCCCCGTCCTCCTCGCCGCCCGGGCCGCTCCTTCCGTCCTCCCCGGTTCGCCCGTCCCCGCCGTCCGCCGCGGCCCGTGCCAGATTGCCGCGGATGTCGTCCGTCATGTCCGCGTGCGGCATCAGCCCCGGCACCAGACCGTTGACCTGGATGCCGTACGGCCCCCACTCGACGGCCAGGGTCCGCACGAGGCTCTCCACGCCCGCCTTGGCCGCCGCGCTGTGCGCGAAACCGGGGCCGCCGGTCCAGGCGTAGGACGCGCCGACGTCGATGACCGACCCCGGTGTGCCCGCCGCCAGATGCCGTCTTCCGAACTCACGGGTCATCAGGAACGTTCCCGTGAGGGTGATGTCGACGACCGCCTGCCAGGCGTTGGGGGACATGTCCTCGGTGGGGACGGGGAAGTTGGCGGCCGCGTTGTTGACCAGCACGTCGGGCAGCGCGCATCCGTCGAACACCTCACAGATGCGCTTCGGGTCCCGGATGTCGCAGACGGCGGATGTGACGCGGGTGCCCAGCTTCGCCAACTCGGCCCGTGCGGGCGCGAGATGCCGCTCGCGACGGCTGACGATCAGGAGGTCGGCGCCCAGCCGGGCGAACTCCGCCGCGATCGCCCTCCCGAGTCCGGTGCCGCCACCGGTGACCAGCACCAGCGAGCCGTCGTACGTCCCGGCCGGCAGCGCGCTCGAGCCCAGCGGGGGAGGGGCGGGAAGACCGGGGAACACCGTGGAGTCCATGGCGGACTCGATACCCGGAGTCGCCGCCGGACATCCGGGCAGGGCGCGCCGGGAACCCTCGCGAGCGCTCTCGGACATCACGTGGGCGCGGTTCGGGGACCGCCGCGGCTGAGTAGGCTGGAACCCATGCACGAGAACGGCAGCACATCCTCCGAGCCCCGAACCGAAACCCGGACGGAACCGCGAACGGAACCGCGGACCGATCCGCGGACCGGGCTACGGGCCGACTGCGGCCGGTGTTTCGGACTGTGCTGCGTCGCCCTGCCCTTCGCCCGCTCGGCCGACTTCGCGATCGACAAGGGCGCGGGTGAACCCTGCCCGAACCTGCGGAGCGACTCCCGGTGCGGCATCCACGACAGGCTGCGGGATACGGGCTTCACGGGCTGCACGGTCTACGACTGCTTCGGCGCCGGGCAGCAGGTCTCCCAGGTGATCTTCGGCGGAGTGGACTGGCGCTCGGGGACCCAGGAGCGCGCCCGGAGCATGTTCGACGTGTTCCCCGTCGTGCGCCACCTCCACGAACTGCTCTGGTACCTGAACGAGACGCTGACGCTCCCCGCCGCGCGTCCGGTGCACGCCGACGTCCGGCGCCTGATCTCCACGACCGAGCGCCTCACCCGGGGCACCCCGGAGGACCTGGCCGCGCTGGACGTCGGCGCGCACCGGCAGAAGGCCGGCGAGCTGCTGCTGCGGGCCAGTGAGCTCGTCCGGGCGGGGACCGGCGGAGGCAGGAGGAAGGACCGGCGCGGCGCGGATCTGATGGGAGCCCGCCTCAAGGGCGCCGACCTGCGGGGCGCGAGCCTGCGCGGAACCCTGCTCATCGCCGCCGATCTCACCGGGGCCGATCTGCGCGGCGCCGATCTGCTCGGCGCCGACCTCCGGGACACCGACCTCACCGACGCCGACCTGACCGGGGCCCTCTTCCTCACCCAGCCGCAGCTGAACGCGGCCCGCGGCAGCGCAGGCACCCGGCTCCCGGACTCGGTCGTCCGGCCCGGCCACTGGACCTCCCGGGGCTGAACGGGGTTCTCGGGCCCGAAGCCGGTCCCCGGCGCGGGCGAAGGCCGTACGGTCCTTCGCGCCGACCGGGTCGGCCGGGCCCGGGCCCGGGGCGACCCGGCCGTCACCGGCCCTCAGCCGACGGCGCGGGCCGAGCCGGCCTCGCGCCCCGGCACCACCGGCGGGCGCCGTTCGAGGTGCAGGCGCAGGCCCTCCGGCATCAGGGTCAGCCGCTCGGCCACCCGCAGCCGGTAGCCGGGGTCGGGCCGCAGGTCGTAGCGGCGCAGCAGCAGTCCGAGGACCAGGGTCGCCTCGTGCAGCGCGAACTGGCGGCCGATGCAGGCGCGCGCCCCGGTGCCGAACGGCTTGAAGGTGTGCGCGGGCCGGGCCCGTACCGCCTTCGCGTCGAAGCGGTCCGGGTCGAAGTCCTCCGCGTCGGCGCCCCACACCTGCGGGTCGCGGTGCAGCAGCGCGGTCAGTACCAGCGCCCACGCCCCCCGGCGCATCGGGTGGACTCCGCCGAGCACGGTGTCCTGCCGGGCCTCGCGGGCGAACGCCGGAGCCGTCGGCCACAGGCGCAGCGACTCGTCGAGGACCCGGCGGACGTGGCGCAGCTTGGCCACCTGCTCGTAGTCGGGCCGGTCCGTGCCGCCCCAGACCCGTTCGACCTCGGCGCGGGCACGGGCGGCGGCCTCCGGGTGCCGGGAGAGGTAGTGCAGGGCGAAGGACAGGGCGCCGGAGGTCGTCTCGTGGCCGGCGATCAGGAAGGTGATGACCTGGCGGCGGATGTTCTCGGGGGTCAGCCGCTCCCCGGTCCCGGGGTGCGCCGTCTCCAGCATGCGGTCGAGCAGGTCGCCCTCGCCGCCGCCGCTCCGGCGGGAGGCCACCACGGCGTCGACCGTGCGGTTGAGGTACGCCATGTCCGCCGCGTTGCGCCGGGACGCTCCGCGCAGCAGGAGCGGGGCCAGCGGGACCGGGACGACGTTGAGGCGCTGCGCGTAGGTCAGCGTGCCCACCATCGCGTTCACGAAGGGGTGCGGCCGGGAGCGCTCGAAGGAGGCGAAGTCATGGCCGAAGCCGGTCCTGGCGATCGTCTCCAGCGTCAGTTTCGTCATGTCGCCGGGCACGTCCACCGCGCGGCCCGCGGTCTGCTCCCGGTCCCAGTGGTCCGTCAGCCGCCCGGCCACGTCCAGCATCATCGGGTGGTAGCCCGCCATGGCCTCGCGGCTGAAGCCGGGGGCCAGGACGTCGTGCGCCAGCTGCCAGTTGGGCTCGTGGTTGTAGGCGGTGAACAGTCCGTCCCCGGCGACCGGACGGAGGTTGGCGACTCCCAGGCCCACGTGCTTGGCGAACCGCGACTCGTCGGCCAGTTCGGCGGCGAGGTCCGCTCCCCAGACGAAGACGATCTCGTTGCGGAAGGCCCGGCGCCGGAAGATCGGTCCGAGCTCCCTCCCGAACCTCATGGAGTCCTGGAGCGGGGAACGGACGCTCGCGCCGAGCACATCGCCGACCAGCGGGACGCGGCGCGGCGGGTGCGGAATGCGGTGCAGCTCCGGCCAGCCCAGCTCCGCGCTGCGGAACCCCTTGGCCCGAGCCGCCTCCTTCGTCTCCGCCATGACGCCAACTCCCTTGTGGATCGGGCAGGTCGAGTCTGTTGTACGTGAGTTCAATAGTGGAGTTCAGTCTGGTCCCGTTGCTGAACCGGCGTCAAGTAAAGTGCGGGCATGACGGGGAAGCGGGGGGAGCGCGCACGCCGCCGGCTCAGCACCGGGGAGCGCCGGGAGCAACTGCTGTCGGTCGGCGCCCGCCTGTTCTCGGAGAGCCCGTACGACGACGTCTGGATCGAGCAGGTCGCCGAGATCGCCGGGGTCTCGCGCGGGCTCCTGTACCACTACTTCCCGACGAAGCGGGACTTCTTCGCCGCCGTCGTCGAGCGGGAGAGCGGGCGGATGCTGCGGATGACCGCGGCGGTGCCCGGCGTCCCGGTGCGCGAGCAGCTCGGCGCGGGCCTGGACACCTTCCTCGGGTACGTGCAGGAGCACGCGCACGGGTTCCGCGCCTTCCACCGCGCCGACGCGGCCGGTGACCAGGCCGTGCGCAGGGTCTACCAGCAGGCGCTGGCCGCCCAGGAGCGGCAGATCCTCCAGGCGCTGGCCGCGGATCCCGAGCTCGGCAGGTCCTTCGAGGACCGGCCCGAACTGCGTGTCGCGGTCCGCGGGTGGCTGGCCTTCACCACGGCCGTGTGCCTGGAGTGGCTCCGGGGCGCGGAGCTGACCCGCGAGCAGGTGCGGGATCTGTGCGCGCGGGCGCTGCTCGGCGCGATCACGCCCTGAATCGCCCGGGGCTCCTCTTTCCCGTCTTCCCCGGTAGGTCCGGTTCCCTGGCGGGTCCGGATCCCGGCGGACGGTTCGCCGGTCGACGGTGCGTGGTTGGCGTACGCCCGGATCTTCGATAGGTTAGGCAAGCCTTACCTAAGGAGGAAGCTGATGGGTGACCGTCACACCTGGACGGCCGCGCCCGCCGCGGCGGAGCACGCCCGCTCGGTGCTCGCCGCGGCCTGGTCCTGCGCGGTGAGTGCCGAGGGCGGCCGGGAGGAGTTCGTCGGCTCGCACTCCGTCACCGAGGACGGCAGGGTGCTCCTGAGCGTGCCGGAGGACAGCGCGCTGTCGGCCGCGGCCGTCTGCTCGCCGCGCGGAGAGCCGTCCGCCGTCCTGGAGTTCGCCGACGTCGCGCCGGTTCCCGTACGGAACCGGATCCGGGCCCGGCTCTGGCTCGCCGGCTGGTTCGTCCCCGAGGACGGGCGGCTGTCGTTCCGCACCACCCGCGCGGTGCTGCGCCGGCCCGGCGGGACCGTGGTGGTCGACCTGGACGAACTGGCCTGCGCCCGGCCCGATCCGCTCGCCCTCGCCGAGGCCCACCTCCTCACCCATCTCGCCGACGCCCACCCGGACGCCGTCGAGCGGCTCACCCGTCTCGTCGAACCGGACAGTCTGCACGGCGCGGTGCGCGTCCAGCCCCTCGCCGTCGACCGCCACGGGCTCACCCTGCGCATCGAACGGGTGCGGGGCAACGGCGATGTGCGCCTGCCGTTCCACGCGCCCGCCGACGACGTGTCCCAGCTCACGGAGCGCATGCACGTCCTGCTCACGCAGGCGGGCCTCGCCTCCTGTCCCCGTCCCCTACAGCGGCAGCGCACAGACCGCGAGGGGTGAGGCGAACGGCTCGCCCGTGCGCCGGAGTCCGCCGCTCTCCTGGTCGACCTCGAAGACCGTGACCGTGCCGGAGCGCTGGTTGGCCGCGAACAGCAGCCGTCCGTCGGGCGAGAGGGCGATGTGACGCGGGAAGTCGCCGCCGACCGGCACCGTGTCCAGCAGCCGCAGCCGGGCGCCGCCCGCCTCGATCGCGTACCGCGTCAGGCTGTCGTGGCCCCGGTTGGCGAGGAACGCGTACGAACCGTTCGGCGTGACCAGGAGCTGCGCGGGGTAATTCGTGCCGCCTCCCGTGCCTGTGGACTGCGGCTCACCCACCGAGAGGCGGCCGGTCGCCGGGTCGTAGCCGCAGACCGTCACCGTGTCGGCCACCTCGTCGGCGAGATAGGCGTACCGGCCGCCGGGGTGGAACGTGAGGTGGCGCGGGCCCGCACCTGGCCTCGTCCGCGCCCGGGAGACCTCGGTGAGCGTGCCCCGGGTCTCGTCGAGGCGGTAGGTGTACACCGTGTCGGTGCCCAGGTCGACGGCGAGCAGGTGCCCGCCGTCCGGGGCCGTGACGAACTGGTGCGCGTGCGGGCCCTGCTGACCGGGGCCGGGGGCCGGGGACGTGTGCGCGACCAGGTCGGTGCGCTCGCCGAGCGCGCCCGAGGCGCCGACGGGATGCACCGCGACGCTCCCCGAGGCGTAGTTCGCGCTCAGCAGCCAGCGGCCGCTCGGATGCACGGACAGATGGCAGGGACCCGCGCCACCGGTGGAGCGGCTGCCGAGCACCTCGTTCTCCGGGAGGCGGACGGCCGTCACCGCGCCCGCGGTCTGCTCGTCGACGGCGTACAGCGTCCGGCCGTCCGGATGCACCGCGAGGAAGGAGGGGTTCTCGACGCCCGTCACCACGCCGCCGCCGGTGATCTCGCCGGTCGCGGGGTCGTACGCGGCGACACCGATCCCCTTCCCGCCGCCGTCGCCCGAGGTGTAGGTGCCCAGGAACAGCGGCCGCGGACCGGAGCGGGCGGCCGGGGACGACGGTGCCGACGGGGCCGCGGACGCGGAAGCCGAGGGACCGGCCGGCGGCGTCTTCGGGAGCGGCGGCGTCACGGCGGGGTCCTTCCGGGGCGCCGCGCACGCCGGGACCGCCGCGATCGCGGCGGCACCCGCCAGCGCGCCGACGAAGCGGCGTCTGCTCCAGTCGCCGCCCGCTCCGCGCGACGGCCGTGCACCACTGTTCATGCCTGCACCCCGGAGTGTCGATCGCCTAGGCCTGGACGGCCACCTTGGCGTGCGGCACCCCGGAAGTGCAAGAAAGGCCCCGTGCGTCGCGCCGGGCGTTACGCACGGCGGTCACCAGTCGCCGTCCTCGACGGGCTTGCCCGGCGCGTCACCGAGCGGCTGCACCTGCTGGGGCGAGGGCTGCTGCCAGGGCTCGTGGTCGTCGCCCAGCCAGTCGCCGACGGGCCGCACCGCGCCGAGCCCGTCCGTGGGCGCCAGATCGTCGGCGTCCTGGTCGTAGTAGTCGAACCAGGGGAGCCCCGCGCGGGTGTACGCCGCACGGTCCACCGGGGACGGCGGCGGCGCCTCGCCGGTGATGCGGCGCCACTGCGGAGGCGTCACCAGGTGGACGAACACGCGTCCGCCCGGTTCCTTCGCCCATGCCTTCAGCGGCCGCTCGTCGCGGTAGACCTCCTGGCGCATCGAACCGCCGACGCCGAGGCCCATCGCCGGGGCCCTGTGCGCCCGGTCCCGGGCGGCCCCGCCGGGCCGGGGAGCGGCACCGGGCGCGGGCGGCGCGGCCATCATCGGCATGGCCGCGCCCGGCGCCCGGGGCATCCGTCGGCGCTCCTCCGCCCGGCGGCGCTCCGCCTCCCGCCACGCGGCCAGCTCCCCGGCCTCGAGCGGGAACGACTGGAGCTGGACACCGCCCCAGACCTCCTCACCGGTGACCTGGCCCTCGACCGTCGCCCCCAGCCCGAGCGGCACGGCCACGAACTGACGGACCGTCCCCTTGCCGGAGTTGATCCCGTCGAGCCATGGCTGCCGGGGCAGCGTGAGGTAGTTCTGCGGGTCACGGGTGAGCCGGGAGCTCCACGGCTTGCCGGAGACGGCACACACCTTGCCGACGCCCACCTGCAACGCGGCCGGCTCCGCCGTCCCGGCGAAACTCAGCCACATGGCCTCGCGCAGGTACACCGGCAGCATCACGCCGCCCCGCGCCCGCCACTCGGCCGGCACCCGGTCCCCGTAGTCCTCGACGCGCCGGACGGGGAACTCGCCGAGCCCCGGCGGCAGCGCGTGCGTGCCCGTCTCGGGCAGGCGCAGCGTCCGTACGAACCGCACCTGCACCCCGCCCGGCAGCCGCAGTGCGTTCCCGTCGATCCGTACGGTGTCCTCGGTCATCCGTCCGCCCCTTCGCTCGCCCTGTCCGCGGCCACGCCGGGCGGCTCACCGCCCCACGACGCCGTGCCGTCTCCCCACACGGAACCCGTCACCTAGAACGCCCGGACGCGGTGGAACGGTTCCGGCGCGGCAGGCGCAGCCGGCCGCGCAGCCGGGTGAGGCGCGGCCGGCGCTCGCGCTGCTCACGGGCGCAGCGGTCCAGTTCCTCGAACAGCCGCCTGGTGCGGTGCTCGGTGTCGAGCTCGTCGAGGATCCGGGTGATCTCGGCCAGGACGGAGCCGTGCAGCTGCCACTGGCTCGGGTCGCGCCGGACCTCGTCGAGGAACAGCTGGGCCAGTTTGTCGCGGGTTGCGGCGGCGGCGGCGAGTTGCGCGCTGAGCCGTTCCTCCGCGGACTCCGCGTTCTGCGTGACGTCGGTGGTCACCAGCACCGCGAAGCTGACGATGGCGTCGGCGACCTCGGACAGCAGCTCCTGAAGGACGATCCCGGCCTGCGGTTCGAACAGGGGCCGGGGTTCGCGCTCCTTGGCCAGGTCGGTGAGACTGCGCGCGATGACCCGCAGGACCACCGTGCAGATCTCCAGGGTGTCCAGGCCGGTCCGCAGCACGACCCGGTGCAGCAGCCCCTCGCGCACCCGCGGGTTGAGCTTGAGGCTGTCCTCGGCCTGCCGCAGGGCGGCGTCCACCCCGGCGATGTCGTTGTCGAGCCGGCGGGCCTCGTGCAGCCGCTCGGCCGCCACATGGAACGGCGTGTGCGCGACGGCGCCCTCGCCGACCCGCAGCATCAGCTGCCGCATCCGGCGCGCCAGGTCCTCGATCTGCTCCCCGGCCACACCCACCCACACGGGTGGCGCGAGCACGAGGTTGCAGGCGAGGCCCACGACCGCCCCGATCAGCGTCTCCAGCACGCGGGCCCACGCGGTGCTGCCCACCCGGGTGACACCGAGGACCAGCATGGCGCTGATCGCCACCTCCGGCACGAACTCGTCGACCCGGACGAGATGTCCCACCACCAGCGAGGCGAGGATGATCAGACCCAGACTCCACCAGGTCAGACCCACCAGGCTGCTGAAGCCGATGGCGATGACGACGCCCACCACCACGGAGTTCACCCGCCGGATCGCGGTGGTGATCGTCGAGTACAGGGTGACCTGGACGACCAGCAGCGCGGTCAGGGGAGCGGTCAGCGGCGCGGGCTCGGGACTGAGATGGATGGCCACCACGTACGCGATCGTCGCGGCGGCCGTCGAACGAAGTGTCTGGACGACCACCGGCTCCCGGCGCCGCTCCACGATCTTCGCGACGGATGCCGTCCACTCACCACGTGCCTCGTGCATCCTTGGTGCCTTCCCGCTCGACACGGATACCGAACGTGTCGATCGCGGACCGTACCTGTCCGCAAGGGGCCCTAGATTGAAGGCATCGGCTGGATCGGACCGCACCAGGAGGCACCGGAATGAGCGCGATGAGCGATCTCGAGGGCATCGAACTGCTGACGCTGTCCCACGACCGGCTGCGCGCCGTGGTCGCGGGTGTGCCGGAGGGCGCGTGGTCGGCGCCCACGCCGTGCAGCGAGTGGACGGTGGCCCAGGTGCTCAACCACGCCCGGCTCGACCAGCAGGCGTACGGCGCGGCGGTCACCGGCGCCGGGTGGCCCGAGGCGGACCCCTTCCACCCGGCCGACGCGCTGGAGGCCGATGTGACGGCGGAGCTCGACAAGGTCCTCACCGGCGTCGCCGGTGTCTACGCGGACCTGCCCGTCGGCGCGGAGGAGGTGGCGACGCCGCTCGGGCCGCTGCCACCGCGCGTGGCGGCGGCAGCGGCCGCCATGGACGCCGCCGTGCACGCCTGGGACATCGCCGTGGCAACCGGCCAGGCGTCACCCCTCGACGACGCCCTGGCCGGGGGCGTCCGGCTCGCGGCGGACCGGCTGGCCGACCACCTCCGCGACGCGTTCGGCGTGTTCGCCGCCGCGCGCGAGGTGCCGGAGGGCGCCGGCCGGGCCGAGGCGCTGCTCGCCTTCCTGGGCCGCGACCCGCACTGGACGCCGGCCGGTTCCTGACGGACCCCGGCTTCTCGCGGCCTCCGGCGCCGGAGCGGCGGCCACGGTCCGCGGTTCGTACGTGCGCCCGTGGTCTCAGTCGCGCAGCTTCGCCAGGAAGGCGGACAGATTGCCGACCGTCCGGGCGATCTGCTGCTCCGTCGTGAGGGACTCCTCGAAGCGGCTGCCCGACAGGGGGGTCTTCTTCCCCCGGACGTAGAGGGAACAGGCGAGGTCGGCGCAGACGTAGACGCCGACCGAGTTGCCCTCGCGGCCCGCCGCTCCCGCCTTGCGGGCGGTCATCAGGGAGACGCCGCCGCCGGGGTGCGTCGTCAGGCACAGCGAGCACATGCTCCGGTGCAGGAACCCGTGCCGGGACGGGGGGAGGCGCAGGGTGACGCCCACGAGATCCCCGTCCCGTTCGGACACGAGATAACTCCGGTCGGGCGCGCCGGGATCCCGCCAGCCCAGGAAGTCCAGGTCGTCCCAGGGAAGCCCGTCGAGATCGCGAGGCGTGGCGAGCCGCTTGGCCTCCCCCCGGGAGCAGTTGACGAACGAGTCACGGATGGCCTGCTCGGTGAGCGCGCGCACGGGGTTCTCCTGGTCTCCGGATGCCTTCGATCAAAACCTAGGGGCACTAGGTTTTGATCGAAGGTACCTAGGTCGACGAAAGGGATCCACCGGATTTCGGCGGAAGCTCCGGGTGCCGGTCCGCCCGCCGTCTCACTCGTACGACTCACCCCGCATGCGGCATATGTCGGCGTCAAGAATGCTGGTCAGGTGGTTGGAGAGCCGGTACGAGAGGCGGGCTGGGCGCGATGACATCTCTGACGCGGATTCCGTTGGACGGCGGAGGCGTCCTCCTGGTCGAGCGACCGGCCGCCGCCGCGGGGGACGGGCCGGTGAAAGCCGGTCGCATCGGCGATGCCGTACGCGAGTTGCCGATGACGTTGCAGGGAGCGCTGGAGCCGATCACGGAGGCCGCCCACGCCACTCTCGAACAGCTGCGCAAGGCCCGGCCCGACGTGATCACCGTCAGGTTCGGCGTCGAACTCGGGGCCCAGGCCGGGGCCGTCATCACCAGGACCGAGGCCAACTGCCACCTCACCGTGACCGTGACCTGGAAGCGCGACGGAGTGGAGCCTCCGCCCCCGACCGAGAGCACGAGTTGATCCCGTGGCCGGCGAGGAGGAGGTACCGGAGGGCGGCACCGCATCGGACCTGGTCGCGGCCGTGGCCCAGATCATCGGCCCGGACGGGGCCGTGGCCGGGACGGGATTCATGGTGGCCGACGGGGTCGTGGTCACGTGTGCGCACGTCGTCGAAGCGGCCGGGAGCGGGCCCGGGGAGGGGGTCCTGCTGTCCTTTCCCCATGTGCGGGGCGCGGACCGCGTGGAGGGCTGGGTCCCGGGCGAGCTGTGGCGTTCCCCCGAGGCCGAGGACGTGGCCTTCGTCCGGCTGAACGGCACACCGGCGGGGGCGCGGACGATGCCGTTGGGTTCCGCGGAAGGATGCAGAGGCCGCCAGATCCGTTCCTTCGGATTCCCCGCCCAGGCCCCGCCGGAAGGGCACTTCGGCTTCGGCGTGGCCGGCGATCTGCTGCCGGGAGCGGACGGCAGGTGCACGCACCTCCAGCTGACCGCCGCGAACGACCTCACCACCGGCTTCAGCGGCGGACCCGTCCTCGACGAGACGACCGGCTTGGTCCTCGGCATGCTCACCGAGATCGCCGCGCCCGACGCGTACGAACGCGGGCAGGGCATCGCGTACGTCACTCCGACGCAGGTGCTGCGGGAGGTCATGCCGGAGCTGGCCGAGCGCGAGGTCTGCCCCTACCGGGGGCTGGAGCCGTTCACCGCGGAGCACGCGCAGTGGTTCCAGGGCCGCCAGGACGCCGTGCGGCAGGTCCTGACGAACCTGGCCCGGCAACAGCGGCTGACGCTGCTGCTCGGGCCGTCGGGGTCGGGCAAGTCGTCGCTGATCCAGGCGGGTGTGCTGCGGGCGCTGGCGGCGGGGGAGCTGCCGGGGAGCGACCGCTGGCTGCCCGTCCTCACCCGGCCGAGGCAGGACATGCTCGCCGAGATCGAACGGGCGGGGCTGCCGGGGGCGAGCAGTGACGGGATCGTGGCGGCGGTCAACCGGAGGCTCGTCGCCGATCCCGGTCATCAGCGCGTCCTGCTGGTCATCGACCAGTTCGAGGAACTCCTGGTCCAGACGGCCAAGGGGCGGCTGCGGGACCTCCTGTCCGCCATCGACGAGGTCACCACCGCCACCGACCCGTACACCAAGCTCACCGTGATCCTGATCATGCGTGACGACTTCTACCCCCAACTGGCTTCCCTGGCGCCCAAGTTGCTGGAAGCCGCGATGCCGGGGCTCCTCAACGTACCGGGCACGCTGAGCCAGCAGGACCTGCACGACATCATCGTCCTGCCCGCCCGGGACGTGGGACTCCACTTCCAGCAGGGGCTCCCCGAGCGGATCATCGGTGATGTCCTGGAGATCACGCCCGAAGGGGCCGTCACCTGCCAGGCGCCGGTCACCGTGCTGCCGCTGCTGGAGATGGCGCTCAGCCAGCTCTGGCTCCGGCGGCGGGACGGATACCTCACCCACGAGGCGTACCGTCGCATCGGAGGGGTCAGCGGAAGCGTGACCACGTGGTGCGACAGCGCCCTGAGCGAACTGTCCGCGGAACAGCGGACCATCGCCCGGCGGACGCTGACGTCCCTGGTGCACCCCGCCGACCCGGGCCACAACATCACGGCCGTCCGCACGCAGGTCCCCCTCGACGAGCTGCGCGAGCTGGCGGCGGACCCCGACGACCCTCCCGGCGGTGAGAGGGCCGCCGTCGACGACGTCATCGCCGCCCTCGCGCGCCATCGGATCATCACCACCCAAGCGCTTCACGCTCCGCAGGACCCCGGTGCTCCCTCCGGGGCGCCGGTGGCCGAGCTGATCCACGAGGCTCTCATCCGCGACTGGGGCGCCCTGCGCGAGTGGGTCAGCCAGGACCACCGTTTCCAGGAATGGCTCGACCACATCCGTGAGCGGCAGGCCCACTGGGCCGTGGCGAAGGACCCCGGGGACCTGCTGGGCGGGACAGCGCTGGCGGAGGGGCTCGAATGGTCGCGGCGGCGTCGGCTGCCGGCCGAGATCGCGGGTTACCTCGACGCCAGCAGGCAGCGCCAGCGGGCCGCCATCCGCCGCAGCAGGCAGCTCAACGGGGTTCTCGGCTGCCTGCTGGTCCTCGCCCTGCTGGCCGCGGGGGGCGCGATCTGGCAGTGGCGGACGGTGATCGCCACGCGGCAGACAGCTCTGTCACGGCAACTCGCGGCCCAGTCCGACGGACTCTTCGCCGGCAACCCGGAACTGGCCGCGCTGCTGGCCGTTCAGGCATACGGAACCAGCCATACGCCTGAGGCCGTGGAAAGCCTGCGAAGTGGCGCGACCCTGCCGGTGCACCGCCGACTGTCCGGCCACACCGACGAGGTGTACGCGGTGGCGTTCAGCCATGACGGCCACACGCTGGCCACGGGTGGTGCCGACCGGACGGTCCGTCTGTGGGATCCGACCACCGGCAGGGCCCGCGCCACGGTCAAGGACCACACGGGTCAGGTGACGTCGGTGGCGTTCAGCCCCGACGGGAGCACGCTGGCCACGGGCAGCGCCGACGGGACGGTGCGTCTGCGGGACCCGGTCACCGGCGGGACCCGCACCACACTCGAAGGACGCCAGGCCGAGGGGGTGTACGCGGTGGCGTTCAGCCCCGACGGCCACACCCTCGCCACGGGCTGCGCCGACGGGACGGTGCGTCTACGGGACCCGGTCACCGGCAGGACCCGCGCCACACTCGAAGGGCACAAGGCCGAGGTGTACGCGGTGGCGTTCAGCCCCGACGGCCACACGCTGGCCACGGGTGGCGCCGACCGGACGGTTCGTCTGTGGGACCCGGCCACCGGAAACCCCCGCAAAACACTCAAAGAGCACACGCAGCCGGTGTCTTCAGTGACGTTCAGCCCCGACGGCCACACTCTCGCCACCGCCGACGGCTACGACGCTCACCTGAGGGACCCGGTCACCGGCAAGATCCGCGTCACACTCGAAGCCACAGCGTTCGCGATGGCCTTCAGCCCGGACAGCAAGACCTTCGCCACCGTCAGCGACCGCCTCGTACAGCTCTGGGACGCAGCCACCAACTCGCTTCGAGCCACCCTCAACGGGCACGCCAACGAGGTTCTCGCGCTGGCCTTCAGCCAGGACGGCCGTACCCTCGCCACCGTCGGCCGGGACAAGACGGCACGTCTGTGGAGCGTCACCACCGACAAGAAGCACGGCACATTCAGGGGACACACCAAAACGGTGTACGAGGTGGCGTTCAGCCCTGACGGACACACCCTCGCCACCGCCAGCGCCGACAAAACCGCCCGCCTCTGGGACGTGGCCACCGGCAAGACCCGCAGCACGCTCAAAGGACACACCGACGAGGTGAACGAGGTGGCGTTCAGTCCTGACGGCCACACCCTCGCCACCGCCAGCGACGACTCCACCGCCCGCCTCTGGGATGTGGCCACGGGCGAGTTCCGCAGGAAACTCAAGGGACACAAGGGCAGGGTGTACGGTGCGGAGTTCAGTCCCGACGGTCGTACCCTCGCCACCGCCAGCGCCGACAAAACCGTCCGTCTTTGGGATGTGGCCACCGGCAGACTCCGCGGCACGCTCAGAGGACACACCGACGAGGTGAGCGCGGTGGCGTTCAGTCCCAACGGCCGCACCCTCGCCACCGCCAGCGCCGACACCACCGTACGGCTCTGGGACGTGGCCACCGAAAAGCCCCGCAGAACACTCACAGGACACAACGACGTGGTGAGCGCGGTGGCGTTCAGTCCCGACGGTCATACCCTCGCCACCGCCAGCGCCGACGAGACCGTACGGCTGTGGGATACGGCCACGGGTGACATGCGTATCTCCCTGACCGCGCGCGTCGGATGGGCGAGCGCGGTGGCGTTCAGCCCCGATGGACACACCCTCGCCACCGCCGATACCGCCAGCAGCGGCGCGTACAGCGAGACAGTACGGTTGTGGGACGGGATCACCGGCAAGATCCTTACCAGCTTCAAGGTCGATGGGATCTATTCGCTGGCGTTCAGTCCTGACGGTCGCACCCTCGCCACCGCCGACGGGGACGTTCAGACAGCCCAGCTGTGGCACGTCAACACATCCCTCAAGCCCGCCCAGGCGATCAAGCAGATCTGCCACACCTTCGGCCGTGACTTTACCCAGGATGAACGTGCGACCTACCTCCATGACAAGTCGACGAAACACGCATGCCCATCCGACTGACGGCAGGCCGCCCCGGGCCCGCCGTCACACCTGCCCGGTGCTTGTCGCACTCCGCCTCCGGCGGACCGGCCGGCCGTTCTGGCCGACCGGCTCGCCGCCGACCGGCTCAGGCCGCCCTGCTCGCGCCCCCGAGGTGCTCCCGCACGATCTCCGCGTAGCGGTGGCCGCTGCCCTTGATCGTCCTCACCTGCGTCTTGTAGTCGACGTGCACCAGACCGAACCGCTTGTCGTAGCCGTACGCCCACTCGAAGTTGTCCAGCAGCGACCAGGCGAAGTACCCGGCCAGCGGGGCGCCCTTGCGGGCCGCCGAGGCGCAGGCCGCCAGGTGCTGTTCGAGGTACGCGACGCGCTCCGGGTCGTGGACGGTGCCGTCGGGGCGTACGACGTCGGGGTAGGCGGAGCCGTTCTCCGTGACGTACAGCCTGCGGGCGCCGTACTCGTTCGTCAGGCGCAGCAGCAGGCTCTCGATGCCGGCCGCCTCGATCTCCCAGTCCATGGCCGTGACGGGCACGCCGGGCCGGCGGATCTGGCGCGCGTACGGGGCCGGGCCGGTGGGGTCGTCGACGACGTGGGACGGGAAGTAGTAGTTCAGGCCCAGCCAGTCCAGCGGTGCCGCCATCGTCTCCAAGTCCCCGGCGACCTCGGGGAGTTCGACCCCGTAGACCTCGACCATGTCGGCGGGGAAGCCGCGGCCGTGCACCGGGTCGAGCCACCAGCGGTTGGTGTGTCCGTCGAGCCGCTTCGCCGCCGCGACGTCCTCCGGGCGGTCGGTGGCGGCCTCGATGCTGCCCAGGTTGTTGACGATGCCGATCTGCGCGCCCGGTGCGGCCGCGCGGATCGCCTGGGTGGCGAGTCCGTGGCCGAGCAGGAGGTGGTACGAGGCGCGGACGGCGGTCGTGAGGTCGGCCAGACCGGGGGCCATCCGCCCCTCCAGGTGGCCGATCCAGGCCGAGCACAGCGGCTCGTTGAGGGTGGTCCAGTGCCGGACGCGGTCGCCGAGCCGCTCCGCGACGGCCGAGGCGTAGGCGGCGAGGTGGTGCGCGGTGTCACGGGCCGGCCAGCCGCCCCGGTCCTGGAGCACCTGCGGCAGGTCCCAGTGGTAGAGGGTGACCGAGGGCGTGATGCCCGCCTCCAGCAGGCCGTCGATCAACGCGTCGTAGTAATCGAGGCCCTTGGTGTTGACCGGGCCGTCGCCGCCCGGCATCACCCGGGGCCACGCGACGGACAGCCGGTAGGCGTTGGTGCCGAGCCGGCGCATGATCTCGATGTCCTCGCGCCAGCGGTGGTAGTGGTCGCAGGCGACGTCCCCGTCGTCGCCGTTGTCCACTTTGCCGGGGGTGTGGGAGAAGGTGTCCCAGATGGAGGGGGAGCGGCCGTCCTCGGCGACGGCGCCCTCGATCTGGTAGGCCGACGTGGCCGTGCCCCACAGGAAGTCCTCGGGGAGGGCGGCGAGGTCGATGGTCACTGAAGTCCCTTCTTCGTCAACGGGGTCGGTGGGATCGGTGGGGCCGGTCACTTGACGGCTCCCGCCGTGAGACCGGCGACGAGATAGCGCTGGAGCAGCAGGAAGCCGGCCACCACGGGGACGCTGACGACCAGCGAGGCGGCCATGATCTGGTTCCAGTACACGTCGTTGAGCGTGGAGTAGCCCTGGAGTCCGACGGCGAGGGTACGGGTGGTGTCGTTGGTCATCACCGACGCGAACAGCACTTCGCCCCAGGCGGTCATGAAGGCGTAGACGGCGACCGCGACGATGCCCGGGATCGCCGCCGGGACGACGACGCGGAAGAGTGCCCCGAGCGGCCCGCAGCCGTCCACCAGCGCCGCCTCGTCGAGATCGCGGGGCACCGAGTCGAAGTACCCGATCAGCATCCAGATCGAGAACGGCAGCGAGAAGGTCAGATACGTGAGGATCAGACCGCCGCGCGAGCCGAACAGCGCGATGCCGGTGGCGTTGCCGATGTTGACGTAGATCAGGAACAGCGGCAGCAGGAACAGGATGCCCGGGAACATCTGGGTGGACAGCACGGTGACCGTGAAGACGCGCTTGCCGCGGAAGCTGTAGCGGCTGACGGCGTAGGCGGAGAAGACGGCGATCACGACCGAGCAGGCCGTGGCCGCCCCGGCCACGATCAGCGAGTTCACGAAGTAGCGCGCCAGCGGCACCGTGGACCAGATGTCGACGTACGGCCGCAGGGTCAGGCCGCTCGGTATCCAGCGGAACTTCCCCGAGACGTCCGCGAGCGGCTTCAGCGAGCTGGAGACCATGACGTAGACAGGCACCAGGACGAAGCCGGTGAGCAGGGTGAGGAAGATCCGCCGGGACCACAGGAAGGACCGCGGCGGGGCCATCGGGGAGCGGGGCGTGGTGGAGGTGCTAGACATCGGCCGTCTTCCTTCCCCGGGAGGTCAGCAGCAGGTAGACGCCGGTCACCACGAGCAGGAAGAGCAGCAGCAGCACGGACATCGCCGAGCCGGTGCCGAAGTTCCAGGTGACGAAGGACGCCTGATAGATGTGGACCGAGATGAGGTCCGCCGATTCCGGGGCGGTCCTGCCGAACAGGACGAACGGCGTGTTGAAGTCGTTGAACGTCCACAGGAACAGCACCAGCACCAGCACCTGGTTGACCGGCCTGAGCGACGGCAGGGTGATGCGGCGCAGCTGCTGCCACAGGCCGGCGCCGTCGAGGGCGGCGGCCTCGTACAGCTCGCCCGGGATGTTCTGCAGACCGGCCATGACGATCAGGAAGGCGAACGGCCAGCCCTTCCAGACGGACACGGTCAGCAGGGCGTAGAAGCTGTTGTCGCCGATCAGCCAGAAGGACGGCTTGTCGGTGAGGTGCAGCTGGTCGTGCAGGACGTGGTTCACCAGGCCGTTGTCGTGCTGGAACATGAACACCCAGGTGATCACGGCCGCGTACACGGGCAGCGCGTACGGGACCAGGAACAGGGCCCGCAGCACGCCGCGCCCCACGAAGTTGTCCTGCATGTAGACCGCGGCCGCCGTGCCGATCAGCCAGCACAGGCCGACCGAGAGCAGGGTGAAGCCGATGGTGACGAAGAACGAGTGCAGCAGCGCCTCGCCGACGGGCTCGTCGAAGTGCACCGACACCGAGTAGTTGTCGAGGCCCGCCCAGGGAGCCGTGCCCCAGTCGCGGATGTAGAACTGCGTGAGCTCCTTGAAGCTCATCACGATGCCGATCACCATCGGCACCAGGTGGACCAGGAGTTCGAGGGCGAGGGCGGGCAGGAGGAGCAGGTAGGGCAGTCCGATGCGCTTGATCCGCCCGGTGCGGCGCGGGCCGCGCGCCGCACCGGGGGAGCTCTTGCGCACCGTCCGCTCGCCGGGTTCGGCGGAGGCGGCGGTCGTGGTGGTCATGGCGGTGTCCGCACTCACTTCTTCGGCATCTGCTGCTGGGCCTTCTCGAGCGCCGCCTTCACCGACGCGGTGGTCACCGCGCGTCCGGCGGCGGCGTCGGCGAACAGACCCTTGATGGCGGTGCCGACCGCGGTCTCGAACTGCGACTCGTCCGCCACCTGCGGCAGCGAGGCCGCGCTCTTGGCCAGGGTGTCCTTGATGACCGCGTTCGAGGGGGAGGTGAACGCGGTGTCCGTCTGGGCGGCCTTGATCGGCGGGATCGTGGTGTAGGCCTGGTTGAGGATCTTCTGTTCGGCGTCACTGGTCAGGAACTTCACGAACTTCGTGGCGCCGTCGAGGTTCTTGGAGTTCTTGAACACCGCGACGTTGATGCCCGCGACCATCGAGTTGACGTTCGTGCCCGAGCCCGGGGCGCCGGACTGCACGGGCACCGGTGCGATGCCGTACGCGTCCTCGTCCATGCCCTGCGACTTGAGGTTGGCGACCGCCGACTGCCACAGCAGCATCGCGTTCTTGCCCTTGGCGAAGTCGCTCACGGACTGGTTCTGCGCGTACTCGGCGTTGCCCGGGGCGATGATCTTGTCCTTCGCCATCAGGTCGACGTACTGCTTGACCGCGGAGACGACCCCGTCACTGGTGAAGTCGGCCTTGCCGTCGGCGGTGAAGAAGTCGGCGCCGTGCTGCTTGGCGAAGACGAAGGCGTGGTGGATGTTCTCCGAGGGGTTCGAACCCTCCGCGCCCAGACCCCACTTGCCGTCCTTCGAGAGCTTCTTGCCGTCGGCGACCAGCTCGTCCCAGGTGGCCGGCGGCTTCGAGATCCCGGCGTCGGCGAACATCTTCTTGTTGTAGTAGAGCGCGTACGACATCGAGTACAGCGGTATCGCGGCGGGGTCCTTGCCCTCGGCGCCCGTGGAGCCGAGCACCGACTCGACGAAGCGGTCCTTGCCGCCGATCTTGGCGAAGTTCTTCGCGTCCCAGGGCAGCAGTGCGCCGGTGGCCTGGAGGGAGGCGCTCCAGCTGTTGCCTATGTTGAGGACGTCGGGGCCCTGGCCCGAGGTCGTGGCGGTGAGGATCCGGTTCAGCAGGTCGGTCCAGGGGACGACCTCCAGCTTCACCTTGATGCCGGTCTGCTTCTCGAACTTGGCGAGCTCGGGCGCGAGGACCTTCTTGTCGATCTCGATGCTGGCGCCCTGGTTGGACGCCCAGTACGTGAGCGTCTTCGGCGAGGAGTCGGACCCGCCGCTCGACGAGCCGCCGCCACAGGCGGTCGCGGCGGTCAGCAGGGAGATGGTGACCGCACCGGCGGCCGCGGCTCGGATTCTGCGCATGACTGCTTCTGTCCCTTTCCCGGAGGGAGCGACGACGGCGTCCGTGTTCACTTCCCGAACGACCATCATGGCTTAATTTAGGACGTGAGTTAAGACCCGGAAGAAAGTCGCGTCAAGGGATCGCGCAGGGGTATCTTGCAGGTCGAGCAGGCCGGAAGGGACATCACATGGCGGGTCGGAACGGGCGGACAGTGCGTGACCTGCGGCGGGGCAACCGGACCGCCGTACTACAACGGTTGTATTTCGACGGGCCGATGAGCCGCTACGAACTCGGTCCCGCGACCGGGCTGAGTTCCGGATCCATCAGCAACGTGGTCGCCGAACTCGTCGCCGACGGCCTCGTCGAGGAGGCCGGAAGCGTGGACTCCGACGGCGGCCGTCCCCGCACCCTGCTGCGCGTCGTGCCCGGCAGCGGTCACATGATCGGCGTCGACGTCGGCGAGACCCGCGTCCGCGTCGAGCTGTTCGACCTGACCCTCACCGAACTCGCCCGCACCGAGAGGCCGTTGGAGCGCCAGGGCTACGAGGCCGACCGGTCGCCGAGACGTCAGGAGTACGACGTCGACGTCATCGTCGGCCACATCCGCGACGGCATCGCCGAGGTCCTGGCCGAGGCGGACATCGCCCCCGAGCGGCTCCTCGGCGTCGGCATAGGGGTGCCCGGCATCGTCGCCCGCACCCCCGAGCGCGGCGCGGTCGTGCACGGCCAGACCATCGGCTGGGACGCCGTCCCGCTGGAGTCCCTGCTCCGCTCCGCCTGCGAACTCCCCGACACCGTGCCGTACTTCGCGGACAACGGAGCCCGCACCCTCGGCCAGGCCGAGATGTGGTTCGGTGCCGGACGCGGTGCCCGCAACGCGGTGGTCGTGCTCTTCGGCTCCGGTGTGGGCGCCTGTCTGGTCACCGAGGACGTCGAGAACGGCCGGTCCGTCGAGTGGGGGCACCTGACCGTCCGGGTCAGGGGCCGCCGCTGCCGCTGCGGCGCCCTCGGCTGCCTGGAGGCGTACGCGGGCGCGGAAGCGCTCCTGGACCGCTGGCGCGAGGAGGGCGGACGGCCCCCGGAGGGCACCGACGAGGAGACCGCGCTCACCGCGATGCTCGCGGCCGCCTACCCGCCCCAGGGCACCGAACCCGACCGCATCGCGCTCGCCGTCCTCGAGGAGACCGCGGAGTACCTGGGCGCGGGCCTCTCCGACCTGATCAACCTCTTCCAGCCCGAACGCATCCTCATCGGCGGCTGGGCCGGCCTCCAGCTCGGCTCCCGCTTCCTCCCCGCCGTCCGCCGGTACGCCTCCTCCTACGCCCTGCGCTATCCCGCCCAGCACGTCACCGTGGACCTCGGCCGCCTCGGCCCCGACGCCGTCACGGTCGGCGCCGCGATCCTGCCGCTGGCCGACTTCTTCGCGCGCGGCGGCCGGCGTGCGGAACCCGCGCCGACGGGACCGTCACCCGCCTGGCGCACGGCCCTGGAGGAACGGGCGCCGCACTGACCCCCGCGTTCGCATGACCTCCGGGGTAATCGACGCCGTCACCGCCTCCCGGAAGCATGGAGGGCACAGCGACCCGCCCCCGTACCACCGGATCCCGGGAGGACCCCATGCCGTACTTCACGAGCCCCGTCGACGGTGCCCGGCTGCACTTCGTCGACTACGGCCCCGCCACCGGCCAGGTGGTCGTCTTCGTGAACAGCTCCTACTTCGGCACGGAGATGTGGGAGTACCAGATGCTGCCGCTCGCCGACGCCGGCTACCGGTGCGTCGGGTTCGACCGGCGGGGACACGGCAGGTCCGACGACGTCTGGGGAGGCTTCGACCTCGACAGCCTCGCCGACGACGTCGACGGGCTGCTGCGCCACCTCGACCTGCGCGAGGTCACCCTGGTCGGGCACTCCCTCGGGACCGCCGAGATCGTCCGCTGTCTGACCCGGCACGGAGCCGGGCGGGTGGCGAGGCTGGCGCTGGTGGCGGGCATGGCACCGGGCCCGGTGCGGTCCGCGAACCATCCCGAGGGCGTCGACCCGGCGCTCGTCGAGGCGGGCAACGAGGCCTTCCGCCGCGACCGGGCCGCGTTCTTCGAGGACGGCGCCCACGCGTTCTTCGCCCTGGGCCTCCCCGGCAACGACCTCTCCGAGGCCTACGTACGATCCATGATCGACCGCTGTCACGGCGCGACCGCACGCGCGGGAGCCGCCCTCGGCGACCTCGTCGTCACCCTGGACGTCGCTCCCGAGCTCGCGAAGCTCGACCTGCCCGCCCTCGTCGTGCACGGCACGCACGACGAGTCGGCGCCGCTGGAGCTGACCGGCCGCCGGGCGGCCGAGCTGCTGCCCGACAGCACGCTCAAGGTCTACGAGAACGCCGGTCACGGCCTGTTCGCCACGCATCGCGAACAACTCACCGCGGATCTGATGGAGTTCATGGCGGGCAGGTGAGACGCCCGGTGCGGCCGGTGTTCACCCGGTTCACCCGAAGGCGTTCACCCGGTCCGGGCAGGGGAAAGGCCCCGACCGGACGGGGGAATCTCGGTCGGGGCCGCCTGGGGTGGGCGCCGATGGCGGTCGCCTCGCGGCGAAACGCTCCACAGGGCTTCAGCCGGACGATCGTCCCTGCGGGCAGAGGTGAGGCCCGGGGACACTGTCCCATCCACACCCACGGTTCGTTCAACGGGTAACTACTTGTGGGTGTTCCCCGGAACGGCGCCGGCAGCGGTGACGTGCGTCACGGTGTCTCGGGGGTCCGGGGGGAGAGAGTGCCGGGGCCTGGGGGGCCGGAGGGGCGAGCCTCACCCGGCCGGGCGAACGCCCCGGTGTCCGCCGCTGCGCCCGGGCCGGGCCGTACGGACGGCGGCCCCCCGGTGCTCCACCGCTGACCAGCGGGAAGAGCGGCAATCCCCTTACGCTCTAGTCATGACCGAAAGCGAGAGCCCGCGCATCTCCCACCCACGGATCCTGGTGCTCGGGGTGCAGCCGGGCACACCGCCGTTCCGGATCATGGAGATCGACGGCGAGATGGTGGGCGAGGCGAAGGCGATCACGGACGTCCTGGAGTACGCGGCGGCGTACGGCATCACGGTCGACGATCTCGACGACCCCGACGTGGTCCGCTGGGTGGGCGGCGACAAACTCACCTGGCATCCGCGCTGACGCGGTCGCGGCGGCGCGGGGCGGTCCGTCCAGGACGAGGCCGGGTCCGGGGCCGGTGGCGCGGCCGGGCCGGTTCCTGAACCCGCGGCCTCGAGCCGGAGCCCGAACCCGTGGGCCTGTTGACCACACGGCTCCGGTCCGGCCGTCTTCCGCCGGGTCGTCGAGCGCACCGTCGCCCGGCTGCACGGCTTCCGCGGCCCGCGCGTCCGCTGGGAACGACGCGACCGCATCCACGAGGCCTTCCTCGGCCTCGCATCTGCCTCATCACCCGCGGACACGTCCGACCTCATTTCGCATGACGTCGCCGGAGCGCGCGCGGCGACGGAAGGCGCTGAGGTTTTCCTCGGTGGCGAGCCTGTTCCGACAGGTCAGTTGTTGACCTCTTCCGGCAATTTCGTTGGAACCGTTTTCCTGCTGCGCGTCTAATCGTCTCCAGGGGGGCGGAAGGTCCTCCTTCAAGGATTGCTTTTCGAGGGGGATGGGTCCCGTGCAGGTCACCGCTATGTTCAAGAAGTCCCTTGCCGCGACGGCGGCGGTCGCTGTCATCGGTGGTGTCCCGGTGCTGACGGCCGCGCCGGCCAGTGCGGACCCGAGCTGCATCACCAGCGCGAACGCCACGGTCAACACCGCCAGGCAGAAGGTGACGGTCAAGGTCACCAGCAACCCCTGCGGCCGCCAGGTGCGCGCCTGGGCCGAATGCGTGAACGAGAGCGGTGGTACGTTCCAGAAGACCAGCGGATACATATCCGGTACGGGGAGCGTTACCGCCGACTGTGGATTCGCCTACGTCAACCGCAAGGGGCACGAGGTGAATGTTCCCGGCCAGGGCTGGACCCGATACGTTTACTGAATCCGGTATGAAAGCGCCTCTGCCTGCCGGTGGAGGCGCTTTTGTGTTTCATCTATCCGTGATGGATTCGGGAGTGTCCGGCGAGCCCGGTCGCGGCCGGTCGGACGGCGGCTCCGGAGAGCGCCGTGGCGGCGCGGCGCAGTGAGCCCACGCAGTGTGGGAGCGTGCTGCGGAGAGCCTCTGCCGATGCTGTCACGCTCAGCGCCCCGACGGGCACGCCGAATCTGAGAATCGGGGCCGCGAGCATCCGGGTCCCCGCCACGGGGTCCGTCGACGCGGCCCAACCGCGGGTCCGGATCCCCTGAAGCTCTTCTCGGTCCATGTGGGGAAGGACCAGATGGGCCAGGATCGCGTGTCCCGCGGCATCGGAGTCCAGAGGACGAGTACTGCCCAGCTCCCCGTCGAGCAGGGGCGAATCTCCGGCTTCCGACCGCCGGGCGACACACATCTGCATCGGCACGTCGGTCAGGACCGCCACGTGAAGGCGTGCCGTGTGTCCGGACTCCCGGCTGAGCGCGGCGAGGAACCGCCGGCTCACGCCCGGGACGGGCAGAGCCCGGTGCGCCAGGACGGTCCAGTCGTCCGGCTCTTCGGCGAGCGCGTAGTGCCCGTGACTGGGCTGCCGGATGAATCCGTACCGCAGGCCCGACAGGATGTGGCGCTGGACGGTGGAACGGCTGAGCGCGGTCCGGCCGACGATGGCGCGCAGCGCATGCGGGCCGTCGCCCAGCTCGCGTATCGCCCTGAGTACCTGGAAGGTCCGGTCCGAGACGCGCTCACCCTCCTTGCCCGCGTGACGTGGATCAGACACGGCTACCTCCCCTGGGTCGTGCGTGAAGTGACGTCCGGGAAGCTACGTGATCATTCTGTTCGGCCTTGGCATCACTTCGACAGAGACCTGACACCGAAGCCGCAGGGGTGCTCCGTAGCGTCTGTCGTGCCCGGTCAGGAGATCAGGGACAACGAACTTGATGCAGGAGTCAGTTGTGCACGCGACGACGACCACACGCAGTGGGCATCGGCTGTCGGAGACCGACGCCCGGAAAATATGGACACTCGCCCTGAGCGCGGCGGCTCGCAAGGCGGAGAACGTCTCCGACTTGAGCGACCTGCTGCTCAACATGCCGTCAGAGCTGCGATCCGAGCTGATCGACTTCTCTGCCGGCACCTCCAAGCAGGGTTTCTTCCTCATCCGGGGCCTGCCGGTGGGAGAGCTCCCCGCCACCCCGCTGGAGCACCGTGCCGGTGAGCTCGCCGAGCACGGCTCGGCCGGGCTGCTCACCCTGGTGGCGGACCTGCTGGGCACCTTGGTCGGTTACGAAGACGAGAAGGACGGGACCCTGATCCACGAGGTCCACCCCGTTCCCGGGGAGGAGCACCGCATCGAGAACAGCGGATCCGTGGCCTTCGACTTCCACACCGAGAACGTCCATCACCCGCTGCGTCCCGACTTCTTGGGTCTGCTCTGCCTCCGTCAGGACCACGAAGGGGTCGCGGCCACCCGCGTCGCGTCGGTCCGTGAGGCGTACGCCCTGCTGACCGACGGGCAGCGGGACGTTCTGCGCACCCCCGTGTTCAAGAGTGCCTACCCCACGTCGTTCTCACGCAACATCGCCGGGCCCCGCCCGTCGTCGGGCCTTCACCCCGTGCTGTTCGGCCAGGAGCCGGATCTGTTCATGCGCTTCAACTCCCACACCACGACCAGCGACGACGCCGTGGCCTCCCGCGCTCTGCGGGCCCTGTCGGAAGCGTTGGAGGAGGTGTGCCACGAGGTCGTGCTCGCACCCGGGGACCTGGTCGTCGTGGACAACCACATCGCGGCTCATGGCCGGTCCGCGTTCACTCCGCGCTTCGACGGCACCGACCGGTGGCTGCGCCGGTGCTACTCCCTGCGGTCCACTCCGCGCTGGGCCGAGCGCATGATGCCCCGTCCCCGGGTCCTGCCCGCGCTCATGAAGATCACCGGAGTGCTGTGAGCCCCGTCCTCGGCAACGCAACGTCTTCGATCGGCTGGTCACGCACCACAGGAAGGGCCCGATGGACGCCGTAGGAACAACAGGGCTGCTCGTCGCCGCGACAACCGCCGGCTGGGTGGACGCCGTGGTCGGGGGCGGAGGGCTCGTGCTCATCCCGGCGCTGCTGATGGCCTTTCCGACGCTTCCGCCCTCCACGGCGCTCGGCACGAACAAGCTCACGGCCATCACCGGCACCACCGTGGCGGCCGTCACCTTCGCCCGCCGAACGAAACTGGACCGCTCGGTCGCGCTGCCGGCCGCGGCCCTGGCCGTGCCCTCGGCCGGGTTCGGGGCACTTTCGGCCTCGAGCCTGCCGGCCGACTGGTTCCGTCCGGTGATCATGGCGCTGCTGATCTCCGTGGCCGTGTTCGTCACCCTCCGCCCGAACTTCGGCTCGGTCGTCGAGGACGCGGACGTCGTCAGCAGGCGCCGCCGGCTCATGGTGATGGCGTTCGCCGGTTGCGGGATCGGCTTCTACGACGGGGTCTTCGGTCCCGGCACCGGCACGTTCCTGATCATGACCTTCACCAGTCTGCTGTCGCTCGAGTTCCTCCAGAGTTCGGCGCTCGCCAAGGTCGTCAACGTCGGGACGAACCTGGGCGCGCTCACCGTCTTCGCGGCCCAGGGGCAGGTGCTCTGGCTCCTGGGCGCGGGGATGGCCCTCTGCAACATCGCCGGAGCCACCCTGGGCGCGCGGACCGCCTTGAAACGCGGATCCGGTTTCATCCGCATCGTCCTGCTGGTCGTCGTGACCGGCATGGTCGTGAAGCTCGCGTTCGACCAGTTCCGGTGAAGCCGTGACCCAGCTCCCGAGAATCCACGACCCGCTGGGGAGAGGGCTGCCCAACAGCGCCGAGATCTCCGCCGCGTACGACCCCGACCAACTGCGTGCCGAGATCGGCGGACTCTCGGCGTGGGGCGCCGCGCCGCTGGCTGCCGTCCAGGGCCGCCGCGTCCTCGCCCTCCACAGCCTCGGAGGGGACCCGAACCGCACCGACACCGGAGGACCGAGCCTTCAGAACTACGCGGCGACACCTTGGCTGCGGCGCCTGCCGGCCCTGGGGAAGGTCCTCCGGTCGTTGCCGGCACCACTGCGATCCGTACGCCTCATAGCCCTCTCGCCCGGTGCCCGGTTCACAGGCCTGCAGTCCGCGAAGTGCGGTCCGCCGTGGGGGCTGTGCCGGTTGCACCTGCCCATCGTCAGCAACCACGGCGCGCGGGCCGTCTTCGTCGAGGACAGCCACCGTTGGGCGCCCGGAACCCTGTCGTTCGCCGCTTCCTGGCGCCAGCACGCCCTCGTCAACGACGAGGGTGAGGAGCTGGTCCACCTCGTCATCGACCTCTACCACACCGAGGAACTGACCAAGCTGTTCCCCCAACGCCTCCAGACCAGACTGGCGGCCCCCGCGTCGCTGGAACTGCGCCCGAGGGTCGCGCTCGTCCCGGACGAGGTACGGCGCTACGCGTGCCGCTTCCCGCTCCCCGAATCCTTCGCGAACTGGGAACAGCCGGGGCACTTCCTTCCGCGCAACGCCCTGCGCGACATCGTCACGGCGGAGATCGCGACGAGCGGCGGCACACCCCGGCTCCTCCTGGCCGGCCGGCCCTTCTGCGCCCTGGAGCACCTGGGCCGGGGCGAGTTCCGGATGCGGGGCTGGAGCGACGAACGCACCCTGCAGGTCCAGGCCGACCCCCGCCAGGGGACGACCGTGGTGATCTGCGCCCGGGACGGCTCCAACACCTATTCCACCTGCCTGCCGGCGATGCCGGTCGCCTGACCGATGTCGGGCGACCGGCCGGCCAGATCCGCAAGGGCCGCGGTGAAGCGCTCCCTCCGGGAAGCGGCACCCATCCGACGGCACAACTCCTCACCCTCGGTCAGCAGGACGAAGGCCTTGGTCCGACGGCCCTCCGCCACGTGCGCGGCCGCGAGGCTCAGCAACACCTCGACCTGTAGCAACGGATCCTGGATGCTGCGCGCGAGATCCAGGGCCTGACCCAGACGCTCCAACGCCCGCGCGATCCTGTGCCGTCGTACGTCGACCGTGCCCTGCCCGAGCAGAGCCGCGCAACGGCCGCTGAGGTCGCCGAGTCGGCTGGTCGCCCGGAGACTGGTCTCGTACGCCGCTGCCGCGCGGTCGAGTTCACCGCGGGCCAGCCGGAGATCCGCCTGGGCGAGGTGGACCTGCGCCGCACTGCGCCCTTCGAACGACTCGGCCATCCGCACCGCGACGCGCAGGGAACCCTCCGCCTCCTCGTCCCTGCCCAGCTCCAAGAGGGTCTGCGACATCCACCGGTGCACTTGTATCTGCGCTTCCAGGTCCGCTGCCTCCCGAAGGATCGGCAGACATTCCCGCCACCGCTCCAGGGCGGTCGTGGTCCGCCCCTGGATGCGGTCCGCGCACGCGGCCTTGCGCAGGGCGAGTGCGTACCCGTGCCGGTCGCCGACCTCGAGGAACAGCTCCCGGGAGCGCTCCAGCAGCGGGAGCGCCCGCTCGTAGAGCCGCCGCGTCAGATCGAGATCGCCCAGCCCCAGCAGCAGGGCGGCCTCTCCCCGCTTGTTGCCCTGCCGCTGTACTGCCGCGAGAGCGACCTCGTGGGTGTGCTGCCAGTCGTCGAAGTGGAAACGTACGCTGAACAGGCATCTCGACGTGGCGGCCATGTCCCAGGCGATCTCGTCCTCGTCGTGCTCCGCGGCCTGGGCGCACAAAGCGGTGATGGTCGACCGGTCCGCCTCGTACCAGTCGAGCGGGTCACCGGCCGCCAGCCGGATCACGTCCTCGGACACGGAGGGCCGCGAGCCGAGACCGTGAACCACGGTGAAGTCCCCGCCGCACACCTCACGGTGCGCCAGATCCGCCAGGGCCAGGGTGGTCGCGGCCACACGCCGCCGGGCCGCCGCCCGCTCGACGCCGGGCTCCGTCTCGGAGAGGCACTCCGAGGCGAACAATCGCACGAGATCGTGCATCCGGTAGCGAGCCCGAGGGCTCCCCACGGGAGTGACGACGTCCACGAGACGAGCGTCCAGCAGCTCCTCCAGAAGGTCCTCCGCCTCCAGGACGGACAGGCTCAGCAGGGGTGCGCAGACCCACTCGGCGAAGTCCGGCGCCGCCAGGAGTGCCAGTCTGCGAAAGAGCCGGCGCGCCTGCGGACTGAGTCCTTGATGGGAGAGTTCGAGGCTGCTTCGTACCTCCAGTCCTTCGTGCGCGAGCTCGTCGAGCCGACGTCGCTCGTCCACGAGCCGGGAGGCGGCCCTGCGCAGAGACCAATGTGGCTTGGAGGCCAGCTTCGCCCCGACGATCCGCACGGCCAGCGGCAGGCGGCCGCAGTACTCGACGAGCTCGCGAGCCACGTCGGGCTCCGCCTCGACACGCTCCTTCCCGGCCAGTTGGCAGAGCAGCATGTGGGCCTGATCCCGGCCCAGCACGCCGAGCTCGAGCACGTGCGCGTTCGGCACGGTCGTGAGCCGGGTCCTGCTGGTGACGAGTACGCCGCACGTGTCCGTTCCGGGGAGCAGCGGCCTGATCTGCCGGGCGTCGCCGGCGTTGTCCAGGACCAGCAGCATCCGCCGGCCCGCGACCAGGCTGCGGAAGAGGGCCGCGCGTTCGTCCAGGGAATCGGGTATCGCCGCGCCCGACAGCCCGAGCTCCCGCAGGAAGCGGGCCAGGGCCTCCTCGGCCGGCACCGGATCACTGTCCATGCCGCGGAGGTTGACGTACAGCTGCCCGTCGTTGAACGTCCGGCGCAGCTGATGTGCCGTGTGGACGGCGAGAACGGTCTTCCCCGTGCCTCCCGGACCCACGATCACCGCGACCGGAACGGTTCCGCTTCCGGGCGCGATCGCCGACCGCAGGGTGTCGATCTCTTCCCTGCGGCCCACGAACTCGGCCAGATCGCCCGGAAGCTGGCAGGGTGGACCGTACGGATCGGTGAAAGAACCGGCATGCGGCACCAGGGTCCGCTCGCGCGAGATCCTCTTCGCGGCAGGAGTGTCCGCAGTTCCCCGCAGCATGGTCTTGTGCATCCGCTGCAAGTCCTCGCCCGGTGAAACACCCAGCTCCTCACGCAGCAGTTCTGCCGTGGCCCGGTACATCTGGAGCGCGTCGGCCTGTCGGCCGGACCGGAAGAGCGCCAGCATGAGCTGCGCGCGCGGCCGTTCGAGAAGCGGATGCTGCTCGACGAACACCGACAGCTCCGTGACCACGTCCTCGTCGAGCCCCAGACCGAGCTGGACATCGGAGCAGTGCTCGCGCAGGGCGATGTACTCCTCCTCCAGCCGACGGATCTCAGGCTGCCAGGCACGGCAGTCCATCCCGGAGAGAACCCCGCCGCGCCACAGCCCCAACGCCGACTTCAGCTGGGACAGGGCCCGTCTGGGATCGTCCGCTCGGCTGGACGCGCGCGCCTCTTCCTGCAGCTCACGGAAGACCGTCGCGTCGATGCGCACCCCGGCCCCCACCATCAGCTGGTAGCCCGGCCGCCGGGTGACGAGGAGTTCCGGTGACACTCCACCCTGCCTGAACGTACGGCGCAGCATGGAGATGCAGGCGGCTACCTGATTGGCTGGATCCGCCGGGAGATCGTCCTCCCAGAGGCTTTCCGCCAGGTGCCGGGTGGAGACCGTCCTTCCGGGACTCAGCAGGAGCGTTCCGAGGACCGTCCTGAGCCGTGGCGCGGATATGTCCAGCAGCTGCCCGTCGACTCGGATCTCAAGCGGCCCGAGAAGGCCTAACTCCAGCAGGCTGTCCCCCGATGACCCCGTAGACAGCACATCGCCCCCCAGCGAATCGTATGCAGGTGTAATGATCGATCAAACGAATATCACGCCATCGGTGGGTTCACCACACTTTGTGATCTTGACATCACATCCATGACCTGGGGAATTGGCCGTATCCGGCCATGCGCGCGGGGCCGGAGGCCGAGGACCTCCCGTCGATCGGGACCGCCGAGAGGAAGAGTTCCTGCCGCACCCTCTTCGCTCCATCGGCGTGAACCGGGTACGGAGGCCGTCACCTCTCCGCCGATCGCGGACGGGGATCCGTGACGGCTGCGGACGCGAGCTCTCTCCGTGCCGGAAGGACGACGGCAAGGACGGCTGTACGGCCCGCAACGACGTGCCGACCGCCGAGGCGGGCCCCGACGGTCGGCACGAACTGCACCCTCACCGAGGGTGTCCGGCACTCGTATGACGACGACGCCCTTGTCCGGGGCCGGCCGGGACGGACGGCGAGCACCTCTTGGACGCCATTTCGGCCGGCGTGGTCTTGCGGCGGTCCGGGGCGATGACTGCTGCGCTCCTCGGACGGCCGGCGCCGGAAGACTTGGGGGAGTTGTTCCGGCGGGTGGTGCCTCCGGCGCCGGAGAGGTCCGTCAGCCCACCGTCCACTTCTGGTTGCCGCCGCCGGTGCACGTCCAGATCTGCAGGCGGGTGCCGTTGGCCGCGTTGTTGCCCGTGACGTCCAGGCATTTGTTCGCCTGCGGATTCACGATGTCGTGCGCCGCGGTGACCGTCCACTTCTGGTTGGGTCCGCCGGTGCAGTCCCACAGCTGGACCGTCGAGCCGTCCGCCGTGCCGTTGCCCGTGACGTCCAGGCACTTGCCGAGCGCGCGGATCGTGCCGTCGGCGGACACCGTCCACTGCTGGGCGCCCGTGCCGTTGCAGTCGTAGAGCTGTACGGGCGTCCCGTTGGCCGAGTTGGCGGCAGCCACGTCCACGCACTTGCCCGCGAGGCCCTTGATCGGACCGCCGGTGCCTCCCGGGCCGTCGCCCGTCGTCACCTTCACCTCGTCGACGACGAGCTGCTGCGGGAACGAGGTGGAGCCGTCCGGGTCGCCGGGCCAGTAACCGCCGACCGCGAGGTTCAGGATCAGGAAGAACGGCTTGTCGAACACCCAGGTCCTCCCGCCCAGGTCGGCGGGTGTGCGCCGCTGGTAGACGGTGCCGTCCACCGACCAGGTGATCGAGTTCGGCGCCCGGTCGACCGCGAAGGTGTGGAAGGCGTCCGCGAAGGCCTGGCCGTTCGGGAGGGAGTAGCCGGCGCCGATGCCGGCGGAGCCGGAGTACCCGGGGCCGTGGATCGTGCCGTGCACGGTGGAGGGCTCGAAGCCGACGTTCTCCATGACGTCGATCTCGCCGGAGTTCGGCCAGCCGACCTGTCCGATGTCGCTGCCCAGCATCCAGAACGCCGGCCACATGCCCTGCCCGCGCGGGATCTTCATCCGGGCCTCGACGTGACCGTACGCCGTGGTGAACTTCCCGGAGGTGTTCATCCGGGCCGAGGTGTACTGGCACGTGCCGTACCAGCACTGGTAGTTGGCCGGATTCTCCCGGCGGGCCGTGATCACCAGATGGCCCTGCCCGTCCAGCGCCGCGTTCTTGTTGCCCGACGTGTAGTACTGCCGCTCATGGTTGTTGACGTTGTCGCCGGTCTCCAGCTGCCACTTGGAGGAGTCGACGGCCGAACCGGCGGGACCGTCGAAGGTGTCCTGGAACGTCACCGCCGCGGTGGCCGCCGCCGGACCCGCGTGGGCGGGAGCGGTGACCGCCGGGGCGGAGGCGACGAGCGCGGCGGACAGCGCGGCGAACAGACATCTGCGGAGCAGGCGCGAAGAAGCCATGACTCTCGTTTCCGTACGGCCGCCCCGTCCCGGGGCGGCCGACTGAGGTGGGGGTTCACGGTGGGGGGTCCATGCTTCGCCTCTTGATTTAAGGAGTGAACTAATGGGGTGTCAATACTCTGGTACGGACCAGCGGTCGAGACGCGGAATCAGGCGCGAAGACGTTTCTTGGGGTGCACGGCACGGCCGAGCCGCCGTCCCAGCAGCAGGTAACCCACCAGCGCGCCGGCCGTGTTGAGGATGACGTCGTCGATGTCGAAGGAACGTCCGGTGATGAGGGCTCCCTGGACGAGTTCGACCAGGAACATGACCACCGCGGTGAGCGCGAGGACGCGCAGGATCCCGCGGGTCTTCGGGAACACCACCGGCAGCAGCACACCGAAGGGGACCCCGAGCAGCAGGTTGCCGCCGATCTGCTTGACGGCGTCGCGCAGTTCGGGCTGGTCGAGATAGGCCCGCAGGGAGGCCCCGGGGTGAAGATTGTTGTGGATCAGCTCCGTGGACGCGGGCGAGGGCTCCAGCGTCAGCCGGGCCAGCACGACCGCGAACGCCACCATGGCCGCGAACGCGACCAGCATGGCCAGCACCCGGAAGGGCAGCGCCAGGGCTCCGGTCTCCCGTGCCGGTTCCCGCTCCGTCGTCCGTCCCGGCGTCCCGCGGCCGAAGAGCGACCGCGGCCTCCCCGGCCTGCTCCGCTCCGCCTTCGGCTCCGACCTGTTCCGCGCGGTCGTGTCCCGCCCGGCCTTCGACCCCGTCGTGCCCCGCTCGGCCTTCCCTCGGTCCGGTCCCGGCTTCGGTGCCGGTTTCCGGCCGGCCTTCGCGGCACGAGCGCGCAACGCGGTGCGGACCATGAGACCCTCCCCTTTTCAACTGCCCTCTGGTGCAGCCCGCTTACCCCCGGCGGGGCCGAGAATGCCCGGTGTTCCGGCGCGGGAGAAGACTTTGCGACACGGCGGAGGGGCGTGCGGCGCGGGGCCGGCCGGGACCGGTGGCCGGTACGGGACACCTCCGGAGCGATCCGCTCCGGAGGTGTCCCGTACCGGTGGGGAGAAGGGGCCGGACCCGTCTCCAGGCGTCCTCCGCCTCCGCGGCGGCCGCCGACCGGGTGCGGCCGGGGGCGCCGGGTGCGGCCGTGGGCTCGCCCCGGCGCCGACGGCACCGCCCGGACTCAGGCGCCGTAGGTGACCGTCACCTCCGTGAAGCCGAGGGAGCGCAGCAGGCCCTGGAGCATGGCGGTGGTGTTCTCCTCGGCCCGCGCGGTGAGCCGGCTGTCCTGCGCGGCCTTGCCGATGTGCTTGGCCGCGAGCCGCTGCACGGCCCGCTCGTCGTTCGGGTTGTCCGAGAAGACGTCACCGATCCGGTCGAGGAGACCGCGCTGCTTGGACACGGCGTAGGAGTGGTCGGGGTCGAGGGCGGGTTTGCCCAGTGCCGCGTGCGGCAGACGGAGCGTGGCCGACGTGCGGTCGTCGTCGACCGTCACGTCCTTCTGGCCGATGCGTCCGAGATCGACGTAGGCGTCGACGGTGCCGGCTCCCACGTACAGCGTGCGGGTGCCGCGGATCGCGTCGGGCAGGTACTTCGCGTCCTTCTCCAGGTCCACGACCACCTGGAAGTTGCCCGACGCGGCGTCGTAACGACTCATGTCCTGGATGGACTTGAGCAGTGCGGGGCCCGAGTTGTCGTGCGTCTCCGTGCCGAACACGTCGCGCAGCCCCGGCAGCACGGCCAGCCGCAGCCCGGCGAAGAGCACCACGAGCACCAGCACGAAGGCGGAGACGACCTTCGCCCAGCCGGGCATGCGTTTGATGGACGTCGTCATGTCGACGGTCCTCCTTTCGACTGTCCGTGTACCCCCCAAGTCCCTTGACAGGCCGCCGGTTCGGCGCGCCGGCTCCGACGCCGGGAGCCCGCGGCGCCGGCCCTTCCCGTGACCGGGGCCAGGTCCGGGGCCGGAGCCCCGGGGCGCCCGGCCCGGCCGTCGTGCCCGGTGTGCCGGGGGCCGCGCCCTCGGGGCGGGGCGGTCCGGTACGGTCCGTCGCCTGGTGTTCGCGGAGCCGGCCCGGCACCCCGCGAGCGGATCCGCAACCGGAAATCTCCCGGTCGAAGGCCCGAAGGGTGCCCAGTAGCATGAGGTGCGCGCTCCGGGCCGATCTTGTGCCCGGTGGAAGCGGATCCGGTTCGATCATGCGAGGAGCGGACGTGCGTGACATCGCCGTGTTCAGCGGTAGTGCCCATCCCGAGCTCGCGGCCGAGCTCTGCGCGCACCTCGGTGTGCCGCTCAGCCCGACCCGTGTCAGCCGGTTCGCCAACGACTGTCTGGAGGTCCAGCTCCAGGCCAACTGCCGCGAACGTGATGTCTTCCTGGTGCAGCCGCTCGTCACTCCGGTGCAGGAACACCTGGTCGAACTGTTGATGATGTGCGACGCGGCGCGCGGTGCCTCCGCCGGACGGATCACCGTGGTCATGCCGCATTATTCGTACGCACGCTCGGACAAGAAGGACATGCCGCGGATCTCCCTGGGCGGTCGGCTCGTGGCGGACCTCCTGGTGGCGGCCGGCGCGAGCCGGGTCCTGGCGATGACCCTGCACTCCCCGCAGGTGCACGGCTTCTTCTCGGTGCCCGTCGACCACCTGCACGCCCTGCGGGAGCTGGCCGCGCACTTCCGGGCCAACGACCTGACGCGTACGACGGTGGTCTCGCCCGACCTCGGCAACGCCAAGGAGGCCGCCGCGTTCGCGCGGCTGATCGGCGCCCAGGTCGCCGCCGGCGCCAAGCAGCGGTTCGCCGACGACCGGGTGAGCATCAACTCGGTCATCGGCGAGATCTCCGGGCGCGATGTCATCGTGCTCGACGACGAGATAGCCAAGGGCAGCACGGTCCTCGAACTCCTGGACCGGTTGCGCGAGTTGGGGCCGAGGTCGATCCGGGTCGCCTGCACCCACGGTCTGTTCGCGGCGGGCGCGCTCAAACGGCTCGGCGAACAGCCCGACGTACTGGAGATCGTCTGCACGAACACCGTGCCGGTCCCGGACGAGGAGTACACCGAGAAGCTGACCGTCCTGTCCATCGCCCCGGCGCTCGCCGAGGCGGTGCGGCGCATTCACAACGGTGAGTCCGTCAGCGCCCTGTTCGACGCGCCCCGGAGCCAATAGACAGGAGGGAGCGGAACTTCCCTCCCCGTCGCCCGGTCACCAGGAGCGGCCGCCGTGCCCGGCCGGGAAGCCGCGGAGCAACGCTCGGCGTCACCCAGGTGATCAGGAGGGCTCGCAGTGGCCAAGGCGAAATTCGAGCGGACCAAGCCGCATGTGAACATCGGCACCATCGGGCACATCGACCACGGCAAGACGACGCTGACGGCGGCCGTCACCAAGGTGCTGCACGACCGCTTCCCCGATCTGAACCCGTTCACCCCGTTCGACCAGATCGACAAGGCGCCCGAGGAGCGGCAGCGCGGAATCACGATCTCCATCGCCCACGTCGAGTACCAGACGGAGAACCGGCACTACGCGCACGTGGACTGCCCCGGGCACGCGGACTACATCAAGAACATGATCACCGGGGCCGCGCAGATGGACGGCGCGATCCTCGTCGTCGCGGCGACCGACGGCCCGATGCCGCAGACGAAGGAGCACGTCCTGCTGGCGCGGCAGGTCGGTGTCCCGTACATCGTGGTGGCGCTCAACAAGACCGACATGGTGGACGACGAGGAGATCCTGGAACTCGTCGAACTCGAAGTGCGCGAACTGCTCACCGAGTACGAGTTCCCCGGTGACGACGTCCCGGTCGTCCGGGTCTCCGCGCTGAAGGCGCTGGAGGGCGACCCGGAGTGGAGCGCGACGGTCCTCGAACTCCTCGCGGCCGTCGACGCGTTCGTGCCGGAGCCGGTGCGTGACGTGGACCGGCCCTTCCTGCTGCCGATCGAGGACGTCTTCACCATCACGGGCCGGGGCACGGTCGTCACCGGAAGGATCGAACGCGGGGTCCTGAAGGTGAACAGCGAGGTCGAGATCATCGGCATCCACGAGCGGAAGACCCGGACCACCGTCACCGGCGTCGAGATGTTCCGCAAGCTCCTCGACGAGGGCCGGGCGGGCGAGAACGTCGGACTGCTGCTGCGCGGGGTGAAGCGCGAGGACGTCGAGCGGGGGCAGGTCGTCATCAAGCCGGGGTCGGTGACCCCGCACACCCGGTTCGAGGCGCGTGCCTACATCCTCTCCAAGGACGAGGGCGGCCGGCACACGCCCTTCTTCGACAACTACCGCCCGCAGTTCTACTTCCGCACGACGGACGTGACCGGAGTCGTGACCCTGCCCCGGGGGACGGAGATGGTCATGCCGGGTGACAACACCACCATGGAGGTGCAGCTGATCCAGCCGATCGCGATGGAGGAAGGGCTGAAGTTCGCCATCCGTGAGGGCGGCCGGACGGTCGGTGCCGGACAGGTCACGAGGATCCGGGAGTAGAGCGCGGGCCCCCGGGGGCCGCTCAGGGCAGGTCCTGGGCGGCCCCCGGGCGGCTCAGTGCCTCCTCCGGCGAGGCCGAGGGCGGCAGGACCCGTGAGAGCCCGGTCAGCCGGAACATGCGGAGCGTCAGCGGATGGGTGCAGACCAGGTGCAGCCGGCCGCCCCGGTCGAGGACGCGGCGCCTGGCGCGGTACAGCAGCCGCAGGCCCGAGCAGTCGAAGAACTCGACGCGCCGCAGGTCGATCAGGACCCGCGGCGCGGGGCCCGAGGTCACCGCGTCCAGGAGCGGGCCGATCTCCGTCGCGGTGAGCAGGTCGATCTCCCCGTGCAGCTCCAGCACCACATGACCGTGGTCGTGGCGGATCCGCAGCTGCCTGGCGCACGGCGCGAAGTCGCTCGCCACGCGGACATCACCTCCAGCCGGCTGTCGGCCCGCTCTCGACGGCGGGATGGCAGGCTCACCGGAGGCCGGGGCGACGACACGTCAAGCGATCACTGGAGACGACCCGGACGCCGGTTCGATGCAAAACCGTTTCCTGCTCGGCAAGTTACCCTCGTTGAGGTGAATTCCAGCATGTTCGATTGACATATGTCTTCGCTATGTGTGGCGAGTTGGCCGATTGTGCGCGGCCGGACGGCCTCCCCGTCGTCAGTCGACCACCAGCACGAGCTTCCCCGTGGTCCGGCCCGTGTCGCCCAGGGCGTGCGCCTTGGCGGCGTCGGCCAGCGGGAAGGTCTCGGCGACCGTGGCGCGCAGCGCGCCCTTCTCGACGAGGTCGGCGACCGCCCTCATGCCCGTCCGGTCGGCGTCGACGAGCATCCGCACCGCTCGGACCCCGAGCCGCTCGGCCTCCTCGTAGAACTCGTCGGACCCGACCGGCAGGATCGAGACGACCACGCCGCCCGGGCGCAGCACGCGCAGCGAGCGCAGTCCCGTCTCGCCGCCGATCGTGTCCAGGACGACATCGACGTCACGTACGGCCTCGGCGAAGTCGACGGAGGTGTAGTCGACCGGCTCGTCCACGCCGATGGACCGCAGGAAGTCGTGCTTGCCCGCGCTCGCGGTGCCGATCACGTGCGCGCCGAGGGACTTCGCGATCTGCACGGCCACGTGGCCGACGCCGCCGGCCGCCGCGTGGATCAGTACCCGCTGTCCCGGCCGCACGTCGGCCCGCTCGGTCAGCGCCTGCCAGGCGGTCAGGGAGACCAGGGGGAGGGCCGCGGCCTGCGTGTGGTCGATCACCGACGGCTTGTGGGTGAAGGCGCGGGCCGGACCGGTCACGTACTCGGCGTGCGAGCCGTGGCCGAAGGGGTAGGGCAGCATGCCGAAGACCTCGTCCCCGGGCTTGAAGGCGGCGACGCCGATCCCGGTCGCCTCGACCACGCCGGAGACGTCCCAGCCGAGGACGAAGGGGGGTTCTCCGAGGAAGCCGCCGTTCTCGCGGTGCTTCCAGTCGGTCGGGTTGACGCCCGCGGCCCGTACCCGGACCAGGATCTCGTTGGGTCGCGGCGAGGGCCGCTCCAGGGTCACTTCCTCAAGAACCTCGGGACCGCCGAGGACGGTCTGGCTGATGGCTCGCATCGTGTTCACAGTGCTCATGGTGAACCAGCCTGCCCGGAGGCGGCCCGGCGGAAAATGGCAGAATTGCCAACCTTCGATAAGATCGTGCCATGGAGCAGAGGCAGGAACAGAGGCAGGAGCGGGTGGAACGGGTGGAGCGGGTCGTGGTCCTGGCGCTCGACGGCGTCTACCCCTTCGAGCTGGGCATGCCCAGCCGGATCCTCGGCGCGGCGGACGGCCGCTACGAGGTGGTGACCTGCACCGTCGACGGAGGACCGGTCGCCACCGCCGCCGACTTCTCCGTCACCGTCGACCACGGTCCCGAGGCCCTGCGCACGGCGGACACGGTGGTGATCGCGGCCGTCACCCCGTCCCGCATCGCCGCCTCCCTCACCGACGAGACGGCCGCCGCCCTCGCGCTCGTCCGCCCCGGCACCCGTGTCGTCTCCATCTGCACGGGCGCGTTCGTGCTGGCCGCCGCGGGTCTGCTGGACGGCCGGCGGGCGACCACGCACTGGTGCGTGACCGACGAGTTCCGGCGCATGTTCCCGCGGGTCGATCTGGACCCGGACGTCCTGTTCGTCGACGACGGCGACATCCTGACCTCGGCCGGAGCCGCGTCCGGCATCGACATCTGCCTGCACCTCGTCCGCCGCGACCACGGCAGCGAACTGGCCAACAAGGTGGCCCGGCGCTGTGTGGTCCCGCCGCTGCGCGAGGGCGGTCAGGCCCAGTTCATCGAGCAGCCCGTCCCGGAACCCTCGACGGCGAGCACCGCCGCCACCCGCGACTGGGCGCTGGCGCGTCTCGGCGACCCGCTGACCCTGACCGATCTCGCCGCCCACGCGGGAATGAGCCTGCGCACCTTCGCCCGCCGCTTCAACGACGAGGTGGGGCTCAGTCCCGGCCGCTGGCTCATCCAGCAGCGGGTCTCCCGGGCCCGCCATCTGCTGGAGGCCAGCGACCTGCCGGTGGACAGGATCGCGGGCGAGGTCGGCTTCGCGACGGGCGCCTCGCTGCGCCAGCACCTGCACGCGACGATCGGCGTCTCGCCGCAGGTGTACCGGCGCACGTTCCAGGCCACGCGCTGACCACCGAACGATCCTCCGCACCCGTGCGTCACAGGAGGGCGGACGGAAGCCGGAGGAACAGGGGTGGGCATGCGCAAGGGGATCGTGGCCGCGGTGGCGCTGGTGGGGTTCGCGGCGGTGGGGTGCGGCGGGGACGGGCACGACGGCCTGGTGGTGACCGGCACCGTGCCCGCCACCCCGTACGCCGGAGCGCTGGACCTTCCGTACGAGACGGGGGGCGACGGGGACGCGCAGGAGAGTTCGGGCGCGGCGGGCCGGGCGCTGGAGTGCGACGGCGCGATCCGCGCGGGCGACGCCGGTGACTCGTGGAGCAGGGGTGACGGCGGTTCGACGCCCGAGGAGGGGCTGGAGGCGTACTTCGACATCTACCAGCCCGAACTGCCGGAGCGGGGCTACCGGGTGGAGCGCACCCAAGGGGACCGCGTCCTGTTCTCGTACGACGTCGGCGGCCGCACCAAGGTCGCCGTGGTCGTCGCCAGGGACCAGCCGCGGCGCCCGGGCTGGGGTCCGGAGACCAGCGCGTCCTGCGACCCGTCCGAGTTCCCGGCGAGCTGGACGAAGGCGCACGGGTACGAGATCTGGACGGACCGGTACGGTCACCGGGTGCCGACCACCTCGGTGACCAGCTCGCCCGGCGCCGAGCACTGCGACTGGCAGAGCGCGCACCTCCTCGACCTTGGCCGCCACGGCCGCCAGTACGCCCGTGATCCGCACGGGGTCCTTCCGCCCGGGAGCCTCTCCGCGGCCTACGACGGAGACGTGCGCATGCCCGCCGGCGCGCGGGACACCGGCTACCGCTACGGCGACTGGCGGCTCTGGCTCACGCCGGACAGGGAGACGGCGTACGTGAAGACCTCCGACGGGGTGGAGGCCTGGCCGGCGACCGCGTCGCGCTTCGGCTGCAAATGAGTCGTCGGCCCGGCCCCGGGCGCGGGAGCATCCGTGCGCCCGGGGTGTCACCTGCTCATGTGCAGGGCGACGAGGAGCTGCCAGACCTCGTCCGCGACGGTGTCCGGGGTGCCCTCCAGCAGACCGTGCAGCCAGTCGCCGAGGACGCCCGCGAAGGTGGCGGCCACCGCGGAGGCGACGAGGGGGGCGTCCGGCGCGCCGGCGAGGGTGCGCTCGGCCAGACTGCGGGCCCGCAGGTCCCGGTGGAGCACGAGCCCCAGCGGGCCGCCGCCGCCCGGGCTCAGCAGGGTCCGGTAGAGACCGGCGTGCGGGACGAGTCCGGTGAAGAAGGCGCGCAGCGCGGGGGGAGCGGACACCGGATCGGGCCGTCCGCGCCAGGCGTGCAGCGCCTCCACGGCCTCCCGTACGACATCGGCGCACGCGTCGACGGCCAGCGCCTCCAGATCGGCGTAGTGCACGTAGAAGGTGGCCCGGCCGACCCCGGCCCGCCGCACCAGCGCGGCGACGCCGGTCTCCTCCAGCGGGTGTTCGGCGCACTCCTCCAGCAGCGCCTGCCGCAGCTTCGCGCGGGTCCGGGCGGCGCGCGGGTCGTCGGGGGTCATCCGGCGAACAGGACGGCGGCCAGGGCGAGCGCTCCCGGCAGCGCCTGCGCGAAGAGGATGCGGCGGTTCGCGGTGACCGATCCGTACACACCCGCGACCACGACGCAGCACAGGAAGAAGACCTGCGCGTCATGCCCGGTCGGGTCCGCCGCGATCAGCCCCCACACCAGGCCCGCGGCCAGGAACCCGTTGTAGAGCCCCTGGTTCGCGGCGAGCGGCGCGGTCGCCCGGGCCATCGGCGCGTCGAACCCGTGGAGCCCCCGCCCCGGCTTCCTCTCCCACAGGAACATCTCCAGCACCAGGATGTACGCGTGCAGCGCGGCCACCAGGCCCACCAGCACGTTCGCGGCCGTCTCCATCGTCGGTGGACTCCGATACGCCTCGGGACTTCATGGACAGGTGCCCATCGATTTCATGGACAGGTGTCCACTATAGCTGGACGGCTGTCCAAGAAGTCCCGAGGCCGGTCCGGTCAGGCGTCCGGTGCCGCGTACATGCGCTCCCCTCCGACGTAGGTGAGCGCGACCCGGGTCTCCTTGATCGCCTCCGGCGGTCCCGCGAAGGGGTCGCGGTCCAGCACGACGAGATCCGCGAGGGCGCCCTCCCGCACGGTCCCGGTGTCGTCGAGGTGGTTCACGTACGCCGATCCCGCGGTGTACGCCGTCAGCGCGGCGGTCAGGCCGACGCGTTCGGCCGGCAGGAACACCGGCCCCCGCTCGTCCGGGCTCACCCGGTTGACCGCGACGTGGATGCCCTGGATCGGGTCCGGGCTGCTGACCGGCCAGTCGCTGCCCGCCGCCAGCCGCGCGCCGGAGCGCAGCAGCGATCCGAACGGGTACTGCCAGGCCGAGCGTTCGGGCCCGAGGAACGGGATGGTCAGCTCGTCCATCTGCGGTTCGTGGGCGGCCCACAGCGGCTGGATGTTCGCCGTGGCGCCGAGCGCCGCGAAGCGGGGGACGTCGTCGGGGTGCACGACCTGGAGGTGCGCCAGATGCGGCCGGGTGTCGCTCGGCCCGTTCGCCTTCCGCGCCGCCTCCACGGCGTCCAGGGCGTGGCGTACGGCGCCGTCGCCCAGCGCGTGGAAGTGGCACTGGAACCCGAGCGCGTCCAACTCGGTCACGTACGCGGGCAGATGCGCCGGATCGATGAAGCTCTTGCCCCGGTTCGACGTGGCACAGCCGCACTTGTCGAGGTAGGGGTCGAGCAGCGCGGCGGTGCCGTTCTCCGCGACCCCGTCCAGCATCAGCTTGACGCTGGTGGCGCGGAACCTGCCGTGCTCCAGCGCGGCCCGCCGCTCGACGAGTTCGGGGATCTGCTCGGCACCGCGCGCCCGGTCCCACCACAGGGCGCCGACCACCCGCGCGGTCAGCGAACCGTCCCGGGCCGCCGCCGTGTACGCCTCGGACGGGTCTTCCATGCCGGCGAAGGTGCCGACGATCGCGTCCTGCCAGGCGGTGATGCCCAGCGCGTGCAGATGGCGCTGGGCGCGCAGCAGCGCGGCGAGCCGGTCCGCGGCGGTGGCCGGGGGAGTGAGCCGGCCGACCGACTGCATGGCCCCTTCCTGCAGCATGCCGGTGGGCTCGCCCGACGCGTCCCGCTCGAAGCGCCCGTCGGCGGGGTCGGGCGTGTCCCGGGTGACACCGGCGAGTTCGAGGGCCCGGCTGTTGGCCCAGGCGCCGTGATGGTCCCGGTTGGGCAGGTACACCGGCCGGTCCGGTACGACCGCGTCCAGGAGTTCCTTGGTCGGCGTACCGCCCGCGAAGGCCTCCATGGACCAGCCGCCGCCGGTGATCCACTCCCGCTCGGGGTGTGCCTCGGCGTACGCGCGGACGGCGGCGACGGTGTCCTCGGCGGTCCGCGCGCCGGTGAGGTCGCACTGGGAGAGTTCCAGGCCCGCCGGCAGCGGGTGGACGTGCGCGTCCTGGAACCCGGGCAGCAGCAGCCGTCCGGCCAGGTCGACGACCTCGGTGCGGGGGCCGGCCAGTTCATGGACCTCGGTGCCGCCGACGGCGGTGATCCGTCCGCCGGTGACGGCCACCGCGGTCGCGGCGCGGCCCTCGGGGGTGAACACCGGGCCGCCGGTGAGGAGAAGGTCAGCGTGCATGGTTCCGTTTCCTTGTCCGGGCGCCGGAGGCGCTCAGTCGGTGATGGCCAGGAGTTCGGGCGCGTCCGCGTCGGTACCCCGTCCGGTGGTGAAGTACGCGGACCCGCGGCCCCACTTGGCCCACGCGCCGGCCACGAAGCCCGAGGCGACCATGACGGTCGGCGTGAGCAGCAGGAACCAGCCGTTGTCCGCGCTGATCTCGAAGTGATCGGCCGAGTCGTAGAAGGACCAGGCGAGGTAGCCGCCCAGGCCGAGCAGCGCCACGGCGCTCAGGGCGGGCAGGACGACCGCGCGTATCCCGTCCCACCGGTTCTCGCGCAGCAGTCCGCGGAACCGGGCCGCCGCCGCGAGCGCGATGAGCGCGTACGACAGCGCCACGACGATCCCGACCGCATTGACCGTCGCCATGATCATGTCGGCCAGGCGGGGGATCACCGGCGAGAGCGTCGCCACCACCACGGCCATCGCGCCGATCAGCAGCGTGCCGGCCGCCGGAGTCCCGTAGCGGGTGCTGACCTTGGACCAGACGGGCCCGAGCGTACGGTCCCGGCTCATCGCGAACATCCCGCGGGCCGTCGGGATCACGCCCGCCTGGAGCGAGGCGACCGCCGAGAACATCAGCGCCACCAGGGGCAGCGCGGCCAGCGGCTGGTCGGCGAGCCGGTTGCCGAGGAAGGCCAGCCCCTCGGCGCCGTGCCCGGCCAGCTCGTCCTCCGACAGCACCCGCTGGAAGGCCACCGAGCCGAGCAGGAACAGCCCCAGCATCGTCACCAGCGTGATGGTCCCGGCGCGCGAGGCGTCCCGCGGATCGCGCACCTCCTCGTTCACGGTGAACGCCGCCTCGAAGCCCCAGTAACAGAAGACCGACAGCAGCAGCCCCTGTGCCAGCGCGGTCGCCGACGGGATCTGGAACGGGTCGAACCAGCTCAGGCTGAAGGGGTGCGGACCGGTCACGATGCCGTACCCGCAGAAGCCCAGCAGGACGACGTACTCGAAGACCAGCAGCCCGGTCTGGAGCCGCGCGGCCGTCTTGACCCCGGTCACCGCCGTGAGGGTGACGGCGACGAGGACCAGCACGCCCACGGCCGTGGTCTGGGCGGTCGAACCCGGATCCAGCGCCAGACCCGCCACCTGGTGCAGGCCCGCCTGCCCGGCGAGCTGGATCATCGCCGAACCGGTCACCGCCGTGGTGTACGCGAGGAAGGCCACCGTGGCCACGATGCTCACCCAGCCGACCAGGAAGCCCAGCCAGGGACTGAGCGAACGGCCCACCCACACGTAGCCGTTGCCCGCGTTCGGCTCGACCTTGTTCAGCCGGGAGAACGCGCCCGCGATCCCGAGGATCGGCACGAAGGCCAGCAGCATGATCGCGGGCAGGTGCAGCCCGACCACCCCCGCCGTCACCCCGAGACCGATCCCGATGCTGGTCGTCGCCGCCGTACTGGAGGCGGCGATGGCGACGCCGTCCAGAACACCGAGCGTCTTGCGCAAGGACGGGGGATCCACACCGTACGACTTCTGCGTCATGGCCTGCTCCGATCGCACCCGGGGCCTGATTCCGGCCCGATGACCGGAAATGAAACTGCCCGGGGCCTTAACAGGTCAACGCTGTTGACATAAGGTGCCCGCACCGGAGGGAGACCGCACCGGAGGGAGCCACCATGACGTCCACGAACGACCGCGTCGTCCCGCCCGCCGCCCGGCGGCGCAGACGCCCCACC
>NZ_KZ626843.1 GCF_002911015.1 Streptomyces populi
GAGGGCCCGCAGCGATCACGCTGCGGGCCCTCCGGCGTTCCGTACGCCCCCCGGGGCCGTACGGCTACGGCTGCCGAGTCAGTTCTCGTCGCGGCGGAGCGAGGGCTTCAGGTCCTTCAGCCGGCCCAGCAGGCCGTTCACGAACGAGGGCGACTCGTCCGTGGAGAACTCCTTCGCCAGCTGCACCGCCTCGTCGAGCACCACGGCGTCCGGGGTCTCGTCGACCCAGATCAGCTCGTAGGCACCGAGGCGCAGGATGTTGCGGTCGACGACCGGCATCCTGTCCAGCGTCCAGCCGACGGCGTACTGCGCGATGAGCTCGTCGATCCGCCGCGCCTTGGCGGCGTAGCCCTCGACCAGCTCCATCGTGTATTCGCTGACCGGCGGCTGCCGGGTGTCGGACCGGGAGTGCCGGATCCAGTCCGCGAGGACCGTCAGGACGTCCACACCGCGCTGGTCGCCCTCGAAGAGGATCTGGAAGGCGCGCTTGCGGGCCGTGTTGCGGGCAGCCACGGTTAGCTGTTCACCCGGCCGAGGTAGTCGCTGGTGCGGGTGTCGACCTTGATCTTCTCACCGGTGGTGATGAAGAGCGGGACCTGGATCTGGTGACCGGTCTCCAGGGTGGCGGGCTTGGTGCCACCGGTGGAGCGGTCGCCCTGGACGCCCGGCTCGGTCTCCTGGATGACCAGCTCGACGGCGGCCGGCAGCTCGACGAAGAGCACCTCGCCCTCGTGCTGGGCGACGGTGGCCGTGAAGCCCTCGATGAGGAAGTTGGCGGCGTCGCCGACGGCCTTGCGGGCGACCATGAGCTGGTCGTACGTCTCCATGTCCATGAAGACGAAGTACTCGCCGTCCATGTAGGAGAACTGCATGTCGCGCTTGTCGATCGTGGCCGTCTCGACCTTGACGCCGGCGTTGAACGTCTTGTCGACGACCTTGCCGGAGAGCACGTTCTTCAGCTTGGTGCGCACGAAGGCCGGGCCCTTGCCGGGCTTGACGTGCTGGAACTCGACGACGGACCAGAGCTGGCCGCCTTCGAGCTTGAGCACCAGGCCGTTCTTGAGGTCGTTCGTGGAAGCCACGGTTGCGGAATCTCCTGGACTGACGTGGACGACCCCGGCGCACGCGCGCAGCCCGAAGGCTAGAGCGCGAGCAGTTCCTTGGTCGTGATGGTGAGTAGCTCGGGTCCGCCGTCCGCCTCGGGGCGTACGACGAGCGTGTCATCGATCCTGACACCGCCCCGGCCCGGGAGGTGGACCCCCGGTTCGACGGTGACCGGCACGCAAGCGTCCAGTTTACCCATGGCCGCGGGGGCAAGCTGCGGGTCCTCGTCGATTTCGAGCCCGACACCGTGCCCCGTCAGGGACGGAAGGCCTTCCGCGCGGCCCCCGGAATCCAGTACCTGGCGGGCCGCGCGGTCCACGTCCCGGTAGGCGGCGCCGGGTGCCAACGCCTCCCGTCCGGCGCGCTGGGCGGCGAAGACGAGGTCGTACAGCTCGATCTGCCAGTCGGCGGGCGAGGTGCCGATCACGAACGTACGGCCGATCTCGCACCGGTAGCCGCGGTAGGTCGCGCCGAGACAGACGGAGAGGAAGTCGCCCTCCTCGACACGCCGGTCGGTGGGCCGGTGGCCGCGGCGTCCCGAGTTCGGGCCGGTGCCGACCGAGGTCGCGAAGGCCGGTCCGTCCGCGCCGTGGTCGACGAGACGGCGCTCCAGCTCCAGGGCGAGATGGCGTTCCGTACGGCCGACGAGAATGGATTCGAGGAGTTCACCGAGCGCCTGGTCGGCGATCTCGGCGCCGATCCGCAGCGCGGAGATCTCCTCCTCGTCCTTGATCACGCGCAGCTGCTCCACCGCGCCGCCCAGGTCGGCCAGGCGCAGCCGCGGCGCGACCGAGCCGAGGGCGCGGTGCCGCGTCACGGTCAGGTGGTGCTCCTCGACCGCGAGGGAGTCGGCGCCCTGATCGGCCGCCGCACCGGCGGCGGCGACGGCCGGATCACCGCCGGCGCGCGACAGCACCCGGACCTCCAGCGCCTCGTCGGGGCGCCCCTCCGCGGCTTCGCCGGACGGAGGGCCGTCGCACAGCAGCACGTCCTCCTCGCTGCCGAGCAGGAGTACCGCGCCGAGCGGCGCGGCTCCGGCGAGATACCTCACGTTGGCGGGACGGGTGACGAGCGCCGCCGCGCTGCCGCCCGCCGTACAGCGCTCCCGGAGCCGCTCTCTGCGGGTCGCGTACACCTCTGGCATGAAACCGAGCCTACGAGCGGTGGCCGGATGTCGCCGGTCCAGAGGGCCGGACGGGTAGTCCTCCGCCTCGGAGGGACGGATGCGGGACGCGACCGCGACGGGCGGGAACCCTGCCCGGGCACGGCGGCGAGCCCGACGGCCGAGGTCCCCGTGCCGGGCACACCGATGGTCCTGCCCGGCACGGACGCCCCCGCCGGGCAGGACGGCGGACCCGAGCGGCAGACCGCCGGGTACGACAGGGAACTCACGCGGCGGAAGTCCACCGCCTCGTACGACGGCCGTCCGGTCGGTTCGTCATCGGGGCGGGCCCGACGGCCTCACCACCGCGGCGGAACGGGTGGTCTCACCGGTGCCGGGGAGCGGCCGGTCTCACCACTGCGGCGGGCTGGCGATCGCGCGGGCCAGGACCTCGTCCAGGACGTGGGCCGTGGCCGCCACGTCGAGCTGCGAGTTGTCGATGATCGGGAGCCCGGAGCCGTACCAGCCGGCCATCCGGCCGTGGATCCGCGCGACCTCCTCGTCGCTGAGCCTGCGGTTCCCGGAGCGCTCCGCGTTGCGCTCCAGGACCACTTCCAGGCCCGGCAGGAGCACGACCGGCAGCAGCCCGGGGCCCACGTGCCGCTTCCAGCCGCCGAGGCCGACGACCGGCCGGTCGGGGAAGACCGCGTCGTCGAGGATGCACGAGATGCCGTTGGCCAGGAAGTTGCGGGCGGCGAAGCCGCAGGTGCGGCGGGCGAGACGATACTGCGCCTCGGAATGGTCGTTCCATCCCGACTGCGGGTCGGCGAAGCCCGAGCGCACCCATTCGCGTACGTCGTCGAGGCTGATGTGGGCCGTGGGAACCCGGCGGTGGTCCGCCCAGTACCTGGCGACGCTGGTCTTCCCCGCGCCCGCGGGGCCGATGAGCAGGACCGCGAGCGTGGTCGCCGCGGGGTCGGGCGCGCCCGTGGCGGGCGGCGGGCTCGGCATGGCCACCGAGACGCCCGGAGGGAGCTGCACATGCCCGGTGCCGTCCGGCACGGGCGGATGCGGCGGAGGCTGCACCGACGGGTGCTGCGGAGGCTGCGGGGGCATCTGATGCGGCGGCAGATGGTGCTGTGGCGCCTGGGCGGGCGGGGCGCCGGGCGGCACCGGCGCGCCGGCGAAGCCCGGAGCGGGCGCGGGACCCTGCTGCCCCGGGTACTGTCCGGCCGGCGACCAGCCGACGGCCGGCCCTCGCCCCGGCTGGTGGGGCGGCAGCGGAGCCCCCACTGCGTGCTGCATCCGGTGCCACTCCGTCTCGTACAGGCGATGAGCGCTGGCGGACGGGACGCGGGCCCCGTCGCTACTGAACGGTACCTTCCCCGGCCGCCGTTGTGTGAACGGCCGGGGACGGTGCGAAGTGCCCGGGAAGGAGAGGCAAAACGGGCTGAGCAGGTGCGCTTCGGAGGATAAGACCCCGCGCGGCGCGGTCGGCTACTCGCCGACCTCGCCGTAGGCGGCGAGCAGGACGGCCGGGTCCGGGCCCTCCAGGACGGTCGGCTTGGCCAGTCCGTCGAGGACGATGAAGCGCAGCAGGTCGCCGCGGGACTTCTTGTCGACCTTCATGTTCTCCACGAGCTTGGGCCACTGGTCGTAGCGGTAGCTGAGCGGGAGACCGACGGACTCCAGGATCGTGCGGTGCCGGTCGGCGGTCGCGTCGTCCAGCCGGCCCGCGAGGCGGCCCAGTTCGGCGGCGAAGTGCATGCCGACGGAGACGGCGGCGCCGTGCCGCCACTTGTAGCGCTCGTTCTTCTCGATGGCGTGGGCGAGCGTGTGGCCGTAGTTGAGGATCTCGCGCAGCCCCGACTCCTTGAGGTCCCCGGAGACGACCTCGGCCTTGACCCTGATGGAGCGCTCGATCAGCTCGGCGGTGTGCGGGCCGGCCGGCGTCCGGGCCGCCTCGGGGTCGGACTCGATGAGGTCCAGGATCACCGGGTCGGCGATGAAGCCGGCCTTGATGATCTCCGCGAGCCCGGAGACGTAGTCGTGGACCGGCAGCGAGTCGAGCGCGGCCAGGTCGCACAGCACGCCCGCGGGCGGGTGGAAGGCGCCGACGAGGTTCTTGCCCTCGGCGGTGTTGATGCCGGTCTTGCCGCCCACCGCCGCGTCGACCATGGCGAGCACGGTGGTGGGAACGGCGATCCAGCGGACCCCGCGCAGCCAGGTCGCCGCCACGAAACCGGCGAGGTCGGTGGTGGCGCCCCCGCCGACGCCGACGATCACGTCGGTGCGGGTGAAGCCGGACTGGCCCAGCGCCTTCCAGCAGTAGGCCGCGACCTCGGCGGTCTTGGCCTCCTCGGCGTTCGGCACCTGGATGGCGACGGCCTCGAAGCCCTGCTCCGCCAGGTCGGCGCGGAGCGCCTCACCGGTGTCGGCGAGCGCCTCGGGGTGGATCACGGCGACACGCTTGGCCTTCTCGCCGATCAGGGTGCCGAGTTCGCCGAGGAGCTGACGGCCGATCAGGACCTCGTAGGGGTCGGTGCCCGCGGTGCCGCCGACCTGGACCCGGGTCACTGCCTCGCTCATGCTTCCTTCAACTCCAGTGCGTCGAGGACCGCCTGGGCGACCTCATCGGGGGTGCGTCCGTCGGTCGCCACGACCGCGCGGGCGACCTCGGTGTACAGGTGGCGGCGGGCCTCCATCAGCTCGCGCCACTGCTTGCGCGGGTTGACGGCGAGCAGCGGCCGGGCCGCGTTCAGGCCGGTGCGCTGCACCGCCTCCTCCACGTCCATGGAGAGGTAGACGACCTGGTGGCCGGCGAGCAGCGCGCGGGTGTCGGCATCGAGGACCGAGCCGCCGCCCAGCGCCAGGACGCCGTCGTGCCCGGCGAGCGCCGCGCGCACCGCCTCCTTCTCGAGGGCGCGGAACGCGGGCTCGCCCTCCTCGACGAAGATGTCGGCGATGCTGCGGCCCTCGGCGGCCACGATGTCGTCGTCCGTGTCCCGGTAGGCACAGCCGAGCCGCTCGGCGACGAGCGCGCCCACCGTGGACTTGCCGACCCCCATCGGGCCGACGAGGACCAGCCGCGGGGCGGTCACCGGATGGCCAGGTTCTCGAGGTAGGACCGGACGTTGCGGCGGGTCTCGGTGACCGAGTCGCCGCCGAACTTCTCGGCCACCGCGTCCGCGAGGACGAGGGCGACCATGGCCTCGGCGACGATGCCCGCGGCCGGGACGGCGGAGACGTCGGAGCGCTGGTGGTGGGCCTTGGCGGCCTCGCCGGTGGCGACGTCGACGGTGGCCAGCGCGCGCGGCACGGTGGCGATCGGCTTCATCGCGGCGCGGACGCGCAGCAGTTCGCCGGTGGTCAGACCGCCCTCGGTGCCGCCGGCGCGGCCGGAGACGCGGCGGATGCCCTCGGGCGTGGAGACGATCTCGTCGTGGGCCTGGGAGCCGGGAACCCGGGCCAGCTCGAAGCCGTCGCCGATCTCGACGCCCTTGATCGCCTGGATGCCCATCAGGGCGCCGGCGAGACGGGCGTCCAGCTTGCGGTCCCAGTGGACGTGCGAGCCGAGGCCGACGGGGACGCCGTACGCGAGCACCTCGACGACGCCGCCGAGCGTGTCGCCGTCCTTGTGGGCCTGGTCGACCTCCGCGACCATCGCCTTCGAGGCGTCGGCGTCGAGGCAGCGCAGCGGGTCGGCGTCGAGCTTCTCGACGTCGGCCGGGGTGGGGTAGACGCCCCCCGGAGCCTTCACTGAGCAGAGCTCGACGACGTGGGAGACGATCTCGATCCCGGCCGTCTCCTTCAGGTACGACCGGGCGACGGCGCCGAGCGCCACGCGGGCCGCGGTCTCACGGGCGGAGGCGCGCTCCAGGATCGGCCGGGCCTCGTCGAAGCCGTACTTCTGCATGCCCGCGAGGTCGGCGTGGCCGGGCCGCGGGCGGGTCAGCGGGGCGTTGCGGGCGAGACCGTCGAGGATCTCCTGGTCCACCGGGTCGGCCGCCATGACCTGTTCCCACTTGGGCCATTCGGTGTTGCCGACCATGACCGCGACCGGGGAGCCGAGGGTGAGGCCGTGCCGGACGCCGCCGAGGAAGGTGACCTCGTCACGCTCGAACTTCATCCGGGCACCGCGTCCATAACCCAGGCGCCGCCGGGCGAGGTGGTCCGCCACCATCTCCGTGGTGATCGGCACGCCGGCGGGAAGGCCCTCCAGCGTCGCGACAAGTGCGGGACCGTGGGACTCCCCCGCGGTCAGCCAGCGCAACCTGCTCAACGGTGCTCCTCATGCTCGCGCCCTGGTACTGCTGCTGCGTACACGTGTCCTCGCGTACGGCGACGGCGCGACCGGGTGCGCGGCCCTGGCCCGCCATGTCCGATCCTCCCACGTTCGGGGGCGGAAACAGGCCGCAGGTCCATCAGGCGGGACGGCCGGGCGCGGACGGCGGACTCAGCGCGCCCCGTCCTGTCCCTGTACCGGCGCGTGGTCGCCGGGGAAGTCGGCACCGCTCGGCCCGGCCGACGCCGGGGTCTGCTGGGGCTGGTTCTGCTGCGGCTGGTTCTCCTGGAGTTGGTTCTCCTGGGGGGCGTACGCGCCCAGATAATCCGCGCCACGCCCCTGTCCGTACTGCGCCGCGGCGTGCACGGGCTGCCCCGTCCGCACGGCGCGCCGGTACTGGATCTTGCGCTTGAGCTTGAGGGTCCACGAGCCGACGACGGCGAGCACAACCAGCGCGAGCACCATGACCTGCACCCAGCCGGGCATGAACCACAGTATGAACTTCAGGACGAGCTCGAAGATCTCGCTCCTGCCGGACGCCAGCGGCACCCCGGTGGACATGTCGGTCATGTACCTGACTCCCCTGACCCCTCGCTCCGCCCCCTGCGGAACTCAGTGGATCTTAGCGGGAGGCGAGCGCGTGCTCCCCCGCCTTCCTCATGGCGTCCACGGGGGCCGGGTGCCGTCCGGTCATCTGCTCCACCTGGAGCACCGCCTGGTGGACGAGCAGGTCGAGTCCGCCGACGACGGCCCCGCCGTACGCGGACCAGCGCGCCGCGAGGTCGGTCGGCCAGGGGTCGTACAGCACGTCGAAGAGGGTCGTGGGGCGCCCCGGGACGGCGGCGGCCAGCGCGTCCGTGGTCCCGGCCGGCGTCGTGGCGATCACCAGGGGCGCCCGCAGCGCCTGTTCGGCGTCTGCCCAGTCCTCGGTGCGCACCTCGATCTCGAGGCGCTCGCCCCACTGCCGCATCTCGGCGGCCCGCTCCCGGCTCCGGACGTACGCGACGACCTCGCCGGTGCAGATCCGCGCGAGGGCGGCCAACGCGGAGGAGGCGGTGGCGCCGGCGCCGAGGACGGCGGCCGAATCGACCTGTTCGATGCCCCGCTCGCGCAGCGCGGCGACCATCCCGGGGATGTCGGTGTTGTCCCCGACGCGCCGCCCGTCCTCGGTGAACACGACGGTGTTGACCGCCTCGACGGAGGCGGCCGTCTCGCTGATCTCGTCGAGGAGCGGCATGACGGCCCGCTTGAGCGGCATGGTCAGCGACAGTCCGGCCCACTCCGGTCCGAGGCCCCCGACGAAAGCGGGCAGCGCCTCCTCGTCGACCTCGAAGCGGTCGTACGCCCAGTCACCGAGACCCAGCTCCCGGTACGCCGCGCGGTGCAGCACCGGGGAGAGGGAATGGGCGATCGGCGAACCGAGCACCGCGGCCCGGCGGGCATCAGTTGCCCGAGCTGGCATTGAACTTGTCCTTGAGTTTCTCGAATTCGGCGAGCGTCTTGGCGAATTCCGTGTTGTTCTGACCGTCGGTCGCCACGAAGTACATCCAGCCGTCCTTCGTGGGGTTGAACACCGCCCTGAAGGCGTCGTCACCGGGATTGCCGATCGGACCGGGCGGCAGACCCCGATGGTAATACGTGTTGTACGGGTCCGGATTGCTGTTGATCTCGGACTCACCGATATTGATCTTGCTCTGCCCCTTCAGGTAATTGAAGGTCGAGTCGAACTGAAGTTTCTGATTGGTCTCGGTGTTGGTGCTCTTCAGGCGGTTGTAGACGACCTCGGCCATCTTGCGGTAGTCGTCGTGCGTCTTGCCCTCCGCCTGGACCAGGCTCGCGACCGTGACCACCTGCAGCGGATCGTCGAGCTTGAGTGCCTTCGCCTTCGCCACGAGTCCCATCGCCGCGTACCTCTTGTCGGCCTGCGCGACCATGCTCTTCAGCACGGTCTCGGGCTTCATCCCCTTGGCGGCGGGATACGTGAGCGGGTAGAGGAACCCTTCCAGGGGATCCTTTATGTCCTTGTTGCTGTTCGCCCAGCTCGGAAGCCCGAGGGTCTTGTACTTCTTCTTCGCGACGGCGCTGGTGGTGCCCTTGGCGAGGCCGAGCTTCGCGTCGATCGCCGCGTACACCTGGGCATTGCGGGTCCCGGGAGGCACGGTCACGTTGTTCTGGCTCTTGGGGTCGAGCATCAGCGCGACGGCGCTCTTGGCCGACATCCCCTTGCGCAGGATGTAGGCGCCCGCCTGGATCGTCTTGCCCTTGGGATTCTCCGCCTGGGCCGACACGAACGCGTCCACGCTCTTGACGACACCGGCCGCCTTGAGCTTCTGGCCGATCACATAGCCGCCCTCGCCCTTGGCGATCTCGACGGGAACCTGCCCCGAGCCCTCGCCCGCGAAATCGGGGGCGGAGCCGAAACGATTCTGGTAGTACTGGTACCCGAAATACCCGGCTCCGGCGATACCGCCGCCGAAGACCAGGACGACCACCAGGCAGGCGACGCCGTTGCGGCTCTTCTTGCCCTTGCCGCCCCCGCGCTCCTTGCCCCCGCGCTCCTTGCGGTCACCGCGGCCCCGGCGCTCCTTCGGGTCGTCGTCCTCGTCGAGGTCGTCGTCCTCGTCGTCGTCACCGGCGAAGAAGGCGTGCTCGCCCTGGTCCGGTCCCGGGTCCCAGTCCGACTCGGACTCGGGTTCGGGTTCGGGTTCGGCGCCGCGCCGGGCCGGCGGCTCGGGCGGCGGATAGGCCTCGGGCGTGTTGTAGAGGTCGGGCTGCTCGCCCGCGTACTGGCCCGCGTAGGGGTCGGCGGGGTCGGCCGCGTACGGCACCTGCGGCTGCGCACCGCTGCCGCTGTCGGCGTACTGCTGCTGGCCCTGACCCGGGTACTGCTGCCCCTGGCCGGGGTACTGCTGACCACCCTGACCCGGGTACTGCTGACCCTGGCCGGGATACTGCTGCTGACCCTGCCCCGGGTACTGCTGCTGCCCCTGGCCGGAGTACTGCTGCTGGCCCTGGCCGGGGTACTGCTGGCCCTGGAACTGCTGACCCTGGTACTGCTGACCCTGGTACTGCTGCTGGCCGGGATACTGCCCGTGCTGGCCCTGCTGCGCGTACTGCTGCTGGCCCTGGTACTGCTGACCCTGGCCCCAGTCGCCCTGCTGCTGCGGATAGTGCTGCGGCTGGCCGCCGTCGTAGGCGGACTGGCCGTCGGCGGCCTGCCCGCCCCATCCGCCGTCCCCGTACAACGGGTCCTCCGGATGCCACGGTTCGGAGCCAGGGCCCCGGCCATACTCAGTCATCGATCCCCTACGAGCCGCGAGCCGGCAGCGGCCGGCTCGCGTGGCCCGGCTCCCGTCCGCCTCTTTACTGTGCGACGGCTGTTCGAACACCACCGCATCGGGCGGAACGTTACCGTATCGCGATCACATGACCACTTCGACGCCCTCTCCGGGCGACTTGCCTGACACCCGTTCGGATTCCAGGGCTTGCTGCAGGATGACGACTGCCGCAGCCTGGTCGATCACCGACCGGCCCTTCTTCGTCTTCACACCCGCGGCACGCAGGCCCTGGCCGGCCGTGACCGTGGTCATCCTCTCATCCAGGAGCCGTACCGGAACAGGAGCGATCCCTTCCGCGAGCTCCTGGGCGAAGGCGCGGACCTTGGCCGCGGCCGGGCCCTCGCCCCCCTTGAGGGAGCGAGGGAGTCCGACGACGACCTCGATCGGCTCGTACTCCTCGACGAGTTGCCTCAGTCGGCGGTGGGCGGCCGGGATGTCACGTCCCGGGACCGTCTCCACCGGAGTCGCGAGGATCCCGTCGGGGTCGCACGAGGCGACCCCGATCCGGGCGTCCCCGACGTCGATCGCGAGCCGACGTCCTCTGCGCATGTCCGCGGCCCTTACTTGGCCGTCTCGGCGACGAGGCGCTGGACCGCGTCGATGGCCTCGCCGACGGCGGCCGGGTTCTGGCCGCCGCCCTGGGCGACGTCCGGCTTGCCGCCACCGCCGCCGCCGAGGGTCTTGGCGGCGCCGCGGACCAGGTCGCCGGCCTTCAGACCGCGCTCACGGGCGGCCTCGTTGGTGGCGATGACCGTCAGCGGCTTGCCGCCCACGACGGTGAACAGGGCCACGACGGCGGCGCGTCCACCCTGGATGCGGCCGCGCACGTCGAGGACCAGCTTGCGCAGGTCGTCGGCGCCCGTGCCGTCCGGGACCTGACCGGTGACCAGGGCCACGCCGTTCACGTCCTGGGCGGACTCGACCAGACCGGCGGCGGCCTGCAGGACCTTCTCCGCGCGGAACTTCTCGATCTCCTTCTCGGCGTCCTTCAGCTTGCCGAGCATGGCGGAGACCTTCTCCGGAAGCTCCTCCGGACGACCCTTGACCAGCTCCTGGAGCTGGGCGACGACCGTGTGCTCACGGGCCAGGAAGTTGTAGGCGTCGACGCCGACCAGGGCCTCGATGCGGCGCACGCCGGAGCCGATGGACGACTCGCCGAGCAGCTTCACCAGGCCGAGCTGGGCGGTGTTGTGCACGTGCGTGCCGCCGCACAGCTCCTTGGAGAAGTCGCCGATGGTCACGACGCGGACGCGCTCGCCGTACTTCTCGCCGAACTCGGCGATGGCGCCCTGCTTCTTGGCCTCGTCGATGCTCATGACCTCGGCCTGGACGTCCAGGTCGCGGGCGAGCACCTCGTTGATCTGCTGCTCGACGTCCGTCATCACGGCCGTCGGGACGGCGGACGGGGAGCCGAAGTCGAAGCGGAAGCGGCCGGGCTGGTTCTCGGAACCGGCCTGGGCGGCCGTCGGGCCCAGCGCGTCGCGCAGCGCCTGGTGCGTGAGGTGCGTGGCCGAGTGGGCGCGGGCGATGGCCTTGCGACGGCGTACGTCGATGGTGGCCTGGGCCTTGGCACCGACGGTGGCCTCGCCGACCTGGACGACACCCTTGTGGACGTACACACCGGGGACGGGCTTCTGGCAGTCGCGGATCTCGATGACGGCACCGGAGTCGACCCGGATGCGGCCGGTGTCACCGATCTGGCCGCCGCCCTCGGCGTAGAACGGGGTGCGGTCGAGGACGATCTCGACCTCGTCGCCCTCGGTGGCGGCCGGGGAGGAGACGCCGTCGACGAGGATGCCGACGATCGTCGACTCGGCCTCGGTGCCGTCGTAGCCGACGAAGTCGGTCTCGCCGGCGGCGTCGGCGATCTGGCGGTAGGCGCCGAGGTCGGCGTGGCCGGTCTTCTTGGCGCGGGCGTCGGCCTTGGCCTTGTCCCGCTGCTCCTTCATCAGGCGGCGGAAGCCGTCCTCGTCCACCGACAGGCCCTGCTCGGCGGCCATTTCGAGGGTGAGGTCGATCGGGAAGCCCCAGGTGTCGTGGAGCAGGAACGCCTTGTCGCCGGCGAGGACCGTGCCGCCGGACGACTTGGTGTCGGTGATGGCCGTGTCGAGGATGTTCGTGCCGGCCTTCAGCGTCTTGAGGAAGGCGGCCTCCTCGGCGAGGGCCACGGTCTCGATGCGCTGCCGGTCGGTGACGAGCTCCGGGTACTGCTGGCCCATCATGCCGATCACGACGTCGATGAGGTCCTTGACGACCGGTCCGGTGGCACCGAGCAGACGCATGTTGCGGATGGCGCGGCGCATGATGCGGCGCAGCACGTAGCCGCGGCCCTCGTTGCCGGGGCTCACACCGTCGCCGATGAGCATCACGGAGGTGCGCATGTGGTCGGTGACCACGCGCAGCGAGACGTCGGAGTCGTGGGCGGCGCCGTACTCGACGCCGGTCAGCTCGGTGGCCTTCTTGATGACGGCCATGGACGTGTCGATCTCGTACATGTTCTGCACGCCCTGCAGGATCATGGCGAGACGCTCGAGGCCGAGGCCCGTGTCGATGTTCTTGCTGGGCAGCTCACCGAGGATCTCGAAGTCGTCCTTCGAGATGCCCTCACCGCGCTCGTACTGCATGAAGACCAGGTTCCAGATCTCCACGTAGCGCTCGTCGTTGACGGCCGGGCCGCCCTCGACGCCGAACTCGGGGCCGCGGTCGTAGTTGATCTCGGAGCACGGGCCGCAGGGGCCCGGGACGCCCATGGACCAGTAGTTGTCCTTCTTGCCCAGGCGCTGGATGCGCTCGGCCGGGACGCCGATCTTGTCGCGCCAGATGGTCTCGGCCTCGTCGTCGTCGAGGTAGACCGTGATCCACAGGCGCTCGGGGTCGAGGCCGTAACCACCCTTGTCCTGGGGCGAGGTGAGCAGCTCCCAGGCGTAGGTGATGGCGCCTTCCTTGAAGTAGTCGCCGAAGGAGAAGTTGCCGCACATCTGGAAGAACGTGCCGTGGCGGGTGGTCTTGCCGACCTCTTCGATGTCGGGCGTGCGCACGCACTTCTGCACGCTGGTGGCGCGGGCCCAGGGGGCCTTGACCTCACCGAGGAAGTACGGCTTGAAGGGGACCATGCCGGCGGGGACCAGGAGCAGAGTCGGGTCGTCCGCGATGAGCGACGCCGAAGGGACGACGGTGTGACCGCGCTCCTCGTAGAAGCTCAACCAGCGGCGGCGGATTTCAGCCGACTCCATCAGTGGTCCTCATTCCGGTTGTACGAGTACGTCGTGTTGTCGATGTACTTGATCTGCTTGTTGTCGCCGGGCTGCCCGCCGCCGATCGCGCGGATGCGGCGTTGCGTGGGCAGTTCGGGGTCGGGGTGCCCGTTCAGGCCGAGCACCTCTCCGAGTTCGGCCTCGCGCTGGGCCATCCCGTCGCGGACGTCGAGCGCGAACTCCTTGAGCCGGTGGCCCGCGTCGATCGCCTTGTTCGCGGCCTGCGCCGCGAGGCTCTCGGGGGTCAGCTGCCTGAGCTTGCGGTTGACCTTGGTGGTGGCCCATACACCCGCGGCTGCGCCCGCGGTGAACCAGAACGTACGGCGGAACATCGCTGCGTCAGTCCTTCTTCCGCTTTCCCCGCCGCGCGGACGGGACGGTGCGGCCCACGATCACGGTACGCCGGGACGCTTTGTCGGGCACATTCTCTCGACGGCCTCCGATGGCCCGGCGCACGCCGTAGCCGAACGCCGCGACCTTGACCAGCGGGCCGCCGAACGTGGAGGCGACGGTCGTCGACAGCGCCGAGGCGTTCGACGTGACCTCCTGGACGTCCGACGCGATGGCGTCGACCCGGTCGATCTGCGTCTGCGCGGAGCGCACCGCCTCGGAGGCGTCGGCCAGGAGCGGGACGGCCTGTTCGGTCACGTCCGCCACGAGCTTGGTGGTCGCCCTGAGCGTCTGGGCCAGCCTCACCAGCGCGACGGCGAGGAAGGAGACCAGGATCGCCCAGAAGACGGCCACCAGGATCCCGGCCACCTCACCACCGGACACTGTGCACCCGCTCCCTGACTGTGTGCCTGAACATCGAAAAGTCGTCACCCGAGCCTATCGCGCCGGGGCCGGGGCTCCGTACCGCATTAATCCGCTCCGGAGTGTGGAGTTGCGCGAACCGATTGTACGGAGCGCTAACGGGTCAGTACGCTCCGTATCTCATGCAGCGTTCTCAGCCCGTACGGCGCTCCGCTCCCGGCGTACCCGGCAATCTGCCTCTGGAACTCGACGCGTTCGTGGGGCGCTCCGCGGAGCTCGCCCGGCTGGCCGAGGCGCTGGAGACGGTCCGCCTGGTCACCGTGACCGGCATGGGGGGCGTCGGCAAGTCGCGGTTCGCCGCGCACGCCGCGGCGGGGACGGACGTGCGCGACGGGGTGTGGCGCGTGGACCTGTCCGCGGTGCGCGATCCGGAACTCGTCGGCCACGCCGTGGCCGAGGCCCTCGGTCTGACGGACCACACGGCGAAGTCTCCCCGTCAGGTGCTGCTCGACCACGTCGCCGGGCGTCGGCTCCTGCTGGTCCTGGACGGTTTCGAGCACCTGGTGGACGCGAGCGCCTCGCTGGTGGGCGAGCTGCTGCGGCGGACACCCGGGCTGCGGGTGCTCGCCGTGGGCCGCAGACCGCTGGACATCGCGGGCGAGCGGGTGTTCCCGCTGGCCCCGCTGGACGTGGCGGAGGCGGTGGAGCTGTTCACGGACCGGGCGACGGCCCGGGTGCCCGGCTTCGCGCTGGACGAGGGGAACGCCTCCGACGTCCGGGAGCTGTGCCTGCGCCTCGACGGGATCCCGCTGGCGCTGGAGCTGGCGGCGGGACGCGTCGGCGTCCTCTCCCCCGCGCAGCTCCTCGCCCGGCTGGAGGACCGGTTCCGGCTGCTGACCGGCGGTGTGCGCGACGCGTCGCCCCGGCACCGGACCCTGCGGACGGCGATCGGCTGGAGCCACGAACTGTGCACTCCGGGAGAGAGGCTGCTGTGGGCGCGGCTGTCGGTGTTCGCCGGGCAGTTCGACCTGGAAGCCGCCGAATACGTGTGCAGCGGGGACGGACTGCACGCCGGCGACGTCCTCGACGTGCTCGGCGAACTGCTCGCGCAGTCGGTGCTGTCGCGCGAGGAGACCGCGGCGGGCGTGCGCTACCGGATGCTGGACACGGTCCGGGCCTACGGCGCGCACTGGCTGGCGGCGACGGGCGACGCGGAGCGGCTGCGCCGTCGCCACCGCGACTGGTACATGGGCCTGGTCACCTGGTGCGAGCTGGACTGGTTCTCGCCGCGGCAGGGCGAGGTCGCGGTCCGCGTCGAGACGGAACTGCCGAATCTGCGCTGCGCGCTGGAGTACTCGCTCACCGAACCCGGCGAGGCGCATCTGGGCCAGTACCTGGCGGGCTCGCTGTGGTTCTACTGGGTCGGCTGCGGCCGGCTCGCCGAGGGCCGGCACTGGCTGGAGCGCAGCGTCGAGCTCGACGGCGACCGCGACCAGTCGCGGCTGAAGGCCCTGTGGGTGCTCGGCTACGTGGCGGTCCTCCAGGGGGACCCGGTGCCCGCGCTGTCCGCGCTCCAGGAGTGCCGCGAGGAGGCGGAGCGCTGCGAGAACGCCGTCGCCCTCGCCTACGCCGAGCACCGCACCGGCTGTCTGGCCCTGGTCACGGACGACATGGCGCGCGCCGAGGTCCTGCTGCGCTCGGCGCTGGACCGCTACCACGCGATCGGCGAGCTCAACAGCAATGTGCTGATGGGCCAGATCGAACTGGCGATGGCGCTCGCCTTCCAGGGCGACATGCCGGGCGCGGTGCAGCTGTGCGAGGACGTCCGCGGGGTCTGCGAGGACCACGGGGAGCGCTGGGCGCTGGCGTACGCGCTCTATGTCCTCGCCTACCAGGCCCAGGCCGAAGGCGATCCGGCACGGGGCCGCGGCCTGCTGGAACGGGGGCTCGGCATCGCGCACGGCTTCCGTGATCTGCTCGGCACCGTCCTCTCGGTCGAGCTGCTCGCCCTGATCACGGCGGTGGAGGGTGATCCGGCCGAGGCGGCGCTGCTCCAGGGGGCGGCGTCGCGGATGTGGCCGTCGGTGGGCCTGCCGCTGTTCGGTTCGGCGTACTACAACGCGCCGCACGAGCGCTGTGCGGCCCTTTCCCGGCAGCAGCTGGGTGACGAGCGCTACGAGGAGTGCGTGCGGGCGGGAGAGCTGCTCGGGCGGGACGCGGCGGTCGCCCGTGCGCTGGGCGGTGCCGGGGTCCCGCCGCTCGGGGCGGTGCCGTCGCCGCGCAGACTGCCCCCGGACGTGCGAGAGCCCGCCGTCTCGCCCACCTCGAAGGGCGGGGAGACGACGGGCTGACACTGACGCGCAGGTGGTACCGCGTCCGCTGCAATAAGATCAGCGGGCGTAGTACTCGACGACGAGCTGCTCGTCGCAGATCACCGGGATCTCCTTGCGGTTCGGCTCGCGGTCCAGGCGGAAGGCCAGGGCGGCGAGGTTCACCTGGAGGTAGCGCGGGGTCTCGCCGTCGGGGGCGAAGCCGCCCGCGCGGGAAACCTCGAACAGCGTCTTGCTGCGGCTGCGCTCGCGGACCATCACGACGTCGTCGGGACGGACGCGGAACGAGGGCTTGTCGACCTTCTGGCCGTTGACCTCGATGTGGCCGTGAACGACCATCTGGCGGGCCTGGTAGATCGTGCGGGCGATGCCCGAACGCAGGACCAGCGCGTCGAGACGACGCTCCAGCTCGATGATCAGGGCCTCACCGGTCTTGCCCTGGACCTTGGAGGCACGCTCGTAGGCGCGGACGAGCTGGCGCTCGGACACGTCGTACTGCGCGCGCAGACGCTGCTTCTCGAGCAGACGGACCTTGTAGTCCGAGTTCTGCTTGCGGCCACGGCCGTGCTCACCCGGCGGGTAGGGGCGGGCCTCGAAGTACTTGACGGCCTTCGGGGTCAGCGCGATACCGAGCGCACGCGACTTCTTGACCTTGGGGCGGGACTGGTTCGCCATGAACCAAACACCTCATGTTTCTGATGCGAATACGGCTTCACCAGGGTTAGGGGAGGTCGCAATCCGCAGCCCGGGAAACCCTCCTCGCCGCTGTGGAGATCCACGGGGACGGGGCGGGCAGCCGCTCCTGGGTCTGGGCACATACGTGCAGCACGCGAGTGGCCCACCGGCCGCTCCCGGGAATCCGGGTGGTGGTGGGCTGCCCGCGACACCTTCGACGGTGCGCGACGCTCCTGGAATCCCCCCGTGGAGGCGGGGGCTCCGGCTGGATGTCCCGTTCTGGTGGTGCCGACCGGAGCCGGACACGGGACTCAGCGCTTCGAGCCATGCTACAGGGTGCTCAGGCACGCCCTCCACCGAGGTGCTTCCTGGTCCACTCCACCGCGTCGGCGTACCGCGCCTCGGCTCCGTGCCGGGTCGGCGCGTAGTACCGCCGGTCCGTGAGCCCGTCGGGCGCGTACTGCTGGGCCGCGATGCCCTCGGGCAGGTCGTGCGGGTACACGTACCCCTGGGCGTGCCCGAGCTTGGCCGCGCCCTTGTAGTGCCCGTCGCGCAGATGGGCCGGCACCGGACCCGCGTGCCCCTTGCGCACGTCCTCCAGGGCGGCGCCGATGGCCGTCGTCGCGGCGTTGGACTTCGGGGCCAGCGCCAGGGCGATGGTGGCGTGGCTGAGGGTGAGCGCGGCCTCGGGAAAGCCGATCATCGCGACGGCCTGGGCGGCCGCCACGGCTATGGGCAGCGCGTTCGGGTCGGCGAGGCCGATGTCCTCGCTGGCGGAGATCATCAGACGGCGGGCGATGAAGCGGGGGTCCTCGCCCGCCTCGACCATCCGGGCCAGGTAGTGCAGGGCGGCGTCCACGTCGGAGCCTCGGATGGACTTGATGAGTGCGCTCGCCACGTCGTAGTGCTGGTCGCCGTCGCGGTCGTACTTCACGGCGGCGCGGTCGACGGTCTCCTCCAGCGTCTGGAGGGTGATCTCCGGCTCGCCCTTGTCGAGGGCGGCGCCGGCCGCGGCCTCCAGGGCGGTCAGGGCGCGGCGGGCGTCGCCGCCGGCGATCCGCAGCAGATGGTCCTCGGCGTCCCCGGGCAGGGCCACGGAGTCCTTGAGGCCGCGCTCCGAGACGAGCGCCCGGCGCAGCAGGCCGCGCAGGTCGTCGTCGGTGAGCGGTTCGAGGGTGAGCAGGAGGGAGCGGGAGAGCAGTGGCGAGATCACCGAGAAGTACGGGTTCTCGGTGGTCGCGGCGATCAGCGTCACCCAGCGGTTCTCCACGGCCGGGAGGAGGGAGTCCTGCTGGGCCTTGCTGAAGCGGTGGATCTCGTCCAGGAAGAGGACGGTCTCCTTGCCGAAGCCGCCGACGGCACGGCGGGCGCCGTCGATGACCGCGCGCACCTCCTTGACGCCCGCGGTGATCGCGGACAGTTCCACGAAGCGCTTGTCGGTGGCCTTGGAGACGACGTACGCGAGGGTCGTCTTGCCGGTGCCCGGCGGGCCCCAGAGGATCACCGAGGACGGTCCGGCCGGACCGCCGCTCCCCTCGGCCACGAGCCTGCGCAGGGGAGAACCCGGCTTGAGCAGATGCTGCTGCCCCACGACCTCGTCGAGGGTGCGCGGGCGCATCCGCACGGCCAGGGGGCTGCCGGCGGGGTCCTTCTCCTGGCGTTCTTCTGCGGCGGCGGTGAACAGGTCGGGCTCCACGTCAAGAACCTTATGTCACCGCACGGACAATCCCCCCGGTCCGGTCAGCTGGTCCAGAAGTCCCACCAGCGGGTCAGGATCAGCATGCCGATGATGCCGATGTGCAGCGTCGGCAGGACCCAGGTGAACTCGCCGAAGAAGCCCTTGAGCCAGCCCGGGGCGGGCAGGAAGCCGTTGCGGACGTTGAAGGACGTGACGTACCAGAACATGATGATCGTGGCGACCCAGGCCAGGCTGCACCACAGGCACAGCGAGTTGATCCGGTACAGCGACTGGAACTGGAGCCAGGTGCAGAACGCGACGCCGAAGAGCGTGCCCGCGTTGAAGGTGAGCCAGTACCAGCGCGGGAAGGTGGCCCGCGCGAGCAGGCTCACGCCGACGCAGATCACGATGCCGTAGGCGACGAGCCCCATCATCGGGTTCGGGAAGCCGAAGGCCGAGGCCTGGGCGCTCTTCATGATGTTGCCGCAGGAGACCACCGGGTTCAGACTGCATCCCGGAACGAAGTTCGGGTTCTCCAACAGCTTGAACTTGTCGATCGTGATGACCCACGCGGCGAGGAGACCGGCCGCCCCTGTGATCACCAGCAGCACGGCGAGGGCACGGCTGCCGCCCACCGTCCGCGGAGCGGCGGCGGGGCGTTCCTGATCGGTCGGGACGTCCTTGACTGTCGTCTTGTTCATCACGCCGTTTCCGTAGCGTCGAAGGGGCCTGTGGGCAGGCTCATTGTGCCGCACCCGCCCGTCCGTCCACCGTTCGGTGGACATAAGAAGGTACGCACGGTCGCCCCGGAAGGTTCGGTTCGGGGACAGGCTCGTCCGTATGACCACACACGCGGAACGACTCGCGGTGGACGTACGGGGGCTGCGCAAGCAGTACGGGGACGTGACCGCGGTCGACGGTATCGATCTGGGCATCCGGCAGGGCGAGGTGTTCGGCCTGCTCGGGCCGAACGGAGCGGGCAAGAGCACCACCGTGGAGATCCTCCAGGGCAATCGCCGGCGGGACGCGGGCGAGGTCTCCGTGCTCGGCTCGGACCCTGCGACGGCCACGCGCGCGTGGCGCTCACGCGTCGGAATCGTCTGGCAGGACGAATCCGCGCCCGCCGAGTTGACGGTGGGCGAGACGGTGCGCCATTTCTCCCGTTATTACCCGAATCCCCGTGACCCCGAGGAAGTCATCGGTCTGGTCGGTCTCGAGGCGAAGGCGGGCAGCAGGATCAAGTCGCTCTCGGGAGGTCAGCGCCGGCGGCTCGACGTGGCCCTCGGGGTGATCGGCGGGCCCGAGCTGCTGCTCCTGGACGAGCCGACCACGGGTTTCGACCCGGCGGCGCGGCGCCGGTTCTGGGAACTGATCCGCAAACTGGCCGACGAGGGCACGACCATCCTGCTGACCACGCACTACCTGGAGGAGGCCGAGGCCCTCGCGGACCGGCTGGCGGTCGTCGCGCGGGGCCGGGTCGTCGCCGAGGGCGAACCGGCCGCGCTGCGCGAGCGGTTCGGCAGCGAGGCCACGGTGGAGTGGACGGAGGCCGACGGCAGCCCGCGCAGCGAGCGCACCGACACCCCCACGAGGACGGTCGCCGAGCTCACCCGCCGTTTCGACGGGGAGATCCCGGGACTGCGGGTGAGCCGTCCCACCCTGGAGGACGTCTATCTGCGACTGACCGGCCTGGAGGACGCGCGATGACCACGACCGACGTACGACCGGGCACGAAGGACACCTCCGCCCGGCTGCCCGGCGCCTGGGGGCTGGGGCTGCGCCGCGGCGGCCTGGAGCTCAGGCAGTTCTTCCGCCAGCGCGACCAGGTGGTGTTCACCTTCGCCTTCCCGGTCGTCTTCCTGTTCCTGTTCGCGTCGATCTTCAGCAACGACGTGAAGGGCGCGGGCATCACCGCCTCCCAGCTCTACGTCCCCGCGATGATGGCCGCCGGCATCATGTCGACCAGTTTCCAGTCCCTCGGCATCTCGATCGCGATCGAACGGGACGAGAAGGTGCTGCGCCGGCTGCGCGGCACGCCGATGCCGCCGGCCGCGTACTTCTTCGGCAAGATATGGCTGGTCCTGGTGACCGGCGCCCTGGAGACGGCGGTCCTTCTCACCGTCGGCACCACGCTGTACGACGTCGACCTGCCCTCGAGCCCCGGCAAGTGGGCGGACTTCGGCTGGATCTTCGTCCTGGGGCTCACGGCCTGCGCCCTGCTCGGCATCGCGATCAGTTCGGTCCCGAAGTCCGGCAAGAGCGCCACATCGGTGGTCGTCCTGCCCTTCCTCGTCCTCCAGTTCATCTCCGGCGTCTACATCGCCATCGACACCATCCCGGACTGGATGCTGAACATCGGCGCGCTGTTCCCCCTCAAGTGGATGTGCCAGGGGCTGCGCGGGGTGTTCCTGCCCGACTCCGCGAAGGTCCTGGAGCAGGCGGGCGACTGGGAGTTCGGGCGGATCGCGCTGGTGCTCGGAGCGTGGTGCGTCGGAGGATTGCTGCTGTGTCTGCTGACCTTCCGCTGGAAGAACCGGCGCGACGGATGACGACTCCGGCCGCGCGCACCGGCCCGGCGCCGGACCGGACCCGAACCGGTCCGGCACCGGGCGGGGCCCGCGCGTCGAACACCTGGGAACTCTCGTTCCGGCTCTGGGACGCGTACTTCGCCGTCGTGTGGGTGGCCACCCTGGTGTTCGTGCTCGGCACGGCGCACCCGGGGTGGCACGTCCGGCTCGCGGCGGGCGGGGTGCTCCTGCTGCTGATCCCCTGGTACCTGCTGGTCGGGCGGCCCGTCCTCACCGCCGAGGTCCCCGACGAGCGCCGCGCCCTCGGCTACATCGCGGGCGCGGTCCTGCTGTTCCTGCCGCCCGGCGTGCTCGTCGGCGAGACCCGGCTGATGACCTTCGCGCTCATCCCGCAGTGCTTCATCGCGCTGCGGCTGCGCCGGGCCCTGACCGCCTCGGCCGTCATCAACATCGCGCCGGTGGCGGGCTGGGCCCTGCTGTGGCGGCCCGGCGGACAGGCCCTGTTCTTCAACTCGGTCTTCGCGGTGGTCACGCTCGTCTTCTCGGCGGCGCTGGGGAGCTGGATCATCCGCATCATGGAGCAGAGCCGCGAACGGGCCGAGCTCATCACCGAACTGGACGCCAGCCGCCACGAGATCGCCCGGCTCTCGGCCATGCACGGCGCGCTGGCCGAACGCGAACGGTTCTCCCGGGAGATCCACGACACCCTCGCGCAGGGTTTCACCAGCCTCCTGATGCTGGTCCAGGCCGTCGAGGCCGAACTCGACCACGATCTGCCGCAGGCCCGCCGCCATCTGGCCCTCATGGACGAGACCGCCCGGCAGAACCTCGCCGAGGCACGGGCCCTGGTCGCCGGCGGGGCGCCCGCCGACCTGGACGGCGCCACGCTGCCCGACGCGCTGCGGAGGCTGGCCGCCCGCCACGACGCGAGCATCGCCGTGACCGGTCCGGTGCGCCCGCTGCCCGCCGGCCCCGAAGTGGTGATCCTCCGCTCCTGCCAGGAGGCGCTGGCCAACGCCCGCAAGCACGCGGGGAGTTCACCCGCCGTCACGGTCGGCCTCGCGTACGCGGCCGACTCGCTGGCCCTGTCGGTGCGCGACGACGGCCGGGGCTTCGACCCCACCGCGCCGGTCGACGGGTACGGTCTGGCGGGGCTGCGCGCCCGGGCCGCCGAGGTGGGCGGCACCGCTCTCATCCGCAGTGCGCCGGGCGACGGGACGACCGTCACCGTGCGCCTGCCCGTCCCCGGGAGTGACGTGTGATCCGGATCATCCTCGCCGACGACCACCCCGTCGTACGCGAAGGGCTGCGCGCGATGCTCAGCGCCGAGCCCGACCTCGAGGTGGTCGCCGACGCGTCCAGCGGACCGCGCGCGGAGGCGCTGGCCGCCGAACTCCGGCCGGACATCGTGCTCATGGACCTGCGGATGCCCGAGGGCGGGGGTGTCGACGCGATCGTGCGGATGACGCGGGCCGGTCTGCCCTGCCGGGTCGTCGTGCTGACGACGTACGAGACGGACCGGGACATCCTGCGGGCGGTGGAGGCAGGAGCCGCGGGCTATCTGCTGAAGGACCTGCCGCGCGCCGAACTCGCGGACGCCGTACGGGCCGCGGCGCGCGGCGAGACCGTGCTGGCGCCGTCGGTCGCGGCCCGGCTGGTCGACCAGCTCCGCAGCAGGCCGGAGCGGCCGCGTCTCTCCGAGCGGGAGACCGCGGTGCTGCGGCTGGTGGCCGAGGGCTGCACGAACGCGGAGATCGGCCGCCGCCTCTTCATCGGCGAGTCCACCGTGAAGACCCATCTGCTGCGGGCCTTCGGCAAACTGGGGGTGGACGACCGGACGGCGGCGGTGACGAGCGCCATGCGCCACGGGCTGCTGGAGTGAGCCACGGCCCGCCGGAGCGAGGCCCCGGGCACTGGTTCGCGGCACCCGCCGCGAACCGGGGAGCAGGCCCGCGGCGCCCGTCCCGGTGGGGGACCCACCGGGACGGGAAGAGCCGCGTCAGCCCAGGCGCGAGCGCAGTTCGGACACGAGCGCGTCGACCGCGACCGCCGTCTGCTCCCCGGACTCCATGTCCTTGAGCTGCACGACGCCCTCGGCGAGGTCACGTTCGCCGGCGACGACCGTGAAGCGGGCCCCGCTGCGGTTCGCGTTCTTCATCGCGCCCTTGAGGCCCTTCGCGCCGTACGAGAAGTCGGCGGCGACACCGGCCCTGCGCAGTTCGGTGACCACGCCGAAGAGGATCCGGCGGGCCTCCTCCCCGAGCGGCACCGCGAACACACTGGTGGATGCGGGGAGTTCGAGCTCCACGCCCTCCGCCTCCAGCGCCAGCACCGTACGGTCGACGCCCAGCGCCCAGCCGACGGACGGCAGCGCGGGGCCGCCGATCATCTCGGACAGTCCGTCGTAGCGGCCTCCGCCGCCGACCGCGGACTGCGAGCCGAGACCGTCGTGCACGAACTCGAAGGTCGTGCGCGTGTAGTAGTCCAGGCCGCGCACGAGCTTCGGGTCGTCCTCGAAGGAGACGCCCGCGGCCGTGATCAGGTCGCGCACCTCCTCGTGGTACGCCTTGCAGCCGTCACAGAGGTAGTCGCGCAGCAACGGCGCCCCGCCCAGTTGCTTCTGGACGTCCTCGCGCTTGTCGTCGAGCACGCGCAGCGGGTTGATCTCCGCGCGGCGCAGCGTCTCCTCGTCGAGGTCCAGTCCGCGCAGGAAGTCCTGGAGCGCGGCCCGGTAGACGGGACGGCACTCCTTGTCGCCCAGGCTGTTCAGCAGGATGCGGAAGTTGCGCAGGCCCAGCGAGCGGTACGCCTGGTCCGCCAGGATGATCAGCTCGGCGTCGAGCGCCGGGTCCTCGGCTCCGATCGCCTCGGCACCCACCTGGGAGAAGTGGCGGTACCGCCCCTTCTGGGGGCGCTCGTAGCGGTAGTACGAGCCCGAGTACCAGAGCTTGACGGGGAGGTTGCCCGCCTTGTGCAGGTTGGCCTCGAGCGCCGCGCGCAGCACGGAGGCGGTGCCCTCGGGGCGCAGGGCCAGCCTGTCGCCGCCCTTGGTCTCGAAGGCGTACATCTCCTTGGTCACGATGTCGGTGGACTCACCGACACCGCGGGCGAACAGTTCGACGTTCTCGAAGCCGGGCGTCTCGATGTAGCCGTAGCCGGAGTTGCGCAGCGGGGCCGCGATGGCCTCGCGGACCGCGAGGTACTTGGCGCTGTCCGGCGGAATGAGGTCGTACGTGCCCTTGGGGGCCCTGAAGGTGCTCACGGAAGTCTTGTCACATTCCTCGTCGAGGAGCGGCGGTCGGGTCCGCTCCCAGGCCGGCGGCCACCTGCCGCAGATACGGGTTGGTGGCGCGTTCCTGGCCGATGGTCGTCTGGGGGCCGTGGCCGGACAGCACCACGGTCGAGTCGTCGAGCGGCAGGCACACACGGCCCAGCGAGTCGAGCATCTCGTCCATGTCGCCGCCCGGCAGGTCGGTGCGTCCGATGGAGCCGGCGAAGAGCAGATCCCCGGAGAAGAAGACGGACGGGATGTCCGCGCTCTCGGGCATCCGGAACGTCACCGACCCCTTCGTATGGCCCGGGGCGTGCGCGACGGAGAGGTCGAGGCCCGCCAGCTTCAGCTCGGCGCCGTCGGTCAGCGTCCGCACGTCGTCGGGCTCCCCCACGGTCAGCTCGCCCATCAGCGGCATCCCGATGGACCGGCCGAGCGCCTTCTCGGGGTCGCTCATCATGTACCGGTCCGCGGGGTGGATCCAGGCGGGCACGTCGTGCGCTCCGCACACCGGGACGACCGAGGCGACGTGGTCGATGTGGCCGTGGGTGAGGATGACCGCGACGGGCTTGAGCCGATGCTTCTCGAGCGCGTCCTCGACTCCCTGGGCGGCCTGATGGCCCGGGTCGATGATCACGCACTCCTCACCCGCGGCGGGGGCGACCAGGTAACAGTTGGTCCCCCAGGCCCCGGCGGGGAACCCGGCAATGAGCACGATCGTCCTTCGTGGTGGCGTACGCGCGAGTGTCGTACGGGCGGGTGGCTGTGGATCAGAGCCTACCGGCGCTGCCGATTCCTCAGCTAACCCATATACGGTACGGGGCACACGCAGGCGGTCGGCTCAGGCGACGCACGCGTCCCACTCGACGTACGAGACGCACGAGGAGAACTCCGGTGGTCAGCCAGGAACAGCGGCGGCGTCAGCTCGCCCGGGAGAAGTTCTTGCGACAGCAGCAGCGCCGCACATCCGCTCGACGAAGGACCCGAACGCGCAACGCGGTGATCGCGGCGGTCGTCGGCGTGGTCGTCGCGGGCGGTGCGACGGCATACGCGACCGGGGCCTTCGAGAGCGACGGCAAGAAGGCGAACGCGGGCGCCGGGGCGACGCCCAGCGCGACGCCGACGAGCAAGGCGCCCGATCCGTGCGAGAAGCCCGCCGCGGGCAAGGTGAAGCCGCTCACGTGGAAGAAGGAGCCGGCGCTCACCATCGACAAGTCCGCCGCCTACACGATGAAGCTGGCGACGACCTGCGGCGACATCGACATGTCCCTCAAGGCGTCCGCCGCCCCGCACACGGTGAACTCGTTCGCCTTCCTCGCCGGCAAGGGTTACTTCGACCACACCAAGTGCCACCGGCTCACCCCCGAGGGCATCTACGTGCTGCAGTGCGGTGACCCGCAGGGCACCGGCGCCGGCGGTCCGGGCTACACCATCCCGGACGAGAACCTGAAGGACAAGGCCCTCAAGGGCAACGTGTACCCCGCGGGCACCGTCGCGATGGCCAACCAGTACAACTCCCAGACGCAGCAGGGACGCAACACGGGCGGCAGCCAGTTCTTCCTCGTCTACCGGAACAGCCCGCTCCCGCCCGACTACACACCGTTCGGGACGATTTCCGAGGCGGGGATGAAGGTCCTGAAGAAGATCGCCGCCGCCGGCGCGCAGGCTCCCGATCCCCAGACCCAGAACACCGCGCCGAACGCGACCGTGGTGATCGACAAGGCGACGGTCACGAAGTCCTGACCGTCAACCGGGGAACTTCGGTCGCGCGGGATGCGGACAGGCAACCCGCTGGTCGCCTATGTTGGCCGTGACGAAACTGTGGACGATGCCAGGGGGCTCCGAAGCCCCACACAGGCATCATGTGGAGGAGGCGCTGTGAGCAGCGACCCGTGGGGCCGCGTCGACGAGACGGGGACCGTGTACGTGCGTACGGCCGACGGCGAGCAGGTCGTCGGCTCCTGGCAGGCCGGCACGCCCGATGAGGCGCTGGCCTACTTCGAGCGCAAGTACGAAGGCCTGGTTGTCGAGATCGGCCTCCTCGAGAAGCGGGTGAAGACCACCGACCTGTCGGCGAAGGACGCCCAGACCGCCATCGATCACATCCGTGAGCAGGTGGACGCCCACCACGCGGTCGGCGATCTGGACGCGCTGAAGGTACGGCTGGACAAGCTCGTGGAGACCGTCGACGCGCGCCGCGAGGAACGCAAGGTCCAGCGGGCCAAGCAGTCCGACGAGGCGCGGCACGCCAAGGAGGCGCTGGTCGTCGAGGCCGAGGAGCTGGCGCAGAGCGACCAGTGGCGGGCGGCCGGTGAGCGGCTGCGCGCGCTGGTGGACACGTGGAAGGGGCTGCCGCGACTCGACCGCAAGTCGGACGACGAGCTGTGGCACCGCTTCTCGCACGCCCGCTCGGCGTTCTCCAAGCGGCGCAAGGCGCACTTCGCCTCGCTGGACGCGCAGCGCGAGGAGGCCCGCAAGGCCAAGGAGAAGCTGGTCGCCGAGGCCGAGGCGCTGTCCGGCTCGACGGACTGGGGTCCGACGGCGGCCCGTTACCGCGAGCTGATGGCGGACTGGAAGGCCGCGGGCCGCGCCCAGCGCGAGCACGAGGACGACCTGTGGAACCGCTTCCGCGGCGCCCAGGACGTGTTCTTCGCCGCGCGCAGCGGGGTCTTCGCCGAGCGTGACGCGGAGCAGACGGAGAACCTGAAGCTCAAGGAGGAGCTGGCCGAGGAGGCCGAGAAGCTCGTCCCGGTGACGGATCTGAAGGCGGCCCGCGCGGCCTTCCGGTCCATCAACGAGCGCTGGGAGGCCATCGGCCACGTGCCGCGCGACGCCCGCCCGAAGGTCGAGGGCCGGATGCACGCGGTGGAGCGGGCCCTCCAGGAGTCGGAGGAGACCGAGTGGCGCCGGACGAACCCGGAGGCACGCGCGCGTGCCGAGGGGCTGACCGGTCAGCTGCAGGCCGCCGTGGACAAGCTCCAGGGCCAGATCGAGGCGGCGCGCTCCGCGGGCAACACCGCGAAGGCCGACAAGCTCCAGAAGGAGCTCGACGGCCGTCAGGCGCTCCTCGACCAGGCGCTGAAGGGTCTTCAGGAGTTCGGCGGCTGATTCGGCCGCGCACGCGCGAAGGGGCTCCCGTACGCACCGTACGGGAGCCCCTTCGTGTGCCGCCGCCGGCCCGCCCGGTACGCGGCCGGGCGGGACCGGACGGGCGTCAGGCCTCCGAGGGCCTGCGGGCCGACGTCACGCGGTACACGTCGTAGACGCCCTCGACGCCCCGTACGGCCTTCAGGACGTGTCCCAGGTGCTTGGGGTCGCCCATCTCGAAGGTGAACCGGGAGGTGGCGACACGGTCGCGCGAGGTCTGGACGGCCGCGGACAGGATGTTGACGTGCTGGTCGGACAGCACGCGGGTGACGTCCGACAGGAGCCTGGACCGGTCCAGGGCCTCGACCTGTATGGCGACCAGGAAGACCGAGGACTGGGTCGGCGCCCATTCGACCTCGAGGATGCGCTCGGGCTCGCGCGAGAGCGAGTCGACGTTGACGCAGTCGCTGCGGTGGACCGACACTCCGCTGCCACGGGTGACGAAGCCGATGATCGGGTCGCCCGGCACCGGTGTGCAGCAGCGGGCGAGCTTGACCCAGACGTCGTCGACGCCCTTGACGACCACCCCGGGGTCGTTGTTGCTGCGCCGCTTGCGGCTGCGGCCCCGCGCCGGCGGTACGGACTCGTCGATCTCCTCGGTGGCCGCCTCCTCGCCGCCGAGCGCCTGGACGAGCTTGTGGACGACGCTCTGGGCGGTGACGTGGCCCTCGCCGATCGCCGCGTACAGGGACGAGATGTCGGGATAGCGCATCTCGTGCGCGAGGGTGACCAGGGAGTCGCCGGTGAGGATGCGCTGGATCGGCAGGTTCTGCTTGCGCATCGCGCGGGCGATGGCGTCCTTGCCGTGCTCGATCGCCTCGTCGCGGCGTTCCTTGGAGAACCAGGCGCGGATCTTGTTGCGGGCGCGCGGCGACTTCACGAAGCCGAGCCAGTCGCGGGAGGGGCCCGCGCCGGCCGCCTTGGAGGTGAAGACCTCGACCAGGTCGCCGTTGTCCAGGGTGGACTCGAGCGGCACCAGGCGTCCGTTGACCCGTGCTCCTATCGTCCGGTGGCCGACCTCCGTGTGGACCGCGTACGCGAAGTCCACCGGCGTCGCCCCGGCCGGAAGCGCTATCACGTCGCCCTTGGGCGTGAAGACGAAGACCTCGTTGCGCGAGAGGTCGAAGCGCAGGGACTCCAGGAACTCGCTGGGGTCCTCGGTCTCCTTCTGCCAGTCGAGCAGCTGGCGCAGCCACGCCATGTCGTTGACGGTGTCCTGGCCCGCGCTGCCCTTGGCCGCCCGGGGCACGTCGGTGCGGATCTTGGAGGAGCCCGCGACGGTCTCCTGCTTGTACTTCCAGTGCGCGGCGATGCCGTACTCGGCGCGGCGGTGCATGTCGAACGTACGGATCTGGAGTTCGACGGGCTTGCCGTTGGGGCCGATGACCGTCGTGTGCAGCGACTGGTACATGTTGAACTTCGGCATCGCGATGTAGTCCTTGAACCGGCCGGGGACCGGGTTCCATCGCGCGTGCACGGTGCCGAGCGCCGCGTAGCAGTCGCGGACGGTGTCCACGAGGACGCGGATGCCCACCAGGTCGTAGATCTCCGCGAAGTCACGGCCGCGGACGATCATCTTCTGGTAGACGCTGTAGTAGTGCTTCGGGCGGCCGGTGACGGTCGCCTTGATCCGGGCCGCGCGCAGGTCGGACTGGACCTCGTCGGTCACTATGGCGAGGTACTCGTCGCGCTTGGGGGCGCGTTCGGCGACCAGGCGCACGATCTCGTCGTACATCTTGGGGTAGAGGATCGCGAAGGCGAGGTCCTCCAGCTCCCACTTGATGGTGTTCATGCCCAGGCGGTGGGCGAGCGGCGCGTAGATCTCCAGGGTCTCGCGCGCCTTCTTCTCCTGCTTCTCGCGCTTGAGGTAGCGCATGGTGCGCATGTTGTGCAGGCGGTCGGCGAGCTTGATGACCAGGACACGGGGGTCCTTGGCCATCGCGACGACCATCTTGCGCACGGTCTCGGCCTGGGCGGCCTCGCCGAACTTGACCTTGTCCAGCTTGGTGACGCCGTCGACGAGGAGGCCGACGGCGTCACCGAAGTCGCGGCGGAGCTGGTCCAGGCCGTACTCGGTGTCCTCGACCGTGTCGTGCAGGAGGCCGGCCATGAGCGTCGCCGGGTCCATGCCGAGCTCGGCGAGGATGGTGGTGACGGCGAGCGGGTGCGTGATGTACGGGTCGCCGCTCTTGCGCTTCTGGCCCCGGTGCCAGCGCTCGGCGACCTGGTAGGCCTTCTCGATCTGCCGGAGCGTCGACGTCTCGATCTTGGGGTCGTTGCTGCGCACTATCCGCAGCAACGGCTCCAGAACCGGGTTGTAGGGGTTCGAACGCTGGACGCCGAGGCGGGCCAGACGGGCCCGGACGCGGTTGGAGGAACCGCCGGAGCGCGTGGGCTGGGGTGCCGCCGGACGGGCCGCCGGGGTGCTCGCGGGGCGCTCGGGAGGGGCGGGCTTGGGACGTGCCCCTCCGGCGGCCGCGCCGTCGGGCGCGGACTGGGCGTGCTCGACCGGCCCGCTCGCTGCCTTCCGTGCGGGCTTCTCCGCGGCGCCCGAGGCGGGCTCGGGCTGGGCGGAGGCGGTTCGCCCCAGGCGTTCCGCGCTGGGGGCGAGTGGCTGGGCCTCGTCTGGCAAGAGGGCTCCTCGTGCGCGATCCGGGTCCCCCGGTCAGGCTCCGGAAACCCCATGGTAGCGATCCTCCGCGCCGGGCTCGCTGCCGGCCGCCGACGGCGGCCTCGTACAAGGGAACGCCAGAGGCGGGCGCCGGATTCCTCCGGGCCCGCCTCCACGGTGTCCTACGGGTGCCTCAGGCCTTTCGGGGGCCTTTCCGGGAACGGACTCCCGGGTGGCGTGCGCGCGGTCCTCAGACCGTCAGGAGCGCTTCCAGGGGAGCCCCGGCCAGGGCCGGCTCCAGACGGCCGCGGCCGCCCAGGAAGCCGAGCTCCATCAGCACGGCGACGCCCGCGACCTCGGCACCCGCCCTGCGGATGAGCTGGAGCGACGCCTCCGCGGTGCCGCCGGTGGCGAGGACGTCGTCGACGACCAGTACGCGGTCGGCCGCGCCCAGGTCCTCGGCGTGCACCTCGATCTCGGCGGAGCCGTACTCCAGGTCGTACGCCTGCGACAGGGTCGCTCCGGGGAGCTTGCCCGCCTTGCGCACGGGGATGAAACCGATCCCGGCGTGGACGGCGACCGGGGCCCCGAGGATGAAGCCGCGGGCCTCCAGACCGACGATCTTGGTGGCGCCGTTGCGCACGGCGATCTCCGCCAGGGCGCCGGTGAGCGCGCCGAACGCGGCCGGGTCGGCCAGGAGCGGGGTGATGTCCTTGAACATCACGCCCGGCTCCGGGTAGTCGGCCACGTCACGGATGCGGCTGGTCAGCAGCTCTTCGATGCCGGTCATCGGCGCTTCCCCGAGGGACGGCCGCGGCCGCGGGAGCGGGACGCGGGCTGGCTGCGGGGACCGACGACCGCCGGGGCGGCGTCGTCCAGGTCGTCCTCGTACGAGGAGTCGGTGGCCCCCGGCTCCAGGGACTCGCCCGTGGCGGCCGCCTGGGCCCGCTTGGCGAGGACCCGCTTGCGCAGGGCCTTCATCTCCGGCTCGCGCTCCTTGAGGTCGGCGACGAGCGGCGTGGCGATGAAGATCGAGGAGTACGCACCGGCCGCGAGACCGACGAACAGCGACAGCGAGATGTCGTTGAGCATGCCGGCGCCGAGGACGCCGCCGCCGATGAACAGCAGGCCGGCGACCGGCAGCAGCGCGACCACCGTGGTGTTGATGGAACGCACCAGGGTGCTGTTGATCGAGCGGTCGGCGACGTCGCTGTAGGTCCAGCGGGTCTGCTTGGTGATCCCCTTCGTCTGCTCCTTGAGGCTGTCGAAGACGACGACCGTGTCGTAGAGCGAGTAACCGAGGATCGTGAGCAGACCGATCACCGTGCCCGGGGTGACCTCGAAGCCGACCAGGGCGTAGATGCCGACCGTGATGGTGATGTCGTGGATCAGCGCGACCAGGGCCGCGATGGCCATGCGCCACTCGAAGGCGATCGCCAGGTAGATCACGACCAGGACCATGAAGATCGCCAGGCCCTCCCAGGCCTTGTTGGCGATCTGGTCACCCCAGCTGGGGCCGACCAGGTCGGCGTTGATCTTCTCGGAGTCGACCTTCAGGTCGGTGGCGAGCTTCGTCTTGATCGCGTCCGACTTGTCGGTGTCGATGCCGGCGATCTGGATGCGCAGTCCGCCGTTGCCGAGCTTCTGGACGACGGCGTCGTGGCCGGAGGCCTCTTCCGCGAACGTCTCCGCCTGGCTCACCGAGATGCTGGTCTTGTCGGTGGTGAAGACGGCGCCGCCCTGGAACTCGATGCCCATGTTCAGGCCCCGCACCGTCAGGCCGAGGATGGCCGTGATGGTGATCAGGATCGAGATGCCGTACCAGATCTTGCGCTTGCCGACGAAGTCGTAGCCGATCTCGCCGCGGTGGAGCCGGGCGCCGAGGGTGCCGAGTTTCGACATCTCACGCCTCCTTCGTGTCGACGGGGGCGGACGCGCGACGGGTGCGGCGCAGCGGCGGCTTGGCGCCCAGTCGCTTCGGGTCGAGGCCGGACCAGCTGTGGCCCTCCGCGAAGAACTTCCTGCGGGCCATGATGGTCATCAGCGGCTTGGTGAAGAAGAACACGACGACGACGTCGAGCACCGTGGTCAGACCGAGGGTGAACGCGAAGCCCTGCACCTTGCCGACGGTGACGATGAAGAGCACCGCCGCGGCGAGGAACGACACGAAGTCGGAGACCAGGATGGTGCGCCGGGCACGCGGCCAGGCACGCTCGACGGCCGGGCGCAGGGAGCGGCCCTCACGGATCTCGTCCCGGATGCGTTCGAAGAAGACGATGAACGAGTCCGCCGTGATACCGATCGCGACGATCGCGCCGCAGACGGCCGGGAGGTTCAGCGCGAAGCCGATGGCCGGGCCGAGCAGCGCCATGAGCACGTAGGTGAGGATCGCCGAGACGCCCAGGGAGGCGATGGCGATGACCGACAGGCCCCGGTAGTAGATCACCAGGTAGAGGACGACCAGGGCGAGGCCGATGGCGCCCGCGATCAGACCGGCGTGCAGCTGCTCGCCACCGAGCGCGGCGGTCACCGTGGTGACGCTCGACTCGTGGAAGGTGAGCGGCAGGGCGCCGTACTTCAGCATGTTGGCCAGGTCCTGGGCCTCGGTCTGGGTGAAGCTGCCGGAGATCTCCGCGCTGCCGCTCAGCGACTGGGCCACGGAGGGGTCGGAGACGACCTGACCGTCGAGGACGATGGCGAACTGGTTCTGCGGCGGCTGGTTCTGGGCCAGCTTGCCGGTGATGGCGGCGAACTTCTTGGAGCCACCGGACGTGAAGTCCATGGTGACCTTCCAGCCCGCGGCGCTCTGCGTGTCGAAGACCGCGCCGGCCTTCTTGATGTCCGTACCGGCGACCTCGGCCGGGCCGAGGATGTACTTCTGCCACTGGCCGGCGGAGTTCTTGTCCTGGCCGCAGGCCACGGTCGGCTCGGTCGGCTTGACGCCGGTGCCGGCCTTGGCGCGGACCGCCTTGTCGGTGCAGTCGATCGTGGCGTACTCGGCCTGCAGCTTGGCGGTCGCCGGGTCCGTGCTCGCGCTCGCGGACGGCGAGGCGCTGGAGGAGGCCGAGGCGCTCGGGCTGCTGCTCGCGGACGGCGAGGAGCCCGCCTTCAGGGCGTCGGTGACCGCGCGGCCCTGGGTGGTGGCGGAGGCCGACGGCTTGGCGGAGGACGAAGCGGACGGGGACGCCTTGTCACCGGTCTTGGCGGAGGAGCTGCTGGAGGCGCTCGGCGACGGGGTGGCCGAAGCCTTGGCGCCGGAGACGTCGGTGGCCAGCACGGGACGGAAGTACAGCTTGGCGGTGGTGCCGACCTGCTCGCGGGCCTGCTTGGAGTTCGTGCCCCGGGGGATGTTGACAATGATGTTGTCGGATCCCTGGGTCTGAACCTCGGCCTCGGAGACACCGAGACCGTTGACACGGCGGTTCATGATGTCGACCGCGGTGTCCATGTTGGTCTTGTTGATCGCGTTGGGCTGGCCCGGCTCGTTCTGCGCCGTGAGCGTGATGCTCGTGCCGCCGGCGAGATCGATGCCGAGGCGCGGAGTCGTGTTGCCGGAGGCGAACATCCCCCCGGTGAGCGCCGCGATGGCGATCAGGATCAGGGCCAGCGAGCGCCCCGGCCTGCTCTGGGCGCTCGCGTTCCGGCCCTTCTTCGGTGCTGCCACCTTCTCGTACTCCCTCTCGGGCCGCCCTGCGCCGGGTGAGCGCCTGGACGGCCATGCCATGGTGTCGGGACTCCGTGCGAGAACAGCACGTCCCGGGAGGCGCGCGGCGCGATCGGACCGCGCCGCGCTCCCGGGTCGTGACTACTTCGCGTCGGCCCCGCCGTCGGTCTTCTTCGGCTCCGCCCCGTCGGCGTCGGCCTCGTCGGCCTTCGCCTCGACGGCCTCGTCGGCCGGCTTGTCCGCCGCGTCCTTCTTGCCGAGGTCGAGGGGCTTGTCGTCGGAGGCGTCGGAAGAGGCGTCGGCGGCGGGCTCGTCGGTCTCGGTGAGGGAGGAGGCGTCGTCCGGCACGACCGAGCCGTCGGTCTTCAGGTCGTGCTCGATGCCGTGGACGATGCGGTTGTACTCGTCGTCCGTGAGGACGGCGCCGATCGCGTTCTTCGCGAAGAGCAGGTCGACACCGGGCGCGGCGTCGAGGAGGACCGTGTCCTCGTTGACCTCCTTGACGGTGGCGTACATACCGCCGATCGTGCGCACGCCGGAGCCGGGCTGCATCTCGTTGCGCATGGAAGCCGCCTGCTGCTGCTTCTTCTTGGCCGACCGGGTCATCAGGAACATGGCCCCGATGAGCACGATGAACGGGAGGAGGGTCACTGGACTCACGGGTCGGGACTTCCTTCTTCGACCGCGCATCGAGGTGAGCGGCCTGCTGGATGGGGGTATGTATGCCGTCGACATGGGCGGCATCGGCGGAGTCTAAGCGAGTCCGCACTCAGGGAACAACGCTCAGCATGGCACCGGGGTTCCTGCCCCGGTGCGTACGCACGCCGTCACGCCCCGAACAGGTCCTCTTGTCCGTTTCCGCCGGCTGCCCGGCGTGGCGGGGTGAGGCCGAGATGTGCCCATGCCGCGGGTGTCGCCACCCGGCCACGGGGAGTGCGGGCGAGGAGCCCCTCCCGTACGAGGAAGGGTTCGGCGACCTCTTCCACCGTCTCACGCTCCTCCCCCACAGCGACAGCAAGTGTGGACAATCCGACAGGACCGCCGCCGAAAAGCTTGAGCAGGGCTTCGAGGACTCCGCGGTCGAGCCGGTCCAGACCGCGCGCGTCGACCTCGTAGACCTTCAGCGCCGCCGCGGCGATCTCCCGGGTGATGATCCCGTCCGCTCTGACCTGGGCGTAGTCGCGCACGCGGCGCAGCAGGCGGTTGGCGATGCGGGGCGTGCCCCGGGAGCGGCCGGCGATCTCCGCCGCGCCCTCGGCGTCGATCTCGACGTCCAGGAGGCCGGCGGAGCGGTTGATGACGCGCTCCAGCTCGGCGGGCTCGTAGAACTCCATGTGCGCGGTGAACCCGAAGCGGTCGCGCAGCGGCGGGGGCAGCAGTCCCGCGCGCGTGGTGGCGCCCACCAGCGTGAACGGGGGCAGCTCCAGCGGGATGGCGGTGGCGCCGGGGCCCTTGCCGACGATGACGTCGACGCGGAAGTCCTCCATCGCCATGTACAGCATCTCCTCGGCGGGCCGGGACATGCGGTGGATCTCGTCGAGGAAGAGGACCTCTCCTTCCTGGAGGGAGGAGAGGATCGCGGCGAGATCCCCGGCGTGCTGGATGGCGGGACCGCTGGTGATGCGGATGGGAGCGCCCATCTCGGCCGCGATGATCATGGAGAGGGTGGTCTTGCCGAGGCCGGGGGCACCGGAGAGCAGCACGTGGTCGGCGGTGGCTCCCCGCGCGCGTGCGGCGCGCAGCACCAGGTCGAGCTGCTCGCGGACCTTCTCCTGGCCGATGAACTCGTCCAGGTCCTTGGGGCGCAGCGCGGCCTCGACGGCCTGGTCCTCGCCGTCGGCGACCGATCCCACCAACCGTTCCGCGGCGGGGCCGACGAGCCGCTCGTCGGCGGCTTCGTCTGTCGTGTCGTCCCAGTTCATCGGTGGTGCCTCGCGGTCTCGTGGTGGTGGGGCGGTCGGCGGTCCGGCGGGCGCGGCCCGCGCCGGGGCGCGGGCCCGGCCCGGGGGCCGGGGCCGTTCAGCGGGCGCGGTTCAGGGTCTGCAGGGCCGCTCTGAGGAGCTGGCCGACCTGCGGGGTTCCCCCGGCGGCCTCGGCCTGCGGGGCGACGGCGGCGACCGCCTCGTCGGCCTCGCGGGTCGCGTAACCGAGGCCGACGAGCGCGGCGTGCAGCTGGTCGCGCCAGCCGGCGGTGACCGCCGTGCCGATGGCCGGACCACCGGGGCCGAGGGGCTCGCCGAGCCGGTCCTTGAGCTCCAGCAGCAGCTTCTGGGCACCCTTCTTGCCGATGCCGGGGACGGCGACGAGCGCCTTCTCGTCACCGGTGGACACGGCGCGGCGCAGGGCGTCGGGGGTGTGGACGGCGAGCATCGCCTGGGCGAGGCGCGGACCGACTCCGCTCGCGGTCTGGAGCAGCTCGAAGACCTGGCGCTCGTCGTCGTCGGCGAAGCCGTAGAGGGTGAGCGAGTCCTCGCGTACGACGAGGGAGGTGGAGAGTTTCGCGTGCTGTCCCGTGCGGAGCCCGGAGAGCGTGCCGGGCGTGCACTGGACGGCGATGCCGATGCCGCCGACCTCGACCACCGCGGAGTCCGGGGCGAGGGCGGCGACCGGGCCGCTGACGAAGGCGATCATGCGGTACGGCCTTTCGGTGCTGGGTTCGAGGCGTGCGCGGCCGCGGCCCGCTGGAGTCTGTTCTGCGCGACGGCCCGGGCGGGCCCGGTCCGCGCGGCGGCCTGCTGGAGCCGGTTCTGGGCGGGAGCACGCCAGATGTGGCAGATGGCGAGCGCCAGGGCGTCCGCCGCGTCGGCGGGCTTGGGCGGCGCGGCGAGCCGGAGCAGACGGGTGACCATCGCGCCGACCTGGGCCTTGTCCGCACGTCCGCTGCCGGTGACGGCGGCCTTGACCTCGCTCGGGGTGTGCAGTGCGACGGGGATGCCCCGCCGGGCCGCGCAGAGCATGGCGACGGCGCTGGCCTGGGCGGTGCCCATCACGGTCCGTACGTTGTGCTGGCTGAACACCCGCTCCACGGCGACGTACTCGGGTTCGTACTCGTCGAGCCACTGCTCGATGCCCTGCTCGACGGCGACCAGGCGCAGGCCCAGTTCGGCGTCCGCCGGGGTGCGTACGACTCCCACGCCGAGCATGGTCAGGGGGCGCCCGGCCACTCCCTCGACCACCCCGACACCGCACCGGGTCAGCCCGGGGTCAACGCCCAGCACCCGCACCGGGCCCTCCTTCGATCTCGCCGCTCGTCACCGGGGTGTTCCCGGTTCGTGCAGGCTATCGGGTGCCACTGACAGAGCGGCGGGCCGACGGGGGTGTCCCGTCGGCCCGCCGCTCCGCACGGACCTCGCTCAGGCGCCGGTCAGGCGTCGACCTTCTCCATGACCTCGTCGCTGACGTCGAAGTTGGCGAAGACGTTCTGCACGTCGTCGCTGTCCTCCAGGGCGTCGATCAGCTTGAAGATCTTCCGGGCGCCCTCCTCGTCGAGCTCGACCTGCATGGTCGGGACGAAGTTGGCGTCGGCGGAGTCGTAGTCGATGCCGGCCTCCTGGAGCGCGGTGCGCACCGCGACCAGGTCGGTGGCCTCGGAGAGGACCTCGAAGCTCTCGCCGAGGTCGTTGACCTCCTCGGCGCCCGCGTCGAGCACGGCACCGAGGACGTCGTCCTCGCTCAGCCCGCCCTTGGGGACGACGATGACGCCCTTGCGGTTGAAGAGGTACGACACGGAGCCCGGGTCGGCCATGTTCCCGCCGTTGCGGGTCATGGCGACGCGGACGTCCGAGGCGGCGCGGTTGCGGTTGTCGGTGAGGCACTCGATGAGCACCGCGACACCGTTCGGGCCGTAACCCTCGTACATGATCGTCTCGTAGTCGGCGCCACCGGCCTCGAGACCGGCGCCGCGCTTGACCGCGGAGTCGATGTTCTTGTTCGGGACCGAGCTCTTCTTCGCCTTCTGGATGGCGTCGAAGAGGGTCGGGTTGCCGGACACGTCGGCACCGCCGGCACGGGCGGCGACCTCGATGTTCTTGATCAGCTTCGCGAAGAGCTTGCCGCGCTTGGCGTCGATCACGGCCTTCTTGTGCTTCGTCGTAGCCCATTTAGAGTGGCCGGACATCTGCCTGTCTCCTTCGCGTAACCCAACCTGTACGGACTCCCCCGGGCTTCAGGAGCCTGGGAGGCCCCACAGATCCTACAAGGACGCCGGTGTCCGGTTCGCGCGCACCATGTCGACGAACAGACCGTGCACGCGGTGATCGCCCGTCAGTTCCGGGTGGAACGACGTGGCGAGCGCGTTTCCCTGGCGGACCGCGACGATGTGACCGCCGTGCTCGGCGAGCACCTCGGCCTCGGCACCCACGGACTCCACCCAGGGGGCGCGGATGAAGACGCCCTCTACAGGATCGCCCTCGACACCCTTGACGTCGACCGCCGCCTCGAAGGACTCGTTCTGCCGTCCGAAGGCGTTGCGGCGCACGATCATGTCGATGCCGCCGACGGTCTCCTGGCCCGAGCGCGGGTCGAGGATCTTGTCGGCGAGCATGATCATGCCCGCGCAGGTGCCGTAGACGGGCAGGCCCTCGCGGACCCGCGCGCGCAGCGGCTCCATCACTCCGAAGAGGACCGCCAGCTTGGAGATGGTGGTGGACTCGCCGCCGGGAATAACCAGACCGTCGATCTCGGCGAGTTCCTCGGGACGCCGCACCGGCCTGGCCACGGCGTCCGCCGCGGCCAGGGCGATGAGGTGTTCCCGCACGTCGCCCTGGAGGGCCAGGACGCCTATGACAGGGGTGCTCATGCGATTACCAGCCGCGGTTCGCGTAGCGCTCGGTCTCGGGGAGGGTGTCGCAGTTGATGCCGACCATGGCCTCGCCGAGGTTGCGGGACGCGTCCGCGATGATCTTCGGGTCGTCGTAGAAGGTGGTGGCCTTCACGATGGCGGCGGCGCGCTTGGCCGGGTCGCCCGACTTGAAGATGCCTGAGCCGACGAAGACGCCCTCGGCGCCGAGCTGGCGCATGAGCGCGGCGTCGGCGGGGGTGGCGACACCACCGGCGGAGAACAGCACGACCGGCAGCTTGCCGAGCTCGGCGACCTCCTTGACGAGCTCGTACGGGGCGCGCAGGTCCTTGGCGGCGGCGTACAGCTCGTTGTTGTCGAAGCCGCGCAGACGGGCGATCTCGTTCTTGATCTGGCGCAGGTGGCGGACGGCCTCGACGACGTTGCCGGTGCCGGCCTCGCCCTTGGAACGGATCATGGCCGCGCCCTCGGCGATGCGGCGCAGGGCCTCGCCCAGGTTGGTGGCGCCGCAGACGAAGGGGGTCGTGAACGCCCACTTGTCGGAGTGGTTGACCTCGTCGGCCGGGGTGAGGACCTCGGACTCGTCGATGTAGTCGACACCGAGGGACTGCAGGACCTGGGCCTCGACGAAGTGGCCGATGCGGGACTTGGCCATCACCGGGATGGAGACCGCCTCGATGATCTCCTCGATCATGTTCGGGTCCGACATCCGGGCGACGCCGCCGTCCTTGCGGATGTCGGCGGGGACCCGCTCCAGGGCCATGACGGCAACGGCTCCGGCGTCCTCGGCGATCTTCGCCTGCTCGGCGTTGACCACGTCCATGATCACGCCGCCCTTGAGCTGCTCGGCCATGCCGCGCTTGACGCGGGCGGTGCCGATCGCGGTGTTCTCGGCGGAGTTGGGGAGGGTGCTGGACACGGGTTGACCTCACTCGGTGAAAGAGGATTTCTGCAGCTCCGAGGAAACGCGAGGCGACCAGTCCACTGCAAGGGCCAATGGGGAGGCGGTGGCTCGTTTTCGTCTCCGTCGGCCCGTGTACATCAGTTCGTCGGCCGGTCCGCCAGGGCCGTCGGGGGCTCGTCGTCCATCTCGAAGGCCATGGGGAACGGGGCGTGGCCCGCGAGGCGGAACCAGCGGACCTTGCGGTGCCGGCGCAGGGCGCGGGCGGCGCGCACGGCGTCGTTGTGGAAGCGCCGCGCCATCGGCACCCGGCGCACGGCCTGGGCCAGCTCGCCGGCCGCCTCCTCGCCGCCGGGCACCTCGCGTACCGCCTCGACCTGCTGGTTCTCCCCGAACACCGCCCGCAGGGCCTGGCTCAGCTCGCTCTCGGCCACCTCGCGCTGCTCCTCCTCGGCCTGCCGGGCCGCGTGTGCCGCTTCGTAGAGCACGATCGAGGCGGCGGGGTCGAGCACCCCGGAGGTGGCCAGCTCCTGCGTCACGGAGGCCCGGCGCAGCAGCTGCGCGTCGAGGGCGGCGCGTGCGGCGTCGATACGGGAGTGCAGCCGGTCGAGACGCCCGGCGGTCCAGCTCAGGTAGAGGCCGATCACGACGAGGCCGACGAGGATCCAGATGAGGGTTGCGGTCACGGGCCGCAAGGCTACCCGTGCGCCTCGCCGGCCCGCCGGGCCCCGCGCGCGGGGTGGGCCGCCCCGGCGGGACCGGCTGCCCGCGGCGCCGCCGACGGACGGCCGGGGGCCGGACCGTCGTGTTCCGGCCTTTCTTCACGCGCCGGGACCACGGGCCTCCCGTCGGGGCGTCCGACGGCCTCCCCGCCCGGGGAGACGGCCCCGGGCCGGACCGGCGTGCGGGCCCTTCCGGCACGACGGGCCGGGCCGTCAGTCCCGGGCCAGGCCGAAGCGGGCGCGCAGGCCCGTGCGTTCGTCCGCGGCCACCGCGGCCGCGCCGTCCGTCACCGTCTCGTACACGGACAGGATGTCCGCGCCGACCGTCGACCAGTCGAAGCGGCGTACGTGCTCGCTCCCCCGCTCGCGCAGCGCGGCCCGGCGCTCCGGGTCGGCGAGCAGGCGCAGCGCGGCGGCGGCCAGGGCGTCCGCGTCCTCGTTGGCGAACAGCTCACCCGCGGAGCCCTGGTCGAGGACCTGGGCGAACGCGTCGAGATCGGCGGCGAGCACGGGCGCTCCGGCGGACATCGCCTCGACCAGGATGATCCCGAAGCTCTCGCCGCCGGTGTTGGGCGCGACGTACAGGTCGACGCTGCGCAGGAGACGGGCCTTGTCCTCGTCGCTGACCATGCCGAGGAACTCGACGCGCGAGCGCATCTCGGCGGGCAGCGACTCCACGGCCTCCTTCTCGTCGCCGCGCCCGGCGACCAGCAGCCGCGTCTGCGGCCGCTCGGCCAGGATCGCGGGCAGGGCCTTCATGAGCACCGGCAGGCCCTTGCGGGGCTCGTCGATGCGGCCGATGAAGCCGATGGTGTCGCCCTGCCACTCGGGCTTGGGCTTGGCGCGGGCGAAGAAGTCGACGTCGACGCCGTTCGGGATGACGACGGCGTCACCGCCGAGGTGCTCGACCAGGGTGCGCCGGGCGTACTCGCTCACGGCGATCCGCGCGCTGATCTTCTCCAGGGCGGCCTGGAGGATGGAGTACGCGGCGACCATCGCCCTGGAGCGCGGGTTCGAGGTGTGGAAGGTCGCGACGATCGGGCCCTGCGCGGCCCAGCAGGTCAGCAGGCCGAGCGACGGCGAGGACGGCTCGTGGATGTGGACCACGTCGAAGGTGCCCTCGTGCAGCCAGCGCCGCACCCGGGCCGCGGACAGGAAGCCGAAGTTCAGCCGGGCCACCGAGCCGTTGTACGGAACCGGGACCGCGCGGCCCGCCGAGACGACGTACGGCGGCAGGGGTGTTTCGTCGTCCGCGGGGGCGAGGACGGAGACCTCGTGCCCCAGGCCGATGAGATGTTCGGCCAGGTCGCGGATGTGGAACTGGACGCCGCCCGGAACGTCCCAGGAGTAGGGGCAGACGATGCCGATCCTCACGAGGCCCTCTTCTCGGGATCCGGCGTGCCGGACCCCTCACGGGGAGCCTTCCCGGCGTCGAGGTCCTTGAGCCACAAACGCTGCAACATGTGCCAGTCCTCCGGGTGGTCGGCGATGCCACTGGCGAAGGCGTCGGCCAGCGCCTGTGTCATGACAGACGTCTTCTCGGCACGGGTACCTGACTCGGGGACCTCGACGGGTGGGTGCACCTGGCCGCGCATCACGGGCGAGTCGTCGTACCAGAGCGTCACGGGCAGGAGGATCGCACCGGTCTGCTGGGCGAGCAGGGCCGGTCCCGCGGGCATCCGGGTCGTCTCGCCGAAGAACTCCACCTCGACGCCCGAGGCGGACAGATCGCGTTCGGCGACCAGGCAGATCAGTCCGCCGTCGCGCAGGCGCCGGGCCAGCGTGCCGAACGCGGCCCCGCCGCTGTGCGGGATGACCTCCATGCCGAGGCCCTCGCGGTAGGCGACGAAACGGTCGTACAGCGACTCGGGCCTGAGGCGCTCCGCGACGGTCGTGAACGGCGTGTCGAGCGCGGTGGTGACCCAGGCGCCCGCGAGGTCCCAGTTCGCCATGTGCGGAAGGGCCAGGATGACGCCCCGGTCGGAGGCGATGCCGTCGGTGAGGCGGTGCACGTCCTTGGGATCGAACCCGTTCGTCACCCGTTCCTCGCTCCACGCGGGAAGCCGGAACGACTCCATCCAGTAGCGCAGGTACGAACGCATGCCGGCCCTGGAGAGCTCCGCGAGCCGCTCGGGCGTCGCGCCCGGCACCACGCGCGCGTAGTTGCTCTCCAGACGCCGGACCCCCTTGCCGCGCCTTCTCCAGGCGATGTCGGCGATCGTGCGGCCGAGGCGCACGGCGACCGGCTCGGGGAGCTTCTTGACGGTGCTCCAGCCCAGGGCGTACGCGCCGTCGACCAGCCTTTCCCTGAGGCTGGTCACGAGGTGGCCTCACTGCTCTGGGCGGCGACCTCGGCGTCCGCCTCGGCGGCCTCCCGGCGGACCGTGACGACCCGCTGGATCAGCGTGACGAGGCTGCCCACGGCGACGATCCACAGCGCGATGGGCAGCAGCACCTGGATGCCGGGCACCCCGAACGTGTGCAGACCCGCCAGACCGGCCGCGACCAGCGAGATCACCAGCCGCTCCGCGCGCTCGACGAGACCGTTGACCGCGACCGGCAGACCGATCGACTCGCCGCGGGCCTTGGTGTACGACACCACCTGGCCGCTGGCCAGGCAGAAGATCGAGACGGCGCACAGGACGTTGTCGTCGCCGTTGCCCGCGTACCAGAGTGCGAAGCCGCCGAAGATCGCGCCGTCGGCGACCCGGTCGAGGGTGGAGTCCAGGAAGGCGCCCCAGCGGCTGGAGCGGCCGAGCTGGCGTGCCATGTTCCCGTCGACCAGGTCGGAGAACACGAAGAGCGTGATGACGATCGTTCCCCAGAAGAACTCGCCCCGGGGGAAGAAGACCAGTGCGCCCGCCACGACTCCGGCCGTGCCCAGGAGAGTGACCGTGTCGGGGCTCACCCCCCGGCGGACGAGAAACGCGGCGAACGGTGTGAGGACACGCGTGAAGAATGCACGCGCGTACTTGTTCAGCATGGCCTTCCCGAGGGTCGGTGTCGCCGGGCGGCCCCTGCTGGCCGTCGGCTGGCCCATCGTAGCCACGCGTGCGCTTGTGCGATGTCCGGGCACCCGCACCCCGTGTCACGGCCCGGTGCCGCCGGTGTCACGGCGCGATCGCGCCGTCCGCCGTCCCTCGTATGGACGCGGGGTGACGCGAGTGCAAAGCTCGAAGACACCGCGGGCGTCACCGGAGCCGCCACCGCTGGGGTGCCCCCGGACGGGATCTGGGGGAGGCCCGGCATCTCCCGCGCCCACAGAGACCTCACCGTGCACGGGAGGCAGGACCATGGGCGACAAGGCGAACGCACACCCCGGAGCCGCCGGCAGGGCTACGGCGGCCGACCACCCCGCGTCCGTACGGAATGTGGTGCTGGTCGGCCACAGCGGATCGGGCAAGACGACATTGGTGGAGGCTCTCGCGCTGACGGCGGGAGCGGTGAACCGGGCGGGCCGCGTGGAGGACGGCGGCACCGTCTCCGACTACGACGAGATCGAGCACCGGCAGCAGCGTTCGGTGCAGCTCTCCCTGGTACCCGTCGACTGGGACGGGTTCAAGATCAACCTTCTCGACACCCCCGGATACGCCGACTTCGTCGGCGAACTGAGGGCCGGTCTGCGAGCGGCGGACGCGGCCCTCTTCGTCGTCTCGGCCTCGGACGGGGTGGACGGCTCGACCCGGATGCTGTGGGAGGAGTGCGCGGCCGTCGGCATGCCGCGGGCCATCGTGATCACCCACCTCGAGTCGGCCCGGTCGGACTTCGAGGAGATGACCGCGACCTGCGCGCAGGCGTTCGGCGGGGACGACCCCGACGCCGTGCTCCCGCTGTACCTGCCGCTGCACGGCGCCGCGGGGCCGGACGGGCACGCGCCCGTGACCGGTCTGATCGGCCTGCTCACCCAGCAGCTGTTCGACTACTCCTCGGGGGAGCGCAAGGAGGCGGACCCGGGGCCCGAGCAGCAGGAGCTCATCGAGACGGCCCGCAACCGGCTGATCGAGGGGATCATCGCCGAGAGCGAGGACGAGACCCTCATGGACCGCTATCTCGGCGGCGAGGAGATCGACCTCAAGACACTCGTGCAGGACCTGGAGCGGGCCGTGGCCCGCGGAAGCTTCTTCCCGGTCCTGGCCGCCGCGCCCGCCGCCGAGGGAGCCCGGCAGGGGCTCGGCACGGTCGAACTCCTCGAACTGGTCACGGGCGGCTTCCCCACCCCGCTGGAGCGCCCGGCGCCCACCGTGACCACCCCGGACGGAGCGCCGCGCGAGGTGAATGCCTGCGACCCGGACGGGCCGCTGGTCGCGGAGGTCGTGAAGACCGCGTCCGACCCGTACGTGGGCCGGGTCTCCCTGGTCCGGGTCTTCTCCGGAACCCTCCGCCCCGACGCGACGGTGCACATCTCCGGGCACGGACTGACCGACCGCGGGCACGAGGACCACGACGTCGACGAGCGGATCGGCGCCCTGTCCGCACCGTTCGGCAAGCAGCAGCGCGCCCTCACCCACTGCATCGCGGGCGACCTCGCCAGCGTGGCGAAACTGAACCGCGCCGAGACCGGGGACACCCTCTCGGCCAAGGACGACCCGCTGCTCATGGAGCCGTGGCAGATGCCCGACCCGCTGCTCCCGCTCGCCATCGAGGCGCACAGCAAGGCGGACGAGGACAAGCTCTCCCAGGGGCTCGGCCGGCTGGTGGCCGAGGACCCCACCATGCGCCTGGAGCAGAACCAGAACACCCATCAGGTCGTCCTGTGGTGCCTGGGCGAGGCGCACGCGGACGTCGCCCTGGAACGGCTGCGCAACCGGTACGGCGTGCAGGTCGACGTGGTCCCGCACAAGGTCTCCCTGCGCGAGACGTTCGCCGGTCCGTCCACCGGGCGCGGACGCCACGTCAAACAGTCCGGCGGGCACGGCCAGTTCGCGATCTGCGAGATCGAGGTGGAACCGCTGCCGAACGGCTCGGGCATCGAGTTCGTGGACAAGGTGGTCGGCGGCGCGGTCCCCCGGCAGTTCATCCCCTCCGTCGAGAAGGGCGTGCGCGCCCAGGCGGCCAAGGGCGTGGTCGCCGGCTACCCGCTCATCGACGTACGGGTCACGCTGAAGGACGGCAAGGCGCACTCGGTGGACTCCTCCGACGCCGCGTTCCAGACGGCGGGCGCGCTCGCGCTGCGCGAGGCGGCCCGCGACGCCGTGATCCACCTCCTGGAACCGGTGGCGGAGGTGAGCGTCCTGGTCGGCGACGACTACGTGGGCCCGGTGATGAGCGACCTGTCGGGACGGCGCGGCCGGGTGGTCGGCACCGAGCAGGCGGCCGGCGGGCGCACCCTCGTCCGCGCCGAGGTGCCGGAGATCGAGATCGGGCGGTACGCCGTCGACCTGCGGTCCGTCTCGCACGGGACGGCGCGCTTCGACCGGCGTTACGCACGGCACGAACCCATGCCGCAGCACATCGCCGAGCGGCTCCGCGAACAGGACCCGGGTACCTGAAGGCCCTGCGCCCCCCGGTCACTTCTTCGGGGGTTTCATCCGTCGGTGGGCGGCTTCGGCCGTCCGCCGACGAATGTCGGCCGCGGCCGATACTCTGAGAACTGATCAAGACGAAGACCTGATCAACAGGTGTGCGGGACACCGAAGTCGGGAAGGCCGCAGGAGCGGGGGCGGCGGCGATGGGGGCGGAAGTGGCATTCGACGGTTTCGATTTCACTCCCGGGGCGCAGGTGCCGCTCACGGGCTCCGCGGGGCAGACGGCGGCGACCTTCGCCCTCGCCTCGGCGGCGTACCGCGACAGTCCCATGGAGGAGATCCTCAAGGCCGACAACGAGTGGCACCAGTCCACGGTGAAGGCCGGCCGGATCAAGCTGTTCGCGCCGAACCTCGGCGAGGCCTTCGCGGGAGCCGTCGCCGCCCGCATGCTGGGCGCGGGCCGCGCTCCGCTCATCCAGTCCTTCGGCACCGAGCCGCAGGTCGTCGTGGAGCACTGTCTCGCGGCGACCAACATCCGCCGGGAGCGCGACAACTGGCTGTCGGCCGTCATGGTGCTCTGCGGGCTGCTGTTCCTGCCCGGACTGCTGGTGTGGCTGATGGTCTTCCAGATCCGTACGCAGATCGCCAAGCGCGCGGACAAGCGGGGTTCCGCGCTCGGCACCACCCTCCTGTTCGCCGTCGGCGCCCTGGCCGTCCTCTTCCTCGTCCGCATGCCGTTCACGGGCTTCTGGGCCTGGTACGCGCGCGCCGCGGTGGTCCTTCCGGTCGTCGGCTGGCTGTGGGCGAAGCAGATCTGCGAGCGCACCGCCAAGGATCTGCGGGAGCGCTGGGACGGCCTGCTGTCGGGCGGGGGCATCGGCGCCAAGATCCCCGAGGCGGTCCCCGGCAGCCCCGGTGAGACGGCGGCGGAGCAGTTGCGCCAGTCGCTCGCCCGGCTCAGCGCGGAGCAGCAGTCCAACTCGGTCTTCTACGCGGGCCCCAAGGGCGTGCTCGGCATGGGCACCCGCTGGGGCAGCTGGCAGCTCGCCGAGGACCTGGTGGCGCAGGACCCGAAGAAGGAGATCCACCCGTTCCGCAGCTGGGACGTCATCCGCAGCATCCACGACCAGTTGCGCATGCTGGAGCGCGGCCCGCTCAACACCGGTGGTTTTCCGGCGCCTTCGATAAAGCACTGGATCGTCACCCCGATCGGCGAGAAGGCGACCGCGGTGTCCCGGCCGGGCGGCACGGACGTGGACGCCTACACGGTCAAGACGCACGCCGTGCAGGACATCTGCAACAAGCAGCAGTTCGGCAGCGGGGACCGGCACTACCTCGGGGTCCAGTGGACGCTCTGGGACGGCCAGCTGATCATCACCATGATGATCACGGTGACCGTGCTGCACCAGACGCTGCGCATCGAGGTGACCGGGCATGCGCTGGGGCCGGTGAACCCGCTGTTCACCACCAAGCCGGAGGCCCCCACCAAGGAGGTCGCCAAGACCGTCAAGTTCTGGGAGACCCGCAAGGTGAGCCTGCCGCTGGTCACCGCGGACGAGGTCGTACGGCTCGCGGCACGGGCACCCCTGACCTGGTATCCGCCGCTGCTGAACTGGATCGGCGGGAGCCTCGGGCTGCCCGAGCCCTTCGGTCTGCGGCACGCCTGGGCCGATCAGCCGTGGCGGCACCGTTTCATGGCGGACGACGCGCTGCGGGCCGCGACGCCCGTGCTGCGCGTGGTGCACTCGGCGGCGATCAAGGTCCTCGAGGAGAACGGCGTCGACACGGAGAAGTTCGGCAACCGCTCGGCCTTCCTCAGCACGGCGGTGCAGGACCCCTCGCCGCGCAAGGCCGACGTGTACGACGCCTAGCCGCACGACGGTCGCGCCCGGGGCGCGACGGCGGCCGGGGCGCCCGGTGGGGCGCCCCGGACCCGGCTACGCGGTGGGCCAGGCCTCCGCCAGCATCTTGCGGGTGTCCGCGAGAAGCTGCGGCAGGACCTTGGTGTGGCCGACGACCGGCATGAAGTTGGTGTCGCCGCCCCAGCGGGGCACGATGTGCTGGTGCAGATGGGCGGCGATGCCGGCGCCCGCGACGGTTCCCTGGTTCATGCCGATGTTGAAGCCGTGGGCACCGGAGGCGGTGCGCAGGGCGGTCATGGCCTGCTTGGTCAGCTCACCGAGTTCGGCGGTCTCCGGCCCGGTGAGGTCCGTGTAGTCGGCGACGTGCCGGTAGGGCACGACCATGAGGTGCCCGCCGTTGTACGGGTAGAGGTTGAGCACCGCGTACACGTGCTCTCCGCGCCTGACGATCAGCCCGTCCTCGTCGGACTTGGCCGGTATCGAGCAGAACGGACAACCGTCGTCGGCCCCCGGGCCGGTGGGCTTGTTCTCGCCCTGGATGTAAGCCATCCGGTGGGGCGTCCAAAGGCGCTGGAACGCGTCCTGCGTTCCCACTCCGATCTGCTGCTCCGGCTCACTCGTCATGTGTTGCAGCATATTGCTTCGCCCGTTCGCGGCGTGTCGGCGGGTACCGGACGAAGGAGCCCCCGGCCAAGCTGTGGCCATGGACGACGACAGCCCGATGACCCGCTGGGAGCACCGCACCGAGGTACCCCTGTCGATCGCGTCACTGCTGTTCCTCGCCGCGTACGCGGTCCACGTCCTGGCGCACCGTCTGCCCGGGGCGGCACGCGACGTCTGCTTCTCGGTGATCATGGCCACCTGGGCGGCGTTCCTCGTCGACTACCTGGTGCGCTGGCGGCTGAGCGGACAGGGCCGGCGGTTCGTCCGGCACCACGTGCTGGACACCGTCGTCCTCATCCTGCCGCTCCTGCGTCCCCTGAGGGTCGTCAAGCTCTACGACGCCGTGCAGCGGCGGCGCGGAGAGCCCCGTCTCCCGCTGTACGCACGGGTGATCTTCTACGCGAGCCTCTCGGTCCTGCTGCTCGGCTTCTCGGGCGCCCTCGCCGTCTACCAGGCCGAGTACCAGGCGCCCCACGCGACGATCGTCACCTTCGGCGACTCGGTGTGGTGGGCCGCCTCCACGCTCGCGACCGTCGGGTACGGCGACGTGACGCCGGTGACGCCGATGGGGCGGACGATCGCGGTCGCCATGATGGCGTGCGGTCTGGGGCTGCTCGGCGCGGTGACGGGCTCGTTCTCCTCCTGGCTGCTGCAGGTGTTCTCGCGCGAGGGCGACGACGTGAGGCCCCCGGGAAGCTGAGCTTCCCGGGGGCCTCGAACCCCGCGTGTGCGGGGAGCATGTCGACATCTGCCAGGTCCGACCGACTGCGTCGGGAACATCCCCACTCACGCGGGGACAACGTCACACCTGAACGCGACGCTCCACGACATCGACGAGCTTCGCCAGCGCTTCGTCACGCGGGATGCCGTTCTCCTGCGAACCGTCGCGGTAGCGGAAGGACACCGTGTCCGCGTTCATGTCCTCGTCGCCGACGATGACCATGAAGGGCACCTTCTGCTTCTGGGCGGTCCTGATCTTCTTCTGCATCCGGTCCGAGGACGCGTCCACCTCGACGCGCAGGCCCTTCTTCCTCGCCTCGGCGGCGAACTTCTGCAGGTACTCCACGTGCGCGTCGCCGATCGGGATGCCGACCGCCTGGACGGGCGCCAGCCACGCCGGGAACGCGCCCGCGTAGTGCTCCAGGAGCACGGCGAAGAAGCGCTCGATGGAACCGAAGAGCGCGCGGTGGATCATGACCGGACGCTGCTTGGAGCCGTCGGGACCGGTGTACTCCAGGTCGAAGCGCTCGGGCAGGTTGAAGTCGAGCTGCACGGTCGACATCTGCCAGGTACGGCCGATGGCATCGCGAGCCTGCACGGAGATCTTCGGGCCGTAGAAGGCGGCGCCGCCCGGGTCCGGGACCAGCGGGAGGCCCTGCTTCTCGGCCACCTGGCGGAGCGTCTCGGTGGCCTCCTCCCAGATCTCGTCCGAACCGACGAACTTCTCCGGGTCCTTGGTGGACAGCTCGAGGTAGAAGTCGGTCAGGCCGTAGTCGCGCAGCAGGTTCAGGACGAAGGTGAGCGTCTTGTCGAGCTCCTCCGCCATCTGCTCCTTGGTGCAGTAGATGTGCGCGTCGTCCTGGGTGAAGCCCCGGGCACGGGTCAGGCCGTGCACGACGCCCGACTTCTCGTACCGGTACACGGTGCCGAACTCGAACAGGCGCAGCGGCAGCTCACGGTACGAACGGCCGCGCGCGTCGAAGATCAGGTTGTGCATCGGGCAGTTCATGGGCTTGAGGTAGTAGTCCACGCCCTCGTCGAGCTGCATGGGCGGGTACATGCCGTCGGCGTACCAGTCCAGGTGGCCCGAGGTCTCGAAGAGCTTCCCCTTGGTGGCGTGCGGGGTGTAGACGAACTCGTAGCCCTCCTCCTCGTGCCGGCGGCGCGAGTAGTCCTCCATGACCCGGCGGACGATGCCGCCCTTGGGGTGGAAGACGGCGAGGCCGGAGCCGATCTGCTCCGGGATGGAGAACAGGTCCAGCTCGTTGCCCAGCTTGCGGTGGTCGCGCTTCTCGGCCTCGGCGAGGAAGTCGAGGTGCGCCTTCAGCTCCTCCTTGGAGGGCCAGGCGGTGCCGTAGATGCGCTGGAGCATCGGGTTCTTCTCGCTGCCGCGCCAGTACGCGGCGGCGTTGCGCATCAGCTTGAAGGCCGGGATGTTGCGGGTGGTGGGCAGGTGGGGACCGCGGCAGAGGTCCTTCCAGCACAGCTCGCCGGTCTTGGCATCGAGGTTGTCGTAGATGGTCAGCTCGCCGCCGCCCACCTCGACGTCCGCGCCGTCGTCCGAGGAGGCTGAGCCCTTGATGCCGATGAGCTCCAGCTTGTACGGCTCGGACGCGAGCTCCTCGCGGGCGTCCTCGTCGGTGACGACGCGGCGGGAGAAGCGCTGCCCGCGCCGCTGGATCTCCTGCATCTTCTTCTCGACGGCCTTGAGGTCCTCGGGCGTGAAGGGCTTCTCGACATCGAAGTCGTAGTAGAAACCGTCCTTGACCGGCGGGCCGATGCCCAGCTTGGCCTCGGGGAAGAGCTCCTGCACGGCCTGGGCCATCACGTGGGCGGTGGAGTGGCGCAGGATGTTCAGGCCGTCCTCGGAGGAGATCTCGACGGGCTCGACCTCCTCGCCGTCCTTCACCTCGTGGGCGAGGTCCTTCAGCTCACCGGCCACCCGGGCCGCGACGACGGTGCGCTCGCCGGTGAAGAGGTCGGCGGCCGTAGTGCCCGTCGTCACCACGCGCTCTTCCCGCTCGGAATCGCGTTGGATGATCACACGGACGTCTGACACCGGTCTCTCCTGACTGAAGGGGTCCCGCACCACGTACGGCATGGCGCGGCAATGCCCCGAATCCTACCGAGCCGGGGGTCCCCTCCGCGAAACGGTTGTGGACGGTGCGCTCCGGTCCGCGCCGCGCGGGCGCCCGGATCCCCGCCGTACCGCGCCCGGCGCTCGCCGTCCGCGCGCCTCAGTCCTCGCTGCACGCCTCCTCGAAGAAGTCCAGGTTCTCCTGGAGCGACTTCATCAGCCGGTCCCGTTCGGCCTCGTCCACCTGGACGGGTACGACTCCGGTGGCGTCCGTGAGCCTGCGGAAGCCGCCGCGGCTCTCCAGACGGCCGTGCACCCGTACCGGCAGTCCGACGATGTGCGCCTGGCCCGCGATCCGGTACGCCTCCTCGTCGAGGGTCATCCGGACGTGCGGGACCTCGGCGCCCGCGATGACCCGCAGCCGTACCGTGCCGGCCCCGCGCGGGCCCGACCTGCGCATCCGGACCACGGCACCGGTGAGCCTGACCGGCACGGACGGCTCCTCGCGCAGATAGCGGGCCCCGGCCTCGCGCAGCACGGGCAGGTCGCCGGGCGAGAACTCGACGGGCTCGGCGGGGTTCGCTCCGCCCTCGGGGACGCCCGCGGCGGGTGACCACTCGACGGTGATCCGGGCGCCCTCGGTGCCCCGGACGAGGGCCACCAGGGACTCCGTCAGCTCATGACTGACGCCCGCCTCGACGGCCGCGTCGAAGGCGTCCATGCCGCCGGTGGCCCGCTGGTAGTCGATGGCCTCGCGGGCGGCGCACAGCGCCTCGTGCAGGCGCACGGCGAGCGGCCGGCCCGTGGTGACGGGCACGAAGGCGGTGAGGCCGCGGCCGCCCGGTTCCGCGCCGACCAGGACGTTCTCCAGGGAGGCGCCGGCCGCCCTGCGGTGGCGGGCGCCGTAGTAGCCGGCCCGCGCGCGGGCCGCGAGCGCGCCGGCGAGCAGCATCTGGCGGGCGGCCCCGCGGGTCCGCTCCTCGACGGTCCAGGGCGCCGCGCCCACGGGACCGGTCGGGACGTCCCGCCACCAGTGGATCTCGTCGCTGGGCACGGCGAGGGCGAGGAGGACGTCACGCGCGGACGGGGAGGCGCTGCGGGCGAGCGCGACGAGCGCCTCGCCGAGGAGGTCGTCGCTGTCGGGGAAGGCCCGGTTCTCCGGCACCAGCAGGCTGGTGCCGCCGCCCCCGGGCCCGGGTGGGGTCCACCTGCCGTACCGCCCGGCCGCTCCCCCGCGGCGCTGCCAGCCGTGGCGCCGCAGCAGCGCGCCGAGAACGGCCGGGTCCACCTGGTCGGGGGCCGGCGGATCGTTCCAGAAGGCTTCGGCAGGATGGGGCCTGACCGGCCGGAGGACCTCGTCGATGGGGCGGTGTGTCATGGTCTGCCTCCCGTCCCGACCCTCGTCATGATCTCGCACAGGGCCCGGTCGTCGAAGATGCGGGCCGTCGGGATGCGGACGGTGGTCCGGCGCCGGCCCGTGATGGCGTGTCCGGCGAGATTGATCCAGTAGCAGCAGTGCCGCAGGTCGAGCCGGTCGTGGCTGGCGCGCAGCCAGTCGTCCTGGGATCTGGGCACGAGCATCACGACCAGGATCTTGTGCACCGAGACCGGGGTGCGCGCGAGCTTCACCAGGTGCTCGTTGTCGAGCGTGAAGGAGAAGGCGGGCCCCGGAGGGTTCGGCGGGATCTGGTACGTGCACTTGAGCTGCACCTTGATGGTGACTTCGTCGTCGACCGTGTGCCCGGGGGCACTGTGGCTGACGTGCCAGTCGATGCCGTTGTCGGGAAACGGCTGGGACAGCGAACAGCCCGCGGCCGCCGCGACGGCGTGCAGGTAGCCCACCTGCAAGGTCTCCATGCAGGCGGTGGTGGCGAGCGATCCGCGGTGGGGTGCCGTCCGCTGGGGCAGCAGCCCGCCCCGTTCGGGCTGCGCGATTGCCATGAGCCCAACAGCCTTCCAGGCTTGATGTATCCCCGTGACGGGTCGCTGAACTGCAAAGACCCGTACCTCTGTTGTCTCCTTCCGGCGTACGGCGCAAACAGCCCGGGTATCACCAAACGGGCAGAAGGCGGTGCGTCAGCTGCCGTGGGTGAACGAGGAGTTGTGTGCGTATGACGTGCTGGTACGAGGGCCCTTTGGCCGCGTTCGACACGGAGACCACGGGCGTGGACGTCGAGACCGACAGGATCGTGTCGGCCGCCGTCGTCGTCCAGGACGCGGCGGGTGCCCGTCCGAGGGTGACCCGGTGGCTGGTGAACCCGGGAGTGCCGGTCCCCGAGGGGGCCACGGCGGTGCACGGGCTCACGGACGAACATCTGCAGCGCAACGGCCGCTGGCCGTCGCCCGTGATGGAGGAGATAGCGCGGGAGCTGAGCGAACAGGCCACGGCGGGCCGGCCGCTGGTGGTGATGAACGCCCCGTTCGATCTGACGCTGCTGGACCGGGAGTTGCGCAGACATCGCGCCTCGTCGCTCGACCGCTGGTTCGAGTCGGCGTCGCTGCGCGTGCTCGATCCCCGCGTCCTGGACAAGCATCTGGACCGCTACCGCAAGGGCCGCCGCACCCTGACCGATCTGTGCGCGCACTACGAGGTGACGCTGGAGGGCGCGCACGACGCGGCGGCCGACGCGCTGGCCTCCATGGAGGTCGTCCGTGCGGTGGGGCGCCGTTTCTCGGCCCGGCTGGAGCGGCTGTCACCGTCCGAACTGCACACGCTCCAGACGGTGTGGCACGCGGCACAGGCGCGCGGGCTACAGGCCTGGTTCGCGCGCAGCGGTTCGCCGGAGGCGGTGGATCCGGCGTGGCCGCTGCGCCCGGAACTGCCGGCGGCGGCCTGACCGGGTGCGATGCGGGCGAGAACGACGAAAGACCGGCCCGTCGACGACGGACCGGTCTTTCCCGGGTGGGCGATACTGGGTTCGAACCAGTGACCTCTTCGGTGTGAACGAAGCGCTCTCCCACTGAGCTAATCGCCCGGGAACGGACTGAACAATACAGGTCCCGGCGGGTGGGGTTCAAACCGCGTCGAGGTGAGCCTTCAGACCGCGCCGTCCCGCGCGCATCATCAGGGCGTGGTTGGCGCGGAAGAAGGGCCGTCCGGGCACGGCGAGCCGCCGCAGCAACGGCGTGGTGACGTGCACCTCCTGGTCGTACCGGGCACGGGTTCCCGGGCCGGCCGCGGCGAAGGTCCAGCGTGCCCAGCCGTCGAGATCGCCCGACATCCGGATCTCCAGGACACCGGCCTCCGGGTCCCGGCGCGCCGCGCGGGCGGTGATGGTGATGTCGTACGGCAGGACCGAGCGGATCCGGATGACGCCGCTGTGCTCGTCGACGGGTCTCACCTCGCGCACCTGGGGCCACCAGCGCGGATAGGTCTCGGCCCGTTCCAGGACCGCGTAGACGTCCGCCGGCGGCGCGGGCAGCTCCCACACGGTGCGGAAGCGGTAGTGGGTCCAGTCCATGGACCGAGTGTGCCCACCGGGGCCGGCTGCCGGAAGTACCCGCCGGGTACGTGCACCTGTATGAGTACGGCGTGAGTATCCGCACTCATGTCCGGGTGGCGTGCCCCCGGCCACACTCCGGACCATGACCCAGATTCCGTCCCCGGCCGACGAGTTGCGGCTCATCGACACCGAGCTGCGGCAACTCGACGCGCGCCGGTCCGTGTTGCTGACCCGCCGTGCCTGGCTCGTCCACGCGCTCCGGCAGACGCCCGCACCGACCGCGCCCCCGGCACCCGGGGCCCGGCGGTCCGAGACCACCGGGCCCGGCGTGCAGAACGCCCTCCTGCTCCTCGGCGGCATCCTGCTGGCCGTCGCCGCCGTCGCGTTCACGCTGGTCGGCTGGGGGCACCTGGGGATCACGGGACGGTCGCTGGTGCTCGGCGCGGTGACGCTGGCCGCGCTCGGCGCACCCGTGCTCCTGCTGCGCCGCGGACTGCGTTCGACGGCCGAGGCGCTGGCGGGGATCGGTCTCGTGCTGACGGTCCTGGACGCGTACGCGCTGTACGCGGTCGCGCTCCCCCGCACGGACGGCGTCGGCTACGCGGCGCTCGCCTCGGCGGCGCTGGCCGCGGTGTGGGCGGCGTACGGAGTCGCGCTGGGCGCGCCGCTCCGGGCGGCCGGCCCCGAGGCGCGTCCGTCGCTGCGGCTGCCGCTGCCCGCCGCCGTGGCCGCCGCGCAGCTTCCGCTGCTGCTGTGGGCGGTGGCCGCCTCCGCGGGTGCGTACGCCGTCACGGCCGCCCTGCTGGTCACGGCTGCGCTCGACGCGGTGCTCGCCCCGCGCACGCCCATGAGGTCCGTCCGTGCCGTCGCCGCCGCCGGGGCGTACGGGCTGGGCGGCTGGGGCACCTTCGCCGCCGGCTGGCTGTCCTGGACGTCCGCCGGCCCGGGCGCCGCCGCACGGGCGGCGGCGCTCCTCCTCCTCGCCGCCTCCATCGCGCTGACGACGGCGTGGGGTGCCCCGAAGCCGGGCCTCGGCACGAACACCGCGACGGGCGTCGCGACGGCCGGCGGGCTGATCGGCGTCGTCGCGTTCGGCGGGGTGCTGCGCGTGTCCCTGCCCGGCATGTGGACGGTCCCCGGTCATCTGGTGTGCGGTGTCGCCCTGCTGGCCGTCGCCGGGGCGGGACTGCCCGCACCGGTGCGCCGCGGGCTCGCCCTGGCCTCCGGCTGCGTGGGGGCCCTCTCCGTGGCCTGGGCGCTGCCGGTGGTCGCGATCTCCCTGCTCGGACCGGTCGGCCGGGTGGGCTCCGTCTGGTCCGGTGCTCCGGCGGACGCGCGGGACGCGGTGACGAACGGGCTGCCCTGGCCCGCGGACGTGGTCACGGCACCGCTCGTGCTCGCGCTCGTCGCCGCCGCCCTGGTGGTGGCCGTCCGCACCGCCGCGTGGCGTCCGTACGCCCTGGCCTGTGCGCTGACCCTGGCGTGGGCGACGCTGATCGTCCTCCCGGCGACCCTCGAACTCCCCTACGCGGCCGCGCTGTCCGTCCACGGACTCCTCACGGCGGCCCTGCTCGGGTACGCCCGCCGGACCGGCCCCCGGGTGACGGCTCTGGTGCTGTCCCCGCTCACCTCCCTCAGTCTCGCGTTCCTCGCGCTCGCCTCCGAGGGCGCGACCCTGACCGTGCTCGCCGCGCTGACCGTCCTGTTCGCGGCGGCCGCCCCGCGGCCCGGCCTCGGCCCGGTCGCGGCGCCCGCGGCCCTCGGGTACGCGACGGCCCTCGCCTGCGCCGCGGGCGCCTCGCTCGGTCTGCAACCCCCGCACACGGCACTGCTCGTGCTGCTCGTGCCCGCGGCCGCCGCACTGCTCGCCGCGCGCACCGAGGACGGGCCGACGACCGTGTCGGTCGAGATCGCCGGCGCCCTCGCCGGGCTGCTCGCCGTCGCCCTCGCGGTGACCGAACCGGCCCTGCTGGCCACGGTCCTGGCCCTGTGCGGACTGATCGCCGCGGGGACGGCCGTGCGGGAGGACCGGCGCCCCGTCGGGTACGCGGCCACCGCCCTGTTCGTGCTCGCCTCCTGGGTCCGCCTCGCGTCCTGGGGCGTCGGCTCCCCGGAGGCGTACACCCTGCCGGTCACCGCTGCCGCCCTGCTCCTGGGCGCGTACCGGCGCCGCTCGGACACCTCGGTGTCGTCGTGGACGGCGTACGCGCCCGGCCTGTCCGTGACGCTCGTGCCGAGCCTGTTCGCGGCGTGGGGCGACGGGCAGTGGCAGCGTCCGCTGCTGCTGGGCGCGGCGGCGCTCGCCGTGACCCTGCTGGGCGCACGGCACCGGCTACAGGCCCCGCTGGTGCTGGGCGGCGCCGTGCTCGCGCTGGACGCCCTGCACGAACTCGCCCCGTACATCGTGCAGGTGGTGGACGCGCTTCCCCGCTGGACGCCTCCCGCACTCGCCGGTCTGCTGCTGCTCGCGCTGGGCGCCACCTACGAGCAGCGGATCCGCGACGCACGGCGGGTGCGGGAGGTGCTGGGGAGGATGGGCTGACGGGAGCTCACCGGGGACCGGTCACGACGGCATCCGGTCTCCGAGGAGCGCCAGGTTCTCGATGGCGGCGAGGCCGTAGAGCGCCGTGTCGTTCGTGTAGACCCAGTTTGCCTCGCTGCCCGGCACCAGCGTGACCGGTCCGCTCAGTTCCTCCGTCCTCCAGGGCGAGGACTCGGTGTAGCCGTCGGAGGCGTAGAACTTCGTCCAGGCCCGGGTGGCGAGTTGCGCGTCACCCGTCTGGACGGCGGCGTACGCGTCGAGGCGCGAATGGCCCTGGAAGAGCAGCAGGGTGCCGAAGTTGGTGCCGTAGCGGGCCGCCTGCTCGGTCTTGGTGGCGTTGAAGTAGCGGCAGTAGTCGAGGTACGCCTCCTTGAAGGCGGGCATGTCGACGAGATCGATGAGTTCGGCGCACAGTTCGTTCAGGCCGAAGACCGCGGACAGGTGCGAGACCCCGACCACCGGCTCGGCCGCGACGGCGAACCGACCGGTGTCGAGGTCGTACAGGCCGGAGCCCTGGACGAATCCGTTGGGCTGCGCGGCGATGGTCTCCATCGTCGACAGCACCCGCGCCCTGGCCTTCTCCCACTTCGGCCCCTTGCGTTCCCACTCGGTCAGCCACGCCGAGACGAGCCCGCTCCAGTCCGTGCCGAAGCCGATCGACAGGGCGTGCCGGTCCGGTGTGTACGGATCGGTGCGAATCTTGCGCAGCGGGTCCAGGGCGAGGAAGGTCTCGTCGGAGTCGACGTTGGCGCGCATGAGGTCGCCGACGCGCTCGTCGGCGGTGAGGAAGTAGTAGTAGCGCCGGTAGGTGGTGTTGGCGATGCGCTGCTGTTTGGCGCTGTCGGCGTAGTGCTGCACCCCGTGCCGGGTGCCGAGCCCGGCCCACTGACCGAGGTGGTAGACGTCGACCTCGCCGGTGTGCCGGGTCATCGCCTCGGCGAAGCGGAAGATGTCCGCGCGGCCGCTGCGCAGGTAGGCGAACCACAGCCACAGGTCCGGCGACAGCTCGGAGTTGTCCCAGGCGTAGCCGCCGACGTCGTAGCGCCACTGGTGCCTGACCGGGTCGTACGAGTGCATGACGTCGCCGTAGTCCCAGAAGCCGTACCAACGACGCATCTCCACCTGGTCCTTGTAGTAGGTGAAGAGGAAGTCGAGGTGGTCCTCGATCTTCGCCTTGGCGGATGTCGACCGGTCGGGCTCGGAGTAGAGCCCCGGGCCGAAGACCTTCGCCCCGATCAGCTGCCGGGGCGGGGCGGCCAGTTGCGGCAGGACGCGCACGGCGTCGACCTGCCGGGCGAGTTGCTCGGGCGAGGGGGTGGACTCGTTGGCCCAGAAGAGCAGTTCGGAGGTGCGGGCGATGCCGTAGGGGGTGCCGAAGCCCGGTTCGTAGTCCTCGTAGGTGATGTTGAGGCCCTCGAGCTGTTCGGCGTACGTGTCCTGGCCCATGCCGTCGTGGTAGAAGCGCAGGTCCATGGGCCGCGCCTCGGGCGACCAGAGCCAGAGGGTGACCTCGGCCTCGTCGGTGTGGGCGTCGCGGACGTCGAGCTGGGCGGGGAACTTCTCCCAGAAGTCCCGCAGCCCGAAGGAGAGTCCGCCGCTCGGCCCGCCGACGTAGCCGAATCCGGAGGCGCGCCGGCCGCCGCCCGCCGCGATCCAGCCGTGCCCCTTCTTGGTGCGCTTGCGCAGGGTGAAGCCGTCGGCGGAGAGCTGGGAGAGGGTGTAGTCGCCCCACTGGGGGACGTACTGGAGCCGGGTGGTGACCCGCTGGTCCCAGGTGGACGGGTCGGCGAGCCTCTCACCCGCGAACTGGGCCGCCTGGACGGCTGCTCCGGGGTCGCGGCGCAGCCCGGTGACGCCCTGGACGGCCTCGCGGAGGAGCCCGGTCCCGTCACCGCCGATCCGGACGTGCCGGTCGTAGGCGGCGTCCCGCATCGGCACGGTGAAGCGGACGCCGAGCCCGCGGACGAAGTCGCCGCTGCTCCTGCCGGGTTCCTGCTTCCCGTCGAAGGTGACCGTGTGCACCATGCGGAAGGAGTCGGCGCCCGCGTAGAAGTACAGGCGGACCGAGAAGGGCAGCCAACTCCTGCCGCCCTTGCGGTGCTTGCCGTCGATGCGGACGACGGCCCGCACCGGGCCGTCCTGTTCGACCTCGGCCCCGGAGATCGCGCTCTCGAAGCGCTCGTACTTCTCGGCGCCCTGGTCCTCGTCCTCGATCTCCGGCTGGCGGACGAGGACGAGGCGGCCGTTCCCGGCGATCTCGGTCGTGCCGCGCGTCACGGACCTGACCAGTGCGGAGCCGCTCTCGCCGATCTTCACGGTGATGACCCCGGTCGAGACGTCGATGGTGCCGCCGCTCCGGTCGACGGTCACCGCGCGCTCCGGCACGGCGGGCTCCCCCGCGGTCAGCATGAGGCCGCTCGCGTCCGAACTCATGGCGTGCGCGGTCCACTTGAGGGATCCGTCCGGCCAGTAGGCGATCGGCCAGGACTGCACGGGAACGGCCTTGCCGCCGGCGTCCGTGAGCGCGAACGTCCGCTCGGGCCGGTACGCGCCTCTGGGCCAGGGCACTCCGACGGTGGAACCGGGGGCGGCGCCGAGGCCGCCGTCCTCCAGCCAGCGGAGGCTCACGGGGTCCGCGCCGGCCGCTTCCCCTCCGGGGGCGGCCTGCGCGTCGGTGGTTCCGAGGGACCGGCTGAACTGCGCGGCGGCCCCGGCGACGGCGGCCGCCTTGAGAAGGGACCTGCGGGGGATGGGCGACATGGCCTTCCTCTCCTTACGGGATGGTCAGGGGCATGACAGAGATGAGGACGCGGCCGGGACGGGCCGGGGCACGCGGGAACCCCGTCCCGCGGGAGTGCGGGATCAGCGGCGCCGCCGGCGTTCCTCGACGGCGACGGCCGCCCCGGCCACGGCCCCCAGGGCGGGGACCGCGAGCGGCGCGACGAGCAGGGCGGAGCAGACCACCACGGCCGCCCCGCAGACGAGCAGGAAGGACCCGGCGGGATCGAGGACGGTCCGGCGCCCGGCGTCCGCGAGCAGCCCGCGCCACGCGGCTCCCGGCTCCCAGACCGCGGCCGCGCGCAGCAGCGCGACCACTCCCCCGGTCAGCGCCAGGAGGCCGACGGCCCCGGCGAACGGCCCTCCGGGAATCCCCGCACGCGCGGCCCGGACGTCCACCAGGACCGCCGCCGCCCCGGCCCACCCGGCGACCCCGACGAGCCAGCCGCCCCGTACGGCCGTCCGGAGGTCTGCCACGAACTCCCGCCCTCCGCCGCCCTCGTGAGCCGTACGCCGGCGCAGGTGCCGCGCGCCGGCCGCGAACGCGGCGGGAACGGTGACAAGGGGCAGCGAGGCCAGCGCGATCCACACACCGGTCAGCAGACACTCCGCGAAGACGGCGAACCGCTCGGCGAGGACGGACTCCCGCGGTGCCCTGCGCACCGTTCCCCCGACGCGGGCCCTGGTCCGCACGACGCCCACCTCAGCCCTTCAGTCCGGAGGTCGCCATGCCATCGATCAGATACCGCTGGAAGGCGAGGAAGAAGAGGAGCACGGGCAGCAGCGCCACCAGCGACATCGCGATCATGCCACCGTAGTTGGCGACCCCCTCCTGGTCGCGGAACATCATCATGCCGAGCGAGACCGTGTACTTGCCGGGCTCGTTGAGATAGATCAGCGGGCCCATGAAGTCGTTCCAGGCGTTGATGAAGGTGAAGATCGCGCTGGTGATGAGGGCGGGGCGGCACAGCGGCAGCACGATCGACCAGTAGATGCGCAGGTGTCCGCAGCCGTCGAGCCGCGCCGCCTCGTCCAGTTCGCGCGGCAGGTTCCGCATGAACTGCACCATGAGGAAGACGAAGAACGCCTCGGTGGCCAGGTACTTGCCGATCAGCAGCGGCACATAGGTGTTGACCAGCCCCGCCTTCTGGAACATCACGTACTGCGGGATCAGCAGCACGTGGTACGGCAGCAGGAGCGTGCCGATCATCAGCGAGAACAGCACGTTCCGTCCGGCGAACCGGATCCGGGCGAAGGCGTACGCGGTCAGCGAGCAGGAGACCAGGATGCCGGCGACCGAACCGAGAGCGTAGAACAGGGAGTTCTGGAAGAAGGTGGCGATCGGGATGTCGGCGATCCCGTCGGCCAGCCCCTTGAAGTTGGCCAGGACCGGGCCGGTCGGGAACAGCTCCAGGCTGCCGATGATCTCGCGGCTCGGCTTGAAGGAGGCGCCGACGACCCAGAGCACGGGGTAGAGGACGACCGCGAGGACCAGCAGGGCCCCGGTGTGCCAGACGAGTGAGCCGGCTCGCCCCCGTACGCGTGCCGAGGTCTTCGCGGCGCCGGGGCCGGGCGCCTTGCCGGTGACCGTGCTCATCGGGCGTCCTCCTCGTAGTGCACCCAGCGCTTCTGCGACCAGAAGAGGACGGCCGTCACCAGCGCGACGGCGAGCAGCAGCATCCAGGCCATGGCGGAGGCGAAGCCCATCTGGGACTCCTTGAAGCCCTTCTGGTAGAGGTAACAGGTGTAGACGAGCGTGGCGTCGGCCGGACCGCAGGTGGCGTTGGAGACCACGTACGCCGAACCGAAGATCTGGAACGAGTGGATGGTCTCCAGCAGGACGTTGAAGAACAGGACGGGGGACAGCATCGGCAGCGTGATGCTCCAGAACCTGCGCAGCGGTCCCGCGCCGTCCACCTCCGCCGCCTCGTACAGCTCCCTCGGCACCTGTTTGAGCCCGGCCAGGAAGATGACCATGGGGGCGCCGAACTGCCAGACGGTGAGCGCGACCAGGCTGTAGAGCACCCACTCCGGGTCGCCGACCCAGCCCCCGGAGCGGAAGCCGAGGAAGGTCTGCACACGGTCCACGACGGCGTCGTCGGAGAACAGCGCGCGCCAGACGAAGCCGACCGAGACGCTCGCGCCGATCAGCGACGGGGCGTAGAACGCGGCCCGGTAGAAGGCCTGACCGCGGCGGCTCCGTGCGAGCAGCAGGGCCACTCCGAGCGCCAGCAGCAGCTTGAGCGGCGTACCGATGACGACGTACTCGGCCGTCACCTCGACCGACTTACGCCACCGGGGGTCGTCGAACATGGTGGTGAAGTTGTCGAAGCCGATCCACCGGGGCGAGTCGAAGAGGTCGTAGTCGGTGAAGGCGAAGTAGAGGGAGGCGACCATCGGACCCGCGGTCAGGAGCAGGAAGCCCGCGATCCAGGGCGACATGAAGAGGTAGCCGGCGAGGTTCTCGCGGCGCCGCCCCGGGCGCGTTCCGGCGACGGGGTGCGCGGGGCGCGCCCGCTGCGCTTCGGGCGGAGAGTCCTTGACGAGCGTCACGGCGGTTCCCATCAGGCGGAGAGGGCGGTCTTCGCCTCGGAGAAGAACTGCTTCACCGCGTCGGAGACCTTGGTGGTGCCCTGGGACATGTCACCGCCGATGCGCAGGAAGGCGGCCTCGACGGTGTCGGCGCCCGCCGGGTGCGGGGTGATCGCGCCGAGCACACCGGCCGCGGCGACGTCCTTCTCGTACTGCGCGATGGCCTTGCTGGGGGCGTCGGAGGGCTGGAAGGCGTCGAACTGCTCGGTGGTGGCGAGGATCCCCCGGTCGTAGCCCATGATCTTGCCGACCTCGGGGTCGTGGACCATGAAGTCGATGAACCGGGCCACTTCCTCGGGATGCTTGGTGTGCGCGGAGGCGCTGAGCATCAGCGAGGCGAGGTACTGACCGGTCTGCCTGCCGTCGGTCGTCGGAATCGGCGCCAGACCGTAACTGCTGTCGCCCTCCGCCGTATAACGGACCGTGAAGTTGTCCCAGGTGAACTCGGAGGCCGCGTGGCCCGCCGAGAGGGAGGACTTGGGTTTGTCCTGTTCGACCCGCTTGGGATCGGTGATGATGCCGGCCTTGACGCGGTTGTAACCGTCGGCCCACCACTCCGTCAGATCGGCCTCGTCGAAACCGAGTCCGTCCTCGGTGAAGAACGCCTTGCCGTTCTGCCGGAGGTAGAGGTCGTACAGATACATGATGCTGAAGTAACCGGTGTCGCCCGCCACCTTCTGGGTGTCGTGAATCCTCTTGAGCGCGGCGAAGTACTCGTCCCAGGTCCAGCCCTGCTTCGGATCGACGCCCGCCTTCTCGAACACCTTCTCGTCGACGACAAGTGACATGGTGTTGGACCCGACGGGAATCCCGAGCTGCTTTCCGTCGACCTGGCCGACCTTCTCGACCCCGGCGCGAAAGTTCTTCAGGCTCAGATTTCCGGCGTCTATCTGGGACTTGAGGTCGAGCAGGATCCCTCGCTTGTCGTACTTCCGCAGAAACCCGACGGCGTTCTGGAATACGTCCGGCGGATTTCCGCCCGCGGCCTGGGTCTGGAACTTCTCCCAGAAAGCCACGTAATCCTGGAAGTCCGTCTGTACCTTGATCTTCGGATATTTCTTCTCGAAGAGCGCGATGGAGCGGTTGATCCGCTTCGCCCGCTCGTCCGCGCCCCACCAGGCGTAACGGATCGTCACCGTCCCGTCCCCGGCGCCGCTTCCGCCCCCACCGCAGCCCGTCGTCGCGGCCAGCCCCAGCGCGGCCACCGAAGCCCCGGCCGCCTTGAGGACCGTCCGCCTCTCGACACTCCCGTTGTTCCCCACTGCCGGGCCTCCCCGCAACGTCGACGCCATCCGCATGAATCGTTTCAAGTAAGCGCTTGCTGGCACAAGGTACGGAGGCGCTCCGGGCGCGTCAATGATTCGGACAGGAATTGACGTGCGACGCCCCGATCCCGCCGCACCGACCCCTGCGCCCCTTCCCGCACACCCGTGCACGAGTACGCAGGTCGGACCCGCGCGGTCGGCCCACCGAACATTCCCTGGGTCACGGAACCGCTCGGCGGCGCGGCCGAAAACGTACTGTCGCGGGGGCGTTGACGGGATGTCGGCCGAGGGTGGGGGAAACGGAGCGTGAGGGGTGGGGCACCTGCCCGCGCGCCGCGCCGACGTTCACGGACACCGGACCCCTCCGAACCTCCCCACCCGACCCACCGGCCGGACCAGGACACCCACCAGGCCCACCACCCCGGCGCACCACCACTCCCCCGCACCCAGGAACGCACGGAATGCACGGAACGGGCCCGGTACGACCACCACGAAGCACCCGCAGTCGGCCGCGCACAGAGGGGACCGTGCCGGCACAACGGGCCCGGTACGACCACCACGAAGCACCCGCAGTCGGCCGCGCACAGGAGGGGCCGCGGCCGGCACAACGAGCCCGGCACGACCACCACGAAGCACCCGCGGCCGGGATCCGGCGGGAGGGGCCGTGCCGGTACATCGAATGCCCGCAGGCCGGACGGATCGGAGCCCACCAGCACCTCTCGACCCCGGGGGGATCCGTTCGGATGCGGGCGGATGTACCGGCGCGGCCCCGACCCACCCACCGGACCGCCGGGCACGTACCTGCGTCCAGGACGATCGGGCCACCCCCGCCCCGGGACGACGAAAGCGGCCCCGGTCCACGATGTCGTGGGCCGGGGCCGTCTGTCGTACGTGTGGGCGATACTGGGTTCGAACCAGTGACCTCTTCGGTGTGAACGAAGCGCTCTCCCGCTGAGCTAATCGCCCGGGTGCAGGAAGAACATTACCCCATGTCAGGGGATGGCTTCGACCATCCGGACCAGCCCGGAGCAGCCCCACGCCGACCTCGTCACTCCTCGATGTTCCACGGCATCACGAGGCCGAACCTCCAGAGGTACACCCCCACCAGCACGGCGACGATCACGAGGCCGACCGTGGTGAGGATGATGTTGCGGCGCCGGACCTTGGGGTCGAGCGCCCGCTGCGCGGCCTCCGTGACCTTGCGCTTCGTCCAGCGGAGCACGAGCTGGGCCCAGACGAACTCGGTCGCCCAGATCGCCATGCCGCCGAAGATCACCAGCCAGCCGGGACCCGGCAGCGGAAGCATGACCACGCCGGCGGCGACCACCGCGAGCCCGACGACGAAAACGCCCACCTGCCAGCTCACGTGCAGCGCGCGGCGGGCCTTGATGAATTGGGGCGCGCGCGAACCGAGCGCTCGCTCATTCTCCGCCCCGTCGTCCCCCCTGTCGTGCACCCCGTCGTCCGCCATGGCGGCCTCGCCCAACTCGTCACTCCCCGTATTCATACGACCAAACCCTACCCGAGAGAAACCAGTCACCGGAATGGCCCTATCCGGAGAACGCGCCCTCGGCCGGATGAGTTACATAAAGACATGCAAAACCCTCAGAGGGGTTTACAACGGCACCGTAGGTGGCATGTCGATTTCGCCGACGTGCGAATCCCCGAGCGCACACTGAGCGAAAGGCCCTGGCGCTTATGAACACCACGGTCAGCTGCGAGCTGCACCTGCGCCTCGTTGTGTCGAGCGAGTCCTCACTGCCTGTACCCGCAGGACTGCGGTATGACACGGCCGATCCCTACGCCGTGCACGCCACCTTCCACACCGGAGCCGAGGAAACCGTCGAGTGGGTGTTCGCCCGCGACCTCCTCGCCGAGGGCCTCCACCGGCCCACCGGTACCGGCGACGTCCGAGTCTGGCCGTCCCGGAGCCACGGCCAGGGCGTCGTATGCATCGCCCTGAGCTCCCCGGAGGGTGAAGCCCTGCTCGAAGCCCCCGCGAGGGCCCTGGAATCATTCCTGAAGCGAACGGACGCAGCCGTGCCGCCCGGCACGGAACACCGGCACTTCGATCTCGACACGGAGCTCTCACACATCCTGGCCGAGAGCTGACGCGTCACGACAGAGCCGCCCGGCGCCGTCCACTCGGGGAGACGGCTCGGGCCCAGACAACCGCATAGGGAAGGCACCGGCGCCGACGCCGCGGAAAGTTCGCGGCGGCGGCGCCGCTGCACGCCGCCCCTGGGCACGGACTCCCGTTCCCGTCCACCTGCTCCCGTCCACGCCGCTCCCATCCACCCGCTCCCATCCACCCGCGCCCGTCTCCCCCGCGCCGGGAAGCCACTACCATCGGCCAGCATCGGGCGGGCGCCCTCGCCCGACCCCCAGGCCAGGGAGCGAAACGTGCTGATCACCCACGACACCCGGTGCGCACTCGACGCCGTGGTGGATCTGGTGAACACCGCGCCGGAGGACGAGACGGCGGACGGGCTCGCCGATGTGCCGTCCCTCGCCGATTTCGTACGAAAGCACGAGATCAGTGATGTCGGTGTGCTGTCGGAGCGCGATCTCGCAGCCGTACGGGACGTTCGCGGCCGGTTCGCCGGGATCTTCGCCGCCGACGACCCGCGTACCGCCGCCTCGCTCATCAACGAGCTGGTGGCGGCCGCCGGCACCACGCCCCGGCTGACGGACCACGACGGCTACGACTGGCACGTCCACTACTTCGCGCCGGGCGCCTCGGTCGCCGACCACCTCGCGGCCGACTGCGGGATGGCTCTGGCCTTCTTCGTGGTCGCCGGAGAGCAGGACCGGCTGCGGCGCTGCGAGGCCCCGGACTGCCGGCGGGCCTTCGTCGATCTCTCCCGCAACCGCTCCCGCCGCTACTGCGACAGCCGCACCTGCGGGAACCGGCTCCATGTGGCCGCCTACCGGGCACGCCGCAAGGAAGCCGCGGGCTGACCGGCTCGCACCGCCACAGGCGCCACGGGACCCACGGACGAGATGCCGGCCGACCCTCTCGGAAGAAGGCGGACTCGCGACCGGTCCAGGGTCGGACTTACGACCGGTCCAGGGTCGGACTCGCGACCGGTCCGGGGTCGGACTCGTGGCCGGACCGACGGAGCCCTCGGCGGGTGACGCCAGGGGCTCCGTGTACAGCTCAGAGCAGCAGCAGGTCGTGCAGCGAAGCCATGAGCAGCAGACAGCCGATCACCGCAAGGAAGATCATCAGCGGCGGCTGGGAGAGCGCGAAGAGACAACCACGCCGCTCCTCGGGCGGAGCAGCGGTGTCGCTCGTTGTTGTGTCCAGCATCTCGCGGGCGATGATGCAGCAGAGAACGCCCGCTTCGCGATCAACACGCCCGGAACGTACGGGAGTTCGCTGGATGATGTGACGGGAGCGCTCGAACGTGAACGGTTCCGCGCGTTCCCTGTGTCACGTATGCGATCTTGTGTCGCTCCGGCGGGTCATATTCCGTGCTTCTTCAGGATCGCCTCGATGTCGCTGAAGTCGTCCCCGGAGCCGTTCGCCCGTGGCGCGGCGGCCGGCCGGGTGGCCGGGCCGGAGCCCTGGCCCAGCGACGGGGCCGAGGCCGCGGGAGCCGCCGCCTCGCGCCGGCCGGCGGCCTTCGCGGCTCTGCGCTCCTTCCGCGTCCCGCCCTCGCGCCGCTCCACGGCGCGCGTGATCATGAACAGTGCCCAGGCTCCGCCGAGCACCACGAAGCCGGCCCACGCGGTCGGGCTGAACGCGGTGTCGGCCAGCCAGCCGACCACTCCGGTCATGACCAGGCCGAGCGGCACCAGGGAGTAGGCGGCGATCCGGGCGGCCGCCAGGAAACGCTTGCGGTACGCCGTCACCGCGGCGATGCCCAGGCCGGCGACGGAGACGGCGGAGCAGACGGTCTCTGCGATCATTCCGGTCCTCCAGGCGGGCTCGGCACGACATGGTTCCTCGTGCCTTCCATCCTGCACCGCCCCGTGCCCGGTATGCCACGGTCCGGGCAGACCTCAGGGACATCTCGGGGTCGCCGTCCTCCTCAGGTCCCGGTGGGACCGCCCCCCTCACCGGACTGGGAGACTGGATCCCATGAACGACTCCTCCACCGCGCGCCCGGCTCCCGTCGTCCTGGAGGTCTGGTGCGATCTCCAGTGCCCCGACTGCCGTGACGCCCTCGCCGACCTCCGCGCGCTGCGCGCCCGCTACGGCGACCGTCTGGAGCCGCGCCTGCGGCACTTCCCCCTGGAGAAGAACAAGCACGCCTTCGCCGCGGCGCAGGCCGCCGAGGAGGCCGCCGAGCAGGGGGCCGCCTGGCCGTACGTCGAGGCCGTACTCGGTCGCGTCGAGGAGCTGAACCGCGGCGGCGAAGACTTCCTGGTCTCGGTCGCGCGGGAACTCGGGCTGGACGCCGAGGAGTTCGACACGGCCCTGATCGACGGGCGGCACATCCTGATCGTCGACGCGGACCAGGCCGAGGGCAAGGCGATCGGCGTCACCGGTACCCCGACGTACGTCATCGGTGGTGAGCGCCTGGACGGCGGCAAGAGCCAGGAGGGGCTGCGCGGGCGGATCGAGGAGATCGCCGACCGCCTGCTCGCCGAGCGGGCCTGACACCCGCCGGTTCCGTGACGGGCCCGGGCTCCGGTCCGGGCCCGGAGCCGTCACGGCTAGAGCAGCGTCTTGTACAGGTGGTACTCCGTCGTCCCGTAGCCGAGCGTCTCGTAGAGCCGCTCGGCCGGGGTGTTCCCCGCGAAGACGTTGAGGGCGATGGCGGTCAGTCCGGCGGCCGCCGCCCGGGCCTCGGCGAGCCGCATGAGCGTCCGGCCGTGTCCGTGTCCGCGCCGGTCGGCACGGACACGGACGTCGTAGACGAAGGCGCGTCCGCCCCGGCGCCCCAGCCAGAGATCGCCCACGGGGACGCCCTCGTGCTCCAGGACGCTCAGCCACATGTTCGCGGTGGCCGGACCCTGCGGCAGCGCCCCGCCGAAGTCGCGGTCCGCCTTGGCGAGCGCCTCGGCCTCCGGTACCCCGCGCCGGATCCAGTCCTCCGCGTAGTCCCGCCTGCCCGCCCGGTCCCAGGTCTCGTACTCGTCCTGGGTCATGGGACGGTCGGCGCTGCCCGGCGGGAGGACGAGCACGGAATCGTCGAGCGGCTTCTCCATGATGCGGTTGCGCAGCACGTAACCGAGCGCCCTGACGAGCCCCAGGGCCGCCGTGGCCTCGCCGGGAACGGTCACCTCGATCCGCCGGCAGCCCCAGCCGCGGGCCACCTCCTCCGCGGCCAGCGCGGCCACGGTGCCCCGGCCGCGGCCCCGGTCCGGCTCGTCGATGCCGAGCTCGTGGATCCTGGCGACGGGCGGGCCCGATCCGGGTTCCGTGGCGAGGTGTACCCGGCCGACGGGACGGCTGTTCACGCACACCTGGTAGCGGCGTGAGAGCGCCCCGTCGGCGGCGTGGTGAAGCGGCTCGGTCGGCCGCAGGGTCGTGGTCATCACGGGTGTTGTACCCGCCGGCGCTCACGTCGTCAGCCGAATTTCCCGGTGATCACGGGCAGGTGGCCTCCGGGGCCGCTCAGGGGTCGAGGTCGTCCCCGGCCCGCTCCTCGAAGAGGCGCATCGCCTTGGCGGTCACCGGGCCCGGCGCGCCCGGCAGTTCACGGGCGTCGATCCGGTGCACGGCCTGGACGTCGCGCAGCGTGGAGGTCAGGAAGACCTCGTCGGCGTGCTCCAGGACGTCCAGCGGCAGGTCGGTCTCCCTGGCGCCGGTCCATTCGACCGTGAGGGCACGGGTGATGCCGGCGAGGCAGCCGGAGGCGACCGGCGGGGTGTGTATCTCGCCGTCGAGGACGACGAAGACGTTCGACCCGGTGCCCTCGCAGAGTCGGCCCACCGTGTTGGCGAACAGCGCCTCGGACGCGCCGTGTTCACGCGCGCGGGCCAGGGCGACGACGTTCTCGGCGTACGAGGTGGTCTTCAGGCCGGCCAGGGCGCCGCGCTCGTTGCGGGTCCAGGGGACGGTGACGACGGCCGTGGAGTCGGGGCGCGGGGCCGAGCCGCCGAGCGCGACGACGAGGGTCGGGCCGTGCTCCCCGCGGTCGGAGCCGAGCGGCCCGTGACCGCCGGTGTAGGTGATGCGGAGCCGGCCGAGCGGCATCGGGTTGGCGTCGAGGACGGCGGCGCAGGCGCGGCGCACCTCGTCGGCGTCGGGCTCGGGCAGGCCCAGGCCGCGTGCCGAACGGGCCAGCCGGTCGAGGTGGCGGGTCAGTGCGAAGGGCCGGCCGTCGACCGCCTTCACGGTCTCGAAGATGCCGTCGCCCACGGTCAGCCCGTGGTCGAAGACGGAGACACGGGCGGCCTCGATGTCCTGCAGCCCGCCGTCGAGCCAAAGCTTCACTGGTCCTACCTCGCATGTGAATGTGCCGGGCGTGTCGTCCGGCACGGCGTTCCGGCCCCGGTCCCCGCGCCGCCCCCGGATCCGGGTCAGCCGGTGAGGGTCCCGTCACCCGCGTCGTACGTTCCCGACGCTACCGCGAGCAGCCGGGACGCCTTCAGCTCGGTCTCCCGCCACTCCCCCTCGGGGTCGGACCCCCAGGTGATGCCGGCCCCCGTGCCGAAGCGCAGGACGCCGTCGGCGCGGTCGATCCAGAAGGTACGGATGCCCACGGCCAGCTCTCCGGTGCCCCGGTCGGCGTCGACCCAGCCGATGCCTCCGCAGTACGGGCCGCGCGGCGCGGTCTCCAGGGCCTCGATGATCCGCAGCGCGCTGGACTTCGGGGCGCCGGTGACGGAGCCGGGCGGGAAGGCCGCGGCCAGGAGTCCGGGCCAGCCGACGTCCTCGCGCAGTTCGCCGCTGACGGTGGAGACGAGGTGGACGAGCCCCGGGTGCTTCTCGACGACGCACAGGTCGGGCACGGTCACGGTGCCGGTGGCGCAGACCCGGCCGATGTCGTTGCGGACGAGGTCCACGATCATCACGTTCTCGGCGTAGTCCTTGTCGAGGAGGTCCGCCTCGGTGCGTCCGGTGCCCTTGATCGGGCCCGACTCGACGCCGCGGCCCGCGCGGCGCACGAAGAGTTCCGGGGAGGCGGTGGCTATCTCGACGCCGTGCTCCGGCAGCCGAATCGTTCCGGCATAGGGCGCCGGGTTGCCGCGGGCCAGCAGGGCGGTCAGCGCGTCGACGTCGGCGTCGGCCGGGACGGGCGCGGAGAGCACGCGGCAGAGGTTCGCCTGGTAGACCTCGCCGGCCGCGATGTGCTCCCGGATGCGCCGGACACCGGCCGTGTACGCGGCGCGGTCGAGGGACGACGTCCAGTCGCCGGCCGCCGGTCCGTGCCACCGTCCGGGCACCGGGGCGGGCACCGGCTCCTCCCGTACGTCCCGGAAACGGGCGCAGGTCAGGCGTCCTTCGAAGTCTGCGGAGACGGCCCAGAAGCCGGTCGAGTCCAGGGCCGCGGGATCGCTGGTGACGTCGAGGAGACCGGTCGCCACGAGGCCGCCGAAGCGGGCGAGAGGAGGGAGGTCGAGCACGCAGACGAGTCTAGGGCGGGTGTCCTGCGAGTGCCCTGGCCATGTCCCTGGTCAGGCAGACCGCAGCACGCTGCGGAAACGCGTTTTTGTGCTGGCCCGGGAATCCGCTAGAGTTCAACACGTCGCCGGGACGCGCAAGCGAAACGGAAACGACAAGCGGACGTAGCTCAGTTGGTAGAGCGCAACCTTGCCAAGGTTGAGGTCGCCAGTTCGAACCTGGTCGTCCGCTCGCAGGAAGTGGGGGATCTTCCCGAACCCGCACTCCTGGTGGAGTGGCCGAGAGGCGAGGCAACGGCCTGCAAAGCCGTCTACACGGGTTCAAATCCCGTCTCCACCTCCAAGGACGATTAGCTCAGCGGGAGAGCGCTTCCCTGACACGGAAGAGGTCACTGGTTCAATCCCAGTATCGTCCACCGGTCCGCAAGGACCTGATCCGCAAGGATCCCCGCGCGATTAGCTCAGCGGGAGAGCGCTTCCCTGACACGGAAGAGGTCACTGGTTCAATCCCAGTATCGCGCACGCAGTACCAGCAGCAAGCGTGGCTCCGACCGCGTGACCTGCGCGATTAGCTCAGCGGGAGAGCGCTTCCCTGACACGGAAGAGGTCACTGGTTCAATCCCAGTATCGCGCACCAGCAAAGCCCCCGGCCGTCTCGACGGCCGGGGGCTTCGTCGTGCCCGGGATCACACCCGTCCCAGCCCGTGCGACCCGGCCGACGCGGCCCGGACACGCCGGAGGGGCCCCTCTGTTCGAAAGGGGCCCCTCCGGGTGGCTCAGGACGAGAAGAGCATGTGACCGAAGCTCTTGTGGCGGTGGTGGCCGCCGTGACCGCCGTAGTGACCACCGCCGTGACCGCCGTGCTGCGGGGCGCCCCAGGCGGGGGCCGGCGCGGACGGGTACGCCTGCGGGGCACCCGGGGGCGGCGGCGCGGGCTGGGACCACTGCGACTCCACGCGGGTCAGTGCCTCCAGCTCGCCGTAGTCGAGAAAGATGCCGCGGCAGCCGCTGCACTGCTCGATCTGGACGCCGTTGCGGTTGTACGTGTGCATCGGCGCATGACATTTCGGACACTGCATGCTCGGCTCAACTCCTCGCCGGTCGGTACTGCTTCCGCCAGGACAGACACTGCCCGGCCTCGGTCGGTTGCAGCCTACGTCGCGAAACCCCGGGGCAACTCGGGCGGGAGGGCACTCATTCGGTCACAGGCGTCGACCACGGCCTGCTGCACCTCGTCCAACGGCCTCCTCGCGGCGGCGGACTTGGCGATCGCCAGGGCCGCGGTCTGCACGGTGAGGGCACGGGCCGCGACGTCCAGGGCGGGCCAGGGATCGCCGTCGGCGGGAACGGCGGGACCGCCCGCGTCCCGGTAGGCGGTCAGGAAGCGGAGCCACTCGTCGGGCGGCAGCAGCCCGCAGGCGTACCAGGCGGCGGGGCGGGCCAGGTCCCAGGCCGGGTCGCCGACGCCCAGGTCGTCGACGTCGATGAGGAGCCAGGGACCGTCCGGCGCGGGGCGGCGCACGAGCTGGCCGAGGTGCAGGTCGCCGTGGCACAGGGTGGCGGTGTCCGGCATCGGGGCCTCGGCCCGCGCCCAGCCGGGCAGCGCGGCCCAGGCCCCGAGGACCGGCGCGGCGGCCGGGTGCGGGCCCGCCGCGCGCAGCCGGGCCACCGCGCGGGCGGCCTTGACGGGTCCGCGCATGGGCGGCAGCCCGTCCGGGGCGGGGGTCCGGTGCAGCCGGGCCAGCAGGGTCGCGGCCTCCTCCCAGGGGGCGGCGTCGGGGGTGTCGGGATCGACGGGGGAGCCGTACGGCCAGAGGGTCACCCGGCGGCCGAGGAGACCGGCGGGGGCGGGGTCCAGCGGCGGCAGGAGGATGCCGGGGAGGCACGTGGCCGCGAGGACGCGCCGGGCGAGCTCGTGGGGGTCCGTGTCCGGGGCGTGGACCTTGGCGACGACGTCGCCGTGGCGGACCACCGTGCCGTCGTCCCGGTCCGCGAGGAGCGTGTCCTCGGCGCCGCAGGAGCAGGCTCCGCGGGGGCGGGGCACGGCCGTCGCCGGGTGGGCCGCGTCACGCGCCACGGCGGTGAGCGCGGGCAGCAGGCTGTCTACGGTCACGGATCTCCCTGGGCTGTACGACGTCTGCCGGTGAGGGTACGCAGCCGCGGGCGGACCCTGGCACCCGGCACCGCGGCGGCCGGGCGGCAGCCCGCTTCGCGGCCCGGCGCCCGTTCCCCGCGCCCCGGAGTCCGGCACACGGCACACGGCACAAAGAGATGCCCGCGCAGCTCCCCAGCTGCGCGGGCATCTTCCTGCCGTCCGCCGCACCCCCGTCCCCACGGGGTTTCATGGCCGGATGTCCCCGCCCGGACCGCTCTTCCGGGCCCGGGGCGCCGCTCAGCGCCCCAGCATCACGCCCACGGACGACGCCTGTGTGACCACCGCGTCCCAGCCGCCGAAGACGACCACCAGCAGGGCCGCCAGGGGGAGGACCATCGCTGTCGCCACCAAGGGGTGGCGCTGACCCTGGCGGGTGCCGAACGCGGCGGTGTACACCTTGCGCCCCTGCGTACGGAGCTCTGTCCGCGATGCCGTGTGGGCCATGGTCCCTCTCCTGACCGAGATTCCGTCGTGCCTGGCAGCGGCGGGTGTCTGACCTCGGGGGACGAGTGCTGCACCCGCCGCTTGACCTCAAATCTAGGCGCGTGACGGCGCCGGGTCGTCATGCCCTCGTACCGATTGCCGGGCCTCCCGGAGGATGAGCCGTGACCTGCGGAGTACTACCGTGGGTGGAGACGCGGACCCAGGTCTCAGGGTCTTCCCGGAGGGGGCGTCCGATGTGCCCCTACTGTTCCGAACCGTCCTCCCGGGGAACCGGCTGCTCGACGAGTGCCAGCACCCGAGTCGCCATGAAGCGGGCGGTCCGTACCACTGTTCCGTTTCGAGTGACTTCGCTCACTTCTACGACACCTCGGCGCACCGCCGTCTCCACCCGGCGACCCGCCCTGCTCGCCACCACCTCGTACGTACGCGTCGTGTCCCCCGCGTCCACGACTATCTCCACACGGTCACCCTTCACGGGCTCAATCCCCCTTCTGTGACAGACGGTTGGGATCACAGGCGGCCCAAAGGGGCCCTGTTCGCACGCTCTCTGACCACCTCTCAAGTTTCCCACCCGGCACTGACAATCGATCGGAACGAGAGGGCGCGGCCTCTGCGCGCACCCGGCCGCGGAAACGTAAGCTGTGGCTCGTCAAACGGACCGGGCAGCGGGGATGAACATGGCGATGATGCGCCTGAGGCGCGAGGACCCGCGTGTCGTCGGCTCGTTCAGGCTTCACCGACGGCTCGGCGCGGGCGGCATGGGTGTCGTCTACCTGGGATCCGACCGGCGTGGCCAGCGGGTCGCGCTGAAGGTGATCCGGCCCGACCTGGCGGAGGATCAGGAGTTCCGTTCCCGGTTCGCGCGCGAGGTCTCGGCGGCACGGCGGATCAGGGGCGGCTGCACGGCACGGCTCGTCGCCGCCGACCTGGAGGCGGACCGGCCCTGGTTCGCCACGCAGTACGTGCCCGGCCCCTCCCTGCACGACAAGGTCGCCGAGGAGGGTCCGCTGTCGGCCGCCGACGTGGCCGCCGTCGGCGCCGCCCTCTCCGAGGGGCTGGTCGCGGTGCACGAGGCCGGGGTGGTCCACCGCGACCTCAAGCCGTCCAACATCCTGCTGTCCCCGAAGGGGCCGCGGATCATCGACTTCGGCATCGCGTGGGCGACCGGGGCGAGTACGCTCACCCACGTCGGCACGGCGGTCGGCTCCCCGGGCTTCCTGGCGCCGGAGCAGGTGCGCGGCGTCGCCGTCACCCCGGCCACGGACGTGTTCGCCCTCGGGGCCACCCTCGCGTACGCGGCGACCCAGGACTCACCCTTCGGACAGGGCAGTTCCGAGGTGATGCTCTACCGCGTGGTCCACGAGGAGCCCCATCTGCACGGGGTTCCGGACGCCCTCGCGCCGCTCGTGCGGGCCTGCCTGGCGAAGGACCCCGAGGAGCGGCCCAGCACCCTCCAACTGTCCCTGCGGCTCAAGGAGATCGCGGCCCGCGAGGCCCAGGGCATGGTGGACGCGCGCCCGCCCGCGCCGCGCTCGGACCCGGACCGGCCGACGGGACGCCTGGCCGAGCAGTACGCCGAACAGCGCACCCAACGGCGTCCGGGGACCACGCCCCCGCCGCGGGGGACCACTCCCCCGCCGCGCACCGGCGGGACGAACGGCGGGTCGCGGTCGGGGGCGCGCCCCGCGCCCGTCCGCAACACCGGCCGCACCGGGAACAGGCCCGCCCCCCGCAGCGGCGCCGGACGGCCCGGTCAGCGCACCACCAGGACCGGCAGGCGCCCCGCCAATCCACGGCTGCTGCGCCAGCGGCTCTTCGTGTTCGTGGTGGTGACGCTGCTGGTCGCGCTCGGTATCGCGGCGGCCCAGGGGTGTCAGGGGCCGTCCCGCGGACTCGACGACGGCCCGCGCAAGGTCGTGCACCAGGAACGGCCGGCGTCCGGGGCGTTCCCGTAGGCGGTACGGTCCCCAGGTCCGTGCGGGCGCGCCTCACGACGGCGGCCGGCGCACGGTCCTCAGCTCTCGGGGCGGCCCGTCGCCACCGCGTAGAAGGCCACCGCGGCCGCCGCGCCGACGTTCAGGGAGTCGACGCCGTGGGCCATCGGGATGCGGACCCATTCGTCGGCCGCCATCAGGGCCCTGGTGGAGAGCCCGTCGCCCTCCGCGCCGAGCATCAGCGCGACCCGGTCCATCTTGTGCGGGGCGGCCTCGTCGAGGGATCTCGCCTTCTCGTCCGGGGTGAGGGCGAGCAGGTTGAACCCGGCGTCGCGCACCGACTCCAGGCCCTTGGGCCAGGTGTCGAGCCGGGCGTACGGGACCGAGAAGACCGCGCCCATCGAGACCTTCACCGAGCGGCGGTAGAGGGGGTCGGCGCAGTCCGGGGAGAGCAGCACCGCGTCCATGCCGAGGGCGGCGGCGGAGCGGAAGATGGCGCCGATGTTGGTGTGGTCGTTGACCGACTCCATGACGACGACCCGGCGCGCGGTCCGCAGCAGTTCCTCCGCCGTCGGCAGCGGCTTGCGCTGCATCGAGGCGAGCGCCCCCCGGTGCACGTGGTAGCCGGTGACCTGCTCGGCGAGCTCCGGGCTGACCGCGTAGACGGGTGCCGGGAGCTCGTCGATGACGTCGCGCATGACGTCGACCCACTTGGCGGACAGCAGCATCGAGCGCATCTCGTAGCCGGCGTCCTTGGCCCGTCTGATGACCTTCTCGCCCTCGGCGATGAACAGGCCCTCGGCGGGTTCGCGCTTGCGGCGCAGTTCCACGTCGGTCAGGCCCGTGTAGTCGCGCAGACGCGGGTCGTCGGGGTTCTCGACGGTGATGAGATCGGCCACAGGGTGATACTGCCTTGTCCTGGGTGCGGTGCCAACGGCTGGGAACGGGTTGGGTTACCCGGGGTTACTCGGGAAGTCCGGAGCCGATGCCCACGACCTCGCCGATGACGATGACCGCGGGCGGTCGCACGTCCTCGGTGCGGACGGTCTCGGCGACGGTGGCCAGGGTGGCGTCGACGCGCCGCTGAGCGGCGGTCGTGCCCTCCTGGACCAGGGCGACGGGGGTGTCGGCGGGCTTGCCGTGTGCCACGAGGGTGTCGGCGATCTTGCCGATCTTGTCGACGCCCATGAGGACGACGAGGGTGCCGCGGAGTTCGGCGAGCGCCGACCAGTCGACGAGGGAGCGCTCGTCGTCGGGGGCGACATGACCGCTGACCACGGTGAACTCGTGGGCGACGCCCCGGTGGGTGACAGGGATGCCCGCGGCGCCCGGCACCGAGATCGAGCTGGAGATGCCGGGGACGACCGTGCAGGCGATCCCGGCCTCGGCGAGCGCCTGGGCCTCCTCCATGCCGCGGCCGAAGACGAAGGGGTCGCCGCCCTTGAGCCGGACGACGGACTTGCCCTGCTGCGCGTGCTCGATGAGCGCGTTGTTGATGGCCTCCTGGGCCATGAACCGGCCGTACGGGATCTTCGCCGCGTCGATCACCTCGACGTGCGGCGGGAGTTCGGCGAGCAGGTCACGGGGGCCGAGCCGGTCGGCGATGACCACGTCGGCCTCGGCCAGCAGCCGGCGCCCGCGGACGGTGATCAGGTCGGGGTCGCCGGGACCTCCGCCGACCAGGGCGACACCGGGGGTACGGGTGCGGTGGTGCGGCGCGACGAGCGTCCCGTCGCGCAGGCCCTCGACCACGGCGTCGCGGATGGCGGCGGTGTGGCGGGGGTCGCGGCCCTTGGCGTCGGTGGTGAGGACGGCGACGGTCACGCCCTCGCTGTGGCCGGTGGCCGGGGTCCAGGCGGTCGCCGCGTCGGCGTCGTCCGAGCGGACGCACCAGACGCGGTGGCGCTCGGCCTCGGCACTGGCCTCGGCACTGGCCCGCGGGTCGCTGGTGGCGATCAGCGCGTACCAGGCGTCGGCGAGGTCGCCCTCCTCGTACGGGCGCCTCGTCCAGGTGATCTCGCCCGCGTCCGCCATCGCCTCGACGGACGGGGTCGCCTCCGGGGACACGAGGTGGACGTCCGCGCCCGCCGCGATGAGCGCGGGGAGCCGGCGCTGGGCCACCTGGCCACCGCCGAGGACGACGACACGACGACCGGAGAGGCGGAGGCCCACCGGGTATGCGGGGTGTTCGGCCATGGCGGTGCGGCTCCTCGTACGTGCAGGCGGTGCGGTGGGCGCTGCGGCTCTGGAGCGGCCCTGACATGGGGTTCTTCGGTAGGAGTCCAGACTACGGCGGGCCGGGTGGGCGGCGCTGGACGCCTGCCCACCCCACCCGTGCCGTGGACCTACTTCTCGGTCACCCCGGCCGAGTCGAACGTCGCGACCTCGTGCATCGCCCGCGCCGCGCTCTGCACGACGGGCAGGGCCAGGAGGGCGCCGGTGCCCTCGCCGAGACGCAGGTCGAGGTCGATCAGGGGACGCAGGCCCAGCTTGTTCAGGGCGGCCACGTGACCGGGCTCGGCGCTGCGGTGGCCCGCGATGCAGGCGGCCAGCACCTCGGGGGCGATGGCGCGGGCCACCAGGGCGGCGGCGCCCGCGCTGACGCCGTCCAGGATCACCGGCGTCCGCAGGGACGCGCCGCCGAGGAGGAGACCGACCATGGCGGCGTGCTCCAGACCGCCGATCGCCGCGAGGACGCCGATCGGGTCCGCCGGGTCCGGCTGGTGGAACTCGATGGCGCGGCGGACGACCTCGGTCTTGCGGGCCAGGGTCTCGTCGTTGATGCCGGTGCCGCGGCCCGTCACCTCGGCCGGGTCGGCACCGGTGAAGACCGAGATCAGGGCGGCCGACGCGGTCGTGTTGGCGATGCCCATCTCACCGGTCAGCAGCGCCTTGTTGCCCGCGGCCACCAGGTCGCGGGCCGTCTCGATGCCCACCTCGAGCGCGGCGACGGCCTCTTCCCGGGTCATGGCGGGACCCGTGGTCATGTCGGCGGTGCCGGCGCGGACCTTGCGCGGCAGCAGGCCCGGCGTGGCGGGCAGGTCCGAGGCGACGCCCACGTCGACGACGCAGACCTCGGCGCCCACCTGGTTGGCGAAGGCGTTGCAGACCGCGCCGCCACCGAGGAAGTTGGCCACCATCTGGCCGGTGACCTCCTGCGGCCAGGGGGTGACGCCCTGCGCGTGGACACCGTGGTCACCGGCGAAGATCGCGACGGCGGCCGGCTCCGGGATCGGCGGCGGGCACATCCGGGACAGGCCCGACAACTGCGCGGAGATGATCTCCAGCATGCCGAGGGCGCCCGCGGGCTTGGTCATCCGCTTCTGGCGCTCCCACGCCTCGCCCAGCGCCTTGGCGTCCAGGGGGCGGATGTTGGAGACCGTCTCGGCGAGCAGGTCGTGCGGCTCCTCGCCGGGCAGGGCGCGGCGGCCGTACGTCTCCTCGTGCACGACCCACGACAGGGGGCGGCGCTTGGACCAGCCGGCCTGCATCAGCTCGGGCTCCTCCGGGAACTCGTCGACGTACCCGACGCACAGGTAGGCGACGACCTCCAGGTGGTCGGGCAGGCCCAGGGCGCGGACCATCTCGCGCTCGTCGAAGAAGCTGACCCAGCCGACGCCGAGGCCCTCGGCGCGGGCGGCGAGCCAGAAGTTCTCCACGGCGAGCGCGGCGGAGTACGGGGCCATCTGCGGCTGGGTGTGCCGGCCGAGGGTGTGACGGCCGCCGCGGGTCGGGTCGGCGGTGACGACGACGTTCACCGGGGTGTCGAGGATGGCCTCGATCTTCATTTCCTTGAACTGCTTGGCGCGGCCCTTGGGAAGCGACTTGGCGTAGGCCTCGCGCTGGCGCTGGGCGAGTTCGTGCATGCTGCGCCGGGTCTCGGCGGAGCGGATGACGACGAAGTCCCAGGGCTGGGAGTGACCGACGGACGGCGCGGTGTGCGCGGCCTCCAGGACGCGCAGCAGCACGTCGTGCGGGATCGGGTCGTCGCGGAAGCCGTTGCGGATGTCGCGGCGTTCGCGGATCACCCGCAGGACGGCCTCGCGTTCGGCGTCGTTGAAGCCGGGGGCGGCCGGACCGGTGGACTCGCGTACCTCTTCCACCACGGCCGTGCCCTCTTCCTGGTCCGCGCCCTGGGTGCGCAGGTCCTCCGCCTGCTGCGCGGCCACGGGTTCCGGCTCCGCGGTGAGCGGCTGCGGCACGGACACGCCCTCGGGCTCGGCCTCCGCCTCCCGGGGGGCGGGCACCGACGCCTGCGCGACCGGCTCGGCCTCCGCCACGGGAGTCTCCTCGGCCGGTACGGGCGCCACGGTCACGGCGGCCTGGGCCGGCTCCTGGGCCGGCGGCTGCTCCTCGACGGCCGGCGGGACGGTCACGCCGTGCGGCGGGGTCGGGGCCAGGTGCGCGGCCGTCGGCACCGTGCCCTCCACGGGCACGAAATGGCCGAGGCTCTGGTCGGCCTGGGGCACGACGGGCGCGCCGGGGAATCCGGGGACGCCCGCCGCCGGGTCCGTACCGCTCTCGGGGTGCGGGTCACCGTCGGCCCGGCCCACGGCCTCGGTCGGCGCGTCCGCCTCCACCGGTGCGGCCTGCGGGGTCTCGGCGGAACCGGGGCCGGGCAGGTCGGTGCCGTCGTGGGCGGCGGCCTCCTCTGCCGGAACGGCACCGTTCTCGGCGGGGGCCGGCCGGTCGGTGAACTGCTGGGCCTCGGCCGCGTCGGGGGTGATGTCCTGTCCGCTCTGCGAGGCGTCCGCCGAGCGCGCGGAGAGCGCCGACAGCGCGGAGTCCGGGGTCTCGTAGGGGTGCGGGACCGGGGCTCCGACGGGCTGCTCGTCTCCGGGCAGGGAGGCCTCGTCCACGAGGGGAACGGCCTGTTCCGGCGCGGGGGCGACGGGCTCGGCCTCCTGAACCACGGGCTCGGCCGGGCCGGCTCCGTCGGTGTCCTGGTCGGCGGGCTGCTCCGGGGCCTGCGCGGCGGCGTCCTCGGCGGGGACGGGCTCCTCGGCCGGGGCGTGCGGCACCGCGGGCCCGGCGTCCTCGGCGAGCTGCGCCGGTACGACCTCGGGCACGGGCGTCTCCGCCCCGCTCGCGATCCCTGTCACGGCGTCGGCGGTGTCCGGTGCGCCCGGGGTCTCCGGGGCGTCCTGGAACTGCGGGGCGTCCGGGCCGTCCGTCGCGGGCACGGCCTCGGGGGCCGGGTCGTCCGTCCGGTCCTGGAGGCCCAGCGGCGCCGCGTCGGCCTCCGGCGCGGGTGCCTGGGCGGCGTCGGGCGCCGGGACCGAGTCGTGGACGAGGTGCTCCGCCACGACGGCGGGTGCCTGCTCGGCCTCCGCGGCCCCCGGCAGCTCGGGGTCCGGTACGGGCTCCGCGTCCACCGCGGAGCCGGGCAGCTGTCCCGTCTCGGGGACGACCGTCCCAGGGGCGGCCGTCTCCGCGGCCATGACCTCGCCGCCCGCCGGAACGGTCCCCCACGGCGCCGCGCTCTGCGGCGGGGCCTCGGCGGACTGGGGCACGTCCAGGTACTCCGGACCGACGGTCGGCGGGCCGGCCTGGTGCAGGGGCACGACCGGGGTGGTCATGGAACCCGGACGGGCACCCGCCGGTCCGCGGTCGGCGAGCGAACGCACCGGGCTGGAGGAACCGTCCGGCGTGGGCGGACCGAGGTGCAGCGGACGGCGCGGCGCCACGGGCTGCGGGACCGGCTGGGGCACGGGCGCCGGGCTCGGCGCGCGCACGGCGCCGAGGTCGATGGCGCCGGTGTCGCGGCCGTCCGTCTCGTGCGGACCGGGTTCGTCGGTGAAGGGCATCGGGGCCGGCGGCGGCACCTCGTTGCCCCAGGCTCCCTGGGCACCGGGCGCGCCCGGCAGCAGGAGCAGGTCGTCGTCCTCGACAGGGTTCTCGGAAGCGTCGAGGAAGGTGTACGCACCCGGTGCGGCGACGCCCGGCTGCTCCACCATGCCTGCGTTCTCCGGCAATCCCTCGCCCGGGACCTGGCCGGTGTCGGTCATGCGTACCCCTCGCCCATCGGATTAGTGCTCCAAAGTCCAGCTCGCCCGGAACGGCGCACCGACCGCCCCACAGTGAAGAACGAGCGTGCGTGCCCAGCGGCACGAACGACCCGCCTACAAAGACGACAAAGCCATTAACTGGCATTGTCCCGGTCATCCCGCCCTCGCGACAGCGTGATCCGCGAGTGCCCGCTGTGGACTGCGCCACGTTGCGCGTCCTCCGGTTCCGACGTACCCCACACACGCCTCAAAACGGGCGGGTTTTCCGGACATTGGCCGACGAAAGGCCGACCTCCGGGAGCGGTACGACGATCGGCCAGCCTACCGCGCGCAGTACGACAACAGGATCACGGGGCGCGATCCGGCAGACGGCCGCTGAGCAGGAACGCGACGCTCCGCTCCTTCTCCGTCCAGGCCCTCGTGTCGAGTTCGACGGACTGGACGAGGGCGCACTCGACGTCATAGCCGTGTTCGGTCAGATCGCGGCCGATGAGTTCGGCGGCGTCACGGGTGGCGGCGTGCGCGACGATGCGCTGGGGCCGGCGGTCCGCGACCGCGGAGACGACCTCCGCTCCCCCGCCCCCGACGCGCACGACATCGGGTTCGGGCAGGTCCTCCAGGACGTGCGGGGCGCTGCCGTGCACGATCTGCATCTGCACGCCGTACCGGCGGGCCGAGTGCTCGGCGCGGGCGCAGGAGCCCGGACTGCGGTCGACCGCGATGACGGCGGCACCGGTGCGGGCGGCCTCGACGGCGAAGGCGCCGCTGCCGGAGCCGATGTCCCAGACGAGGTCGCCTACGCGCGGTCCCAGCCGGGCGAGTTGGGCGGCGCGCAGCAGATCGGTCTCGCCCTCGCCGAGCGCCCCGCCGTACGCGCCCGCGGGCAGCGCCCAGCCGCGCGGTCCGCCGCCGGGGTCCCGGCCGGCGATCCAGCCGCTCCCCTGGGCTGCGGCCACGAAGCCGCCGATGACGATCACCACGTTCGGGTCGCGCCAGGTGTGGTCGGCCGCCTTGTCGGAGGTCAGGATCGTGACCTGCTCGCGGGCGGTGCCGAGTTCCTCACAGATGACGAAGGTGCGGTGCACTCCCTCGAGCAGCAGCCCGAGTTCGGCGGGTCCGGCCCCGGGTGAGGTGAGAACTGCGACTTTAGTGTGGGCTCGGCATACATTCACCGCGCGTCGCAGCGTACGGCTGTGTGCGACGACTACTTGTGCGTCGTCCCAAGGCATCCCGGCACGGGCGAAGGCGGCGGCCACGGCGGAGACGGCGGGCACGACCTCGACCTCCAGGCCGAACTCGGGTGCGCGCAGAGTGCGTACGACGCCGAAGAACCCCGGATCCCCGTCGGCGAGGACGACGGCGGTGCCCCGGTGGCTCGCGATCCGGCCGGCGGCGAGGGCGACACTGCCCAGCCGGACGCGTTCGGCGCCCTCGGGCACTTCGGGGAGCTCGAGATGGTGGGCCGCGCCGGCCACCATCGTGGCGGCACCGAGGGCGGAGCGCGCCGCAACGGTCAGCGGCGAGCCGTCCCAGCCGATCACCGTGACCCGGTCGGCCATCGTCGTCAGTCTCCAGAAGGTCTTCGCAGGTCTCAGGTGCAGCCCGGGCGGGCTTGGTGAGGGTACCCCGGTGCGGTCCGGCGGCGGTGTGCCGGTCGGCGTGGCGCGCGACGCGAGCGGTCCCGTCCCGCCCGGACGACGGCCGCGGTCCACGGGACCGGGATCCGGCGAGGTGCCCCATGTGCACCCGTATGACCCGACACGACCGCATACGACTCACCACGACCGTGTACGACCCGTCATGGCAGGTCCCGTTCGCCGGGGCGGGCCGCGCGCGGGGACCGCCGTGCCCGCCCGGTCCCCTCAGTTCCAGTCGTTGAACGAGGCGAAGCCGCCGGTGTCGCCGAGGTGCCCGTCCATGCCGTCCAGGTCCTCGGGCAGCAGGCTCCACACGATGAAGTCGGTGCGCAGGTCGACCCAGGTGCCTTCCTCGGTCCGGGTGCGCGCTATGCAGGCGTTGCGCAGCACGCCCTCGCTGATGCAGCCGATCTTCTGGGCGACCTGCTGCGAGGCGGTGTTGCCGGCGGCCGTGCGCAGTTCGACGCGCTCGAACTTCTGGTCGCTGAAGAGCCATCGGGCGGTGGCGAGCGCGGCCTCGGAGGCGTAGCCCTCGCCCCGCGCCCAGGGGGCGATGATGTAGGACAGCTCGGTGGAGCGGACCCGCCAGTTGGTCTTGCCGAGCTGGATGACTCCGACCAGGCGCTGGGTGAGGAACTCGGTGACGGCGAGGTCGAGGCCACGCCCCTGGGCCCGTTCCGTGGGCGCGTAGTCGGTGATCCAGTCGTGGGCACCGCCCTCGGTGAACGGCTGCGGGATCGACGTCCACGCCGCCACCATCTCGTCGTTCATCATCTCCGTCAGCGCGGGCACGTCGTCCTCGTCGAGCGCACGCAGGACCAACCGCTCCGTGCTGATGGAGATGTCGGGGAAGGTGCTCGTCATGCGACGCTCCGTAACCGTCGGGGACTTCGGACCTGATGTACCGTCGGGTCCGCTGAACTGCCCAGCATGCAGCATGAAACCACCGAACGGCACAACGGGGTCCACTCCGGGTAATGGAGTGGACCCCGTGCGGTGACGAGGGCGGCCGCGGGCGGCGGGCCGCCCGGTCCCCGGCCTACTTGAACGACGGGATGACGGAACCGGCGTACTTGTCCTCGATGAACTTCTTCACCTCGGGCGAGGTGAGCAGCTTGGCGAGCTTCTTCACCCGCGGGTCGTTCTCGTTGCCCTTCTTGACGGCGAGGAAGTTCCCGTACGGGTTGTTCGTCGCCGACTCCAGGACGAGCGCGTCCTCGGCGGGCTTGAGGCCGGAGGATATGGCGTAGTTGCCGTTGATCACCGCGGCGTCCACGTCGTCCAGGGAACGCGGGGTCTGAGCCGCCTCGACCTCCTTGAACTTGAGGTTCTTGGGGTTCTTGGCGATGTCCTGCGGGGTCGCCTCGCTGCCGGCGCCGTCCTTGAGGGTGATGAGCCCGTTGGACGCGAGCAGCTTCAGGGCCCTCGCCTCGTTCACGGCGTCGTTCGGCACGGCGACGGTCGCGCCGCTCTTCAGCGCGTCGGCGCTCTTCACCTTGTGGGAGTAGAGGCCGAGCGGCTCCAGGTGCACCGTGACGACGGGCACGATGTGGGTGCCGCGCTTCTTGTTGAAGTCGTCGAGGTACGGCTGGTTCTGGAAGTAGTTGGCGTCGACCGAGCCGTCCTCGGTGGCCGTGTTGGGGACGATGTAGTCCTGGAACTCCTTGACCTCCAGGTCGAGGCCCGCCTTCTTCGCCAGGTTCTTCTCGATGAAGTTCAGGATCTCGGCGTGGGGGACCGGGCTGGCGGCGACGACGAGCGGGCCGCTGTAGTCGGAGGACGAGGAGGAGTCCTTGTCCGAACCGCAGGCGGAGAGACCCAGGGTGAGGGCTCCGGCGGCGAGGACGGCGGTGGTGATCTTGGCAGTGTTACGCACGAAAAGTGCCTTTCCTGAGGGGTGGAGCGACCCCGTCATGGGGTGGACGGGGAAATCTGTGAGGGGGCCGGGGCCTCGCGGGTCCACGGCGGGGCCGGGGAGCGCGCGGGGTCCGCGGGTCGTTCAGGCGGCCTCGCCGACGTCCGCGGCGGCGGGCCGGCGGGACTTCAGCAGGCGCAGCCTCGGGGCCGGGCCCGAGTGGCCGCCGCGGCGGTCCAGGGTGCGGGCCGCGTGGTCACCGGCGAACTGGATGGCCGAGATGACCACGGCGAGGATGGCGACGATGATCCACATCAGCTCGGTCTCGAAGCGCTGGTAGCCGTAGCGGATGGCGAGGTCGCCCAGCCCGCCGGCGCCGACGGTGCCGGCCATCGCGGAGTAGCCGATGAGGGCCACGACCGTGGTGGTCGCCGAGGAGATCAGCGACGGCAGCGCCTCGGGGACGAGGACCTTGCGGACGACGGTCCAGGTGTTGCCGCCCATCGCCTGCACGGCCTCGACGAGCCCGCCGTCCACTTCACGGACGGCCGTCTCGACCAGACGCGCGAAGAACGGGATCGCGCCGATGGCGAGCGGCACGATGGCGGCCTCGCGGCCGATGGTCGTGCCGGTGACCCAGCGGGTGAAGGTCATCAGGGCGACCATCAGGATGATGAACGGCATCGAGCGGGCGATGTTCACGACCTGCCCGACGACCTTGTTGGCGACGACGTTCTGCAGCAGGCCACCACGGTCCGTCAGCACCAGCAGGAGACCGAGCGGCAGACCGCCGACGATCGCTATGAGGGTGGACCAGCCGACCATGTAGAGCGTGTTCCAACACTCCTCGGACAGCAGCGGCTGCATCTCGTTCCAGCTCACTTGGCGGCACCTTCCTCGACCAGCTCGGGCTGCTGCCCCTGGATCTCGATCTGCAGGCCCTGCTCGCGCAGGAATCCGATCGGCACGACGTTCTCCTCGTAACGGCCGGGCAGTTCGATGCGCATCCGGCCGACCTGCCTGCCACCGACGGTGTCCATCGCGGCGCCGAGGATCGAGATGTCGATGTTGTAGGTGCGCGAGAGCTGCGAGATGACCGGCTGGGTGGCCGACTCCCCGTGGAAGGTGACGTCGATGACGGTGCGGTCGTCGCCGGAGGCGGTGCCGCTGACCGGGAAGAGGGCGGAGGCCAGCTCGGAGCCGGGCGTCGCGAGCAGTTCGCTGACGGTGCCGGACTCCACGATGCGGCCCTTGTCCATCAGCGCGGCCGAGTCGCAGACCGTCTTGACGACGTCCATCTCGTGGGTGATGAGCAGGACGGTGAGGCCCAACTGGCGGTTCAGGTCGCGCAGGAGCTGGAGGATGGAGCGGGTGGTCTCCGGGTCGAGGGCGCTGGTCGCCTCGTCGGAGAGCAGCACCTTCGGGTCGCCGGCCAGCGCGCGGGCGATGCCGACGCGCTGCTTCTGGCCGCCGGAGAGCTGGGCCGGGTAGGACCCCGCCTTGTCGGACAGGCCGACCAGGTCGAGGAGTTGGAGGGCCTTGCGGCCGCGCTCCCTCCTGGTGAGCCCGAGGATGTCGAGCGGCAGCTCGACGTTCTCCTGGACGGTCCGCGAGGACAGCAGGTTGAAGTGCTGGAAGACCATGCCGATCCGGGTGCGCGCCCGGCGGAGTTCCCGGCCGGCGCGCGAGCCGCGCCCGACGAGGGCGGTGAGGTCCTGGCCGGCGACGGTGACCGTGCCGGAGGTGGGACGCTCCAGGAGGTTGACGCAGCGGATGAGCGAGGACTTGCCGGCGCCGGACTGGCCGATGACGCCGTACACCTCGCCTTCGCGGACGTGCAGATCGACGCCGTCGAGGGCGGTCACTTCACGGCCGCGCGAGCGGTAGACCTTGGTGAGGCCCGTTGTCGTGATCACTGGGGTTTCCGTCACTGTCGAGTGCGGGGCGTGGGTGTGCGCCGGGCACGGGTGCATTCGGTCGGAACGCGGCACGGTTCTCGCGATGGCGATGGAACCGGAAGGAGAACGTGTGCGCGGGGCAGCCCGGTCACGTACGCGGTACGGACACGAGGCGCGGCGGTCCCGCTTCGGGGCGCGGGATCAGAAGGTGGTGCGAGGGCCCTCTAGCAGGCACACATTCGACACATACAACGAGCACCGGGCGTCATGGTCGCCTCGGTCGCAAGGATGCGGTTGCTCGTCGTGGTCATGGGAGGAAGTAAAGCAGACCGGGGGCCGGGGGCCACCACCGCTGTCCGAATAGCGGACAGCGGTGGACGGTCCCCGGCCGTCGCGGAGGCCTTTCAGCCCCGGACGGAGGTCTCCGTCCCCCTCGTCCGTCACCAGTACGGACAAGGCTGAGCGGTCCTCGACGACGAGGTCCGCGTCGAGTTCGCCGGCCTGGTGCGCTGTGGCCAACGCCACGGTGGTCATGCCCGCGGCGCGGCCCGCCCGGAGCCCGGCGGGGCGTCCTCGAGGACGACGCACCGGGCGGGATCCACGCCCGGTGCGCGGGCGGCCGGCGGACAGGCCTCGGGGTCGGGCTCGCCCCGGGTGGTGCCGTCGGCCCGGCGGGGCAGCCCGGGGGCGAGCGCATCAGGTCTTTTGGCCCGTAATAGGGTCACGGCATGTTCGTTGCCCTGACGGTCGTGACGGCCGTCGCCGCGCTCGCGCTCGCCGCCTGGTGCGGCTGGGCCGCCCACCGCGATCAGCCCACCAAGGACTGGCACTTCATCGGCATGGCCGTGGTGAGCGTGCTCGCCCTGGTCCAGCTGGTGATCGGCGTCGTCCAGCTGGCACGCGGCGAGAAGCCGGAACAGGGCACGACGATCTTCGTGGCGTATCTGATCGGCGCCTTCGCCTGCATTCCCGCCGCGGGATTCATGTCGCTGGCGGAGCGCACCCGCTGGGGTTCGGTCACGGTGGCGGCCGGCGGCGTCGTCCTGGCCGTGCTCGAGGTCCGGCTCTACGACATCTGGGGAGGCTGAGATGACGGCCGCGGAGGAGAACACGACCGTGACGCGGGACGAACAGGACGGGACCCCGGCGGAGCCGGACGCGACGAAGCGCGCGCGGCTCATCGGCGGCCCCGGCATCCTGCTGGTGTGGCTGTACGGGGTGATGGTCGTCGGCGCCGTCTCCCGGTCGGCCGTGCAGATCTCCACGCAGTTCGACAAGGCGCCGCTCGCCTACTCGCTGTCCGCGGTCGCCGGTCTCGTCTACGGGTTCATCACGTACTCGCTCGTGCGCGGCGGCGAGACGGCGCGCAGGGCGGCGCTGGTGTGCTGCGCCGCCGAGCTCGCGGGCGTACTGGTCGTCGGTACCTGGACGCTGGCCGAGCCGTCCGCCTTCCCCGACGCCACGGTGTGGTCGGACTACGGCATGGGCTATCTCTTCATCCCGGTCCTGCTGCCGCTGTCGGCGATGTACTGGCTGCGCAAGGCGCGTACGAACGCCGGCTGACGGCCCGGCCGGAGCCGGCCGCAGTCAGGCGCTGGCGGCGTACGCTCCGGCGTCGGCGCCCTTGGCCAGGGTCACCAGTGTCAGACGCTCGCCCACCCGCTCCTGCGAGACGGGGGCGTAGCCGTGCTTGCGGTACAGGCGCAGGTTGCGCTCGCTGCGGTGGCCGGTGAACAACTGGAAGGACTTCGCCTCCCCCTCGGCGCCGAGGCGGGCCTCGATCGCGTCGAGCAGGCGTCCGCCCAGGCCGTGCCGCTGCATGCGCGGGTGCACGATGAGCTTGTTGATGCGGGCCGTGCCGTCGGCGTCGACGGCGCCGCGTACGGAGGCCACCACCTCGTCGCCGAGCCGGGCCACCAGTACGGTGCCGCCCGCCAGTTCCGCCCTGAGCGAGTCGAGCGGCTGCGTGAGCGGTTCGATGCCGTAGTCGCCGTACAGCTCGGCCTCGCTCTGATAGCAGAGGTACTGCAGCTTCAGGATCGGTTCCGCATCCTGCTCGGTCGCCGCCGAGATGGTCACGCTCATGCCCATGTGTGCATGCCTCCCGCTCACCTGTTCCGGTCGTCCCCCACTCCTATCCCCGTCGTCAGCGGGCCGCAACCTCCGCGGTCAGCAATCGCCGGAGACATCCGAGACATCTGGAGCGTTCCGGACCGAGACTTCCCTGTGAGATACCCAACTCGCCCGCGATCTCCCGGTAGGTGAGGTCCTCCGGGGAGAGCAGGGCGGCCATCAGGACCGGGCAGCGGCCGGGCAGCCGGCGCACCGCCTCGTGCAGCTCGCGACGGCGGACGGCGGCCAGCGCCCGCTGCTCCGGGCCGGGGCCGTCGTCGTCCGCGGGTTCGGTGGCGTAGGGCCGCTCGGCGCGGGCCCTGCGGCGGCTGCGGCGGGCCTCCGAGCGCACGGCCCGGCGCACCCAGCGCCGCGGGTCGGCGGGCGGTCCCGTCGCGTCCAGGCGTTCCAGCAGCCGCAGCCAGACGGCCTGCTCCAGGTCGCCGGACTCCTCGCCGCAGGCCTGGGCCTCCGCCGACGCCTCGGCGGCGAGCAGCGGCCCGAGGGCGGTCACCATCTCGTGGGTCATGCGTGGAACGACACGGCCGCCCCGGCGAGAGGTTGCCGGGGCGGCCGTTTCTCACCCCATCCGGGACGGGTGGGCGGTTCGTTGACGGCTGCGGGCTTCCGTCCCGTTCCCGGCCACCGGTCCGCCGGCGTACCGGGGCGACGGGCTCACCGCCCCAGGAAGTCCGCGCGGGCCAGCACCGCGGTGTCCGCGTTGTCGGTGAAGACGCCGTCGATGCCCGTCTCGAAGTAGGCCCTGAAGGCGCCGAAGGGATCCCCGTAGGCGTCCACGGCGGTGCCCTTGCGGAAGTTCGCGGGGAGGAAGGGGTTCTCGTTGCGCATGGTGTACGGGTGCAGGATCAGGCCCGCCCGGTGCGCGTCGGCGACGAGCGTGGTCGGGCTGGTGAGGTTGCCGGCCGCGTCCTTCGGGACGACGAGGTCGAGCGTGGGGCCGATGCCCTGCGCGTACGAGGCGATCCACTCCAGGCCGGCGGGTGTGACGAGGTCGGCGACCGTGCGGGGGTCGCCCGCCGCGACGAAGTCCCAGGGACGGGTGTTCGCGGCCGACAGCAGGACGACGAGCGGGTTGCCGACGAGCTCGTCCAGCCGCTGGATGCTGCTCGGCTCGAAGGACTGGAGGATGACCGGCGAGTCCTTCCTGTCCTTGCCGTACTTGCGCAGCAGTTTCGCGACCCGCTCCTCCAGGCCGAGGCCGAGCGCCCGGAAGTAGGTGGGGTGCTTGGTCTCGGGGTAGATCCAGACCTGCTTGCCGCGCCTGCGGGTCTGCTCGTCCTGCCAGCGGAGCACCTCTTCGAAGGTGGGGATCTCCCAGCGGCCGTCGTAGAGGGTGTTGTGCGGACGGTTGGCGGGGACGCGCTCCACGGCGCGCAGGGTCTTCAGTTCGGCGAGCGTGAAGTCCTCGGTGAACCAGCCGGTGGTGGGGACCCCGTCGAGCGTCTTGGTGGTGCGGCGGCCGGCGAACTCGGGGTGCGCCGCGACGTCCGTGGTCCCGCCGATCTCCGGTTCGTGCCGGCACACGAGGTGACCGTCCCTGGTGGGCACCAGGTCACCCGCCTCGACGACGTCGGCGCCCAGGTCGAGGGCGAGCTGGTACGAGCCGAAGGTGTGCTCCGGCCGGTAGCCGCTGGCCCCGCGGTGTCCGATGACGGTCGGTCTGGGCAGGCTCCGGTAGCCGCCGCCCCCGTGGCGTCCGTCCGCGCTCGCGGTGCCGGGCAGGCCGAGGGCCGCTCCGCCCGCCCCGAGCACCGCGGCCGAGAGCAGCGTCCGCCGCGCCGTTCCCCGCTCCTGACCGTTCGACTCCTGCGCCCCCATGAGCGCTCCTCCCGCCGTAGGTGCCCTGCCTGACGAAGCGGGACGATCGTAGGTGCCCCCGTGTGACGACGGGGAGGCCCGCGGCGGAACAGTGGGTGACCTCGGACGGCCGCACGGCAAGCGGAACATGACGGTCCGTCGGCATCGGCCGGGCGGTCCCGGGTAGGCGTGACCCGAGGCGGGCGAGCGGCCCCGCACCGGGCGCTCACCCGTTCGCCGGTACCCGTACGCGATGTCCGTCACACCGGTCCGCCCCGCTCTCCACCGCTCACGGGCACGCAACCGCAGGTAAACGTAGGTCAACAGTGCGTATCCGGTCGATGAAGTCGATGTGCAATCGACCGGGAACCGCGAGTATCGTCCTCACCTGCACAGATTCCATACCGATCCCTTGAAACCGGAGGGCCCGTTGTCCCGCTTCGCGCTCATCAAGGCAGTGTTCGGAACGATCATGCGCCCGATGTTCCGCCTACGGGTGGAAGGCGTGGAGAACATCCCCGGCGACGGCCCGGTGATCCTCGCCGGCAACCACCTCACGTTCATCGACTCGATGATCCTTCCGCTGGTCTGCGACCGGCAGGTGTTCTTCATCGGCAAGGACGAGTACGTCACGGGCAAGGGCCTCAAGGGCCGGCTCATGGCGTGGTTCTTCACCGGCGTCGGCATGATCCCGGTGGACCGGGACGGCGCCAACGGCGGCGTGGCCGCGCTGATGACCGGCCGCCGGGTCCTGGAGGAGGGCAAGATCTTCGGGATCTACCCCGAGGGCACCCGCTCCCCCGACGGCCGTCTGTACCGCGGCCGCACCGGCATCGCCCGGCTCACCCTGATGACCGGCGCCCCGGTCGTCCCCTTCGCGATGATCGGCACGGACAAGCTCCAGCCGGGCGGCGCGGGCATGCCGCGGCCGGGCAAGGTCACGGTCCGCTTCGGACCGGCCATGGAGTTCTCGCGCTACGAGGGCATGGACCGCGACCGGTACGTGCTGCGCGCCGTCACCGACTCCGTGATGACCGAGGTCATGCGGCTCTCCGGCCAGGAGTACGTCGACATGTACGCCACCAAGGCGAAGGCCGCCTAGCGGCGCGGCACACCAGGGCAAAAGGGTGGGCTCCGACCGGAGATCTCCGGTCGGAGCCCACCCTTTTGCGGCCACGTCTCCCGCCGAGGCCCCCGTTCCGGCGCGGCCACGCGCCTCCCACCGGGGCCCCATCCGGCGCGGCCACGCACATCCCGCCGGCTACCCGTTCCCGCGGGCCCAGCGCATCTCGCCAGGTCCCCGCTCCCGCGCGGTTACGCTTCCAGCTTCTGGTCCCGCAGCAGGAACCAGGCCGCCGCCGCGGTGGCGAGCAGGACCGCCGCGCCCGCGCCGGAGGCGAGTGCCAGACCGTCCACGAAGGACTCCCTGGCCGCGGTCAGCAGTGCCTCGGCGGTGTGCTCGGGCAGGTGTCCGGCGGCCTCCACCGCTCCGCCCAGCGAGTCGTGCGCCGCGGCCGGCGTGCCCGCGGGGCCGGTGAAGCCGGCGTAGACGCCGGTCACGACGGAGCCGAGCAGGGCGATGCCCAGAGCCGCTCCGAGTTCGTACGCCGTCTCGGAGACCGCGGACGCGGCGCCCGCCTGCTCCTTGGGCACGGCGGAGAGGATGACGTCGGCGGTGACGGTGAACGAGAAGCCCGCGCCGACACCGACGACCAGCAGGGCCGCGCCGAGCAGCGGATAGCCGGTGGAGCGGTCCAGCACCGTGAGCACGCCGAGCGCGAGGCCCACCGCGGCGAGTCCGCCGGACACGACGGTCCGCACGGAGAAGCGCCGCGCGAACCGCCCGGCGACCAGACCCGCCGCCACCGCGCCCACGGCGGCGGGGACTTCGGCGAGCCCCGCCTCGAACGGGCCGCGGCCCTGCACGAGTTGCAGGTACTGGGACAGGAAGAACACGAGCCCTGACATACCGAGCACCGTGAACAGGTCGGCGAGGACCGCACCGGAGAACCCCCGGTTGCGGAACAGACGGACGTCCAACAGCGGCTTCGTGAGCGACAGTTGGCGACGCACGAAGCAGAAGAGGGCGACCGCCCCCAGCAGGCCCGCGGCGAGCGCCGCGCCGCCCGGCCCGTGCGCGGCGAGCTCCTTCACCGCGTACACCACACCGATGAGCCCGACGAGCGAGAGCGTCACGCCGATCAGGTCCCAGGGGCCGGGGTCCGGGCTCTTCGACTCGGGGAGCAGTCTGCGCCCGACGAGGACGAGGACCACCATCACCGGCAGGTTGATGAGGAAGACCGAGCCCCACCAGAAGTGCTCGAGCAGGAAGCCGCCGACGACGGGCCCCACCGCGGTGCCAGCGGAGGCCGTCGCGCCCCAGATGCCGATGGCGAGGCTGCGCTCGCGCGGGTCGTGGAAGATGTTGCGGATCAGGGCCAGGGTGGCGGGCATCAGGGTCGCGCCCGCGACGCCGAGCAGCGCCCGCGCCAGGATCATCATCCCGGGTGTCGTGGCATAGGCGTTGAGCACGGATATCAGGCCGAACGCCGTGGCGCCGGTCAGCAGCAGCCTCTTGCGGCCGATGCGGTCACCGAGACTGCCCATGGAGACGAGCAGACCGGCGATGACGAAGGAGTAGACGTCACCGATCCACAGGAGCTGGGTGCCCGAGGGTTCGAGGTCCTCACTGATGTACGGGGTCGCGAGGCCGAGGACGGTCGCGTCGACGGCCACCAGCAGCACGGCGAGGACGAGGACGCAGAGCGCGAGCCAGCGGCCCGGGCGCTTCCGCGTCTCCGTCGCGACCGCCGGCCGCAGGGTGCTGGTCATGGTTCCTCTCTCCTGAGCGCGCCGCCGAGCAACAGCTCGACGATCATGTGGTGGAAGTCCTTGGCGGCGACCCGGCCCTCGGTCACGGCCCAGGACGCCGAGGCCATCAGCCCGTAGAGCGCCTCGGTGAGCCAGGCCGGGGTGAGATCGATGCGGAACTCGCCGCTCTCCTGGCCGCGCCGGAACAGCGCGGCCACCCGGACGTCGATCCGGGCCCAGCCCTCGTGCTGACCGTCGCCCTCGAACAGCTGGTTCTCCGTGTAGAGGAAGGCGAGCAGTCCGGCCGACCGCTCCAGCTCGCCCACCAGGCGGCGCACGGCCTCCTGGGCGGTGCCGTCACCGAGACGGGCCGCGTCCAGCGCGGCCTCGCACTCCTCGATGCCGAGCGCCTCCAGCGCCCGGACCAGCGCGTCCCGGCCGGCGAACTGGCGGTGCAGCGTGGCCCGGCTGATCCCGGCGGCCTTGGCCACCTCGTCCATCGTCGCGGTGGATTTGCGGGTGAGCAGGGCGGCTGCGCTGCGCAGCACGTGTTCACGGTCGACAGCCATGAGACAACAGTACCGCAAGTGAGACATGAATGTCTCACAAGGAGCATGCGCGTCTCATACCCATCTGCCTCGGGTGCCCGAAACGCGCCTCCGACGGGACTCCCGGCCCCTTGGCGCTCAGTGCCAGGGCAACTGCCCGCGCCGCTCCCAGTACGCCCGCGGTTCCTCCACCAGCGCGGCGAGCCGGGACAGCTGGTCCTCGTCGAGGTCGACGACCGCCGCGTGCAGGTTCGAGGCGAGCTGGTTGGCGGTGGCCGCCCCCGACAGCACGACGCCGGCCCAGGGCTGCCGCAGGATCAGCGCGAGGGCGACCGCGTCGCAGCCCAGGGAGGTCTCCTCGGCGACGGCGCGCAGGACCTCGGGCGCACCGGGCCCGGCGAGCCGGCCGTTGGCCACTCCCTCCTTGACGATCACCGTGAGCCCGGCGTCGTGGGCCTCGGCGAGCGCCGGGGCGGCGGAGGTCTCCAGGACGTTGTACGTGGACTGGACGGTACGGAAGAGCGGCTCGCCGTCGACCGTGACGGCCAGCGCCGCCCGGATCGCCTCCGCCTGGGCGGGTCCGCTGGTGGAGAAGCCGATCGACAGACCGCCGGCGGCCGCCTCGGCGAGGGCCGCGTGCAGTTCCTTGTCGGTGAGGGCCGGACTGTCCGGGGTCACCGAGTGGATCTGGTAGAGGTCGAGCCGGTCGCCGAGCAGTTCCGCGGTCTCGGCGCGCTGCCGCTCGTACATGGCGAGGCCGTGGTCCTTGACCTCGTGCGTCTCGGCGTCGGTGCGCCAGTCGGCGGTGTAGGCGTAGCCCCACTTGCTGCCGACGACGACGTCGTCGACGTCCGGGCGGCCGCTCAGCCAGTCGGCGAGGAACTCCTCGGAGCGGCCGTAGGAACGGGCCACGTCGAAGTAGCGCACGCCCTGGGCGTAGGCGGCCTCGAGGAGTTCACGGGTGCGCTCGCGCAGGGCGTCGACGCTGCGGTCGGCCGGGAGGTCCTCCTCGCGCCCGAGGTTGATGTAGCCGGGGCGCCCCACCGCGGCGAGCCCCAGGCCGAGGTGGGCGGTGGGAGTCGTGGCTGAGGCGAGACGTGCGAAGGGCATCGCGGCTCCGTTCGGTCGGCTCCTTGCGGCTCCCGGCCAACGTAACCCGCGACACCCTCCGCCGTACGGCACCCGCCCCGGACCGCGGACCGTGTCCGCTCCGCGGGCGGGCCGGCCCGGCGGCGGGCGGCGTCAGCCCTCCGCTCCCGAACCGGCCCCCGGCGCGAACCCCGCTCCTGCTACTGCTTCCGCTTCGCCGCCGCCCACGTCTGCTGGGCGGCGACGTCCGTCTTGATCTCGGCGAGCTGGACGGCGACGGCGCTCGGGGCCGTACCGCCGCGGCCGTCGCGGGAGGCGAGGGCGCCGGGGACGTTCAGGACGGACCGCACCTCGGGCGTCAGGTGCGCCGAGATCTTCGCGAACTGCTCGTCGGTCAGCTGGTCCAGCTCCTTGCCCTCCGCCTCGGCGACCTTCACGCACTCGCCGGCGACCTCGTGCGCGACGCGGAACGGCACGCCCTGCTTGACCAGCCACTCGGCGATGTCGGTGGCGAGCGAGAAACCTGCCGGGGCCAGCTCCTCCATGCGCTCGCGGTGGACGGTCAGCGTCGCCATCATGCCGGTGAAGGCGGGGAGCAGGACCTCCAGCTGGTCGCAGGAGTCGAAGACCGGCTCCTTGTCCTCCTGGAGGTCGCGGTTGTACGCGAGGGGCAGCGCCTTGAGCGTGGCCATCAGTCCGGTCAGGTTGCCGATCAGACGGCCCGACTTGCCGCGCGCCAGCTCGGCGATGTCCGGGTTCTTCTTCTGCGGCATGATCGACGAGCCCGTGGAGAAGGCGTCGTGGAGGGTGACGAAGGAGAACTCCTTCGTGTTCCAGATGATGACCTCCTCGGCGATCCGGGAGAGGTTCACGCCGATCATCGCGGTGACGAAGGCGAACTCCGCCACGAAGTCGCGGGAGGCCGTGCCGTCGATGGAGTTGGCGGAGCTGCCGTGCTCGAACCCGAGGTCCTTCGCCACCGCCTCCGGGTCCAGGCCGAGGGAGGAGCCGGCCAGCGCACCGGAGCCGTACGGCGAGACGGCCGTCCGCTCGTCCCACTGGCGCAGCCGCTCCGCGTCCCGGGACAGGGACTGGACGTGGGCCAGGACGTGGTGCGCGAACAGCACGGGCTGGGCGTGCTGGAGGTGGGTGCGCCCCGGCATCGCCACGTCCGGGTGCGCCTCCGCCAGGCCGATCAGCGCCTCCTGGAGGTCGGCGATCAGACCGCCGATGATCCGGGCGTGGTCGCGCAGGTACATCCGGAAGAGCGTGGCCACCTGGTCGTTGCGGGAGCGGCCGGCGCGGAGCTTGCCGCCGAGGTCGGGGCCGAGGCGCTCGAGCAGGCCGCGCTCCAGGGCGGTGTGCACGTCCTCGTCGGCGATCGTGCCCACGAAGGAGCCGTCGGCGACGTCCGCCTCCAGCCGGTCGAGGCCCTCGATCATGCGCGTGAGTTCGTCCTCGGTGAGCAGGCCCGCCTTGTGCAGCACGCGCGCGTGGGCACGGGAGCCGGCGATGTCGTACGGCGCGAGGCGCCAGTCGAAGTGGACCGACGCGGACAGCTTGGCCAGGGCCTCGGCGGGACCGTCGGCGAACCGTCCGCCCCAGAGCCGGACGTCACCGCTGTTGCTGCTCACTTGCGTTACTCCTCGAAAGGTGTGGATGTGCCACCGCCTCCCCACGCGTACGTGCGTGAGGAGGCGGCTGCCAGGCTATTGCTCGGGGGTTCGAGGCGGCGGACACGACACGGTCCGCGCCAAGTCCCTTACGTCCTAGGCCAGATCCCGCTTGGCGGCGATCTTCGACGACAGGCTGTAGATGTCGATGAAGCCCTTGGCCGCGGCCTGGTCGAAGGTGTCGCCGGTGTCGTACGTGGCGAGGTCGAAGTCGTAGAGCGAGGTGTCCGAACGCCGGCCCGTGACGACCGCGCGGCCGCCGTGCAGGGTCATCCGGATGTCGCCGTTGACGTGCTGGTTGGCCTCGGCGATGAAGCCGTCCAGGGCCCGCTTGAGCGGGGAGAACCACTGGCCGTCGTAGACCAGTTCGCCCCAGCGCTGCTCGACCTGCCGCTTGTAGCGGGCGAGTTCACGCTCGACGGTGACGTTCTCCAGCTCCTGGTGGGCGGTGATCAGCGCGATCGCGCCCGGAGCCTCGTACACCTCACGGGACTTGATGCCCACGAGCCGGTCCTCGACCATGTCGATCCGGCCGATGCCCTGGGCGCCGGCGCGCTCGTTGAGCTGCTGGATGGCCTGCAGGACGCTGACGGGCTTGCCGTCGATGGCGACCGGGACGCCCTGCTTGAAGGTGATGATCACCTCGTCGGCCTCGCGGGCCTCGGCGGGGTTCGAGGTGTACTCGTAGATGTCCTCGATCGGGGCGTTCCAGATGTCCTCCAGGAAGCCCGTCTCGACCGCGCGCCCGAAGACGTTCTGGTCGATGGAGTACGGGGACTTCTTGGTGGTGGCGATCGGGAGCTGCTTCTCCTCGCAGAAGGCGATCGCCTTGTCCCGGGTCATCGCGTAGTCGCGGACCGGCGCGATGCACTTGAGGTCGGGGGCGAGGGCGACGATGCCGGCCTCGAACCGCACCTGGTCGTTGCCCTTGCCGGTGCAGCCGTGGGCGACCGTGGTGGCGCCGTGCTTCTGGGCGGCGGCGACGAGGTGCTTGACGATCGTCGGCCGGGAGAGGGCGGAGACCAGCGGGTAGCGGTCCATGTAGAGGGCGTTGGCCTTGATCGCCGGGAGGCAGTACTCGTCGGCGAACTCGTCCTTGGCGTCGGCGACCTCGGCCTCGACGGCACCGCAGGCGAGTGCTCGCTTGCGGATGACGTCCAGGTCCTCGCCGCCCTGGCCGACGTCGACCGCAACGGCGATGACCTCGGCGCCCGTCTCCTCGGCGATCCAGCCGATGGCGACGGAGGTGTCCAGACCGCCCGAGTAGGCGAGTACGACGCGCTCGGTCACGGGATTCTCCTCACAGTGCATTCGCTGACATGCATGAGTATGCAGCACTCTGCATGGTTCGTCAATCGCGGCTCGCCCCACACACCCGGCGAAGGAATCTTCACGGAGGGTTGAACGCCCGTAATCGTTTCCGCGTATCTCCCGCTGAACGCAGGCGCCGCGTTCGCGCACGACAGGCACACGGACCATGACCGACCAGTCGAACACCGGTCGGCCGTCCGCCCCCGACCCGAGTGAGGATTCCGCATGTCCAGGGCTCTTCCGAAGTACAACAAGCGGCGCGTCGTGATGATCGGCGGAGCCTCCGCCGTGGTGCTGTCCGCGGCGGTGATCGCCGGCAGCGCGCTGGCGGGCGAGACGCACAACGACAACGCCCAGAACGCCACGACGAAGGCCGCCGCGAGCACCATCACCTGCCCGGACGTCGCCTCGAAGCTGCCCGCGGTCCCCGCCTCCGCCAAGGCCGAGGTCGACAGGAACCTCGCCCTGCTGAACACCCAGATCGCCGAGGCCAACAAGCGACTCGTCGACACCGTCGGACAGGGCGGCCCCAACTTCGTCCAGAACGCGATCCTCGGCCCCCTCAAGGACAAGCGCGTCTCCACCATCGACCGCATCGCGATCTCCATCGGCCGCACCGCCGCCAAGCCCACCGGACTGGACACCCTCGCGGCCTGCACCCTGAACACCGCGGGAGGCGCGGCAGCCGACGGCACGGCCACCGCGTCCGCCGCCCCGAGCGCGACGGCCGGCGCTCAGGCGGGCGGGGCCGCCGGAAGCGGCGCAGCCGCCACCGCGGGCACCATCACCTGCCCGGACGTCGCCTCGAAGCTGCCCGCGGTCCCCGCCTCCGCCAAGGCCGAGGTCGACAGGAACCTCGCCCTGCTGAACACCCAGATCGCCGAAGCCAACAAGCGACTCGTCGACACCGTCGGACAGGGCGGCCCCAACTTCGTCCAGAACGCGATCCTCGGCCCCCTCAAGGACAAGCGCGTCTCCACCATCGACCGCATCGCGATCTCCATCGGCCGCACCGCCGCCAAGCCCACCGGACTGGACACCCTCGCGGCCTGCACCCTGAGCAAGTGACCTGACCGGTGACGCGACCGCCCCGTAGACGCCGACCGGGGCGGCCCACGGGTTCCGGCGGTGCCCCTGAACGACGCCGCCGGAACCCGCAATCCCTTAGACAGGCGAAAGGTCTTCCCCGATAATCATTAGACATGGGAAAGACCTATGAACGCATCGACGGCCGCCTCCGCACCTTCATCGAGGCACAGCCCCTCTTCTTCACCGCGACCGCGCCCCTGTCCGGGGACGGCACGGTCAATCTCTCCCCCAAAGGGCTCACCGGTTCGTTCGCCGTCGTCGACGAACTGACCGTGGCGTATCTGGACTTCGCCGGGAGCAACGCGGAGACGATCGCGCATCTGCGCGAGAACGGCCGGATCACCCTGATGTGGTGCGCCTTCCAGGGCCCGCCCAACATCGTCCGGGTGCACGGCCGCGGCGAGCCGGTCTTCCGCGACGACCCGCGTTTCAAGGAACTCCTCACCCATTTCCGCGGCATCGACCCGACCCCGCACGGACTGCGCGCGATCATCGTCGTGACCGCCGAGCTCGTCCGTGACACCTGTGGCTACGCGGTCCCCTTCATGGCCTACGACCAGGACCGCGACCTGCACGGCAAGCGCTTCGCACGCGAGGACGACGCCTCGCTGAGCGAGTACTTCACCAAGAAGGAGCACATCGCGACGAGCCTGGACGGACTTCCCGGGCTGCCGCTGCCGTTGCCCCCCAGTACGGTCTGAGCCATGCGCCTCGGAGCCGCCGCCCTCGCGTCCGCGTCCCTGCTCGCCCTGGCCCCGAGCGGGCCGCCGCCCGCCACCGTCCTTCCCGCGCGGCTGGCCGACACGGGCGGCGGGAGCCAGCTCCTCACGGCCGAGGCCCCGCGCCCGAACGCGACCTCGGGGACGCTCACCTGGTGGGACCTGCGGGGCGGACGCTGGGTGCGGGCCGGCTCGGCGCCCGCGCGGTTCGGGGCGCGCGGACTCGTCGAGGGCGGAGCCCGGCTCCAGGGCACGAACACGACACCCACCGGTCTGTACGAGCTGCCGTACGCGTTCGGGACCCGGGCGGCACCGCGCGGGACCTCGATGCCGTACCGCCGGGTGAACAAGGACTCCTGGTGGTGCCAGGACAACGCCTCCCGCTCGTACAACCGGTGGACCGAACCGCGCCCCGCGGACTGCCGGGCGAAGGAGTCCGAGCATCTGATCACCTACGCCGGGCAGTACGCGCACGCCCTCGTCATCGGCTTCAACTACGAGCGGCCCGTACGGGGCCGGGGCGCGGGAATCTTCCTGCACGTCAACGGCGACGGCCCGACGGCCGGCTGCATCTCGGTCTCCAAGGACGCGATGCGGCGCCTCCTCACCTGGGCAGACCCCGCACGAGCCCCCCACATCGCCATCGGCACGACGACCGGAACAACGACGATCACCCGCTACTGACGACACCGCACCACCGACCGCCACCCCCGCGCACCCGCACCCGCACCCCATCTCACCCGCAGCCGGGTACGCACAGGAGGGGACGTGCCGGTACATCGAATGCCCGCATCCGGACGGATCGAAAGCCACCCGCACCTCTCGACGTCCCCGGGATCCGTTCGGATGCGGGCGGATGTACCGGCGCGGCCCCGCCCCCCACCGGAACCGGGCCACCGGCCCTGGGCCACCGGAACCGAGCCACCGTTCAGACCGCCGGAAGTCTGACCGTGAACGTCGTCGCCCCCGGGCTGCTCTCCAGGCCGACCGTGCCGTCGTGCGCCTCGACCACGGCCGCCACGATCGACAGGCCGAGCCCCGCCCCGCTGCCGGAGGCGTCGGCACGGCGCCGGTCCGCCCGGGTGAAGCGCTCGAAGACACCCGGCCGGACGTCCTCGGGAACCCCGGGACCGTCGTCGTGGACCTTCAGCACGGCGTCCTTCCCGTCACGCTCCAGGGACACCGTCACCCGGGTGCCCGGGGGCGTGTGGACGCGGGCGTTGGCCAGCAGGTTCGCCGACACCTGCTGGAGCCGGTGGAGGTCGCCCGTCACCGTCACCGGCTCCTCCGCAAGCTCCAGCACCCAGCGATGGCCGGGGCCCGCCGCGCGGGCGTCGGTCACCGCGTCGAGGACGAGACGGGTCAGGTCGACGGGCAGGCGCTCCAGGGGACGCCCCGCGTCCAGACGGGCCAGCAGCAGCAGGTCGTCGACCATCTCCCCCATGCGCGCCGACTCGGCGGCGATCCGCTCGAGGGCCCGCGTCACCTTCGGGGGCACCGGCCCGGGGTGCAGCAGCGCGAGCTCGGCGTGGCCCCGGACCGAGGCGACCGGGGTGCGCAGCTCGTGGCTGGCGTCGGCGGCGAAGGTGCGCAGCCGTTCCTCACTCGCGTGCCGCTTGGTGAGCGCGTCCTCGACATGGCCGAGCATGCGGTTGAAGGCGCCGGCGACACGGCCCACCTCGCTGCGCGGGTCCGCCCCGGGCGCCCGTGGAGGCAGTGCCACCTCGCCGCTGGCGAGCGGGAGTTCGCTGACCCGGGTGGCGGTCGCGGCGACCCGGTTCAGCGGCCGGAGCGACCAGCGCACCCACAGGGCCCCGGTGACCCCGGCGGCCACGAGCGTCACGCCGAAGACCAGGGAGGCGACGAGTTCCAGACGGTGGACGGCCGCGTCGACCGGCTCCGTGGGCAGCCCGGTGATCAGGACGTCGCCGTCCTTGCCGGGCGTCGCCAGGACGCGGTAGTCGCCGAGACCCGAGATGCACACGGTGTGGGCCCGGCCGTCCGCCGGGACCGCTGCCAGGGCCGCCTCGTCGTGGGCGGTCGGATCCACGTTCCGGACGGCCGTGCCGGAGCCCGGCGGCACGACGGCGGCGTTGGTGACGTCCCCGCCGACCAGGCGCGCCCCGAACGTGCCGGTGCTCTGGCGCCGGATGTCGCCGCGCTCGTCGCCGTCGTGGTCGGACGGCTTGCCGGGCGACGTCGCCGAACCGTGCTCCAGGCTCGCCGGGAACCGCGCCCCGGCCTCCTGGAGCTGCTGGTCGAGGCGGCCGGTCAGGAAGCCGTCCAGTTCGTAGACCGCGGCCAGGCCGACGGCCGCGCAGCTGAGCGCCAGCAGCACGAGCAGTCCGGCGGTGAGGCGAGCGCGCATCGTGCGGGGCCGGGGCAGCGCCCGCAGCGCCGAGGCCGCCCGGGCCCGCCGGGGCCCCTTCCCGTTCCCGTCCCGCATGTCCGGCCTCACCGGCCCGCCGCGGGCTTGAGGACGTACCCGGCGCCCCGGACCGTGTGGATCATCGGCTCCCGGCCGGCGTCGACCTTCTTGCGCAGATAGGAGATGTAGAGCTCGACGACATGGGCCTGGCCGCCGAAGTCGTACGACCAGACGCGGTCGAGGATCTGTGCCTTGCTGAGCACCCGGCGCGGGTTGCGCATGAGGAAGCGCAGCAGCTCGAACTCGGTCGGCGACAGCTCGATCAGGTCCCCGCCCCGGGTCACCTCCCGGGCCTCCTCGTCCATCGCCAGGTCTCCGACGACCAGCCGGGGGCCCTCGTCGATCCGGCGGGCCATGCCGGCGCGGCGGAGCAGTCCGCGCAGCCGGGCGACGACCTCCTCCAGGCTGAAGGGCTTGGTGACGTAGTCGTCGCCGCCCGCCGTGATGCCGGCGATGCGGTCCTCCACCGCGTCCCGGGCGGTGAGGAAGAGGACGCAGACACCCGGCAGCACGGTGTGCAGATCGCGCAGCACGGCGAAGCCGTCGGTGTCCGGGAGCATCACGTCGAGGACGACGGCGTCGGGCAGCAGCTCGCGCGCCCCGGCTGCGGCCGAGGCGCCGTCGTGCGCGGTACGGACCTCCCAGCCCTCGTACCGCAGCACGCCGGAGAGGACCTCGGCCAGGTCCGGATCGTCGTCGACGACGAGGACGCGCACGGGGGTGCCGTCGGGCCGCGTGAGCGCGGGCGGCCGCCCGGCCCCACGGGACCGGCCGGCACCGGCGCTCGTGGGCCGGGAAGTACCGGGATCCGCAGCTCGGGAAGCACCCGGATCCGCGACTCGGGAAGCACTGGGGTCTGGGGAGGGAGTGTTCATGTCGCCTTCCAGCATCGCGCCTCCCGGCGGTCCCTCCCCTCCGTGCGGCCTCTGAGTTTCCTCTGAGTCGCCTCTGCGTCGCCTCTGCGCGAGAACCCGCTCTCAGTTCGCTGTGAGTCCGCCCGGAACGGGCTCGTTCAGAGCCGCCTCAGAGGTTCACCGAGCACAGTTTCCACCCGGACCGCAAGAAAGCAGGACGCACAGATGACCACGGTGTACGAGCGGGCTGCCCCGCGCACGACACGAGGACGCGGGCGGCCCCGGCCCTCGCCCGCCGGACCGCTGCTCGCCCTGCTGTGGGCGGGAGCGGCCGGAGTCCTCGCCCTGTGGTGGGCCGACACCCGGTCGGTGGTGGGCCTGGCGGGCTGGCTGACGGACGCCGGACGGATCGCCGGACTGCTGTGCGGCTACGCCTGCGCCGTCCTGGTGGCGCTGATGGCCCGGGTCCCGCTCCTGGAGCGGCGCGTCGGCTCCGACCGGGTGGCCCGCTGGCACGCCATGGCCGGCCGCTACACGATCTGTCTGCTCGTCGCGCACGTCACGCTGATCCTCTTCGGCTACGCGGCCCAGGACGGGACGGACGTCGTCCACGAGACGATCGGCGTGGTGTTCGACTACCCGGAGATGCTCAAGGCGACGACCGGCACGGTCATCCTGTTCGCCGTCGGGATCACCTCGGCGCGCCGGGCCCGCCGCCGGATCAGCCACGAGTTCTGGTACTACGTGCACCTGCTGACGTACGCGGCGGTCTTCCTGGCCTTCTTCCACCAGCTCGCGCTCGGCTCCGACTTCGTCGGCGACGCGGCGGCCCGGGCCGCCTGGTACGCCCTGTACCTCGGTACGGCCGCGCTCGTCGTGTGGTTCCGGCTGCTCGCCCCGGTGCGGCTCAACCGGCGCCACCGGCTGCGCGTGGAGTCCGTGCACCGGGAGGCACCCGGGGTCTTCTCCGTCGTGATCCGCGGGGAGCGGCTGGACGAACTGGACGCGCGGGCCGGCCAGTTCTTCCGCTGGCGGTTCCTCGCGGACGGAATGCGGTGGACCTCGACGCCGTACTCGCTGTCGGCGCCGCCCCGGCCGGACCGGATGCGGATCACGGTGAAGGCGCTCGGCGACCACAGCGCGGCCGTCGGGACGCTGCGTCCCGGCACCCGGGTGTGGGCGGAGGGCCCCTACGGCTCGCTGACGGCGGACCGGAGCAGTACGGCGAAGGCCCTGCTGATCGCGGGCGGCGTCGGCATCACGCCGCTGCGCGCCCTGTTCGAGACCCTGCCCGGCCGGGTCACGCTCCTCTACCGGGCGCGCACGGCCGAGGACCTGGCACTGGGCGGCGAGTTGGAGGACATCGCGCGGTGGCGCGGGGCCCGCGTCCTGTACGCGCTCAACGCCGCCGACGGCACCCGCCCGCGGTTCACCGCCGAGTCGCTGCGCGAGGCCGTGCCGGACGTCGCCGAGCACGACGTCTATCTCTGCGGTCCCCCCGCGATGGCCCGGGACCTGTACGGGGCGCTGCGCGCAGCGGGCGTCCCCGACCGCCGTATCCACCACGAGTCGTTCGAGCTGTGAGGCCGCCGTGCACGCCCTGAAGAAGAACCGTCCGCTGCGCCGGGTGACGCTGGCGGCCGCCGCCACGGTCACCGGTTTCGTCCTGCTGCTCTCGCTGAAGCCGCACACGCCGCCGGCACCGGCCGAGGCCTCGTCGTCCGTGGGCCGTTCCTCCACCGCGGCCCCGGGCGACTCGTCCGGGAACACCCCGGAAAGCGACTCCGGCGGTTCCGCGGGCACGTCCGGGGGCTCGAAGAGCACGGGGAGCAAGACCGTCACCGGCGATACGGTGCAGACCCGTTGGGGTCCGGTCCAGGTGCGGATCACGCTGAAGGACGGCCGGATCACCGAGTCCGCCGCGGTCGTCTATCCTTCGGACAATCCCAGGGACCAGGAGATCAACAGTTACGCGATTCCCCAGCTCAGGCGCGAGACACTGGCCGCGCAGAGTGCTCGGATCGACTCGGTGTCCGGAGCCACCTATACCAGCGACGGATACAGGCAGTCACTCCAGTCCGCACTCGACTCGGCAGGCCTCTGAACGCACGGGCGTCGTGGACCGTATCTCTGGGCCAGGGGGCCACTCCCCTCACCCCGTCTCTCCAGGACGAACACGGAGGAACCGTGTCCACGATCGCCGGTGGTCGCGCCGCGCGGCGCCAGACCATGCGCCGAATCCGCCCTCGCCGCTCGCCCGCCGTCCCGCTGTTGATCGCCGTCTGGGCCGGCGCCGCCGCCGTCCTCTGGCTGTGGTGGAACAACACCCCGTCCATCGCGGACAACAACAGCAGGATCCTCAACGCCGGGCGCATCACCGGGCTGCTCGCCGGTTATCTGATGGCCCTCGTGGTGCTGCAGATGGCCCGGGTCCCCGCCCTCGAACGCAGGGTGGGATCGGACCGGGTGGCGCGCTGGCACGCGATGACCGGCCGCTACACCATCTGCATGGTCATCGCCCACCTCTTCCTGACGATGTGGGGCTACGCCCTGCAGTCCGGCAAGGGGCTCGGCGGGATCGTGCAGCAGACCGTCGACTCGGTCAACCAGCTGCCCGACATGGGCAAAGCGGCGATCGGCACGGGCCTGCTCGTGCTGATCGGGTTCATCTCCGTCGGCTGGCTGCGCCGGCTGATCCCGTACGACACCTGGTACCACGTCCACCTGCTGACGTACGCCGCGGTGTTCCTGACGTTCTGGCACCAGCTGTCCACCGGCAACGACTTCGCGGTGGAGCCCGTCGCCAAGACCGTCTGGTACGGGCTCTACGGCTCGGTGACCGCCCTGGTCATCTGGTACCGAATCCTTTCTCCGATCCGGCTGAACCTGAAGCACCGGATGCGGGTCCAGGCGGTCATCGAGGAGACGCCCGGCATCGTGTCGGTGCTGATCAGCGGACGCAAGCTGCACCGGATGGGCGCGGAGGCGGGGCAGTTCTTCCGCTGGCGCTTCCTGGCGCCCGGGATGCGCTTCAGCTCCCACCCGTACTCGCTCTCGGCGTCGCCCCGCCCCAACATGCTGCGCATCACCGTGAAGGCGATCGGCGACCACAGCGCCGGCCTGCGTGATCTGGAGCCGGGCACCCGGGTCTGGGCCGAGGGCCCCTACGGCGCCCTGACCGCCGACAAGCGCAGCCGCGGCAAGGTGCTCCTGGTGGCGGGCGGCGTCGGCATCACCCCGATGCGGACGCTGTTCGAGACCCTTCCCGGCGCGTCGGGCGACCTCACGCTGCTCTACCGGGCCAACACCACGCAGGACCTGGCCCTGTGGGACGAACTGGCCGCCATCTCCAAGGAGCGCGGGGCGCGGCTGATGTACGCGGTGAACAGCCCCGACGGCGAGCGTCCGGACATCTCGGCGGACTCCCTGCGCCGCAAGCTGCCCGACATAGACGACCACGACGTCTTCATGTGCGGGCCGCCCGGCTTCGCCCAGGAGGTGTACGCGGCACTGCGCGGCGCGGGCGTCCCCGCTCGCCGCATCCATCACGAGTCGTTCGAGATGTGAGCGACGGGAGTCAGGAACGATGAAGAAGAATCACCCCATCCGCCGGTTCGTGCTGGCGAGCGCCGCCACCGTGTCCGGAATAGTGCTGCTGCTGGCGCTCAAGCCCGCGTCCGACCCGGCCGCCGCCTCGGCGCAGGCCGGTGCCGTGCCCCAGCAGACGGCGGCCGCCCAGGGGGCTCAGGGCGGCGCCGCCGAGCAGGCGGGCGCCGGCACCGTCCTCGGTGACGTGGTGCGGACCGAGTACGGCCCGGTCCAGGTGCGGCTCACCATGAGCGGCGGCAAGATCACCAAGGCCGAGGCGGTCCAGGCGCCCGCGGGCGGGACCAGCTCCCAGAAGACCGAACTCTCGGTGCCCAAGCTCAACCAGGAGGCCGTCGCGGCGGGCAGCGCCGACATCGACAGCGTCTCCGGCGCCACCTACACCAGCGAGGGCTACAAGAAGTCCCTCCAGTCGGCCCTGGACAAGGTGAAGACCTCCGGCGGCACGTCGGACTCCTCGAGTTCCCCGGGCAAGGCCTCCGCGACACCGGCCGCACAGGCACGCGTCGTCACCGGGACCGTGGCGAACACCCAGTACGGCCCCGTCCAGGTCCGGCTCACGCTCGCCGGCAAGAAGATCACCAAGGCCGAGGCGGTCCAGGCGCCCTCGGGCGGGACCAGCTCGCAGAAGACCGAACTCTCGGTGCCCAAGCTCAACCAGGAGACCGTCGCGGCGGGCAGCGCCGACATCGACAGCGTCTCCGGCGCCACCTACACCAGCGAGGGCTACAAGAAGTCCCTCCAGTCCGCCCTGGACAAGGCCGGTGTCTGAGCCCGTCGAGGACGCACCCCAGGAGCTGCGCCACGCCGAGGAGGTGATGGGCACGGTCTTCTCCTTCGACGTGCGCGGCGGCGAACCCGGGGCCGTGCGCACGGCGTTGGAGGAGGCGGTCACCCGACTCCACCGCGTGGACGAGGTGTTCAGCACCTACCGTGAGGACAGCCAGATCTCGCGGCTCGTCCGCGGGGAGATCACCGTCGAGGAGTGCGACCCGGAGGTCGCCGAGGTCCTCGAGCTGGGCGCCGAGGCGGAACGGGTCAGCGACGGCTGGTTCAGCACGCGTTACGAGGGGCGGCTCGACCCCACGGGGATCGTCAAGGGCTGGGCGGCGGAACACGCGGCCCAGCGTCTCGCCGCGGCCGGGGCGAGCGGAGTGAGCGTCAACGGCGGCGGCGACGTCCAGCTGCTCGGCGTCCCCGGGCCGCACCGCCCCTGGCGGGTGGGCGTGTCCGACCCGCTCCGTCCGGGCACGCTCGCCGCGGTGATCTCCGCGGCCGGTGCCGACGAGCTGGCCGTCGCGACCTCGGGCACCGCCGAACGCGGTGCCCACATCGTCGACCCGCGCACCGGGAGGTCCGCGGTCACCGACCTGGTGGCCGTGACCGTGGTGGGCCCCCGGCTGACCTGGGTGGACGCCTGGGCGACCGCGGCCTTCGCGATGGGCTCACGGGCGGGCCTGGACTGGCTGGAGTCGCTTCCGGACGTGGAGGCGCTGCTCATCACGGCGGGCGACGAGGTCAGATGCACGGGAGGCCTCGCCCGGCGCCTGGGCTGACCGGCGCCGGCCCCGCCCCGGCACTCCTGTCGGCGCGTACGACGGTGGAGGCGCGCCCCGGAGCGGGGTGCGCCTCCACCGTCGTACGCGTCAGTGATCCTTCTGGGCCAGCCGCAGCAGGTGATCGGCCAGCGCCTGGCCGCCCGTCGCATCGCGGCTGATCAGCATCAGGGTGTCGTCCCCCGCGATCGTGCCCAGGACGTCGTGCAGTTCCGCCTGGTCGATCGCCGAGGCGAGGAACTGCGCGGCCCCGGGCGGGGTGCGCAGGACCACGAGATTGGCCGAGGCCTCCGCGGAGATCAGCAGCTCCGCGGAGAGCCTGCGCATCCGCTCCTCCTTCGCCGACTCCCCCAGCGGCGCGCGCGGGGTGCGGAACCCGCCCTCGCTCGGCACCGCGTAGATGAGGTCGCCGTCGTTGTTGCGGATCTTCACCGCGTTCAGCTCGTCGAGGTCCCGGGAGAGCGTCGCCTGGGTGACGTTCAGCCCGTCGTCGGCGAGGAGCTTCGCCAACTGGCTCTGCGAGCGCACCGGTTGCCGGTTGAGGATGTCCACGATCCGGCGGTGGCGTGCGGTGCGGGTCTGCGGCACGGCGGGCCCCGCGTGCTCGTGGTCCTGCGCGTGACTCATCGTCTTCGTCCCATTTCCCGGGATCACCCGTCCCCGTTGACTGCGTCGAGGATGCCGGGAAGGGCCCGGAGGAAGGCGTCCACCTCGTCGTCGCCGAGGTTCAGCGGCGGCATCAGCCGTACGACATCGGGGGCGGGCGCGTTCACCAGGAGACCGGCGTCCTGAGCCGCCTTCTGCACCTGGGGCGCGAGCGGCTCGGTGAGCACGATACCCAGGAGCAGCCCCGCACCCCGGACGTGGTCGATCAACGGATGGCCGGAACCGTCACCGAGCCCCTCGATCCCGTCCCGCAGCTTCTCGCCCACGCGCTTGACGTTCTCCAGGAGTCCCTCGGACGCGATCGTGTCGAGCACGGCGAGTCCGGCGGCGCACACGACCGGATTGCCGCCGAAGGTCGTTCCGTGGTGGCCCGGCTCCAGCAGTGCGGCGGCACGGCCGAAGGCGACGGTGGCGCCGAGCGGCAGTCCGCCGCCGAGGCCCTTGGCGAGCGTGACGACGTCGGGCAGGACGCCCTCGTGGGCCTGGTACTCGAACCAGTGGCCGGTGCGGCCGATGCCGGTCTGCACCTCGTCCAGGACGAGCAGGGCGCCGTGGGCCGCGGTGATGGCGCGCGCCGCCTTCAGATAACCCGGGGGCGGTACGACCACGCCCTTCTCGCCCTGGATCGGCTCGATGATCACCAGCGCGGTGTCCTCGGTGACCGCCTGGGCGAGGGCCTGGGCGTCGCCGTACGGGACGTGCGTGACGTCGCCGGGCAGCGGCAGGAAGGGCTCCCGCTTGCCGGACTGGCCGGTGAGCGCGAGGGCGCCCATGGTCCGCCCGTGGAAGCCGCCGGTGGTGGCGACCATGTGGGTCCGGCCGGTCAGCCGGCCGATCTTGAACGCGGCCTCGTTGGCCTCGGCGCCCGAGTTGCAGAAGTACACCCGGCCCTCGCGGCCGAAGAGCTGCAACAGCCGTTCGGCGAGGGCGACGGGCGGCTCGGCGACGAAGAGGTTGGAGACATGGGCGAGGGTGCCGATCTGCCGGCTCACCGCCTCGACGACGGCGGGGTGGCCGTGGCCGAGGGCGTTGACCGCGATGCCGCCGACGAAGTCGAGGTACTCGTTCCCGTCGGCGTCCCACAGCCTGGTCCCGGCGCCGCGGACGAGCGGCAGCCGCGGGGTGCCGTAGTTGTCCATGAGCGCGCCCTGCCAGCGCTGGGTGAGCTCCTCGTTCGTCGTGCCGCCGGTCATTCCGCGTCCCCCGCTTCCTCGTCGTCCGGCACGACCATCGTGCCGATGCCCTCGTCGGTGAAGATCTCCAGCAGGATCGAGTGCTGGACCCGGCCGTCGATGACACGGGCGGTGGTGACGCCGTTGCGCACGGCGTGCAGACACCCCTCCATCTTCGGCACCATGCCGCTGGCCAGCTCGGGAAGCAGCTTCTCCAGCTGGGAGGCGGTGAGGCGGCTGATCACCTCGTCGCTGTCGGGCCAGTCCTCGTACAGTCCCTCGACGTCCGTGAGGACCATGAGGGTCTCGGCGCCCAGCGCGGCAGCGAGTGCCGCAGCCGCCGTATCAGCATTGACGTTGTAGACATGTCCGTCGTCCTGGCTCCGGGCGATCGAGGAGACGACCGGGATGCGGCCGTCGGCGAGCAGGGCCTCGATCGCGCCCGTGTCGATCGCGGTGATCTCGCCCACCCGCCCGATGTCGACCAGTTCGCCGTCGATCCGGGGCCGGTGCTTGGTGGCGGTGATGGTGTGCGCGTCCTCGCCGGTGAGGCCGATGGCGAGCGGTCCGTGCTCGTTGAGCAGTCCGACCAGCTCGCGCTGGACCTGTCCGGCCAGCACCATGCGGACGACGTCCATCGCGTCCTCGGTGGTGACGCGCAGGCCCGCCTTGAACTCGCTGACGATGCCGTGCCGGTCGAGGGCCGCGTTGATCTGGGGACCGCCGCCGTGCACGACGACCGGCCGGAGGCCCGCGTGGTGCAGGAAGACGATGTCCTGGGCGAAGGCGGCCTTCAGCTCGGCGTCGACCATGGCGTTGCCGCCGAACTTGACGACGACGGTCTTGCCGCGGTGCCGGGTCAGCCAGGGCAACGCCTCGATGAGGATCTGCGCCTTGGGCAGGGCGGTGTGCCTACGGGTCGGGTTCGTCGGATTCGTCATGAAGAGTACGCGCTGTTCTCGTGGACGTAGTCGGCGGTGAGGTCGTTGGTCCAGATCGTGGCGGTCGCGTCGCCCGCGGCGAGGTCCGCCACGATGTGGACCTCTCGGAAGCGCATGTCGACGAGTTCGCGGTCCTCGCCGACGCCGCCGTTCTTGCAGACCCACACGCCGTTGATGGCGACGTTGAGCCGGTCGGGCTCGAAGGCGGCCCGGGTGGTGCCGATCGCGGACAGGACACGGCCCCAGTTGGGGTCCTCGCCGTGGATCGCGCACTTGAGGAGGTTGTTGCGGGCGATGGAGCGGCCCACCTCGACGGCGTCGTCCTCGGTCGCGGCGTTGATCACCTCGACCTTGATGTCCTTGCTCGCGCCCTCCGCGTCCCGGATGAGCTGCTGGCCGAGGTCGTCGCAGACCGCGCGGACCGCCTCGGCGAACTCCGCCCGGTCCGGGGTGACTCCGCTGGCCCCGGAGGCGAGCAGCAGCACGGTGTCGTTGGTGGACATGCAGCCGTCGGAGTCGACGCGGTCGAAGGTGGTGCGGGTGGCCGCGCGCAGCGCCCGGTCCAGGTCCGCGCCGTCCACGTCCGCGTCGGTGGTGAGCACGACGAGCATGGTGGCCAGGCCGGGGGCGAGCATGCCGGCGCCCTTGGCCATGCCGCCCACCGTCCAGCCGGTCCCGGTCACGACCGAGGTCTTGTGCACGGTGTCGGTCGTCTTGATGGCGATGGCGGCCTTCTCGCCGCCGTGCGGGCCGAGCTGGGAGACGGCCAGGTCGACGCCCGGGAGCAGTTTCTCCATCGGCAGCAGCACGCCGATGAGGCCCGTCGAGCACACGGCCACGCTGCCCGCGCCGATGTCGCCGAGCGCCTCGGCGACCTTCTCGGCGGTGGCGTGGGTGTCCTGGAAGCCCTTGGGACCCGTGCAGGCGTTGGCGCCGCCCGAGTTGAGGACGACGGCGTTCAACTCGCCGCTCTTGAGGACCTGTTCCGACCACAGGACCGGCGCTGCCTTCACACGGTTGGAGGTGAAGACGCCCGCGGCGGCGCGGCGGGGCCCGGTGTTGACCACGAGGGCCAGGTCCGGGTTGCCGTTCTCCTTGATCCCTGCGGCGACCCCGGCCGCGGTGAATCCCTGTGCTGCCGTGACGCTCACGGTGCGACTCCGATCGTGGAAAGCCCCAGGTCCTCGGGGAGGCCGAGGGCGAGGTTCATGCTCTGGACGGCACCGCCCGCGGTGCCCTTGGTGAGGTTGTCGATGGCGCTGACCGCGATGATGCGGTGCGCGGCGGCGTCGTACGCGACCTGGACCTGAACGGCGTTGGAACCGTAGACGGACGCCGTGGCCGGCCACTGCCCCTCGGGCAGGAGGTGGACGAAGGGCTCGTCGGCGAAGGCCTTCTCGTAGGCGGCCCGGACGGACTCGGCGGTGACGCCCGGCCCCGCCTTGGCGCTGCACGTGGCGAGGATGCCGCGGGGCATGGGCGCGAGGGTGGGGGTGAAGGACACGGTGACGGGCTCGCCGGCGGCGGCGGAGAGGTTCTGGATCATCTCCGGGGTGTGCCGGTGGACGCCGCCGACGCCGTACGGGGTCATCGACCCCATGACCTCGCTGCCGAGCAGGTGCGCCTTGGGCGCCTTGCCGGCGCCCGAGGTGCCGGAGGCGGCGACGATCACGGCCTCGGCCTCGGCCAGCCCCGCCGCGTACGCGGGGAAGAGGGCCAGCGAGGCGGCCGTCGGATAGCAACCGGGTACCGCGATGCGCTTGGACCCCTCCAGCGCGGCGCGGGCACCCGGCAGTTCGGGGAGGCCGTAGGGCCAGGTCCCGGCGTGGGGAGAGCCGTAGAACCGCTCCCAGTCGGCCGGGTTCTTCAGCCGGAAGTCGGCCCCCATGTCGACCACGAGGACCTCGGGACCGAGCTGCTCGGCGACCTCGGCGGACTGCCCGTGGGGCAGCGCGAGGAACACGACGTCGTGGCCGCGCAGCGCCTCGGCGGTGGTCTCGGTGAGGACGCGGTCCGCCAGCGGGAGCAGATGCGGCTGGAGCTCACCGAGCCGCCGGCCCGCGTTGGAGTTGCCGGTCAGGGTGCCGATCTCGATCTCGGGGTGCGCCAGGAGCAGGCGCAGCAGTTCCCCGCCCGCGTACCCACTCGCTCCCGCCACCGCCGCGCGCATCGTCATGGAACCCTCCTCTTGGATGGCATGACTATACGTTTCGATGCACGTTTATGCAATCCTCCTCGATCGGCCGCCTCGGGCTCCTGAGGCTCAACGTTTCCAGGTGGCGAGTGAGCCGTCGAGACGGCGAGGCCGAGTGTCGAACCCGGCGGCAGACGATGAGCCGAAGCACGACAGTCGTCACGAAGCCAGGCCCTGCCGTCACCACGGCCGACGGCAGAAGCGGAGCACCGGGCAGGAGATAGCGTTCCGGCATGACCTCAGCACCGCCCCGGTTCCCGCCGTATCCGATCCGTGGCGTGCACGTGCTGCATCAGAAGCAGAACTGCGCGCCGCACTTCGCGGAGATAGTGGTGGATTTCGAGCCCGCAGCCGAGGGCTTCGCCTTCGAGGCGGCCCAAGGGCTGACGGTGGAGTACGAACCTGCCGAGAACCTGCCACGCTTCATCGCGGCTGCCGCCGCGGGGCTCGAGGAGCAGCTGAGCTTGCCCGAGCACGGAGTCGTGATCGCCACTCGGGTGGTGCTGCGACGCGTCCGCGCCGATACGTTCGGCTCTCACGAACTGGCGTTCAAGATCGCGGGCTGTCTCGCCGCCCGCAAGGCTTTGGAGCGCACGGGGGCGCCACGACTCTGAGCGGCGCCCCGGCTCCGCCCCCGCACGGGGGCGTGCCGTCACCGAGGGCCTGTGCCGCCGGGTCGGCGCGCGTGGGACCGGCTCCGGCCGCGGCGCGCGCAGGGCGCCCCACCGCAGGCGCACTTCGCGGCGCTGGACCACTCGGCACAGGAGAAGCCCGCGGCGGAGCAGGAAGCGGCCGCGCAGAGCTCCGATGGACTCGGCACCCTCCGGGGGCCGGCGGCCGAGATCCCCAGAAGGTGCCTCGGGTGCCGCCGGTGACCTCGGCCGCGGGGAGGCCGTCCCGGGTCAGGAACGCTTCGCGTCCCGCTCCGTGTTCTTCTGCTTGATGCGCGCCGTCTCCTTGCGGACCTCCGCCTGGGTGGCGCGCTCACGCCGCAACCACTCGGGGTCCTCCGTCTTCAGCGCCTCGATCTGCTCGGTGGTGAGCGCCTCGCTGACGCCGCCGCGGGCGAGTCCGGCGATGGAGACGCCGAGCTTGGCGGCGACGACCGGCCGCGGGTGCGGGCCGGTGCGGCGCAGCTCCTGGAGCCACGCGGGCGGGTCGGTCTGCAGCGCGTTCAGCTCGGCACGCGAGACGACACCCTCCTGGAACTCGGCGGGGGTGGCCTCGAGGTACACACCCAGCTTCTTCGCCGCGGTGGCGGGCTTCATCGTCTGGGCGGTCTGGTGCGAACTCATGAGGTCAAGGGTATCGAGCGCGCGGGCCGCCGCCGACCATCGCGGGTGCGGCGCCCGGGGTCCCGCCGGGTAATCTGACGTGGTGACCGGCTCCGAAGCATCCCCTTCCTTCAGGCTCGCCTACGTTCCGGGGGTGACGCCCTCGAAGTGGGTGCGGATCTGGAACGAGCGGCTGCCCGACGTTCCCCTGGTCCTCGTCCCGGTGTCCGCCGCCGAGGTGTACGACGTCCTGCGGCGCGGCGACGCCGACGCGGGGTTCGTCCGGCTGCCGGTCGACGGGACCGACCTGAGCGCGATCCCCCTCTACACCGAGACGACGGTCGTCGTGGTCCCCAAGGACCACATCGTGGCGGCGGTCGAGCAGGTCTCGGGCGAGGACCTCGCCGACGACATCGTGCTGCACCCCGAGGACGACCCGCTGGACTGGGAACGGCTGCCGGGCAGGCCCGCGCTGGAGCGGCCCGCCGTGACCGCCGACGCCGTGGAACTCGTCGCGGCGGGCATCGGGGTCGTGATCGTGCCGCAGTCCCTCGCCCGGCTCCACCACCGCAAGGACCTCACCTACCGGACGGTCACGGACGCCCCCGAGTCGCGGGTCGCGCTGGCCTGGCCGGAGGAGCGGACGACCGACATGGTGGAGGACTTCATCGGCATCGTGCGCGGACGCACGGTCAACAGCACGCGCGGGCGTTCCCAGACCCCGCCCGCGGCGCAGCGGAAGGACCGGGGCGCGGCGAAGTCCGCCGGGTCCGCCTCCCGGAAGTCCGACGCGGGCGGTGCCCGGCGCAAGCCCGCGCCGGGCCGGACGGGCGGCAAGGGCGGTGGCGGGGCCGCGGCCAAGAACTCCCGGGGCGGCGGCGGTACGGGCGGTCCGAAGGGCGGCGCGAAGCGCGGCAGGCCCCGCCGCGGTTCCTGACCCCCGGGACGGTCCGGCGGTGCCCCGTCCGGCGGGCGGTGGTCCGAACGGCAGGACGGGGAGGCCGGAGCGCGTCGACGGGGCGCGCCGCGTCGGACGGGACGGAGAGCGGGACGGCATGGGCGAGTTCTGGCCGGTTCAGGACGTGCTGGCGCACCTGGGCGGAAGCTGGCGGGTCGAGCGCGGTGTGCGGGACCTCGCGAGCGGCGCCGAGGGGCGCTTCACCGGCACGACGGTCTTCGGGCCGCTGGACGGCGCCGGGCTCCTGCACCGGGAGTCGGGCACGTTCGTGTGGCAGGGCGTAGCGCGGCCCGCCGAGCGGACCCTGCGGTTCCTGCCGGGCGACGCCCCCGGTACCGCCCTCGTACGGTTCTCGGACGGCCGCCCGTTCCACGACCTGGACCTGACGAGCGGGCGCTGGGTCGCCGACCACCCGTGCGCGGCGGACCTCTACCGGGGCGAGTTCACCGTCCGGGACGAGGGCCACTGGCGGTCCGTGTGGCGGGTGCGGGGGCCCGCGAAGGACCTGGTGCTCACCACCGGCTACACGCGCCTGGTCTGAGCGGGCGCCCCGTCGACGCGCAGGTTCCAGCGGCCCGCCCGGCCCGTCACGGTGACCGCCGACAGGGGACGGACGTCGATGTTCCAGTACGTCGACGGCGGCGCCTTCAGTGCGTAGACCAGCGCGGCCCGTACCACCGAGGGCTCGGCCACCGCGACGATGCTGCCGCCGTCCTCCCCCGGCCGGGTGTCGAGCCAGGCACCGACCCGGGCGATGAAGGCCAGCAGGCTCTCACCGCCGTGGGGCGTGGAGCGCGGATCGGACAGCCAGGAGTCCACGGCCTCGGGCTCACGGGCCATGGCCTCGCCCAGGGTGAAGCCCCGCCAGCGGCCCATGTCGCAGTCACGCAGGGCGAGCTGGACCAGGGGTGCGTAGCCGAGGACGTCACCGGTGGCCCGGCTGCGGGGCGTCGGCGCGCAGTAGCGGAGCTCGGCCGCCGCCAGCGGCAACAGCTCCGCGGCGGCGCGCTGCGCTTCTTCCCATCCCGCCTGGTCCAGCGGCCGGTCGTCCTCGAAGCGCTCCGCGAGCAGCGCGGAGCTGCGTGCGGCTGCGACGAACGTGACCCGAAGATGCATGCGCAGATCGTGGAGCGCGGGGCTCCACGGGTCAAGGGTGTTACGCACGGTGTCCGAATATTCACCGGGGCATCGGCTCCGGGTCTATGCCCCGGCTGCGCGGGTTCCCCGGATCCGGTCTTCTCACCGACGGGGCCCGGGCGCGGGGGCCGGGCGGTGGCACGGAGTCCGGTCGCAGGGGCCGGGCGGCGGCACGGAGTCCGGGCGCGTCGGGCTCAGGTCCGCACCTCGTCGTACGCCGCCGCCAGACGCCGGACGCCCTCCGTGATCTCCTCCGTCCCCGCCACCGCCGCGAAGCTCAACCGGATCCGCGCGGCGGGGGGTTCGGCGCTGTAGTAGGGGCGGCCGGGAGTGACGGCCACCCCCGCGCGCAGGGCGGCCGCGGTGAACGCGGACTCGTCGGTACCGTCGGGCAGCCGCCCCCACAGGTGGTAGCCGCCGAACGGGACGTGGGGCAGGGCGAGTTCGGGGATCCGTAGCCGCAGGGCCGCGGTCATGGTGTCGCGCCGGGCCTTCAACTCGGCCGAAACCGTGCGCAGATGACGCGGCCAGGCGGGCGAGCCGACGAGTTCGAGCGCGGCCTCCTGGAGCGGGCGCGGCACGAAGAAGGTGTCGACGACCTGGATGGCGCGCAGCCGTTCCAGCACCGGACCGCGCGCGGCCAGGGCGCTGACCCGGAAGCTCGGCGAGGTCGCCTTGGTCAGCGAACCGACGTGCACCACGACCCCGTCGGGGTCCTCGGCGGCCAGCGGACGCGGCAGCGGCGGGGCGTCCTCGTGCACCAGGCGGCGTACGAAGTCGTCCTCGACGACGAAGGCCCCGGCGTCCCGTGCGATGCGCAGCACCTCGCCGCGCCGCTCGGGCGAGAGCACGGCGCCGGTCGGGTTCTGGAACAGCGGCTGGCAGACGAAGACCCGGGCGCCGGTCGCCCGGAAGGCGTCCGCCAGGAGCTCGGGCTTCACCCCGTCGGGGTCGACCGGGACCGGGACGGGGCGGAGGCCGGCGGCGCGGGCGATGGCGAGCATGCCCGGATACGTGGGCGACTCGACCAGGACCGGGGCGCCGGGCGGCGCGAGCGCGCGCAGGGCGGTCGTCAGGGCGGTCTGGCCGCCCGCCGCGACCAGCACCTCGGCGGCGCCGACCGCCCCGCCGATCCCCCGGGCGAACCACTCGCGCAGTTCGGGCAGTCCCTCCATGGGCGGCCGGGACCAGGCGCCGGGGCGGCGGCCCGCCCGGGCGAGGGCCGCGCCCATCGCCCGCTCCGGCTGGAGCGAGGGGTGCAGATAGCCGCCGTTGAACTCGACGACACCGGGGGGCGGAGCGGCGAGCGAGACGAGGACGCCGGAAGCGTCCACGGTGCGGGGGACGGCCTCGGCCGCGGCGTCCGCGCTGAGCGCGATCTCCTGCCAGGAGGTGTCCCCGGCGGTCGCGGCGGGCCGGGGGCGCGCCCGGAAGGCGCCCGCACCGGGCCGGGTGACCACGAGGCCCTCGGCGGCCAGCTGCGCCAGCGCCCGGGACACGGTCACCGGACTCACCCGGAACCGCTCGACGAGCGCCCGGCTGGACGGCAGCTTTCCACCAGGAGAGTAGCGGTCGAGCTCTTTCCTCAAGCTGTCCGCCAGATCGACCACACTGCTACGCTCTTGCATGAGAGCACAGAGTAGCGCTATCGACCGGACCGGGATAGCGGTCAGCACCGGCACCGAGCCCCCGGCCTCCACCCCGTCCCGGAGCCCGGCCCCGGGAGACCGCCGCTCGGGCACCCTCCAGGCGGCCCTGGGTGTCACCGCCTTCTCCCTCACCTTCCCCGCGACCGCCTGGGGTCTCACGGGCTTCGGCCCCTGGTCGCTGGTGACCGTGCGCTGCGTCCTCGCGGCGGTTCTCGCCGGCGGCTGTCTGCTGGCCCTGCGGGTCCCCCGGCCGGCCCGGCGGCATCTGGCGGGCCTCGCCGTGGTCGCCGCGGGTGTCGTCCTCGGCTTCCCGCTCCTGACGACCCTCGCCCTGCGGACCTCCTCCACCGCCCACGCCGCCGTCGTGGTCGGGCTGCTGCCGCTCACGACGGCCCTGTTCTCGGCCCTGCGCACCGGCGCACGGCCGTCACGGACGTTCTGGTTCGCGGCCTGCGCGGGCGCGGCGGCCGTGATCGCGTTCACCGTGCAGCAGAGCGGCGGATCCCTGACCGGCGCGGACGCCTATCTCTTCGGTGCCCTGCTGATCTGCGCGGCGGGCTACACCGAGGGCGGCCGGCTGGCCCGGGTGATGCCGGGCTGGCAGGTCATCGGCTGGGCCCTGGTCCTGTGTCTGCCGCTGAGCGTTCCGGGCGCGCTGCTCGCGTTGTCGTACGAGCCGGTGCAGCTGACGGCGCACAGCGTGACCGGGCTGCTGTGGGTCGCCGCCGGTTCGCAGTTCCTCGGCCTGGTCGTCTGGTACCGGGGGATGGCGTCGATCGGGATCCCCAAGGCCAGCCAGTTGCAGCTGGCCCAACCGCTGCTCACACTGGTGTGGTCGGTACTGCTCCTGGGCGAGCGGCTCACCCCGGCGGCACCCCTGACGGCGGCCGCCGTCCTCGTCTGCATCGCTCTGACCCAGCGGGCACGGGGCTGACCCGCACGCACCGGACCGGCCGGCCGGTGCCCCGGGCCCTGGCCCGAGGACCGCGAACCGCCGCTCCCGTACAGACGAGGAGACCGTTCAGATGCACGCAAGCAAAGGCGACAAGCTGGTGCAGCACGGCAGGACCGTCGGCCAGCGCGACAAGGTCGCGGAGATCACCGAGGTCATGGGAGCGGAAGGCTCTCCCCCCTACCGCGTGCGGTTCGAGGACGGTCACGAGGCCGTGTGCCTGCCGGGCCCGGACTCCGAGATCCGCCACGGTGACATGCCCCGGCGGAAGATGCCGCGGTAGGACGACGACAGCAGAAGCGGACCGGACGCCGGCGGGCCCTCAGCGCGAGGGCTTCGCCGGCTGCCGGTAGTGGTCGGCCACGACCCGCGCCATCGCCCCGATCCGGTCGGCGCCGGCCTCCGAGGCCGCGAAGAAGACGTGCCCGCGCACTTCGGGGTGGCGGCGGGCGAGGGTGAGGTGCCGGGAGAGTTCGGCCGGGTCCTGCCAGGCCGCAGGCTGCGCCGGGTCGCCCGCCTTGTACAGCGCCTCGCCCGCGTACAGCTGCACGCCCGTGCCCCGGGCGACCCGCGCCCACCAGGACAGCAGCAGCGCGTAGTCGGCGGCGGCGAAGCCGATGTTCCAGTAGAGCTGGGGGCAGACGTAGTCCACCCAGCGCTCCCTGACCCATTTCCTGGTGTCGGCGTACAGGTCGTCGTACGTCTCGACGCCGGCCCGGGTCGGTGAGCCGAGCGGGTCGGTCGACGCGTTGCGCCAGACGCCGAAGGGACTGATCCCGAAGCGGACCCCGGGGCGCACCTTCCTGATCCCGGCCGCCGTCTCCAGCACCAGCAGGTCGACGTTGTGGCGCCGCCAGGCCGCCCTGTCCGGGAAGCCCGCGCCGTGTTCGGCGTACGCGGCGTCGTCGTCGAAGCGCTCGCCGCGCACCGGGTACGGGTAGAAGTAGTCGTCGAAGTGGACGCCGTCGACCGGGTACCGGCGCACCGCGTCGAGCATCGCGGCCCGGACGAACGTGCGGACCGGGGGCAGCCCGGGGTTGTAGTAGAGCTTCCCGCCGTACCGCACGGTCCAGTCCGGGTGGAGCCGGGCGGGGTGCGAGGGGGCGAGCCCCGCGGGGTCCGGCCGTCCCGAGACGCGGTACGGGTTGAACCAGGCGTGCAGTTCCAGGCCGCGCGCGTGGGCCTCCCGTACCGCGGTGCCCAGCGGGTCCCAGCCGGGAGCCTCGCCCTGGACCCCGGTCAGCCAGCGGGACCACGGCTCGTACGGGGAGGGCCACAGCGCGTCGGCGGCGGGGCGGACCTGGAAGAACACGGTGTTCAGACGCAGCCGCACGGCCGTGTCCAGATGGGCGAGGAGTTCGGCGCGCTGACGCGCGGGGCTCAGGCCGGTGCGGGAGGGCCAGTCGCGGTTGGAGACGGTCGCGAGCCACATGCCCCGCATGGCGCGCGGGGCCGCCGCCGACCGGTGCGGCGCGCTCGCGCCCCGGGCGGCGGCGTCCCCCGCCGTGCCGAGCCCCGGCAGTGTCGCGAGCGCGGCCGCCGTGAACGCCCGGCGTGACAGTCGCCCCATACCCGTACCCCCGTGTCGAGGATTCGTCCGGTAACGGACCGTATCGAGACCCAGCATGCCCCACCCCGGCGATCGATCATCGATACTTCGGAGTAACGTGCACGTTCGGAGCAGGGGCCGAACAACGGACCGCCTGCCAGGGCCTGCGGATCAGCGAAGGGAACGATGTGACCGACATCGAACGCGTCGGAGTGGTGGGCTGCGGCCAGATGGGAGCGGGCATCGCCGAGGTGTGCGCCCGCGCCGGACTGGACGTCAAGGTCGCCGAGACCACCGGCGAAGCCCTGGAGATCGGCCGGACCCGGCTCTTCTCCTCCCTCGCCAAGGCGGCCGGGCGCGGAAAGATCTCCGAGGAGGAGCTCAAGGCCACCCAGGACCGGCTGAGCTTCACCACGGACCTCGGCGAGTTCGCCGACCGCGACCTGGTGATCGAGGCCGTCGTGGAGAACGAGCAGGTGAAGACCGAGATCTTCCAGGTGCTCGACCAGGTGGTGACCAGGCCGGACGCGATCCTGGCCTCCAACACCTCCTCGATCCCGCTGGTCAAGCTGGCCGTCGCGACCTCGCGGCCCGACCAGGTCGTCGGCATCCACTTCTTCAACCCGGCCCCGGTGCAGCAGCTCGTCGAGCTGATCCCGGCGCTGACCACCTCCGAGGGCACCCTCGGCCGCGCCCAGCTGTTCGCCGAGAAGGCGCTCGGCAAGCACGCGATCCGCGCCCAGGACCGCTCGGGCTTCGTCGTCAACGCGCTGCTGATCCCGTATCTCCTGTCCGCGATCCGGATGTTCGAGTCGGGTATGGCGAGCCGCGAGGACATCGACAACGGCATGGAGATGGGCTGCGCCCACCCCATGGGCCCGCTCAAGCTGTCCGACCTGATCGGTCTCGACACGGTGGCCTCGGTCGCGTACTCGATGTACGAGGAGTACAAGGAGCCGCTGTACGCCGCTCCCCCGCTGCTCCAGCGCATGGTCGACGCCGGCCGCCTCGGCCGCAAGACCGGCTCGGGCTTCTACACCTACGGCTGACCCCCTCGGACACCCGCTCCGTTCCACGGAGTTCGCGCGGGCCCGGCACCTTCCACGGTGCCGGGCCCGCGTCGTTCACACGCCGTGTGCGCACCGGGCCCGCATATGCCCGGCGCACACTCTCCCCACGTGCCCACCAGGCGAGTTGACTTTCCGTGCGCAGACACAGGGATGTGCCGACCACGGAAAGGAGCGGACTCGTGACCGCCGACCCCGAGCATCCCGCGGCACCGAAGGAGATCGCGGAGTTACGCCGGTCGCTCGAAGTGGGGTTCACCCGCATCGAGGGCGGACTGGCGCTGCTCACCCAGCGCGACGACCAGACGGCCAAGGACCTCGATGACCTCAGCACGCGGATCGTCGCGCTCGAACACACCCGCTGGCCCCTGCCCACCGTCGCCGTCGTCGCGGCCGTGGGCGCACTGGCCGTCGCGGTCTGGCAGGCTCTGGGCCACTAGGCTCCAGGACGCGCGAGGGGGGTGGATCAGGGCAACGCGTCCTGCCCGAGCCTGAGGTGGTGCAGCAGGAGCAGTGCGGCCGCCATGTTGGCGGCCGGGACCTCACCGCGGGCGACCATGTCGGGAACCAGCTTGAGGGGAACCCATTCCCGGCGGTCGGACTCGAAGTCGTCCACGGGGTGTCCGGTGTACGCGCCCTCGTCGGCCCAGTAGATGTGGTGCCGGGCGTCGGTGAGCCCGTTGGAGGGCTCGACACTCATCAGATGCCGCAGGGGCCCCGGCCGCCACCCGGTCTCCTCCTCCAGTTCGCGGGCCGCCGCCACGGCGATGTCCTCGCCGTCCTCCACGACGCCCGCCGCGAGCTCCCATCCCCAGCTGTCGGTGATGAAGCGGTGCCGCCACAGGAGCAGCACCTCGTTGGCCTCGTTCACCACCGTCGCCACGGCGACGGGCCGCAGCCGTATCAGGAAGTGATCGAGGTGCCGCCCGTCCGGCAGCTTCACATCTGCGAGATTGACACTGAACCAGCGGTTTTCATACACAGTTCGTTCGTTCTGTTTCGTCCACTGCACGGTTCTGCCACCTTCCGCCGAGTGAAGGCAATATCGCAGCAGCGACGTCCCGGCAGCAGGGCTCACCGGGGTCGGGACGCAGCACGGCGGCGGTGGACACGGCCCGGCGGAACGGCCGCCCGCGTGCCCGGTGCCGCTCGCGCCCCGGTGCTTCGGCTCGGCGTGCGGAACGGCTTGTCCGGCCGCTTCCTACAGCGGTACGCGCAGCGCGCCGTCGATGAGTTCGGCGGCCTCGGTCGTACCCGCGCAGCCGCTGCGCACCAGGTGTTCGCGTACCGCGCGAAGTCTGTCGCGCAGCCGCTGGGACTCCATCCCCCGCGCCTGCTCCGCCATCTGCACGGCCGTCGCCACCGCCTTGTCGGCGTTGCCCTGGCGCAGTTCGATCTGGCTGAGCATGGCCAGCCGGTGCACCCGCCCCCGGTCGTGCGCCGGAGTGTCGACCGCGGCCGCGGCGTGCTCCGCTGCGGCCACCAGGTCGCCGAGGCTGAGCAGCGCCTCCGCCACCTGTACGTTGACCAGTCCCGGCTGGACATAGCCGGTCTCGTCGGGCTCGTAACCGCGCCGGATGCGCTCGGCGGCCTGCTCGGCACGCCGTATGCAGGACAGCGCGCTGCTGCCGTCGCCGAGGTGCGCGTACGCCTTGGCCTGCATGGCGTAGAGGTCGGAGGCGAGCGCCGGGGTGATGTGGCGCCCCGCGGCGCGCAGCGCGGCCTCGGCGAAGGCGACCGCCTGCCGGTACTCGCGCATGAACAGCGACTGGTTGACCAGCAGGGCTATGACGTAGGCCCCGAGTCCCCTGTCCCCGCTGGCCTTCGCCAGGCGCAGCGCCTGGTGGAAGTAGCGCTGGGCGAGTCCGTGCGCGTCGGAGTCGTAGGCGCAGATGCCCGCGATGGCCACCAGCCCGCCCGTCGCGCGGTGGAGCTGCCGGCCGGTGGCGTCGGTGTAGCTGCCGCGCAGCAGGGGCGCGGTCTCGGAGTTGAGGAAGCCGACGATCCGGGTGCGGGTCGCCATGCCCCCGGCCTTGCGGTACATCTGCTCGTAGTGGGCCCGCGCCGCGCGCAGCATCTCGATGTCGGCCATGCTGACCCGGTGGCGGCCGCCGCGGGAGACGTCCACGTCCTCGGGCGGGTTCTCCCACTCCCACACGGGCATCACGGCGGGGGTTCCGGTGACGGCGGGGGCACCGAGGATGTGGGGGCGCTGCTGTTCGTCGGAGCGCCACAGCGCGGTGGCGCGTTCGACGAAGCCGGAGAGCGAACCGGGGTGCGGGGTGGAGGGTTCGCCGGGGACCCCGAGGCCGATGTCGTCGAGCGTGACGGGCCGGTGCAGCCGTCCCGCGAGCACCTCGCAGATCAGGTCGGGCACCTGTCCGCGCGGTCGCTGGCCCTTCAGCCACCGTGCCACGGCGGTGTGTTCGTAGCGCAGCGCCAGACCGCGGGCCCGTCCCGCCTGGTTGACGTGGGCGGCGAGTCCCGCGTGCGAGATGCCCGCCTCGTCGAGGATCGCGTCGAGCAGGGTGTTGGGCTGCATGGGAGGCCCCCCGGGTGGCTCGTTGCCGACGGCGCCGGTCGTGCGGGCCGCGCCCGACCGCACCAGAGAGAGTAGTGCGTCCCCTTTCACACGGGGTGTGATGGGAATGCCCGCATCCGCACGGTGCGCGCGCTGTCGCGGAGAGTTTCGCACCGGTTGACTGAAATGCCTCGCAAGAGGCCGGCCGGGCCGCCGGCTCCCCCTCGTACAGTGCGGCGGCCCGCTCCGCGCCGTCCGCCCGGCCGCCTGCCCGACACTCCGTGGCCGGGCGGACGGCAGAGCCGGCCGGGGCGACCGCGGGACCCCGGTCGTCCGGGTGCGGGTCCCGTGGCCGGTCGCCCTTTCCCCTCCCGGAACCCGGAGGAGCGCATGCCGTCGTCCGTGCCCGCCCGGGGCTCGTGGGACAGCCCTCATCGGGGCACGTGCTGGGACACCCGGCCCTGCTTCAGGGCGAGGGGCCGGCGGTCGTTGTGCAGCACCAGGAGGGCCACGTCGTCGTCGGGCCGGCCGCCGGTGTGGCGCAGCAGACCGGTGAACACCGCGCGCAGCACGGCCTGCGGTACGACGGGCCCGTCGCGGACGGCCGCCGCGAGCGCCGGGAGCAGCGGGAAGAAGCGTCCGCGGGCGTCCCGCGCGTCCTCGGCTCCGTCGGTGTGCAGGAAGAGCCCCTCACCGGGCCGGAGCCGGCCGCAGGGTTCGGCCGGGAGACGGGCCGGGAGCGGGAACGGCCCGAGCGGCGGCAGCGGTTCGACGCGGACGAGCGGCCGGACGTGGCCCCGGGCGAGCAGATACGGCCAGGGGTGGCCGCAGTTGAGGGCGTGCACCTCGCCGTCGCCGCGGATCTCCAGCAGCAGGACGGTGACGAACTCCTCGGCGGCGGGGCCCTCGGGGTCGAGCCCGGCGGAGGAGTGTTCGGCCCGGTCCCGCTCGCGCAGGTGCCGGGCCAGCGCCCGCTCGAGTCTTCTGAGGACGCCGCCGAGCTCGGCCTCGTCGTGGGCGGCCTCGCGGAAGCTGCCGAGGACGGCGGCGGCGGTCCCGATGGCTCCCAGTCCGTGCCCGCGGACGTCCCCCATCACGACCCGCACGCCGTGTTCGGTGGCGATCGCCTCGTACAGATCGCCGCCGATGCTCGCGCCGTGGTCCGCGGACAGCTGGGCCGCGGCGATGTCCAGCCCGTCGATGCGCGGCGGCAGCGGGCGCAGCAGGACGTTCTGCGCGGCTCCCGCGACCCTGCGGATCTGCCGGAGTTCACGCAGCAGCACTCTTCTGACGTGGAGTATCAGACCGGCACCGACCATGAAGAAGACGGCGCTGGTGGCGACGCGGGCGCCGAGTCCGTTCTGCTGCGCGAGCGGACAGGCCATCTTGTACGAGATCGCCAGCGCGCCCCAGACCGCGGGCAGCCCCAGGTTCACCGCCCGGCGCAACGGCGGCCGTCCGGTGGCACGCAGGACCCGGTGGCCGAGGACGCCGCGGCCGTGCTCCTCACGGGTGGACCCGGTGCGGGGTCCCCGGCCACGCACCATCCGGTCGAATCCGGCCCTCAGCCGGTCACGTCGGCGACGCGGCCCGAGGACCGCTCTGGCCGGGTTCCGCGAATGCGTCCGGGGCGTCTCCCTGCGGGGTGCCCCAGCCTTGATACGGATCATGCCGATTGGCCCCCCAATAGGCACGGACAGCGCAGACGGCCTCGGAGAGACCGTTCCGAATTCTGTCGACCGCCCGACCCGGGCGGGCCGGATCACCCGGACATGTCACCCGAATGAGTGAGGTGTCTTCGTGTGCCCGCATTTATGCAGGCAGGGGCCGGGAAACCCCGGACAGGGGCGGCGGAATCACGGCCGGGGCCGCTGGAACCCGTGCCCTTCCGACAGCGGGAAGTCCGGGCCCGGTCCTCGCACTTCATGCCGGAACGGCGCGGCCCGACCGCGCCGTTCCGGTCCGGGGTCGACCCGTACGACGGTGCCTTCCGCCCGCACGGGGGCGGTTCTCCCTTCGCGGGTGGCCGACGAACGGACCCCGTGGGCTCACCGGGGGGCGAGGAGGTCGCGGGTCAAGGCCGCGAGCCGCGCTCGTGCCGCCGTGTCGTAGGCCTGCTCGTGGGCGGGGCTGTCGGTGAACCGGTCGAAGTACCTCCCTGTCACGGTCCGCAGGGCCGGGTCGGTGATCAGCCGGACGGTCGGGCGAACGCCCTCGTCGATGCCGATTTCGGGTATGAGCCCGGACTCACGCACTCCCGGCGTGTCCATCAGGTGTGCCGGGTGCACGGCGTTGACGGTGACCTCGCTGTCCGCCAGCTCGGCGGCGAGGTCGAACGTCGACATGATCATCGCCAGTTTGCTGCGGCAGTAGGCGTCGACGCCCGTGTAGTCGCGCTCGAGCATGACGTCGTCGAAGTCGATGGGCGCCTGCCCGATCGAGGCGACGTTGACCACGCGCGCGGGAGCGGAGGCGGTCAGCAGCGGCAGCAGCTCGCGGGTCAGGAAGCAAGGCGCGAGGTGATTGACGGCGAAGCGCAGTTCGTGGGCCTGGGCACTCACCTCGCGCCTGGTGTGGTCGGTGCCGAAGCCGATGGCGGCGTTGTTGACCAGAACCTCGAGCCTCGGCTCGGTGTCGAGGATGCGGGCCGTCATGACGCGGACCTGGTCGAGGTCGGACAGGTCCGCGAGGAAGGTACGCACCGTCACGTCCGGCGCCACGGCGCGCACCGCCGCCGCGGTCTCGTCGAGCCTCCCGGGGTCACGGCCGTGCAGCAGGAGTGTCGCGCCCCTGCCGGCGAGGTCGAGTGCGACATGGCGGCCGAGCCCCTGCGTGGCACCGGTGATCAGGATCGTCTTGTCGTGCAGTGAAGCGGAGGGCGTTCGCGTGTTCATGGGTTGTGTTCTATCAAGACCTTGATAGAACTTCCAACCTTGATAACTATCTACAGCTGTATATTCGCCATCGTGGGGACGACCGCGGACGACCGCCTCGGGACGGACACCAAGCGCGCGGAGCAGGCCCTCGTGGCGGCCAGGAGCTCGGCGCCGAAGGATGCCGGCCTGACCGTCGCGCGGTACGTCGCGCTCTTCATCCTCACCGGCAGTCCAGGTGTTTCCGGCGCCGCCCTGGACCGTTCGTGCCTGGTCGCACCACAGGCCATGGCGGCCGTGCTCAAGACCCTCGAAGAGCGCGGCCCGGTGGCCGGGTCGGCGCACCCGTGGCATCGGAAGATGCTGGAGACGCACCTCACCGACACCGGCCGGCGAGCGGTCCGGCTCGCCGACGCCCAGGCCGTACGCATCGAGCGCCGCCTCGCCGAGGAGTTCACCCCGCAAGAACGCGACACCCCGAGACGGCTGCCCGCGCGATGTGTCACCGCCGTCCGAGAGGACCGAAACCCACGACCCGCCCGTCCGGCCGCCCCGGAAGGGCGGTCTCACGGTGATCGGAGCGGCTGAGGCGAGCGTCGGGAACAACCACCGCTGGAGCGCCGCCTGCCACCGCACGGGCCGCGGGGCGCGGGCTTCGGTCGCTCCGCCGACGTCGCCGGCCCGGTGTCCGGCGACGGGCACCGGGAGGTCCCCGGTTTCCGGGACGGCGGCGGACGAGTACGGCCGACCGGGCACGAACCGGTCGGCCGTACTCGTCCGGGGGCGCCCGGAAACGGGAGCGGGGAACCGCGCGCCCGGCCGCGGAACGATCCGCGGTCACGGCGCACGGTTCCCCGGCGCATCCGATGGAACCGTCAGGCTCCGCGCAGCACGGCCCCCGTGCGCTCGGCGGCCAGCGCCACCGCCGCGTCGCGGGCCGCGGAGGCCTCGTCGACGGTCAGCGTGCGGTCGGCGGCACGGAACCGCAGCGCGTAGGCGAGGGACTTCTTGTCCGCGCCGAGCTGCTCGCTCTCGTACTCGTCGAACAGCCGGATGGACTCCAGGAGTTCACCCGCGCCCTCGTGCAGGGCCGCCTCGACGTCCGTGTGCGGGACGCTCTTGTCGACGACCAGCGCGACGTCCTGCGTGGCGACCGGGAAGGTCGAGATCTTCGGGCCCTTGGGGTGGCCCGAGCTCGCCCGCTCCAGCGCGTCCAGGTCCAGCTCCATCGCGCAGGTGCGCGCGGGCAGGCCCAGCGTCTTCAGGACACCGGGGTGCAGCTCACCGGCGTGCCCGATGACCTGCTCCGCGCCGTCCACGACGACCGCGAGCTCGGCGCAGCGACCCGGGTGCCACGGCCCGTACTGGCCGGAGCGGACGAGGAGTTCGGTCCCCGCCTCCCGGGCCAGGGTGCGCGCGGCCTCGATCGCGTCGGCCCAGTCGGCCGGGCGTCCCTTGCCCCACCAGCCGGCCTGCTCGCGGGCGCCCGCGAGGACGACGGCGGCGTGCCGGGGCTGGACGGGAAGCGCGGCGGTCAGGGACGCGATCTCCTCGTCGGCGGGACGGCGGTCGACGGGCAGCCGCCCGGCGACGCGCAGTTCGTCCTGCGGGTGGAAGACCAGGCCGGTCTCGAAGAGCGCCAGGTCGTGGCTGCCGCGTCCGTCGTTGCGGCGCAGGGCCCCGAGCAGGCCCGGCAGCAGCGTCGTGCGGAGCGCGGGCTCCTCGTCGGAGAGCGGGTTGACCAGCTTGACGACCTTGCGCTTCGGGTCGTCGTCGGCGAGGCCGAACTGGTCGAAGACGTGCTCGCCGATGAACGGGTAGTTCAGCGCCTCGACGTATCCGGCGCCGGCCAGCGCGCGGCCGACCCGGCGGTGCAGCCGCTGCCGGTCGGTGAGGCCGAGGCCCGCCGGCGGCTTGGGCAGCGTGGAGGGCAGGTTCTCGTAGCCCTCGAGCCGGATGACCTCTTCCGCGAGGTCGTTCGGGTCGGTCAGGTCGGGCCGCCAGGACGGCACGGTGACGATCAGCTCGTCCTGTCCGTAGACGTCGCAGCCGACCTGCTGGAGGCGGCGGACGACGGTCTCGCGGCCGTAGGCGACACCGGCCACCTTGTCCGGGTGGTCGGCCGGGATGGTGATGGTGTGCGGCGCGGACGGCGCGATCACCTCGGTGACCCCGGCGTCGGCGGTGCCGCCGGCGAGGAGCACGAGGAGGTCCACGGTCCGCTGGGCCGCGGCCGAGGTGGCCGCGGGGTCGGCGCCGCGCTCGAAGCGCTTGGACGCCTCGGAGGCCAGCTTGTGCCGGCGGGCCGTGCGCGCGATGGAGATCGGGTCGAAGTGCGCGGCCTCGATGACGACCTCGGTGGTGGTGCCCTCGGTGTCGTCGATCTCGGTGTGGGCGCCGCCCATGACGCCCGCGAGGCCGATGGGGCCGCGGTCGTCGGTGATCACCAGGTCGCCCGCGTCCAGCGTGCGCTTGACGCCGTCGAGGGTGGTGAGCTTCTCGCCCCGCTCGGCCCGGCGCACGCCGATGGTGCCCTCGACCCGGCTGCGGTCGTAGGCGTGCAGGGGCTGGCCGAGCTCCAGCATCACGTAGTTGGGGACGTCGACGGCCAGCGAGACCGGGCGCATGCCGGCCTTCTGCAGCCGGCGGCGCAGCCAGATCGGGGACCGGGCGTCGGGGTCGAGGCCGGTCACCGTGCGCGCGGTGAAGCGGTCGCAGCCCATGGGGTCGCTGATCTGCACCGGGTGACCGAACGCGTTCGGGGCCGGTACGTCGAGCAGCGCGGGGTCGCGCAGCGGCAGGCCGTAGGCGATGGCGGCCTCGCGGGCCACACCGCGCAGCGACAGCGCGTAACCGCGGTCGGGCGTGACGGCGATGTCGAGGACCTCGTCGACGAGCTGGAGCAGCTCGATCGCGTCGGTGCCGGGCTCGACCTCCGGCGGCAGCACGATGATGCCGCCGCTGCCGTCGTCGCCCATGCCCAGCTCGTCGCCGGAGCAGATCATGCCGTGCGAGGTCTTGCCGTACGTCTTGCGCGCGGCGATCGCGAAGTCGCCGGGCAGGACGGCGCCGGGCAGGACCACGACCACCTTGTCGCCGACGGCGAAGTTGCGCGCGCCGCAGACGATCTCCTGGGGCTCACCGGTGCCGTTGGCGGTGCCGACGTCGACGGTGCAGAAGCGGATGGGCTTCTTGAACTCCGTCAGTTCCTCGATGGTGAGCACCTGGCCGACGACCAGGGGGCCCTTGAGGTCGGCGCCGAGCTGCTCGACCGTCTCGACCTCGAGTCCTGCCGAAATGAGTTTGGCCTGGACGTCGCGCCCGGTCTCCGTCGCCGGCAGGTCGACGTACTCCCGCAGCCAAGAAAGCGGGACCCGCATCAGATCTCCATCCCGAACGGCCGGGTGAACCGGACGTCACCCTCGACCATGTCTCGCATGTCTTCAACGTTGTGACGGAACATCAGCATCCGCTCGATGCCGAACCCGAAGGCGAATCCGCTGTACTTCTCCGGGTCCACGCCACAGGCGACCAGCACCCGGGGGTTGACCATGCCGCAGCCCCCGAGCTCGATCCAGCCCTCGGAGGAGCAGGTCCGGCAGGGGCGGTCGGGGTTGCCGACGGACTCGCCCTTGCAGACGTAGCAGAGCATGTCCATCTCGGCGGACGGCTCGGTGAACGGGAAGTAGTTCGGGCGCAGCCGGGTCTTCATGTCCGAGCCGAAGAGCGACTGGACCATATGGTCCATGGTGCCCTTGAGGTCGGCCATGGTCAGGCCCTCGTCGACGGCCAGCAGTTCGATCTGGTGGAAGACCGGGGTGTGCGTGGCGTCGAGCTCGTCCGTGCGGTAGACGCGGCCGGGGCACACGACGTAGACGGGCGGCTCCCGGTCGAGCAGGGCGCGGGCCTGCACCGGCGAGGTGTGGGTGCGCAGCACGACACCGGACTCGTCGCCGTGGGTGCCCTCGGGGCCCTCGACGAAGAAGGTGTCCTGCATCTGCCGGGCCGGGTGGTCGGGCGTGAAGTTGAGGGCGTCGAAGTTGAACCACTCCGCCTCGACCTCGGGGCCCTCGGCGACCTCGTACCCCATGGAGACGAAGACGTCCGCGACCCGCTCCATCATGGTGGTCAGCGGGTGCCGGGCGCCGGACGGTACGCGGTCGTACGGCAGGGTGACGTCCACCGCCTCCTCGACCAGTACGCGGGCGTCCCGCTCGGCCTCCAGTTCGCCCTGGCGGGCGGCGAGGGCCTTGTTCACGGCGCCTCGGGCCTGGCCGACGAGCTTGCCGGCCGCGGCCTTGGCCTGCGGGGGCAGTGCGCCGATCTCGCGGTTGGCGAGGGCCAGCGGGGAGGTGCCGCCGGTGTGGGCGACCTTGGCCTCCTGGAGCGCGTCGAGGTCACCGGCGGCGGCGAAGGCGGCGAGCGCCTCGTCCCGCATGCGCTCGATCTCTTCCGGTTTCAAGGCCTCGACCTCTACAGGGTCGTACGACTTATTAGGTGCCGACATCTCTTCCCGTGCTTCCGGTTGGCTGGCTGAGGGTCCCCGTCATCGACTCGGAGACGAATCGTCCGCAGATGAGTGGACGCAAAGGTGCCAAAGGCCGAGTCTATCGGGGGTGGGGGCCCGACCAGGACGGGGCGTCCCGGCGGTGTTCCCGTGCGGATGAGCCCGTGGGGGCCGCTGTGGCGCTAGAGGAGATACGCCGGGGTGCCCACGGGCAGCGTAAATCGGAACTCGGCGCCCCCGCCGGGGGCGCGGCCGACCGTGATGGTGCCGCCGTGGGCTTCGACGATGCCCTTGACGATGTAGAGCCCGAGGCCGGTGCCGCCGCGCTTGCTGCCCCGCCAGAAGCGGGTGAAGACGCGGTTCATGGACTCCTCCGGGATTCCGGTGCCCTCGTCGCTCACGGTGACCGACGTGACGGCGTTCGCCGTGCCCTCCTCGTCCGGCCGCTCGCGCGGGGACGTGGAGGGTGCCACCTCGATGGTGACGGTTCCCTCGCCGTGGCGCACCGCATTTTCGATCAGGTTGCTGAGCACCTGGTCGATCTTGTCGGGGTCGGCCCACAGGGCGGGCAGGGGCTGTTCGATGCGCAGCAGGAAGCGGTCGGCGGGCTGGCCGGAGGCGACGTACGCCTGGATGTGCCGGCCGACGGCGGCGGCGATGTCGACGGGCTGGCGGCGCACTTCGAGGCGCCCGGAGTCGATGCGGGAGATGTCGAGGAGTTCGGCGATGAGCCGGGTGACGCGGTTGGCGTCGGCGTCGACGGTCTCCAGCATCAGTTTCTTCTGGTCGTCGGTGAAGCGTTCCCACTTGGCGAGCAGGGTCGCGGTGAAGCCCTTGACGGAGGTGAGCGGGGAGCGCAGTTCGTGGGCGACCGTGGCGATCAGCTCGGCGTGGCTGCGCTCGGTGCGGCGGCGGGCCTCGGTGTCGCGCAGGCAGACGACGACCCGGCGGACCGGCCCGGTGGGGTGGGTGCGCACGTAGCGCGCGGAGACGAGGATCTCGCGGCCGCCGGGGAGCAGCAGGTTCCGCTCGGGCTGGCCGTTGCGGATGGCGAGACCGCCGTAGGGGTCGGTCAGCTGCCACCAGCGCCGGCCCTCCAGGTCCTCCAGCGGGAGGGCCGATTCGAGTCGGCGGCCCAGGGCCTCGGCGGCCGGGACCGCGGTGATCCGGGCGGCGGCGGCGTTGAAGCACACGACCCGGCCGTGTTCGTCGGCGACGACGATCCCGTCGGGCAGGTCGTCGGGGTCTATGCCGAGTCCGGTGCCGGTCGCGGCGGTGTCATCGTGCCGGGACGCGGACGCGCCGCGCGCGTCCCGCGCGCGCAGCGCGCTCTGGGCACCGCCCGTGCCGACACTCATCCCCTTACCCCACCTCTCGTCCGGCGCAGAGGGCCCCCGGGCCCGTCACCCTACTAGCTGCCGGTGACGGAGCGGCACCCTGTGGAGGCGCGCTGTGCACGGGCCGACGCGTAGAGACATACGGCCGCGGCCGTGGCCAGGTTCAGGCTCTCGGCCTTTCCGTGGATCGGAACGCGCACGACGGCATCGGCGAGCGCACGGGTCTCCTCCGGAAGCCCCCAGGCCTCGTTGCCGAAGACCCAGGCCGTGGGGCCGCCCATGGTCCCCTTGTCGAGTTCGTCGTCGAGGTCGTCCTCGCCCGCGCCGTCGGCGGCGAGGATGCGGACGCCGACGTCCTTGAGTCCGGCCACGGCCTGCTCGACGGGCACGCCGACGGCGACGGGCAGATGGAACAGGGACCCGACGGAGGCGCGCACGGCCTTGGGGTTGTAGAGGTCGACGGAGGCGTCGGTGAGAACGACGGCGTCGGCGCCGGCGGCGTCCGCGCAGCGCAGCACGGTCCCGGCGTTCCCGGGGTCGCGGACGTGCGCGAGCACGGCGACGAGCCTGGGGCGGGCGGCGAGGATCTCCTCGAAGGGCGTGTCGACGAACCGGCAGACGCCGACGATCCCCTGCGGGGTCACCGTCGTGGAGATGTCCGCGATGACCTGCTCGTCGGCGAGGTGCACCCGGGCTCCGGCGGTACGGGCCTCCGCGACGAGGTCGGCGTACCGCTCGGCGGCCTCCACGGTGGCGAACAGCTCGACGAGCGTGCCGTCTCCGTGCGCCGCCGCCTCCCGCACGGCCTGCGGTCCCTCCGCGAGGAACAGCCGCTCCTTCCCCCGGAAGTTCCGCCGGGCGAGCCGCCGCGCGGCGGAGACACGCGGCGAGCGCGGAGAGATCAGCTCGGGAGCGGCGGGGGGCATGTTCTGGTTCACCTTCGATATCTGTGCGGCCGATATCCGTGCGGCTCGCACGGCAGCGGGGGGTGGCTGCGACCTCCAGGGGCGCGGGGAACTGCGCGACCAGCACCCGACGGCCCGCACCCGAAACGACTGCCCGTGGGGTCAGCGACAAAGGACCCGCAGGTTTTCACACCTGCGGGTCCTTCAGTCACGTCGGCTAGAGCCAGCGCAGCGTCACGCGGCCTTCGGCGCGTTGACGTCCGCGGGCAGGGCCTTCTGCGCGACCTCGACGAGCGCGGCGAACGCGTTGGCGTCGTTGACGGCCAGCTCCGCGAGGATCTTGCGGTCCACCTCGACGTTGGCGGCCTTCAGACCCTGGATGAGGCGGTTGTACGTCATGCCGTTCTGGCGGGCCGCAGCGTTGATGCGCTGGATCCACAGCTGACGGAAGTCGCCCTTGCGCTTCTTGCGGTCGTTGTAGTTGTAGACCAGCGAGTGGGTGACCTGCTCCTTGGCCTTGCGGTACAGGCGCGAACGCTGACCGCGGTAGCCGGAGGCCGCCTCGAGGATCGCCCGGCGCTTCTTGTGGGCGTTGACTGCCCGCTTGACGCGTGCCACTTTTTAACTCCTTGTAGCGGGGCCGTGGTTGGACTCACACGACCCGAAATCGATGGGGTCCCGGATCAGACGTACGGCGCTGGGCGCCGGTACGTCACTTGCCGAGAAGCTTCTTGATCTTCGCGGTGTCGCCCGGGGCCATCTCGGCGGTGCCGGTGAGGCGGCGCGTCACGCGGGACGACTTGTGCTCGAGCAGGTGGCGCTTGCCGGCGCGCTCACGGAGCACCTTGCCGGAGCCGGTGATCTTGAAGCGCTTGCTGGCACCGCTGTGCGACTTGTTCTTCGGCATAGCGCCGTTCTCTCCTCGTCAGTGGCGTTCCGGTGCCCGGTCGCAGGACCGGGCACGGGTGGAACGTCATATGTATCGGTTGGCATCCCCGGGCCGGTGGCCCTGGGATCAGGCCTCGGCTGACGCCTCGGCCGGGGTCTCCGCCGACTCGGCCTCGGCGGGCGCGCTCTCGGCGACACCCTCCTCGGCGGCGTTCTGCGAGCGGCCGGGGTTGGCCTTCGCTTCCGCCTTGCGAGCCGCCTGAGCCTCACGGGCCTCGGCCATCGCCTCGGTCTTCTTCTTGTGCGGACCGAGAACCATGATCATGTTTCGGCCGTCCTGCTTCGGGTTCGACTCGATGAACCCGAGGTCCTCGACGTCCGTCGCGAGGCGCTGCAGCAGTCGGTAGCCGAGCTCCGGCCGGGACTGCTCGCGACCACGGAACATGATCGTGATCTTGACCTTGTCGCCCTGCTTGAGGAACCGGACGACGTGACCCTTCTTCGTGTCATAGTCGTGCGGGTCGATCTTCGGCCGGAGCTTCATCTCCTTGATGACCGTGTGCGCCTGGTTCTTGCGCGCCTCACGGGCCTTCATGGCCGACTCGTACTTGAACTTGCCGTAGTCCATGAGCTTGCAGACGGGCGGGCGGGCGTTCGCCGCCACCTCGACGAGGTCGAGGTCGTACTCCTGAGCAAGCTCAAGGGCCTTGGCAAGCGGAACAATCCCGACCTGCTCGCCGCTGGGACCGACAAGTCGCACTTCGGGAACGCGAATCCGGTCGTTGATGCGGGGCTCGGCGCTGATGGATCCTCCTCGGTAGCACCACACGGCGGTCTGGCGGACAGCCGCGTATGTCTCTGATGACACTTCGACCAACCACCGCAGGGCACGAAAAAATGCCCCGGACGGGACACAGGCGGGGCTCCATGACAACCGGAGCACCGCCGCGGTCAACCGCGGGGCGCGCAATCGGGCGACTCCATCGTCCGTACGGAACGATGGCGGCCGCCTGACCGGATGACCCGCCGCCCGGAAGGCGGTCAGGTGGGAGATCGGAGCCTCCACTTGTGGGCCGGGCACATACATGTCCGGCCGGTCGTTACACAAGGTTAGCAGTTCCGCCGGGTACGCGCTAACCGGCGGCTTCCTCCCCGCCGCCCACCGGACGGGGAGGCTCCCCTCCCCCACCGGGCGGAAGGCTCCCGTGGACGGGGGCGCGCGCGCCGGGGCCTATCGTGTGGGGCATGAGTGACACCCCTCCCCAGAACCCCGACTTCGACACCATGACCCGCGACATCGCCGAGGTCCCCGCGGTCGAGGTCATCGTGACGGTCGCCGTCAACCTGATGAGCGCCGCAGCCGTGAAGCTCGGTCTCACCGAGGAGGGCGACGAGCACAAGGACCTGGACGAGGCGCGCAAGCTGGTCACCGCGCTCGCCGGGCTGCTCGACGCGAGCGCGACCGAGATCAGCTCCTTCCACGCGGCGCCGCTGCGCGACGGCCTCAAGTCCCTCCAGCTGGCCTTCCGCGAGGCGTCCCTGGTCCCGGACGAGCCGGGCCAGGGCCCCGGCGAGAAGTACACGGGCCCCGTCTACGGCTGACCCGTGTCCGTGCGGCGTACGGACACGGACCCTCCCGTGCGCCTATCCGCGTACGTACAGGGGCTCGCCCGGAGGCGTCGCCCCGGCCGGCAGCAGTGCCAGGTCGAGGCCGCGCACCAGGCGGGCCCTCAGTGTTTCGTCGGCCGCGAGCCGCTCGGCCACCGCGCGGGCGGTCTCGGCGGGCGCGGCCGACGGGTCGAGCACGAGCGCGAGGGTGCCGTCCGCCGGTCCCGGGCCGAGATGGGCGCGGGCCACCCGGGGCTCGGCGGCGACCGCGGCCCGTACCGCCTCGACCACGGCGGGGTCGGCGAGCGGATCGGTGGTCGTGCGTCCCTCGGCGAGCGCCAGCAGGGCGGAACCGGTCAGCTCGTAGGACACGGGTCCGGCCATGTCCACCACGATCGTGTCGGCCTTCTCGTGCGCCGCAGCCTCCAGGACCTGGTTCAGGCGTACGGCCACGGGGCGGGCCTCGGGGTCCCAGCGGGCCAGCGAGTCCGTGGACGTGAAGGCGGGCAGGGCCGTGCGGCCGCCGGCCTTGAGCGTGGGCACCGCCATGTCGCTGGTCTTCTCACGGCGCAGCCCGTTCTCGTCCTCCTCGACCTCGCCGAGGATCGCCACGACGGGCACGAGCAGCCGGGCGCCCCTGAGCGCCTCCAGGACCAGCGGTACGGCGCCCCGGTCCGCGGACCAGTCCGCGAGAGCGGCGCTCAGCCGGGGGTCCGCGGAGCCGTCGTCGTCGGAGAAGCCTGAGTCGGGAATGTTCTTGTTCGCCACGGTCCCCGACCCTATCGGGGGGATCCTGCTGCGCTTGTGCGGCCCCCGTGACCCGCGGGCAACGGGATTCATGAGTTTCTCAGCCTTCCCTGACACGCCTCTAACACGCGCCTAACCGCGGGCACAGCCCGGCCGTCCAGCATCGCCGGATGGACCGTCACAGAGCACGCGGGCGTCGCGCCCGGCCCTCCCGACGCAAGCCGCTCCTGTCCGCCGCGGTGGCGTCCGTCGTCCTCGTCGGCGCCACGGCGGCCGGGACGGTGTACATGAAGGCACAGGCGCACGACGGCCCGTCCGCCGTATCGTCGGCGGCGCCGGCACCGTCCTCCGCGTCGCCGGCCGGGAGCGAGGAGGCATCGGTGGAACCCGTGGCGGAACCCTCCGTGGACCGGGACGCGCTGCTCGCGAAGGCGCTGGGGTCGGTGACGCCGGAGACCGGCGCGAAGACGTCGGTCGCCGTCCTCGACGTCGACTCCGGCGAGAGCGCCGCCCACGGTGACGCGGCCTTCGACACCGCGAGCATCGTCAAGGTGAACATCCTGGCCGCGCTGCTGCTCCAGGCGCAGGACGCGGACCGGCATCTCACCGCGCAGGAGAAGGCGTACGCCACCAGGATGATCGAGAACAGCGACAACGCGTCGGCGACCGCGCTGTGGGCGGCGATCGGCCGGGCCGACGGTCTGGACTCCGCGAACGAGCGCTTCGGCCTGACGGCCACCCAGGGCGGCGACGGCGAGCTGTGGGGGCTGACCCAGACCACCGCGAGCGACCAACTGACCTTGCTCCGGCAGGTGTTCGGGGAGGACTCCGAGCTGAGCGCGGCCTCGCGGTCCTATCTCCAGGGACTCATGGGCGAGATCGAGACCGACCAGCGGTGGGGGGTGTCGGCGGCCGCCGACGGTTCTCGATGGGCGCTGAAGAACGGCTGGTTGGCACGGAGCACGACCGGGCTGTGGGACGTCAACAGCATCGGGAGGATCTCCGCAGGCGGCCACGACTACCTGGTGGCGGCGCTGTCGAACGGGAATTCCACCCAGGCGAAGGGCATTTCGCTGGTGGAAGCGGTGTCGAAGGCCGCGGTGTCCGCGTTCCAGGACACGACCGAGGACTGAGGGCTCCGGCCGGAAGGGCGAGGCCGGGACTCCGGGACCGACGGGCCCGGCGCGCCGGGGAGCACCGGGTGCTCCCCGAACTGCGTTCGCGGCTAAGGCCGTTCGAACGGAGCGTTCCTGCGGACGCGCCACAGGAACGCCGCCGCTCCCAGCAGGGCCAGGCCCAGGCCTCCCGCGAGGGGGGCGGCCCAGCCGGCCGAACCGCTGTCGTCGTCGGGGGCGTCGGGGCCGGTGCCGAAGTACTTGCGGCCGTACTCGGCCGGCTCGAGTCCCTCCGGCTTCAGCCGGCCGGCCGCCTCGATGGCGGCGGCGGGGTCGACGAAGCCGAAGCCGCGGGAGTCGTCGCGGCCCCCGGAGGGAGCGTTGCGGGCGGTGTCCTCCAGCAGCTGCTTGATCTGCGCCGGGGACAGCCCCGGGTGGGCGGCCTTGACGAGCGCGACCGCGCCGGAGACGAACGCGGACGCCGCGCTGGTGCCCCAGCCCTCGTAGTACCGGTCGTCCGGGTCGGCGATGACCACGTCGACGCCCGGGGCGCTGACGGTGGCGTACCAGCGGCGGGTGGAGAAGGAGGCGTGGGTTCCGTAGCGGTCGACTGCGGCCGCCGCGATCACGCCGGGGTAGGCGGCGGGGTACGAGATGTGGTCGCCCTTCTCGCCTCCGTTTCCGGCCGAGGCGACGACGGCGACCCCCTTGCTCAGCGCGTACTGGACGGCCTCGTCCTCGGCGGGCTCGGGGTGCGCGGACCTGGAGTCGTCGCCGAGGGAGAGGTTGATGACGTCGGCGCCGTGGTCGGTGGCCCAGCGGATGCCGTCCGCGAGCGCGTTGCCCCGGGTGTTGCGGGCCTTGGAGCGGGCCGGGTCCTTGTCCTCGAGGATGACGCGGACGGGCAGGATCTTCGCCTCCGGGGCGATTCCCATGACGCCGTCGGCGTCGCCCGGCCCGTGGCCGTGCCCGGCGATGATGCCCGCCATGGCGGTGCCGTGCCGGGCCCAGGTCCGGTCGCCGCGGCTCGCGCCGAAACCCACCAGGTCCTTCTCCGCGAGCACGTTGCCCTTGAGGTCCGGGTGCAGGGCGTCGACGCCGGTGTCGAGGACGGCGACGGTGATGCCCTTGCCCTTGGTCGTGCGCCACGCCTGCTGCGTGTGCATCGCGTCGAGACCCCACTGCTGGGCGCGTATGCCGTCGGCGTGCGCGACGGTCGAGGGCACCAGCGCGAGGGACGCCGCGAGGGCGGCGGCGAGAGCGCCGGACCTGCGGGAGAGCCTGGGTGCGCGGGCCCGCCGGACGCGGTCGGCGGGAGCCGGCGTTCCGGCGGCACCGGGCCCGCGGCTCTGCTCGGTACGGCCGCCGGGGCCGTCGTCGCGGTTCATGACGGCTTCTCCGTGGTCGAGGTGACGGTCTTGCGAAGGCCCCGCTCGACCCGGTCCGCGAGGCCCTTCGCCTCGTGGCCGAGGCCCGCCTGGGCCGCGGCCGTGGTCGAGTCCGGCTTCATCGCGTCGGCGGCGGGCTGCGGGCCGGCGACGGTGCGGCCGTCCGCGAACCCCGAGACCGCGTACACGACGGCGGGGGCGTCCGTGAGGACCGACAGGGTCCAGGAGGCACGCTGGTTCTTGCCGAAGCCCTCGGCGTCGGTGCCCTTGGCCGCGTAGGGAAGGGGCAGCAGGTCGGTGCGCCGGTCCAGGCCCTCCTTGCGGAAGCGGGCCTTCAAGGAGGTCATGCCCGCGGCGTCCGCCTTGGTGAACAGCAGGCCGACGGTGGTGACATGGCTGCGGGTCGCGTCCACGTAGGTGGCACGCAGCAGGCGCAGACAGCCGACGGGGGCGAGGGCCTGGCGCAGCAGCGGGTCGAAGGCGTCCTTGCAGCCGGTGTCGGGGGCGACGGCGATCCGCGTCCAGGTGCGGTCGGAACCGCCGGGGCCCGCGCCGTCGCCGCGCACGGTCGGCGGGAAGAGCCGGTCCACGGGCACGCCGTGCCAGAGCTCTCCGGCCGCCGTGAAGGCGCCGGGCGAACCGGGTCCGTCCGCGTCGTCACCGGTGAGCCAACTCCCGGTCACCGCGCCGCCGATGAGCCCGAGTCCGAGAACGACACAGGTCGCGGCGGTCACGGCCAGGGGCCGGGCCCGTCCGCGGAACGGACGCGGCCGCACGGTGCCTCCGCCGTACGTCCCGGGTTCCGCGAACGGCACGAAGGGGCGCTCCGCGCCAGGGGGCGCGCCTTCGGGCACCGCCGTGGACGGGGACGGAACGAACGGGTGCGTGGCCGCGGACGGCCGGTCGTCCCGTCCGGACCATGTCTCCCGTGCCGCCTCCGTGACCCGCTCCCCGGGAACGGGGGCCTGCCCCGCCGCCGCGGCCCGCCCGGGCACCGCGGGATCGGACGGACGCGGGGGCTCGGAGGGCTGTGAGGGCACGGAGGGGTGCGGGGTGCCGGACGGACGGTGAGGTCCGGACGGGCCTGAGGACTCGCCGGGCCGCGGGGCTCCGAAGCCGCGGGACGGGCCGAAGGACGGTGCGGGCTCGGACGGCTGCGCCGTCCCGGAGGGGTGCGAGGTCCCGGAAGCGGGTGCCGGGCCGAACGACCGCGGGGGTTCGGCCGGCGGCGCGGACCCGGCGGGGCGCGGGGGCCCGGACGGGCGCTGCGGCGCGGCGGGATGCGACAGCCTGGCGGGGCGGGGCGCGGGACGCTGTGTCCCGCCGGGGCGTGAGGGCCCCGCCGGGTGCGGCGCCCCGTCGGGACGTGCGGGCCCGGCGGACGCGGGCGGCGTGTCCGGGAAGCGTGCGGAGGCCGCCGGGGGCGGCGGGACCGGCGGACCCGTCCGGCCCTCGGGGCGCGGGGGGAGGTGGTGCCGGTCCTCCGGCCGCGACGCGGATCCGGGGCCTCGCGGAGCGGTGTCCGGCGCGGAACGCCGCGCGGTCGCCGAGGGTGGGGCCGGGCGCTCCGACGGGGACGGCGCGGAACCGTACGCGGCGGCTTCCGGGGCCGGGCGCGGTGCGCCGGACGGTGGCGGACCGGTCGGGACGGACCGGGGGGCGTCCGGTCCCGGCGTGCCGTTCGGGGCGGACGGTCGTACGTCGGATCCCGGCGTGCCGTTCGGGGCGGACCGCAGCTCGTCGGACCCCGGCGCACCGGACGAGGCCGGCCGTCGCACGTCGGTCTCCGGCGCACCGGGCGGGGTGGACCACGGCCTGCCGGGCGACACGGACTCCGGCGCGGCGGGTGAGGCGGCCCCCGGGGCAGCAGGTGAGGCGGACCTCGGCGCACGGGCCCCGGCCGGTCCCGGCGCACCGGCCGCACCGGTCGACGCGGACGCCGGTCCGCCGGACGAGACGGTCCCGGAGGTACCGGAGGCGGTCCCGGACTCACCGGTCGTGGCGGCCCTCGGCCGGACGAGCGAGACGGTCCTCGGCGCACCGGTCGCGGTGGATTCCGGCGCGCCGGACGCGGTGGCACCCGGCCTGCCGGACGGGGCGGGCCCCGGGGCATCGGACGGGGCGGACGCGGGTGCGCCGGACGAGTCCGGTCCCGGCTCGGGCGACGGGCCCGCCCCCGGGGCGTTCGCGGTACCGGGCGCCGCGCCGGCGTCCGTGGAGGTGTCGGAGAAGTCGAAGGCCCGCGGTGGCTCGGGCACCCGCGGAGCGTGTCCGGGCCCCGGCCCGAAAGCCGACACCACGAACGGATCCGGCGCGAAAGCCTCGTCGGAGGGGCGGAAACCGCCTCCGGCCGTGGAGCGTCCGCCCGGCACGCCGGACCGGTCCGGCGCCGACGGCGGCCGGACGGGCTGGGGCGGTACCGGCGGGACCGTGCCACGGGGCGGGCCCGCGGGGCGCGGCGGAACCGACGGAGCGCGGTCGGACGCGGCCTGCCCGGGTCCGGAAGGGAACGCGGTCCGCCCTGCCCCGGAGGGGGACCCCGGCACGAGCGGCGCGGGGTCCTCGGCGGACCAGTCCTCCCCGCCCGACAGGTCCGGTCCGGGCGGACGGACCGGCTCCGGCGGAACCGGAGGACGGCCTGGAGCCGACGGGTTCACGGGGGGCTGCGGGGTCCGAGCGGCCGCGGCGGGCGGGACGTCGGGGCGCCGGGGATTCGAGGCACGCCGCGCTTCCGTACTCATGCACCCCCCGTTTCCTCGTACCGGGCTGTCGGACGCCCCGGAGCTCGGCGAGCCGTTTCGTGTGCGCGAGAGGTCCACCACGGGCACGCATACCCGCGCCGGTGGACCGTCACCCCGGGCAGGACCCGCCGAGGCGAGGTCGTCCCTCCCTGCGTCCACGTCACTCTACGGGTTGACGCACGTCGGGCGGGAACCAGTACGAGGCCCCGGGGCATCTGCCCGGAACATCCCCCTACCCTGCGGTAATGGAGTCTGGCAGTCTTCGCTCATGACTGCCCGTGCCGCCGACAGGGCCCGCTACGACCGGGCCACCGCTCATCTCGACGCCCCCGTCGCCATCGTGGACCTGGAGGCCTTCGACGCGAACGCGGACGACCTGGTCCGCCGGGCCGGCGGGAAGCCGATCCGCGTCGCCAGCAAGTCCGTCCGCTGCCGTGCCCTGCTGGAACGGGTCCTGGAGCGGGACGGCTTCGCGGGGATCATGTCGTTCACCCTCGCCGAGTCGCTGTGGCTGGCCCGGTCCGGTTTCGACGACGTCCTGCTCGCCTATCCGTCGGCCGACCGCAAGGGCTACGCCGAGCTGGCCTCCGACCCCAAGCTCGCCGCCGCGGTGACCGTCATGATCGACGACCCGGCGCAGCTGCGTCTCATCGACGAGGCGCGCGAGGGCGGCAAGGAGGTCGTCCGGGTCTGTCTGGAACTCGACACCTCGCTCAGGCTGTTCGGCGGCCGGGTCCGGGTCGGGGCGCTGCGTTCGCCGCTGCACTCCCCCGCCCAGGTCGCGGACCTGGCCCGTGCGGTCAAGCGCGCGCCCGGGTTCAAGCTGGTGGGGATCATGGCGTACGAGGGTCACATCGCGGGCGTCGGTGACGCGGTCTCGGGGCGTCCGCTGCGCTCGCGGGCGGTGCGGCTCATGCAGGCGACCGCCCGCAAGGAGCTCGCCGAGCGGCGCGCGGAGGCCGTCCGGGCGGTACGGGCCGTGGAGCCGGACCTCGAGTTCGTCAACGGCGGCGGCACCGGCAGCGTCCAGCACACGGCCGCCGAGGACGCGGTCACCGAGATCGCTGCCGGGTCGGGGCTCTACGTGCCGAGGCTCTTCGACAACTACACGTCCTTCAGCGGACGTCCGGCCGCGCTGTTCGCCCAGCCCGTGGTGCGCCGGCCGGGTGTGGGTGTGGTGACCGTGCTGGGCGGCGGATATCCCGCCTCCGGGGCCGCGGGCGCAGACCGGCTGCCCGTCCCGTATCTGCCGGAGGGGCTGTCCTACGACCCCCAGGAGGGTCCCGGCGAGGTGCAGACCCCGCTGCTCGGCTCCCCCGCGGACGATCTGCTCATCGGCGACAAGGTGTGGTTCCGGCACGCGAAGGCCGGTGAGCTGTGCGAGCGGTTCGACACACTGCACCTCGTGGAGGGCGACACGGTCACGGCCTCCGTCCCGACCTACCGCGGAGAGGGCCACACCTTCCTCTGACCCGCGGGGTCAGGACCTTCCGCCGGGAGGGCGGGCGCCCGTCCGTACCCGGCCGTCCGGCCCGGGGACACCCGTCCCCGGGCCGGACGGCCGTCGTTCACTCGGACGGGCCGATGCTGCTGCCCACCCCGCCGCCCGCGTCCTTCCCGCCCACCGAGCGGATGCCCGCGGTGATCCTGTCCATGTCGGACAGCGGCGGTGCGTCGGCGCCGGCGTCGATGGCGAACCGGACGATGACCAGGGACTGCGAGCCCACGCTGGACTGGAAGGCCAGCGACTCGACCCAACCCCCGGGCCCCACACCGGTCCTGACCTTCCAGCGCACGAGATATCCGGCGCGTCCGGCGACGGCGACCGAGCCGGACTTCACCACCTGGTGGGAGGTGATGCCGCGGAAGGGACGGCTGCCGACGAGGTCGTGGCCGTAGGCGCTGTCGGCGGCGTCCTCGATGTCCCCCTCGGCGAGGGCCTTCGGGGAGGTCTCGTCGGTGGCCGTGACGGTGAGCGAGTCGACCCGGCCGTGCCGGCACAGACCGGGGTCGCCCGGGCAGTCGTAGGTGCGCGGGGTCGACAGCACCATGTCGTGGTCGGTGGCGTACTGCGGTTTCGCCCAGCCGTCGAGGACCGGGAAGGTGATGCCGTTCAGCTCGTCCACGACGACGGACGGATCACCGGCCGAGGGCGAGGGGGCGGACGGTGACGGCGAGGGCCCGTCGGTCCGGCCGGGAGAGGCGGTCGCGGGCGTGGTCCGTGCCACGCTCTCGTCGTCGCCGTCCTGGCTCAGCAGCACGGCGCCCGTGACGATCGCGGCCACGAGGACGACGGCGGCCGTCACGAGGGCGACGGCCTTGGCCCGGCCGGAGCCGGAGCCGTCGGCCGACGGGGTCTGTATCAGGGGTTGTTGGGGCGCTTCGGGCTGACGCCGGTGGTCGGTCCACGCGGTCCCGTCCCACCAGCGCTCGACGAGCGGGTACGACGGGTCGCGGTACCAGCCGGGTGGGGGCGTCATGCTCATCCCGGCACTCTAGTGCCGCCGCCGGCGGCGGGACGTGCCGGGACGAGCGGTCCCCGGGGGCCGCGGGCGGGGGTGGCGGGAAGCCGCCTCCCACCCGGTCCGTACCCGCGGCCGGGCTACAGCGGTGTGACGTACGCGCCCGAGATGCCCCCGTCCACCAGGAAGTCGGTGGCGTTCACGAACGAGGAGTCGTCGCTGGCGAGGAACGCGACGGCCGCCGCGATCTCGTCCGCCTCGGCGAACCGTCCGACCGGGATGTGCACGAGCCGGCGCGCGGCCCGCTCGGGGTCCTTGGCGAACAGCTCCTGGAGCAGCGGGGTGTTGACCGGGCCCGGGCAGAGCGCGTTGACCCGGATGCCCTCCCGGGCGAACTGGACACCGAGTTCGCGGGACATGGCCAGGACCCCGCCCTTGGAGGCCGTGTACGAGATCTGGGAGGTCGCCGCGCCCATCCGGGCCACGAAGGAGGCGGTGTTGACGATGGAGCCCCGGCCCTGGCGGCGCATGTAGGGGATGGCGGCCTTGCAGCACAGGTAGACGGAGGTGAGGTTGACCTCCTGGACGCGCTTCCATGCCTCCAGGCCGGTGTCCAGGATGGAGTCGTCGTCGGGCGGTGAGATGCCCGCGTTGTTGAAGGCGATGTCGACCGAGCCGTAGGTGTCGTACGCCGTCCTGAACAGGTTCTCGACCTGGTCGGGGTCGGTCACGTCGACCTTGACGAAGGTTCCGCCGACCTCGGCGGCCACGGCCTTCCCGTGCTGCTCGTCGATGTCGCCGCAGACGACGTTCGCCCCCTCGGAGGCGAGCCGGCGCGCGGTGGCGAGGCCGATGCCGCTGGCGGCGCCGGTGATGACGGCGGTGCGGCCCACCAGGCGGCGGCAGACGGTCTCGGGGGTGTCTGAAGTCACTGTGCGGGACCCTCCGTGCTGATGAAGACGTTCTTGGTCTCGGTGAAGGCGGTGAGGGCGTCCGGGCCGAGTTCGCGGCCGATCCCCGACTGCTTGAAGCCGCCGAAGGGGGTCCAGTAGCGGACGCTGGAGTGGGAGTTGACGGACAGGTTGCCGGCGCGGACGGCCCCGGAGACGCGCAGGGCGCGGCCGACGTCGCGGGTCCAGACGGAGCCGGACAGGCCGTAGTCGGTGGCGTTGGCGAGCCGGACGGCGTCGGCCTCGTCCTCGAAGGGCAGCACGACGGCGACGGGGCCGAAGACCTCCTCGACGGCCACGCGCGCGCCGGGGCCGACGCCGGTGAGGACGGTGGGCTCGAACCAGAAGCCGGGGCCTTCGGGGGCCTTGCCCCGGATGCCGGGCGCGTCGGCGTCGACGTAGGACCGGACGCGTTCCAGCTGGGCCGCGGAGATCAGCGGGCCCATCTGGGTCCGCTCGTCGGAGGGGTCGCCGACGACGACGGACTCGACGGCCGGGGCGAGGAGTTCGAGGAAGCGGTCGTGGACGGAGCGCTGGACGAGGATGCGGGTGCGGGCGCAGCAGTCCTGGCCGGAGTTGTCGAGGAAGGACATGGGGGCGGAGGCGGCGGCGGCCTCGACGTCGGCGTCGGCAAAGACGATGTTGGGGCTCTTGCCGCCGAGTTCGAGGGTGACGCGCTTGAGGAGGGCGGAGCCTTTCGCCAGCACCTGCTTGCCGACGGCCGTGGACCCGGTGAAGACGATCTTCGCGACGCCGGGGTGGGTGACGAGCGCGTCGCCCGCGACGGGACCCGCGCCGGGCAGCACCTGGAAGAGGTGCTCGGGCAGGCCCGCTTCCAGGGCGAGTTCGGCCAGCCGCAGCGCCGTGAGCGGGGTCGTCTCGGCCGGTTTGAGGACGACGGCGTTGCCCGCGGCGAGGGCGGGCGCGGTGCCCCAGGCGGCGATGGGCATCGGGAAGTTCCAGGGCGCGATGACGCCGACGACGCCGAGCGGTTCGAGGAGGGTGATGTCGAGGCCGCCCGCGACCGGGATCTGACGCCCTGTCAGTCGTTCCACTCCCCCGGCCGCGTAGTCGAGCAGATCGCGCACGTTGCCCGCCTCCCAGCGGGCGTTGCCGAGGGTGTGGCCGGCCTCGCGGACCTCCAGGCGGGCCAGTTCCTCGATGCGGCCGTCGACCTCGGCCGCGAAGCGGCGCAGCAGCCTGGCCCGGTCGGCGGGAGCGAGGGCGGCCCAGCGGACCTGGGCCCGGCCGGCCCGTACGACGGCGTCGTCCACGTCCTGGGCGGTGGCGGCGGGGACGGTGGCGACGACCTCCTCGGTGGCGGGGTTGAGCACCCGGAGCTCGGACTCGTTCGACACGGAAGGACCTCTCACATGCGTTCGAAGGAGCGGCGCAGCTCCCAGTCGGTCACCGCGGCGTCGAAGGCCTCCAGTTCGACGCGTGCCATGTTGCGGTAGTGCTCGACCACCTCGTCGCCGAAGGCGGCCCGGGCGATCGGGCTGTTCTCCCAGAGCTCGGCGGCCTCGCGCAGGGTGGTGGGGACGTGCTCGTACGCGGCGGCGTAGGCGTTGCCCGGGCACGCCTCGGGCAGCTCCAGCTTCCGCTCGACGCCGTACAGGCCCGCCGCCACCAGTCCGGCGACGGCCAGGTGCGGGTTGACGTCGCCGCCGGGCAGCCGGTTCTCGAAGCGCGTGGAGCGGCCGTGGCCGACGACCCGGAGCGCGCAGGTGCGGTTGTCGTGGCCCCAGGCGACGGCGGTCGGGGCGAAGGAGCCGGGCTGGAACCGCTTGTAGGAGTTGATGTTGGGCGCGTACAGGAGGGAGAAGTCGCGCAGCGCGGCGAGCTGTCCGGCGAGGAAGTGGCGCATCACCTCCGACATGCCGCCCGGGTCCCCGGCGGAGCCGGCCATCACGTTGGTGCCGTCGGCGTCGGCCAGGGAGAGGTGGATGTGGCAGGAGTTGCCCTCGCGCTCGTTGTACTTCGCCATGAAGGTGAGCGAGACGCCCTCCTGGGAGGCGATCTCCTTGGCGCCGGTCTTGTAGATCGCGTGCTGGTCGCAGGTGACGAGGGCCTCGTCGTACCGGAAGGCGATCTCGTGCTGGCCGGGGTTGCACTCGCCCTTGGCGGACTCGACGGTCAGGCCCGCTCCCCGCATCTCGTTGCGGATGCGGCGCAGCAGGGGCTCGATGCGTCCGGTCCCGAGGACCGAGTAGTCGATGTTGTACTGGTTGGCCGGGGTGAGCCCCCGGTAGCCGCTGTCCCAGGCCTGCTCGTAGGTGTCCTTGAAGACGATGAACTCCAGCTCGGTGCCGACCTGGGCGGTGTAGCCGAGCGCGGCGAGGCGCTCCAGCTGGCGGCGCAGGATCTGGCGGGGGGCGGCCACCACCGGGGAGCCGTCGTTCCAGGCGAGGTCGGCGATGAGCAGGGCGGTGCCCTCGTTCCAGGGGACGCGCCGCAGGGTGGCGAGGTCGGGGTGCAGGGCGAAGTCGCCGTAGCCCCGGTCCCAGGAGGACATGGCGTATCCGTCGACGGTGTTCATGTCGGTGTCGACGGCGAGGAGGTAGTTGCAGCCCTCCGTGCCGTGCTCCAGGACCTCGTCGAGGAAGAAGGCCGCGGCGAACCGCTTGCCCTGGAGCCGCCCCTGCATGTCGGGGAAGGCCAGGACGACCGTGTCGATGTCACCGGCCTCGACGAGGACGCTCAGTTCCTCGACGGAGAGCGGGGGTGTGCGGTCTGCCACCGGAAAGTCCTCCTTGGGTCAGCCGAGGGCCATAAGGTATTGCGGAGGACCATTGCTTGGGAAGGGGGCGCGACCTGATGACGCGGGCGGAACCCGGACGCGGGACGGGCGACCGGCTGACGCCGGTCCTGCGGCCGGTGCGGGCGGGCAACGGCTTCGAGGAGGCGCTGGAACAGATCCTCCAGATCGTCCGGCTCGGTCTGGTGCCGGGTGGCGAACGGCTGCCCGCGGAGCGGGAGTTGGCCGAGCGGCTCGGCATCAGCCGGGTGACGCTGCGCGAGGTCCTGAAGGTGCTCCAGGACCAGGGGCTGGTCGAGTCGCGGCGCGGACGCTACGGCGGCACCTTCGTGCTGGCGCGCACCGACACACCGGGCGAGCACGAACTGCGCCGCAGGGTCGCCGCGGTCGACATCGAGGACGTGCTGCGCTTCCGCGAGGTCCTGGAGGTGGGTGCGGCCGGGCTGTGCGCGGCGCACGGGCTCGACGCGGAGCGGGCCGCCCGGCTGCGCGAGGCGCTGGAGCGGACGAACGACGCCCCGCTGGCCGACTACCGGCGCCGGGACACCCTGCTCCACCTCACCCTCGCGGAGCTGTGCGGCTCCCCTTCCCTCACCGCGCGGTACGCGGCCGTCCGCGCGTCCGTCAACGACCTGCTCGACTGCATCCCGCTCCTCGTCCGCAACCTGGAGCATTCGCAGCGCCAGCACACCGCCCTGGTCGAGGCGGTTCTCGACGGGGACGCGGACGGGGCGCGGGAGATCATGCGGGAGCACTGCGCGGGCACGGCGGCGCTGCTGCGGGGGTTCCTGGCCTGAGCGGGACGTGAGGCGCGGGGGCCGGCGCGTCCCCCTCCCGGGGCCGCGCGTTTCGCTCCCCGCCCCGCAAAGGTATGAGAGTTTTCCATTGACAGCGTCGAGGAGATCCGAGGAGTAGCGCGTGGGCAGGCCGCTGGTCGGTGTGAGTACGTATCTGGAGGCCGGGACTCGCTGGGGCGTGTGGGAGATGGAGGCCGCGCTGCTGCCGGCCGGCTATCCACGGCTCGTGCGGGCGGCGGGCGGACTCGCCGTGATGCTGCCGCCGGACGATCCGGCCCTGGCGCGCGAGACCGTCGCCCGGCTCGACGCGGTGGTCGTCGCGGGCGGCCCCGACGTCGACCCCGCCCGGTACGGCGCCGAGCGCTCCCCGCACACGGGCCCGTCCGCCCCCGAACGCGACGCCTGGGAACTCGCCCTGATCCGGGCCGCGTTGGACTCGGGCACCCCGTTGCTCGGCATCTGCCGGGGGCACCAGCTCCTGAACGTCGCCCTCGGCGGCACCCTCGTCCAGCACCTCGACGGACACGTGAAGGACACCGGCGTCGTCGGACACCACGAGGTGACCCCCGTTCCGGGGACGCGGTACGCCGGTCTCGTACCGGAGCCGTGCGCCGTGCCGACGTACCACCATCAGGCGGTCGACCGTCTCGGGGCCGGCCTCACGGCGAGCGCGCACGCGGCGGACGGCACCGTGGAGGCGGTCGAACTCCCCGGCCCCGCCTGGGTCCTGGGGGTCCAGTGGCACCCGGAGATGGGTGACGACCTGCGGGTGATGCGGGGCCTGATCGTGGCGGCGACCTGAGCGTTCCGAGTCCCGCACCGGCATTTTCCGCCCCTCCGCCCCTCCCCGACGTACCCGGAGGCGCTGGAAAGTCTCAGCCCGTCCGGCGATCGAGGACGAGGCCGCCAGGCCGAAGCGGGGGTCCGGGGGCGGCAACCCCAGGTACGGGACGGGAAGGGGCGGAGGGGGCGAAAAACGTCTGTCCCGTCACGCCCCCCGCGTCAGGGAGAGCAGGTCGCGGGCCGGCCCCGTGGGACGGTGGCCCGTGGGCCAGACCGCGCGCAGGGCGCGGGTGAGCCGGACGTCGGCCAGGGGGATGCCCACCAGGCGGTGGGCGGAGAGCTCCTCGCCGAGGGCGAGTTCGCTCAGGACGGCGGGTCCCGCGCCACTGACGGCGGAGGCCTTGACCGCCGTCGTCGAGGACAGCTCGATCAGCGGGCGGGCGAGCCCGCCGAGCGCGGAGTCGAGGACCTGACGCGTGCCCGACCCCTCCTCGCGCAGGATGAGCGGTGTGGCGGCCAGCTCCGCCGCCGCGAGGGGTGCCCGGCGGCGCGCCCAGGGATGTCCGGGCGCCGTCACCACGATCAGCCGGTCGTGCGCGATGACGGCGGCGTCGAGACCGGACGGCACCGAGAGCCCCTCGACGAACCCGAGGTCCGCCTCGCCCGTCAGGAGCCGCTCGGCCACGGCGGCGGAGTTCCCCGCGAGCAGCGACACGGCCGTGTCGGGACGCTGTGCGCGCAGCGCGATCAGCCAGCCGGGCAGCAGGTACTCGGCGATGGTCATGCTCGCGGCCACCCGCAGCCGCGAGTCGCGCCGGTCGCGCAGGGCCTGCGCCCCGGCGTCGAACGCCTCGGCCGCGTCCACCACCCGCCGGGCCCAGTCCGTGACGAGCGCCCCCTCACGGGTGAGCCGGGACCCGCGCGGCGAACGGTCGACGAGCGCCACCCCCAGCAGCCGCTCCATGGACCGGATACGGCTGCTGGCCGCCGGCTGCGTGATCCCCAGTTCGCGTGCGGCGCGCCCGAGACTGCCGAGGCGCGCCACGGCCAGCAGCAGCTCCAGCGCGCCCAGATCGGGAACCCGGTGCGCGATCCCGACACCGGGCCGATCCTCCGCGCTGCTGCTCATAAAGCCAGCTTATGCCGTCATAGGCGCGCACTCCCTGGTGGGGAGCCCGCGGCGGCACGACTGTGATGTCATGGTCACCGCAGCCCAGCCCCTGTCCGCCCATCAGGCGGGAATCCTCCCCGGCACGAAGACACCCCGTGTCCCGGGAAACCGCGCCGTCGCCGCACTCCGGTATCTCGGCCCCAACTGGTACGCCTCCGTGATGGGCACCGCGATCGTGGCCACGGCGGGAGCAGGGCTCCCCGTGGACGTGCCAGGCCTGCGCACCGCCTGCGCCGCCGTGTGGGCCCTCTCGCTCACCCTGCTGGTGTCGCTGCTCGCCGCCCGCGCCCTGCACTGGACGTACCACCGCGACCAGGCCCGCGCCCACTTCCTCGACCCGGCCGTGGTCCCCTTCTACGGCTGCCTCTCGATGGCCCTGCTCGCCGTGGGCGGCGGCACCCTCCTGGTCGGCCGGGACTGGATCGGGACACCGGCGGCCCTCGCCGTGGACACCGTCCTGTTCACCGCCGGGACGCTGATCGGACTCGCCGCCGCCGTGGCCGTCCCCTACCTCATGGTCGTACGGCACCGGATCGAGCCCGGACAGGCGTCCCCCGTGTGGCTGCTGCCGATCGTCGCCCCCATGGTGTCGGCCGCCCTCGGCCCCCTCCTCGTTCCCCACCTGCCGGCGGGACAGCCCCGGGAGACCCTGCTCCTCGCCTGTGTCGCGATGTTCGGGATCAGTCTGGTGGCCACGTTCGTGATGCTGCCGATGATCTTCGCGCGGCTCGTCACCGCCGGTCCGCTGCCGCTCGCGCTCACCCCGACGCTGTTCCTCGTGCTGGGCCCGCTGGGCCAGTCGACCACCGCGGTGGGCAAGTTCGCGGACGCCGCCCCCGGTGTGGTGCCCGCCCCCTACGACCAGGGCTTCACCCTCCTCGCCGTCCTCTACGGCGTCCCCGTGCTCGGTTTCGCCCTGCTGTGGCTCGCGCTGGCCGTCGCGATGGTCGTACGGGCCCGCCGCCAGGGCATGGGCTTCGCGATGACCTGGTGGGCCTTCACCTTCCCGGTGGGCACCTGCGTGACCGGCGCGGAGGGCCTGGCCCGGCACACCGGCCTGGCCGCCTTCGAGGTGCTCGCCGTCGCCCTGTACGTCCTGCTGGTGGCCGCCTGGTCCGTGGCCGCCGTCCGGACCGCCCACGGCCTGATCGGCGGAAAGCTGCTCGCGGCACCTCGCTGAGAACGGCCTTCCCGCACCGCGTCCCGGCCTTCGCCGGACCGGAGACCACCCCGAAGTCCTGCCCGCACATACGAATGGTCCCGGCCCGGGCTCGAGGCCCGGGGCCGGGACCGTTCATCCGCCGGCGACTACGCGTCGGCCGGGATGTCAGAAGGCGTCGTTGTTGCAGCCCGCGGAGGAGCCGAGGTGGGTGGCCTGGCCGCCCGGGTTGCCCTCGCCGCCCAGCGCGTTGCCGAGCGCACCGTTGAGGATGCCGACCTCGCCGAGGACGTCCGCGTTCAGGTCGTGCGACTTGCAGGAGGTGCTCTGCCCGACCTTGATGCCGTCGCCGCCACCCGCGTGGGCCGTGCCGCCCATGAACGCGATGCTGCCGAGAGCGGCGACGAGAACAGCGGCCTTGCGAAGCTTACGCATGTCATCTCCAATGGAGTTGAATCGTTGCGATCCGTGAAAGATCGCCTTGTGCAGTCACAGAAAGTAGTGCGAACTCCGCCGGACCCGTCGGCGACGCGCTGGATCTTGTGCCCGTGTCGCAGAAGCACCCGAAAGCCGTAACGCGGGCGAATAATCAGGTCTTCGGGCGGAGTTGACGGTGACCGGCATGCCGATGGCACGGGAGACCGCCGGGCCGGAAACCACTCCGGGGTCCTGCCGGTGCACGCGCAAGGTCCCGGCCCCGAGCCTGAGGCTCGGGGTCGGGACCGTTCATTCACCGCCGACCACGTGTCGGCCGGGATGTCAGAAGGCGCTGTTGCTGCAGCCCGCGGTGGAGCCGAGGTGGGTGGCCTGGGCACCCGGGTCACCCTCGCCGTTCAGCAGGTTGCCGGCCAGACCGTTGAGAACGCCGACCTCACCGAGGACGTCCAGGTTCAGGTCGTGCGACTTGCAGGTGGCGCTCTGCTTGACGGTGATGTCGTCACCACCCGCGTGGGCGGTGCCGCCCACGAACGCGATGCTGCCGAGAGCGGCGATCAGAACAGCGGCGTTACGAAGCTTACGCATGTCATCTCCAATGGAGTTGAATCGTTGCGATCCGTGAAAGATCGCCTTGTGCAGTCACAGAAAGTAGTGCGAACTCCGCCGGACCCGTCGGCGACGCACTGGATCTTGCGCCCGTGTCGCAGAAACACCCGAAAGCCGTAACCCGGACGAATAATCAGGTCTTCAGGCGGAGCCGGCGACGGCCGGCCCTCGACCGGACGGGACGGGAGGCCGCCCCACGGCCGCCGCCCTCGGCACGGGGTCTCAGCCCAGCGGAGCCCCGGCACGCCCCAAGTGACGTGCCGACCGGGCTGATTCGCCCGGCCGGGCTGGAATCACGCGCGAAGAAAGAGGAGTTCGGATCCCTCTCCTGCGGCGGAAGACGAAGTCGACGCGCACGAGGTCGAGTTCATCGGCATCCGCGAGCGCCGGACGGTTCCTGGAGCCCGAGGACCGCACCTCGCCGTCATCGCGGTCACCGGGCGGACGGCCATCGCCGAGATGACCGCAGCGCCTCGCCGAGCCGCACGGGCGCCTCGGCGAGCGAGGGGCCGTACCAGGTCAGCAGGCGGCCGTCGACGAGGGCACAGGGCAGTCGCGGGAAGGCCTCCGGCCCGTCCTCGGCGGTGAAGCGGTACGGCTCGTCGGGCAGCACCACCAGGTCCGCGCCCGTCGCCGTCAGCTCGGCGACGGGGACACGGGGGTAGCGGTCCTCGTGGTGCGCGTACGCGTTGTCGACGCCCAGTCTCGCCAGGACGTCGCCCGCGAAGGTGTCCCGGCCCAGCACCGTCCAGGGCCGCCGCCAGACCGGCACGACCGCGGTCCTGCGGCGGGCCGGGACGGGCAGCTCGGCCCAGGCGGCCTCCGCCGCGTCCAGCCACCGCGGACGGCCTCGCGCGCCGCACGCGCCGAGCACCCGGTCCAGTTCTCGGAAGGCCCCCGGCACGTCCCGCACCTCGGTGACCAGCACCTCGATCCCCGCGTCCCGCAGAGCGGCCAGATCGGGCTCCCGGTTCTCCTCCTCGTTGGCGACGACGAGATCGGGGGCGAGTCGTACGACGGCGTCGACGTCGGGGTTCTTGGTGCCTCCGATCCGTGCGGCGTCCAGGTCCGCCGGGTGGCTGCACCAGTCGGTCACGCCGACCAGGACCCCGGGCACGGACACGGCCACGGCCTCCGTCAGCGAGGGAACGAGGGACACCACCCGCATACCCGTCCGCCTCTCCAGCGCCGTTCCCGTGTCCCGCCATCCTCTCCCGCGCCGCCGTCGGCCGCCCGTCGCCGCCCTCGCCCCTCAGCGTTTGCCGAAGTCGCGCCGGTCCTCCACCGCGTCGACGTGGCCGGCGACCTCGACGACGACCACCCGGGTGTCCGGCACGGTGGCGCGCCAGCGGTGCCGGACACCGCCCGTCAGATAGAGCGTGTCGCCCCGCCCCAGACGGTGGGCACGTCCCTCCGCCTCGACCTCGACGCCCCCGTCGGCGACGTACATCAACTTGTCGTTGCGGTTCTGGAGTTCGCGTGCTTCCTCGTGGTCGCCGGTGAACTCGGTCGCGTGCAGCTGGTGGTGACCGCGCACCAGGGGGCGCGCGTGGGACCCGGGAGTGAACTCGGCCCCGGCGTCGGCGCGCACGACGTCGACACTGCACGCCGGGTCGGCGGCGGCGAGCAGGTCGGCGGCCGTGGTGCCGAGGGCGTCGGCGACCCTCTCCAGGGAACTCCTGCTGGGCCGCGCCCGCTCGTTCTCCACCTGGCTGAGAAAGGGCACCGACAGGCCGCTGCGTTCGGCCACGACGGCGAGGGTGAGCCGCAGTGCACGGCGCTGTCGCCGTACGGCCGCGCCCACCCGAAGGGGCTGTTCTTTGTGGTCGCCCATCGCTCCGGCTCCCTCCCTCGCGTCGTCGGTCCGCGAACCGCCCGGTCTTCCGGCCCGCCGCTTCTGTTGAGTTGTTTGCACCCTACGCATGTTCGGCAAACCGTTTCATGGACCCGTCACATCGCTGTCACTTCGAGGGAGTGTGAGGGTTACAGTTCGCGCCACCGCGCGAGCCGTCGCGCGCCCGGCGCCGCCGCCCCCGCGCACGGGACGAAAGGGCCGATCACGGGGCGGGACACCCGTCCGGCCCTTTCGGCGGCTCGCTCGGACCCTGAAGTCCGTTCTCCCGAAGCCCGGTTGACGGTTCGCGCCGCCCCGGGGCACGCGGTGCCCGCCGGGTTCGGGCGGGTCCGCGCGCACCGAACCGATGCGCGGCGGCCGTCGGAGCGGTGCGCGAGCGGGGGACGGCGCGCCGTACGCGCGGCCGCCCCGGCGGGCGGGAACCACACGGGCCGGGCGCGGTCGCGGACCGCGGCACGGTTGTCCGGATCTCTCTCGTACGCCAGTACGCCGCCACCGGTGCCGCCGGTCCGCGCGCGGGCCGACGGCCGACCGGACGGGGGTGGGCTCCGCGGGCTCCGGGAACGCGACGCCGGGTGGTCCCCGTCGTCAGGGTTCTCCTCCCCGTACGGGTGGGGAGAACCCTGACGACGGGGGACCACCCGGCGGAGTGAACCGCGCGCCGCGGGGCGGCGGACCGCCCTCCACCGTGGAGCCGTCCGCCGCGCGGTGTCCGGGCGCCCCCCGACCGGGCGGCGACGGCTTCCTCCCCGTGCCCCTCCCCCGAGCGGGCTGCCCGAGCTCCTCCTCCAGGCCGCCGGGTCCGGTCCTCTCCGTCCCGAAGTCCCCGGTCCGTCCGGTCACTTCCGGACACCGGGTCGGCAAGTCCCCCTCGGCCACGGCCCGGATCGGGTCGTCCTCACCGAACGGCTCGCTGCCGTCGGCGAGTCGGGCGGGCCCGTACCGGCTGTCCGCCCGGAGCGGCGATCGCGGGACGACCGCGACCGGCCGCTTCTCGACGCACGCGCCTCAGCTCGTCGTGGCGGCGGAGTCCTCGACGGGGGCCAGTTCACCGGCGACCGAGGGGTTCTTCTCCAGCCAGGCGCGCACGGCGTCCTGCTGCCGGCCCTTGCCGGCCTTGTTGATCTCGGCCTCGAGGCCGGTGAGCTGCTTCTCGGTCAGCTCGAAGTCCTTCAGCCACTTCCCGACGACCGGGTCGTCCTTCGCGAAGCCCTTGCGGGAGAGGGTGTGCACCCCGTCGCCCTTGCCCCAGGCGCCCTCGGGGTCCTTGAGCTTCTTCAGGTCGTAGTCGCTGTAGGCCCAGTGCGGGGACCAGAGGGTGACGACGATCGGCTGCTTCCTCGCGTACGCGCGCTTCAGCTCGGCCAGCATCGCGGGCGTGGAGCTGTCGACGACCTCGTACTCCCCGTCGAGCCCGTACGCCTTGAGCACCTTGCTCTTGAGCAGGCCCATCATTCCGGCGCTGGACTCGATCCCGGTGATCCTGCCGCCGAACCTCCCGGCCTGTCCCTTGAGGTCCTCCAGGGAGTCGACGCCCTTCATGTAGGCGGGCACCGACAGCTCCAGGGACGTCGGGCCGTACCAGGAACCCAGGTCGTCGAGCTGCTCGCCGTACTTCTTCCAGTACTCGGCGTGGGTGGTCGGCAGCCAGGAGTCGGTCTCGAAGTCGACGTCGCCCTGGGCGAGCGAGGTGTAGAGCGGGCCGGCGTCGAACTGCCGGGCCTCCACCTGGTATCCGCGCCGCTCCAGGATCTCCTTCCAGAGGAAGGTGGAGGCGACGCCCTCGTCCCAGGGGATGTAGCCGATGGTGATCTTCCGGCCCCGGCCGACGTCCTGGCCGTCGGCCGCGGTGGCGGGCGTGGCCGGGCCGCCGAAGACACCCATGCCGCCCGCGACGAGCGCGAGCACGACGACTCCCACCAGGGCGACGGCGGGGCGGGGCCGGTACGACCAGATCCGCAGGCCCTGCGCGGCGCGGGCCCGGGCGGCGGCACGGCGGCCGAGCGGGGAGACCTGGGTGCCGAGCGCGCCGGTCATGCGGTCGAGGTAGATCGCGAGGATGACGATGGCGACGCCGGCCTCCGAGCCGAGGCCGACGTCCAGCTGGCCGATGGCCTCGTTGACGTCGCCGCCGAGGCCGCCGGTGCCGACCATGCCGGCGATGGCGGCCATGGACAGGCCCAGCATGATGACCTGGTTGACGCCCGCCATGACGGTGGGCAGGGCGAGCGGGAGCTGGACGCGCAGCAGGGTGGCGCGCGGGGCGGTGCCGAACGCTTCGGCGGCCTCGACCAGTTCCGCGTCGACCTGGCGGATGCCCAGCTCGGTCATGCGGACCCCGGGGGCCAGCGCGAAGATCAGGGTGGCGACGATGCCGGCGGAGGCGCCGGTGCCGAAGAACAGGATCGCCGGGATGAGGTAGATCATCGCCGGCAGCGTCTGCATGAAGTCGAGGACGGGCCGGACGACGGCGCTCACACGGTCGGAGCGGGCCGCCCAGATGCCCACGGGCACGGAGACGACGAGCGCGATGAGGGTCGCGACGAGGACCAGGGAGAGGGTCACCATCGCGTCCTCCCACAGGTCGAGGGAGTCGATGAAGGCGAATCCGGCGAAGGTGAGGACACCGGCGGCGGTGCCGCGCAGCCAGAACGCGACGACGGCGAGGATGCCGGCGAGGAGCAGCGGCTCGGGTGCCTGGAGGACCGCGTCGATGCCGTCGTAGGTGCCGGTGAAGACGGTCTTGAGGAGGTCGAAGAGCCACCCCATGTGGTGCAGCAGCCAGTCGACCGCACCGTTGACCCAGTCGCCGAAGGGGATCCTAGGCACGGGCCTTCACCCCCTTGGTCCGTCCGCCGGGACATTGCCCGGGGGTGCGCCGCTCGTCGCCGAGGAAGCCGACGAGCCGCTGCCTGGGGACGACGCCGACGAGGGCGTGCTTCTCGTCGAGGACGGCGACCGGGTGCGGGAGGCGGGCGCTCATCGCGCAGAGGTCCACGAACGGGGTGTCGGGCGTGGCGGTCTCGCAGGCGCAGTCGGCCTCGTCGCCGCGCAGGTCCGTGTCCATGACGGCGCCCGCGGTCAGCACCCGCGAGCGGTCGACGTCCTGGGTGAAGGAGGCGACGTAGTCGTCGGCGGGCCGGACGAGGATGTCCTCGGCGGTGCCGTTCTGGACGACGCGGCCGTCGCGCATGACGGCGACGCGGTCACCGAGGCGCATGGCCTCGTTGAGGTCGTGCGTGATGAAGACGATGGTCTTCTTCAGCTTCTTCTGGAGTTCGAGGAGCTGGTCCTGCATGTCGCGGCGGATCAGCGGGTCCAGCGCGCTGAACGACTCGTCCATGAGCAGCAGACCGGCGTCGGTGGCGAGCGCGCGGGCGAGACCCACGCGCTGCTGCATACCGCCGGACAGTTCGTCGGGCCAGGACTTCTCCCAGCCCGCGAGTCCGGCCAGTTCCAGCGCCGCGGCCGCCCGTTCACGGCGTTCGGCGGCCGGTACGCCCTGGACCTCCAGGCCGTAGGCGGCGTTCTCCAGCACGCTGCGGTGCGGGAACAGCGCGAAGTGCTGGAAGACCATGCTGATCTTCTTGGAGCGGACCTCGCGCAGTTCGCGCGCGCCGAGCGCGGTGAGGTCCTGGCCGTCGAAGCGCACGTGTCCCGCGGTGGGCTCGAGCAGTCCGTTGAGCATGCGCAGCAGCGTGGACTTGCCGGATCCGGACAGGCCCATGACGACGAAGATCTGCCCGGGTTCCACCGTGAAGGACGCGTCGATCACGGCGGCGGTGGTGCCGTCGGCGCGCAGTTCCTCACGGTCGGCCCCCTGGCGGAGCCGTTCCACGGCCGCTTCCGGTCGTCTTCCGAACACCTTGTAGAGGTGGTCGGCCTCAAGCCTGGATGACACAGGTGCCTCTCGTCGGGGCAGGGGAACGCGCCGAGCGGAGATCTCCGCGCTCCCGGCTGCCGGTGACGGTCGAGTACGTTGAATACACAACCGAGTTCGTTCAGTGGCCGCGCCTGCCCGGGCTCACGCGGAGCAAACACGGGAGTGGTCCAGGTCACCGTCAGTGGCGTACGGCATGATGCGGAGCGTGACTCCCCAGACGCGCCGCCTCATGCTCCTCGACACCGCCTCGCTGTACTTCCGCGCCTACTTCGGTGTGCCGGAGTCCGTGAAGGCCCCGGACGGCACCCCGGTGAACGCCGTGCGCGGACTGCTGGAGTTCATCGACCGCCTGGTCAGGGACCACCGCCCGGACGACCTGGTGGCCTGCATGGACGCGGACTGGCGTCCGCAGTGGCGGGTCGACCTGATCCCGTCGTACAAGGCGCACCGGGTCGCCGCGGAGACCGAGACCGGTCCGGACCAGGAGGAGGTGCCGGACACCCTCTCCCCGCAGGTGCCCGTCATCGAGGAGGTCCTGGACGCCCTGGGCATCGCCCGTGTGGGGGTCGAGGGGTACGAGGCCGACGACGTGATCGGCACGTTCACCGGACGTGCCACCGGCCCGGTCGACATCGTCACCGGCGACCGGGACCTGTACCAGCTCGTCGACGACGAACGGGGGGTGCGCGTGCTGTACCCCCTCAAGGGCGTCGGCACGCTCCAGCTCACCGACGAGGCCTGGCTGCGCGAGAAGTACGGCGTCGACGGTCCGGGGTACGCGGATCTGGCGCTGCTGCGCGGCGACCCGAGCGACGGACTGCCCGGGGTGCCCGGCATCGGGGAGAAGACGGCCGCGAAGCTGCTCGCCGAGTTCGGTGACCTGGCCGGGATCATGGCCGCCGTCGACGACCCCGAGGCGAAACTGACGCCCTCGCAGCGCAAGCGGCTCGACGAGTCCCGCCCGTACATCGCGGTGGCGCCGACGGTCGTCAAGGTGGCGGGGGACGTTCCGCTCCCCGAGGTGGACACCTCGCTGCCGCACGCCGCGCGCCACCCCGCGGCACTGGACGAGCTGGCCGCGCGCTGGGGTCTGGGCGGCTCGCTGCACCGTCTGCTCGCCACTCTGCAGGCATAGGTGAACACTTCTGACATGACCGATACCGGTTCATGCATGGTTACCGCATCGGAAGAGGTGCTAACTTAGGTAAGCCTAAGCATGTGAACAGGAGGCAGTCATGGCAGAGCGCCCGGAACGCAAGCCCCGGAAGCCCCACTCCGCGAAGGTCGTGCGGACCGAGCGGCTGACCCCTCACATGCAGCGGGTGGTGCTGGGCGGCGACACTCTCGCGGACTTCGCCACGAGCGGCAGAACCGACCACTACGTGAAGCTGCTCTTCGGCCCCCCGGGTGTCACCTATCCCGAGCCCTTCGACCTGGAGCGCGTCCGCGAGGAGTTCCCGCGCGAGCAGTGGCCGGTGACCCGGACCTACACCGTGCGCGCCTGGGACCCCGAGACGCGCGAGCTGTCCCTGGACTTCGTGGTGCACGGGGACGAAGGACTCGCCGGGCCGTGGGCCCTTCGGGCACAGCCGGGCGAGGTCGTCCGGTTCATGGGACCCGGTGGCGCGTACGCGCCCGACCCGAGCGCCGACTGGCACCTGCTCGCCGGTGACGAGAGCGCGCTGCCCGCGATCGCCGCCGCGCTGGAGTCCCTGCCCGACGCCGCCGCGGTCCGCGCCTTCGTCGAGGTCTCCGGGCCCGAGGAGGAGCAGAAGATCGACTCCGACGCGGAGATCGTCTGGCTGTACCGCGGCGACCGGCCCGTCGGCGCGGCCCTGGTGGAGGCCGTACGAGCCCTGGAGTTCCCGGAGGGCCGGGTGCACGCGTTCGTGCACGGCGAGGCGGGCTTCGTGAAGGAGCTGCGCGGACTGCTGCGGGTCGAGCGCCAGATTCCGCGCGAGGACCTGTCCATCTCCGGCTACTGGCGTCTCGGCCACAACGAGGACGGGTGGCAGGCCTCGAAGCGCGAGTGGAACGCCAAGGTGGAGGCCGAGCAGGAGGCCCCGGCCTAGACATCGGCCACTCCCCCCGCCGTATCCGGAGGCGGACCCGCACCACGCGGGTCCGCCTCCCGGCGTTTGCGCGGGCCGCGGCCGCGTGAGGAATTGGGCCCGTCGCCGACACGGCCGTGACACGCGGGCGAAACAGGGTCTCCCTAATTTCTGTCGTCCGACAGGAATTCCGACCGCCCTTCGCGCCGAAGGCAGGTGCCGCCGTGACCACCACCGCCCCCTCCGACGTACGCCCCGATCCGCCCGTCTCCCCGGACGACCGCTCCCTGTCCGAGTTCGGCTACCGCCAGGAGCTGCACCGCAGCCTCGGCCGGTACGCCTCGTTCGCCGCCGGGTTCTCCTTCATCTCGGTCCTCACCACGGTCTTCCAGTTCTTCGCCTTCGGGTACGCGTTCGGCGGCCCGGTCTTCTTCTGGACCTGGCCGGCCGTGTTCGCCGGCCAGCTGGCGGTCGCCGCGTGCTTCGCGGAACTCGCCGCGCGCTACCCGATCTCCGGCGCGATCTACCAGTGGTCCTCACGCCTGTCGAACCCCTCTTTCGGCTGGTTCGCCGGCTGGATCATGGTGATCGGACAGATCGTGGTGGTCGCCGCGGCGGCCATGGCCCTTCAGACGGTCCTGCCGGCGATCTGGTCCGGCTTCCAGCTGATCGGCGACGACCCGGCCCCGACCAGCCCCGACGGCGCCGCCAACGCGGCCGTCCTGGGCGTCGCCCTGCTCGCGCTGACCACGCTGGTGAACGTCCTCGACAACCGCGTGATGTCCGCGGTCAACCGGATCGGCGTCACCGCCGAGATCATCGGCGCCGTCCTGATCATCGTGCTGCTGTTCACCCACTCCGAGCGCTCCCCCGGCATCACCTTCCACACCGGCGCCGGCACGGGCGGCCTGTTCGGGGCGCTGATGGTGGGCTCGTTCATGGCCGCGTACGTGATGATCGGCTTCGACAGCGCCGGGGAGATGAGCGAGGAGACCCACCACCCGAGGCGCACCGCGCCCCGGACGATCCTCACCGCGCTCGGCGCGGCGGGCCTGCTCGGCGGACTGATCGTGCTCGGCGGACTGCTCGCCGCCCCGAGCCTGACCGACGGCAGGCTGGGCGTCGAGGGACTGAGCTACGTCCTGACCAGCAGCCTCGGCGACGGGGTCGGCCGGGCACTGCTCGCCGACGTGGTGGTGGCCGTCGCGGTGGCGACCCTGGCGATCCAGACCGCCGCCGGCCGCATGCTCTTCTCGATGGCCCGCGACGGCCGGCTCCCCCTCTCCGGGCGGCTCGCGAAGGTCGACCCGAGGACCGGCATGCCGAACGCCCCCGCCCTGGTCGTCGGCGTCCTCGCGGCGGCCCTGCTGCTCCTGGACCTCGCCTCCCCGGACGCGTTCCTGGCGATCGGGACCACCTGCATCGCGATGCTGTACCTCGCGTACGCGATGGTCACCGGACCGCTGCTGGTGCGCCGGCTGCGCGGGCGCCTCACCGCGGACGGCACCGACGAGACGGGCGCCCCGCTCTTCTCCCTGGGCCGCTGGGGTGCCCCCGTCAACGTGCTCGCCCTCGGCTACGGCCTGTTCATGACGGTCAACCTGGCCTGGCCGCGGGCCGCGGTGTACGACCCGGCGGGCGGACACTGGTACTTCCGCTGGTTCACCGTGCTCTTCCTCGTCGTGACGCTGGCCGTGGGAGCGGGGTACCGGGCGTACGCGGCGCGGGCGGCGAAGGCACGGGCGCCCGAAGCGGCCGGGGCCTCGTACGCTTGACCGGTGAGACGCAAGCCCCGGATCCCGCCCGCTCCCCTCCCGCAGCGCCACGGGGTCGACCCCGTGCGGATCAGACTGCCGCGCGAGGGGAGCTGGGCCACCGCGCGGGCGTATCTGGTGGACCGGCTCGCGGCGGGCGACGGAGTCATCGACACGATGATCGGCGAGGGGCTGATCGTCCGCGAGGACGGCCGGCCGCTGACCGTCGAGGCCGCCTACGCGCCGGGGATGTTCCTGTGGTTCCACCGCGAACTGCCCGACGAGGAACCGGTGCCGTTCCCGCTCGAGGTGGTGTACCGGGACGACCACATCGTCGTCGCCGACAAGCCGCACTTCCTGGCCACCACACCGCGCGGCAGCCATGTCGCCGAGACGGCCCTCGCCCGGCTGCGCCGGGACCTCGGTCTGCCGGAGCTGGGCGCGGCGCACCGTCTCGACCGGCTGACCGCGGGGCTCGTGCTGTTCACCGTACGGCCCGGGGAACGGGGCGCGTACCAGTCGCTGTTCCGCGACCGGCTGGTCGGCAAGGAGTACGAGGCCGTGGCGCCGTACGACGCCGCTCTCTCCCTGCCGCGCACGGTCAGCAGCCGCATCCTCAAGGAGCGCGGGGTGATGGCCGCGCGGGAGGTGGAGGGCGAGCCGAACGCGGTCACCGGGATCGGGCTGGCCGAGCGCCGGGGCGGGCTGGCGCGCTACCGGCTGACCCCCCGCACCGGGCAGACCCATCAGCTCCGGGTGCACATGAGCACGTTGGGCGTGCCCATCCTCGGCGATCCGCTGTACCCGGTGGTGACCGGGCCGGTGCCGGCCGGAGACTTCCGGCGTCCGCTGCAACTGCTGGCGCGGACACTGGAGTTCACCGATCCGGTCACCGGCCGGGAGCATCGGTTCGTCAGCGGACGGACGCTGGGGGCGTGGACCTCGCACGACGCCTGGTCGGCCGGGGGGACCGGACAGCCGTAGGCCCGCCACCGGCCCCGGGGGATCAGTGGCCGCGCCACCAGCGCAGCAGGCGCTGCCAGGCGCCCGGGCGTCCGGCAGGTCCGGGAGCGGCCGGTGCGGGCGCGGGGGCGGCGGGCCCCGGTGCGGGCGCGGCCGGGGCCGTGTCCTCGGTGGTCACCTGCCAGGGGGCCCGCTGGGAGGGCAGCGCGCGCACGGACGGCCGTTGCGTGACGTCCTGGGTCGGCTTGGGCTCGAACCGCACGGGCAGATCGACGAGGTGGCGCGAGGACATGGTGCTCCGCCAGCGCAGGTCGCTCTCGTCGCAGTCGAGTTCGACGTCCGGCAGCCGCAGCAGCAGGGCGTCGACGCCGACGTCGGCGATGGCACGGCCGATGTCCTGCCCCGGGCACTCGTGGGGGCCGCCGCCGAAGGCGAGGTGGGAGCGGTTGCCCTGCATGCTCGCCGCCAGGTCGGGGCGGATGCGGGGGTCGACGTTGCCGGGCGCGATCCCGAACAGCAGTCCGTCACCCTTGCGGATGCACTGGCCGCCCAGCTCCGTGTCCTGTTTGGCGAAGTAGCCGAGGACGGCACTGAAGGGCGGCTCGTTCCACAGGGACTGCTCGACCGCCTCGGGCACGGTCATCTGCCCGCCGTTGAGCTGGGCGCGGAAGCGCGGGTCGGTGAGCAGCATGCGCAGCACGTTGGCGATGAGGTTGGCGGTGGCCTCGTAGGCGGCGAGCAGGACGAGCCGCAGGTGCTGGGCCACCTCGTCGTCGGTGAGCCGTGCGGGGTGGTTGATGAGGTGGGTGGTGAAGTCGTCCTCGGGCTCGGCACGGCGCCGCAGGGTGTGCTGGGTCAGCACGCTCATGACGTACTCGTTGCTGGCGATGGCCGTGTCGGTGCCCTTGAGCAGGTCGCGGCTGGCGTGCACCATGCGGTCGTTGTAGTCCTCGGGCATGCCGATGATCTCGCAGAGCACGGACATCGGCAGGTGTTCGGCGAACTGTCCCACCAGGTCGGCCTTGCCGAGCGGGCAGAACGCGTTGACCAGGCGCTGCGTGGCGCGGTTGATGTAGCGGCGCAGGCTGCGGAAGTCGATGGTGGTCATCGCGCCGGTGACGGCGCCGCGCAGTCTGAGGTGCTCGTCGCCCTCGGCGTGGGAGCAGATGGGCTGCCAGGCGATGTGGGGGGCGAGCGGATGGTCCGCTCCCGCCGAGCCGTCCTGGACGGCGGTCCACAGCCGGCTGTCGCGCGTGTAGTGGGAGGGGGTGCTGATCATGTGCAGGTTCTCGGCGTGACCGAGGACCACCCAGATCGGCACGTCGTCGTGCAGCGACACGGGTGCCACGGGACCGTGTTCGGCGCGCAGCTTCTCGTACAGCGCGCCCAGGTCCTCGGCCTCGGGCCCGTGGAGGCGACGCAGTCCGCCCGGACCGACGCCGGGTCCGACGGCATGGGCGGGGCAGCCGGGCGGGGGTCCGAACGCGGGTTCTTCCGTACCTGCGGGGGAATGGGATTCGGTCGTCACAGTGATCGCTCCGAAGCTCAAATACGTTCTATGGGTGGGCAGTTGGCGTACGGATGCCGTATTCACCGTACGGCGTTCAGCTGCGCGTGGACGTCATCGCCAGGGAATGCAGGAACCGCATCAGGGTCATCAGGGTGTCGCGGCTCGACGCCCTGCGGCGGGCGTCGCACCGCACGATCGGGATCTCCTCGGGCAGGTCGAGCGCGGCCCGCAGGTCCTCGACCGGGTACCGGGGCGCGTCGGGGAACTCGTTCGTCGCGACGACGAACGGGACGCCGCGTTCCTCCAGGCGTCCGATCACGTCGAAGCCGGCTTCCAGCCGGCGGGTGTCGACCAGGACGACCGCGCCGAGCGCTCCCTCGAACAGGCCGTTCCACAGGAACCAGAAACGCTCCTGGCCGGGAGTGCCGAACAGGTAGAGCACCAGCTGGTCCGTCAGGGAGATCCGGCCGAAGTCCATGGCCACGGTGGTGGCCGTCTTGGTCTCGGCCCCGTAGTCGTCGTCGACTCCGATGCCGGCCTGCGTCATGGTCTCCTCGGTCGTCAGCGGCCTGATCTCGCTGACGGAGCCCACCATGGTCGTCTTGCCGACCCCGAAGCCGCCCACGATCACGATCTTCACCGCCGCCTGCGCGGTGTGCGGGAGGTGGTCCCCGGCGCGAGGGCCCGTGACGGTGTCAGAGCTTTTGAAGTCCATGCATCACCGCTTCGAGGAGGGAACGGTCGGGGAGCGCCTGACGGGCGATCGGGGCGCGCGCCCGTACCAGTCCGGCCGCCAGCAGCTCGGTGAGCAGGACGGTCACCACGCTGAACGGCAGATGGAGATAGGCCGAGATCTCGGCCACGGACAAGGGGGTCCCGCACAGCCGCAGCAGTGCCGTCTGCTCCGGCTGGATGCCGGGCGGCGGCACGGCGGCACGCGCCACGACCAGCGTGACCAGGTCGACCTCGGCCCGGTCGGTGTCCTCGCCGCCGCCCGTGAGCACGTACAGGCGTTCCGGGTTCCGCGGTCCGTCCCGGCCCTCCTCCCCCTCGGAGCCTTCCGGGTGCGCGAGCGGGGACGGGGGTGCGGGAGGTTCCGGGGGCCGCTCCCTGGGCCGGCGCCGTCGTCGTTGCGGAGGAGTCATACGGTCTGCCCGTTGCGGCGGGGCGGACTCGTGAGATGGGCGCCGATCCGTACGACGAGGTCGCGCATGCGGTTGCTCATCAGCCCGGGTTCCGCGGTCTGGTCGGCGAGCACGGCGAGGTAGGCGTTGGGTCCCGCCGACATCAGGTAGAAGTAGCCGCCGTCGATCTCGATGAGGACCATCCGCATCCGGCCGTCGCTCCTGGGGATCTCGCCCGCGACGGCTCCCGCGAGGCTCTGCAGGCCCGCGCAGGCGGCGGCGACCCGGTCGGCCGCGTCCGGGTCGCCGCCGTAGCGGGCGATGCGCAGTCCGTCGGCGGAGAGCACCACGATCTGCTGGATGCCCGGCACTCCGTCGGCGAGTTCCTTGAGCATCCAGTCGAAGTTGGCTCGCTGCTGGATCACTTGAGGTCCCCCTCGTCGTCGGCCTCGGCAGGGGCCGGCTGGTCGTCCGTGCTGGACGCGGTCGGGTCCGGGTCGTCCTTGAGCCCGTTCATGAACGCCTCGACCCACAGCCCGGGTCCGGGCTCCTTCTCCTGCGGCCCGGGGCCGGGTTCCCACGGGGCGGCGCCGGCGGCCTCCTGCTCGGCGCGCGCCTCGGCGTACCGCCGGCTCAGCGGGACCTTCATCCGGCTGCGGCGCTGCGGAAGACCGCCCGGCGTCCATTCCGTGACGACCGGGACGTCGTCCTCGCGGGGGTCGTCGCCGGAGGAGGGGACGCGGGGCCCGGTGGTGGGCTTGCGCTTCTTGGGCTTGCGCGCCGGGCCCGCGACACCGCCGTTGTCGATGCCGGCCACGGCGCCGGCCCCGATGCCGTGCGCGAGGCCGGGGGCGAAGTCGGTGGTGAGCATGGAGCGCGGTGCGACGAGGACGGCGCGGACACCGCCGTACGCGGACTGCCGCAGCGACACCTGCATGCCGTACATCTGGGCGAGCCGTCCGACGACGGCCATGCCGAGCCGGGGCGCCTGGCCCATGACGTTCGGGTCGACGCCCGCCGCGGCCAGCCGGAGCAGTTCCTCGATCCTGCCGCGGGCCTCGTCGCTGAGGCTGACGCCGCCGTCCTCGATCTCGATGGCGATGCCGGTCTGCACCTCGATGGCGGTGACGTGCACCTTGGTGTGCGGCGGCGAGTACCGGGTGGCGTTGTCCAGGAGCTCGGCCAGGGCGTGGATGAGCGGTTCGACGGAGACGCCGTCGACGGCGATGTCGACGATGTTGTGCAGTTCGATGCGCCGGTACTCCAGGATGCGGGACATCGCGCCGCGCAGCACGCTGAACAGCGGTACGGGTTCGGGCCACCGGCGTCCGGGACGGCCGCCGCCGAGCACGGCGATGGAGTCGGCGAGTCGGCCGATCAGCGCGGTTCCGTGGTCGATGCGCAGCAGGTCGTCGAAGACCTCGGGGTTGCGCCCGTGGTCCTCCTCCATCTCGCGGAGTTCGTTGTTCTGCTGGTGGACGATGGCCTGGACGCGCCGGGCGATGTTGACGAAGGAGCGCTGGGCGGCGTCACGCGTCGACTCCTCGGCGTCGATGATCTTGAGCAGTGTCTTCAGCAGTTCCTTCTGGGACTCGGGGATCTCGTGGAGGTCCGGGGTGTCGCGGCCCAGGGTGCGGACGACCTCCGCGGGGGAGTCCCCGTCGTGCAGCCGGTCGATCGCGTAGGGCAGGACCTCCCGGGTGAAACGCACGGTCTCCCGGTCGTGCTCGGCGACGCGCCGTTCCAGGGAGGCGGTGCGGCGCGCGAGGTCGGCGCGCAGTTCCCGGGCGACGCGGCCGCGGCGGACGGCCTCGCCGCCGACCGCCACGACCAGCAGCGTGGCGAGGCCGCCGCACAGGGCGACCGCGCCCCGGGCCGGCTCCGTCACCGCGGCGACGGCGGCGGCGGTGGCCGCCGCCATCAGGACGGCCGGCAGCAACAGCACGCGCGCGTAGGGAAGTTCACTCTCACCGGGAGGCGACTGAACACTCACCATGTATGCCCTCTGAGACAGGTCGGCCGGAGTGGGGGAGATTTACGGGGGAAGCGTCACGGATCGGACGAGCCGAACCGGATCTTCGGAACCTTTGGGAACAAGCGCACGAATACATCCCAACTCGGTGCGCCGCGGGCGAGCCTAGTCCGACCGGATCATCGCCGTGTCATATTCGGCAAGCACCTGAAACCGCCCATGGGGCTGGAGTAGCCTCGGCTCCATTTGCACGCTGCGCCCCCACTCGCACACGATGCGTGACGGCGTGCGGGCGCGCGGGAGCACGGTGACGACGGCCCGGATCCTCAGATCCCGGCGATCCGCAGCGCCGCGTCGGCCGTGGCCTCGGCGAAGGCCGGCACCGGGCGCTGCGGATCGGAGCGGCGCACGAGGATGACCCCCTCGATCAGCCCGAACAGCAGATCCGTGCGCAGATCGAGCTCACTCTTGGCGAGCGCTCCCCCGGCCGCCGTCGCGGCGAGCAACTGGCGGTAGGTGTCCTTGAGTTCGGCCCGCACGGCATGGAAGCCGGCGAAGCGTTCGGTGCGCACCTCGGGCAGCAGGTAGAGACCGCCGAGGTTGTGCGGTCCCCCGCAGAGCACCTCGACGTCGGTGCGGCACAGCTGCCACAGCCTCCGCTCCGCGGGCACCGTGTCGTCGGCGAGGAGTTCACGGGCGCAGACGAGCGAGGGCGTGACCGTGGACTCCAGGAGCTCCGCGAGCAGTTCCTCCTTGCCGGAGACGTAGTGGTACATGGACGCCTGGCGCATGCCCGCCCGCTCGGCGACGGCACGGGTGGTGGTGGCCGCGTATCCCCGTGTGGTGAACAACTCGGCCGCGGCGTCCAGCAGTTCGGCGCGCGGCGTCAGCCCGCTGTCCGGCCGCCGATCGGCCCGAGGCCTGCCGACCCGTCGCCCGCCACCCGTTCCCATGCGCTCGATCCTCGCACACGCGCCACGCCCCGGCAGGGCGCCCGGCCCGCGCCGCGGACACCGGACGGCCGCGGGCAGCCCCCCGTACCGGCGGCGCCCCCCCGTGAGGGACAGGTAACCGGGCGGCAACACACGGGACACGGCCGCGACCCACCCCGCCCCTAATTTCTGTCGCGCGACAGAAATGACCGAGGAGCCGGAGGACCCGCGATGGCGACAGCGACCACCCACGGAGCACGCGATCACGCCCGCGCCCAGCAGGGGACCCGCGCCGAGGCCATGCCCGTCGTCCCCGCGGACGACTGGCCGGCACCGCCGCCCGGGGCGGGCCCGCTCGTCTGGGCCGAGACCGTGGCGGGCGGCAACTACACGCACAAGGTGCTGGCCCGGGGCACCGAACTGCGCCTGACCGACCTCACCGGCGACGCCTGCGCGCACCTGCTGCTGTACGTCGCGGACCGGCCGTGGGAACGCCTGAACGTCGCCGACACCGTCAAGGTCCAGTGGAACGCCTACCTGGGCGAGGGCCGGCTGCTCCTCTCCGACCAGGGCCGGGTGCTCGCCTCGGTCGTCACCGACACCTCCGGACGGCACGACGCCCTGTGCGGCACCTCCACGCTCCTGCGCAACACCGAACGCTACGGGGACGGGACCCCGCAGTCCGCGTCCCCGGCGGGCCGCGAGCTGTTCAAGCTGGCCGCCGCCAAGAACGGGCTCGGACCCCGCGATCTGCCGCCCTCGCTCTCCTTCTTCCAGGGCGTGGAGATACGCGAGGACGGCTCACCGGCCTTCACCGGCTCGGCCGGCCCCGGCGCCTCCGTCACCCTGCGCGCCGAGCAGGACCTGACGGTGCTGATCGCCAACGTCCCGCACCCCGCCGACCCGCGCCCGCACTACACCAGCACCCCGCTGGAGGTACTGGCCTGGCACGCACGGGCCACCGCGGCGGGCGACCCGCTGTGGGAGGCCACGCCCGAGGGCCGCCGCGCCTTCCTGAACACCGCCGAATTCCTTGCCACGAGGGGGCTCGCATGACGCACGTCACCGTCCCGGCCCGGGCCGCCTGGTCCGCCGTCGTCCGCGCCGGCCGGACGCTCACCGTCACCGACCTGCACGGCAACCAGGCCGTCGACTTCCTGGTGTACGACGCCGCCGACACCGCCGTCCGCTACAGCGCCCCCGACACCATCCAGGCCCAGGGCAACATCTTCCTGACCACGGGCAGCGTCCTGATGTCGAACGAGCACACCCCGCTGATGACCGTCGTCGAGGACGAGGTCGGCCGGCACGACACGGTCGGCGGCGCCTGCTCCAAGGAGTCCAACACCCTGCGCTACGGCCACCACACCTGGTCCCAGCACGCCTGCGTGGACAACTTCCTCGCCGAGGGCGCCCGCTACGGCCTCGGCAAGCGCGACCTGGTGTCGAACATCAACTGGTACATGAACGTGCCGGTCGAGGAGGACGGCACCCTCGGCATCGTCGACGGCATCTCCGCCCCGGGCCTGAGGCTGACCCTGCGCGCCGAACGCGACGTGATCGTGCTGGTCTCCAACTGCCCCCAGATCAACAACCCGTGCAACGGCTTCGAGCCGACCGAGGTCGCCATGACGATCGGGGACCCCGCATGAGCTTCGACACCCTGCTGGTCGCCAACCGCGGCGAGATCGCCGTCCGCGTCATCCGCACCGCCCGCGAACTGGGCCTGCGCACCGTCGCCGTGTACTCCGACGCCGATCGCGCCGCGCCCCACGTCCGCCTCGCCGACGAGGCCGTGCGGCTCGGCCCGGCCCCCGCCAAGGAGTCCTACCTCGACGGCGACCTGGTCCTGAAGGCCGCCAAGGACACCGGGGCCGGGGCCGTCCACCCCGGCTACGGCTTCCTGTCCGAGGACGCGGCCTTCGCCCGGCGCTGCGAGGACGCCGGGATCGTGTTCGTCGGGCCGACACCGGAGCAGCTGGAGCTGTTCGGCGCCAAGCACACCGCGAGGGCGGCGGCCGAGGCCGCGGGGGTGCCGCTGGCTCCCGGCACGGGGCTGCTCCCCGGCCTCCCCGAGGCACTGGAGGCGGCCGACCGCATCGGCTATCCCGTGATGCTCAAGGCCACCGGCGGTGGCGGCGGCATCGGCATGTCCGCCTGCCGGTCCGCCGCCGAACTCACCGAGGCCTGGGACCGGGTGCAGCGCGTCGCCGCCGCCTCCTTCTCCTCGGCCGGGGTCTTCCTGGAACGCCTGGTCGAACACGCCCGCCATGTCGAGGTGCAGGTCTTCGGCGACGGGCGGGGCCGGGTCGTCACCTTCGGCGACCGCGACTGCTCGCTCCAGCGCCGCAACCAGAAGGTCCTGGAGGAGGCGCCCGCGCCGGACCTCCCCTCCCCCGTCCGCGAGCGACTCGCCTCCGCCGCACGCGAGTTGTGCGCCTCGGTCGGCTACCGCTCGGCCGGAACCGTCGAGTTCGTCTACGACGCCGCCCGCGAGGAGGCCTACTTCCTGGAGGTCAACACCCGCCTCCAGGTGGAACACCCGGTCACCGAGGAGATCTACGGCGTCGACCTGGTCGCCTGGATGCTGCGCCTGGCCCGGGGCGAGCGGAACGTCGTACGGGACCCGGGGACACCCCGCGGTCACGCCGTCGAGGCGCGCGTGTACGCCGAGGACCCCTCACGCGAACACCGGCCCAGCGCGGGCCTGTTGACACGGGTGGAGTTCCCCTCCGGGGTCCGCGTCGACGGCTGGGTCGAAACGGGCACCGAGGTGACCGCCTCCTACGACCCGATGCTCGCGAAGGTGATCGCGTACGGGGCGGACCGGGCCGAGGCCCTGGAACGCCTCGACACGGCGCTGGCCGCGACCCGCGTGGACGGCATCGAGACGAACCTCGGTCTGGTGCGGGCCGCGCTCGCCGAACCCTCCTTCCGGCGGGCGGCGCACTCCACCGCCACGCTGGCCGGCGTGAGCGATCCCACCCCGCGCGTCGAGGTCGTCTCCGGCGGCACGCTCACCACCGTGCAGGACTGGCCCGGCCGCACCGGCCACTGGCAGGTCGGGGTGCCGCCCTGCGGACCGATGGACGACCTCTCCTTCCGGCTCGGCAACCGCGCGCTCGGCAACCCCGAGGGCGCGCCGGGCCTCGAATGCACCCTTCAGGGACCGGCGTTGAGGTTCACCCACGCCACGACGGTCTGCGTCACGGGCGCTCCCGCGCCGGTCACCGTGGACGGGTCCGCCGTCGCCCGGTGGGAGCCGGTGACCGTACCGGCCGGGGCGGTCCTCGAGATCGGGACGCCCGCCGGACCCGGCCTGCGCACCTACGTCCTGTTCGCGGGCGGCGGCCTGGACGTGCCCGCTTTCCTCGGCAGCGCCTCCACCTTCACCCTCGGCCGGTTCGGCGGCCACGGGGGCCGCGCCCTGCGCACCGGCGACGTCCTGCACGGCGGCGCGGTCACGGGCACCGGAGCGCCCGTGCCGGCCGCCGACCGCCCCGGCCTCACCACCGAGTGGCGCATCGGCGTCCTCGAAGGGCCGCACGCCGCGCCGGAGTTCTTCACCGAGGACGACATCCACGACTTCTACGCCGCCGACTGGAAGGTCCACTTCAACTCGGCCCGCACCGGGGTGCGGCTCGTCGGACCCAAGCCCCGCTGGGCCCGCGCCGACGGCGGCGAGGCCGGCCTGCACCCCTCCAACATCCACGACACCCCCTACTCGGTCGGCGCCGTCGACTACACCGGCGACATGCCGGTGCTCCTCGGCCCCGACGGCCCCTCCCTGGGCGGCTTCGTCTGCCCGGCGACCGTCGTCAGCACCGAACGCTGGAAGCTCGGCCAGCTCCGTCCCGGCGACACCGTGCGCTTCGCACCGCTCGCCGACGACGGCTCCGCGCGGCCACCGATCGTCGACGGAGGGGTCCTCGCCCGGGACGGCGACGTCACCTACCGCCGCAGCGGCGACGACAACCTGCTCGTCGAGTTCGGCCCCATGCAGCTCGACCTCGCCCTGCGGATGCGGGTCCACGCGCTGATGGAGGCCGTGGCGGCGGCGGGCCTCGACGGCGTCACCGACCTGACCCCGGGCATCCGCTCGCTCCAGATCCAGGCCGACCCGGGCCGGCTCCCCCAGCGCGAACTCCTGGACACCGTGCGGCGCACGGTCCGCGCCCTGCCCCCGACCGACCGGCTCGTCGTCCCCTCCCGCACCGTCCACCTCCCGCTGTCCTGGGACGACCCGGCCACCCGCGAGGCCATCGCCCGCTACATGGCCGGTGTCCGCGACGACGCCCCCTGGTGCCCGTGGAACATCGAGTTCATCCGCCGGGTCAACGGCCTGGACTCGGTGGACGACGTCTACCGCACCGTCTTCGACGCCGAGTACCTGGTCCTCGGCCTCGGCGACGTCTACCTGGGCGCGCCGGTCGCCACCCCGCTCGACCCGCGCCACCGGCTGGTCACCACGAAGTACAACCCGGCCCGCACCTGGACCGCCGAGAACTCGGTCGGCATCGGCGGCGCCTACCTGTGCGTCTACGGCATGGAGGGCCCCGGCGGCTACCAGTTCGTCGGCCGGACGACCCAGGTGTGGTCGCCCTGGCAGCAGCGCGGCGCGTTCGAACCCGGCAAGCCGTGGCTGCTGCGCTTCTTCGACCGGATCAAGTGGTACCCGGTGGAGGCGGACGAACTCCTCGAACTGCGGGCCGACATCGTCTCCGGCCGTTTCGTGCCGCGCGTCGAGGAGGGCACCTTCTCGCTCGCCGCGTACGAGGCCTTCCTCGCCGAGAACGCCGGGTCCGTCGCCGAGTTCCGGTCCCGGCAGGGTGAGGCGTTCTCCGCCGAGCGGGACGCCTGGGAGGCCGCGGGCGAGTTCGCCCGCGCCGAGGCGGCGGCCGCCCCGCCCGCACCGGCCGGCGAGGTGAGCGTCCCCGAGGGCGGCCGGCTGATCGAGGCCGAGTTCGCCGCGTCGGTGTGGCAGCTGAACGTGGCACCGGGCGAACGGGTCACGGCGGGGCAGCCGTTGCTCGCCCTGGAGGCGATGAAGATGGAGTCACGCGTCCCCGCCCCCGTCGACGGCGTGGTCCACCAGGTCCTGACCCGCCCGGGCGACCAGGTGGAGGCGGGCACGGCCCTGCTCGTACTCGCTCCCCCGGAACCCTCGACCCCCTGACCCCTGGCTCCCGCCCCTCGACCCCCTGACCCCTCGCCCCTCGACCCCTGCCCCGGCCGCCGCCCCCTCGCCGCCACCGCCACCGGACCGGCCCGCACCGGCCCGGCCGGGGCCCCGCCCGCTCGCCCCGTCTCCCCCGCACCGGTCCGGCCACGGCCTCCGTCCCGCCCCCCGTCTCCGCCCGCGCACGACCTCCGTCACGAGGAGTCCCGATGTCCGCCCTCACCCGAGTCCGCCTGGCGTACGCCCGTATCGAGGCCGTGGACCGGCCCGAGATCTGGATCGGCCTGCGCCCCCGGGCACAGGCCGAGAGCGAGGCCCGCGCCGTGGACGAACGGATCGCCGCCGGCGAGCACCTCCCGCTCGCCGGCAGGCTCCTCGCCGTGAAGGGCAACATCGACGTGGCCGGCCTGCCCACCACCGCCGGATGCCCGGCCTACGCCTACCCCCCGGAAGCCGACGCGCCCGCGGTCGCCCGCCTGCGCGCGGCCGGGGCCGTCGTGCTCGGCACCACCAACCTCGACCAGTTCGCCACCGGCCTGGTCGGCACCCGCTCTCCCTACGGTGCCGTCCGGGGCGCCCTCGACCCGGAGCGGATCAGCGGCGGCTCCAGCTCCGGATCGGCCGTCGCGGTGGCCCTCGGCATCGCCGACCTCGCCCTCGGCACCGACACCGCCGGCTCCGGGCGGGTGCCCGCCGCGTTCAACGGCATCGTCGGTCTCAAACCGACCCGGGGCCTGGTGCCGACCACCGGCGTCGTCCCGGCCTGCGCCTCCCTGGACTGCGTCACCGTGTTCGCCCGCACCCTCCCGGAGGCCGAACAGGCCCTCGCCCACCTGGCCTCCCCCGCCGCACGCGAACTCCCGCCCCTGGCACAGCGCGCGCCCGGCCCCTGGCGCGTCGCCGTCCCGCCGACGGCACAGCTCGGCGAACTGGACGAGGGCTGGGCCCAGGCCTACGAGGCGGCGGTGCGCCGGCTCGTCGCGGCCGGGGCCGACGTGCGCACCCTCGACCTCACCCCGTTCACCGAGGCCGCCGCGATGCTCTACGAGGGCGCCTTCGTCGCCGAGCGCTACACGGCGGTGGGGAGCTTCATCGACAAACTGATCTCCGAGGGAGGTGCCGGGCTCGACCCGACCGTCGCCGGGATCATCACCCGCGCCCGGGACATCCCGGCCCACCAGCTGTACGCCGACCAGGAGCGGCTGGCCTCCTTGCGAGCCCGGGCGCTCGCCGAACTGGCCGACGCCGACGCACTGCTCCTGCCCACCACGCCCGGCCATCCCACGCTCGCCGAGGTCGCCGCCGACCCGCTGGGCGCCAACGCCCGCCTGGGCCGCTTCACCAACTCCACGAACCTCTTCGACCTGGCGGCCGTCGCCGTCCCGGCCGGGCGGACACCCGCGGGACTTCCCTTCGGCGTGATGCTGATCGGACGTGCGTTCACCGACGAACGGCTCGCACGGATCGCCCGCTCGCTGGAACCGGGGACGAGCCTCGCCGTGGTGGGGGCGCACCTGTCCGGCCAGCCGCTCAACACGCAGTTGCTGTCCCTGGGCGCCCGCCTCGACCGTACGACCACCACCGCCCCCGTCTACCGGCTGCACGCCCTGGACACCAGCCCGCCGAAGCCGGGTCTCGTCCATGTCGGCGCGGGCGGCGCCGCCGTCGAGGCCGAGGTGTGGAGCCTGCCCGCGGACAGCCTCGGACGCCTGCTGGCGGCGCTCCCCCGCCCGATGGTCCTGGGCAGCGTCGAACTGGCCGACGGCACCCACGTGCCCGGGTTCCTGTGCGAACCCGGCGCGTTGAAGGACGCCCCCGACATCACACGGCACGGCGGCTGGCGCGCGTACCTCGACGACCGGCGGTCAGGCTGACGGCAGCCCACGGACCGGGCATCGGCGGGTGGCACGGGCGGCCGCCCGCCGGAGCCGTCGAGGGCGGTGACGGCCGGACACACCGCAGGCCGGGTGCGGGCCGCCGCCGGCCGGCCTGTCCGCCCGGCGCCGCACGCCACGACGAGCGCGGGGTGCGGGCCGCCTCCGGCCCGGAGCCGGTGGCGGCCGGGCCGTCGCCGGTCAGCCCACCGACGAGTAGGCCACCACCCCGCGCAGCAGGGCGTCGACCGCCTTGCGGGCGTTCTTCGCGACCGTCGACCTCTCGCCGCCCGAAACGGGCGCCGCGGCCGCGATCTGGCCGAGGACGTCGATGACCTGCTTGCACCAGCGCACGAAGTCACCGGCGGGCATCTCGGCCTCGCGCAGCACCTCGTCCAGGCCCTTGCCGGACGCCCACTCGTGGGCGGCCCAGGCGAAGCCGAGGTCCGGCTCGCGCTGGCCCACGCCCTCCGTCTGGTTGATCCGGAAGTCCTCCTCCAGCGCGTCCAGCCGGCCCCAGATCCGCACCATCTCGCCGAGCGCGGCCTTGGCCTTGCCCGAGGGCACCTTCGGCGCCATCGCGTCGTCGGCCATCCGCGACTCGTACACCAACGCCGAGACGCAGGCGGCCAGTTCCGCCGGGGAGAGCCCGTCCCAGACGCCGGCGCGCAGGCATTCACTGGCCAGCAGGTCGAGTTCGCCGTACAGCCGGGCGAGCCGCTTGCCGTGCTCGGTGACCTCGTCGCCGCGCAGATAGTCCAGCTCGGTGAGCAGGGCGACGATCCGGTCGAAGGTGCGGGCGATGGTGTTCGTCCGGCCCTCGATACGGCGCTCCAGCTGCGAGGTGTCCCGCTTGAGCCGGTGGTAGCGCTCGGCCCAACGGGCGTGGTCCTCGCGGTCGTTGCAGCCGTGGCAGGGGTGCGCGCGGATCGCGGTGCGCAGCCGGGCGATCTCACGGTCGTCGGCGGCCTCGGAGCGCCGCTTGCGGTGCCGGTCCGGGACGATGTGCCCGGCCCTGGTGCGCAGGGCGGACGCGAGGTCCCGACGGGACTGCGGCGAACGCGGGTTGAACGACTTGGGGATCCGCATCCGGTCGAGCGCCTCGACCGGCACCGGGAAGTCCATCGAGGCCAGCCTCTTGACCTGGCGTTCGGCGGTCAGCACCAGCGGGCGCGGACCGTCGTGCTGCTCGAAGCCCCGGTGGCCGTTCGACCGGCCCGCGGGCAGCCCCGGGTCCAGCACCAGCGCGAGTCCCGCGTACTTGCCGGTGGGCACGTGGATCACGTCACCGGGCTTCAGCTTCTCCAGCGCGACGGCCGCCTCGGCACGCCGCTGCGACACCCCCTGCCGGGCCAGTTCGGTCTCGCGGTCCTTCAGTTCGCGACGCAGCCCCATGTACGCGTCGAAGTCCCCGAGGTGGCAGGTCATCGACTCCTTGTAGCCCTCGAGGCCCTCCTCGTTGCGCTGCACCTGCCGGGAGATCCCGACGACCGACTTGTCGGCCTGGAACTGCGCGAACGACGTCTCCAGCAGCTCGCGCGAGCGGTGCCGGCCGAACTGCTCGACCAGGTTCACGGCCATGTTGTACGACGGCTTGAAGCTGGAGCGCAGCGGATAGGTGCGGGTGCCGGCGAGTCCGGCGAGGTGCTCGGGACTGAAGCCGCGCTGCCACAGCACGACCGCGTGGCCCTCGACGTCGATGCCGCGGCGGCCTGCCCGGCCGGTCAGCTGAGTGTACTCGCCGGGTGTGATGTCGGCGTGCTGCTCGCCGTTCCACTTGACGAGCTTCTCCAGGACCACCGAGCGGGCCGGCATGTTGATGCCGAGCGCGAGGGTCTCCGTCGCGAAGACGGCCTTGACCAGGCCGCGGACGAACAGTTCCTCGACGACCTCCTTGAAGGTCGGCAGCATGCCCGCGTGATGGGCGGCGATGCCGCGCTCCAGGCCCTCCAGCCACTCGAAGTAGCCGAGGACGTGCAGGTCCTCGTCCGGGATGGAGGCGGTGCGCTCCTCGACGAGCTCGCGCACCCGCGCACGGGCCGCGTCGTCGTTCAGCCGCAGACCGGCGTACAGGCACTGCTGCACGGCGGCCTCGCAGGCGGCGCGGCTGAAGATGAACGTGATGGCGGGCAGCAGCCCCTCGGCGTCGAGCCGCTCGATGACCTCGGGCCGGCCCGGCGTCCAGATCCGCGAGCGCTGTCTGCGCTCACGCTCGCGGTCGGCCTCGCGCATCGCGCGGCCCCGTCTGCGGTCCTGGTACGACGGACGACTCGCCTCCATGCGCGCCATGCGCGTGAGGTCGGGGTTGACCGCCTTGCGCTGGCCCTCGCCCTCCTCGAAGAGGTCGTACATCCGGCGCCCGGCCAGCACGTGCTGGAACAGCGGGACGGGCCGGTGCTCGGAGACGATCACCTGGGTGTCACCGCGCACGGTGTCCAGCCAGTCACCGAACTCCTCCGCGTTCGACACGGTCGCCGACAGCGACACCAGGGTCACCGACTCCTGGAGGTGGATGATCACTTCCTCCCAGACGGCGCCGCGGAAGCGGTCGGAGAGGTAGTGCACCTCGTCCATCACCACGTAGCCGAGCCCGAGGAGGGTGTTCGAGCCCGCGTACAGCATGTTCCGCAGCACCTCGGTGGTCATGACGACCACCGGTGCCTCGGAGTTGACGCTGTTGTCGCCGGTGAGCAGGCCGACCTTGTCCGCGCCGTAGCGGCGGCACAGGTCGGCGTACTTCTGGTTGGAGAGCGCCTTGATCGGCGTGGTGTAGAAGCACTTCTTGCCCTGCTGGAGGGCGAGGTGGACGGCGAACTCGCCGACGATCGTCTTGCCCGAGCCGGTGGGCGCGGCCACCAGCACACCCTTGCCCGCCTCGAGCGCCTGGCAGGCCTCGATCTGGAAGGGGTCGAGGCCGAAGTCGTACATCTCGCGGAAGGACGCGAGCGCGGTGGCCTGCTCGGCAGCGCGCCTGCGCGACGCCGCATACCGCTCGGCCGGTGAGAGGTCCTCTGTCATCGTGCTTTCGAGACTACCGGGAGGCACTGACACAAGGACGATCATTATCCGGATCAGCGGCCGTGAAACCCCGGATCCCCGCAGCTCAGGGAAGTGCGACGCGCACGGCTGCCCGTATGCACTCCGCGGTCAGCGGCAGCGGCCCGAGCGGCTCCCCGTCCGCGTAGCCGGTGACGCCCTCGGCGAGGAGTTCGACGCGGGACGCCCGGTGCACGCTCACCACGGGATGGCCGACGTGGGTGCCCCGGTAGACCCGGGGGAAGATCTTGAGCAGCGTCGCGCGGCTGCAGTCACCGACGACGGTGATGTCGAACAGCCCGTCACCGAGGCTCGCGCCGGGGCAGATCTTCATGCCGCCGCCGTACGACGGCCCGTTGCCGACGGCCACGAGCGTCGCCTCGGTCTCCAGCGTCTCCCCGCCGTCCAGCGTGATGCGGTACGGGAGGGGCCGGAAGGCGGCCAGTTCGGCGACCATGGCGACGTCGTACTTGAAGCGGCCGACGGGCAGGCGCATCCGGTTCCCGCGGTCGTTGACCCGGGAGTCGAACCCGGAGGCGAGGACGGTGCCGAACCAGGTGCCGTTCACCCGGCCCAGGTCGACCTCGCGCAGCCTCTCGCCCTTCAGCGCCTCGGCGATCATCCGTCCCGCCGCCGCCGGGTCGCTCACGGGCAGCCCGAGGGCCCGCGCGAAGTCGTTGCCGGTCCCGGCGGCGACCAGGCCGAAGGGGGTACGGGTCCCGGCGACGGCCTGGAGGGCCAGGTTCGCCATGCCGTCCCCGCCGACCGCGACGAGGGCGCCGGTACCGCCGGCGACCGCCTCTCGGGCCCGCGCGAGGGCGTCCGCCGTGTCCTCGCCCTGGACCGTCTCGACGGAGAATCCCGCGGCGCGCAATGCGGAAGCGGCCGGCAGCGCCGCTCGGGCGCCCCGGCCGCGGCCCGCGGTGGGGTTGACGAAGAGGGTGATCTCGCTGGTCACAGGGTGACCTTACGAGGTCCCGGGGCGTCGTCAGGTCACGTCGTCATAACCGTTGACCCGGTCCCTGGTCGCCTGCTCCGGAAGGGTCCGGGCGGTACTCACGTTCTCGACGTCGCCGATGTCCTCGGGAGTGAGGTCGAGATCGGAGGCCTCGTCGTCGGCGGGCCCGGACTCGTCACGCCGGCGCTTGCGCCGGTCGTTGAGCAGCGAGAAGACGACCGCGCCGAAGTACAGGATCCAGATCGGTCCGGCGAGCGCGAGCATCGTCAGCGGGTCGGTGCTGGGGGTGGCGACCGCGGCGAAGACCGTGATGCCGATGATCATGCCGCGCCACCAGCCGAGCATGCGCCGGCCGGTGAGGATGCCCGTGAGGTTGAGCATCACCAGGAGCAGCGGCAGCTCGAAGGAGAGGCCGAAGACCACCACCATGCGCGTGACCAGGTCGAGCAGGTCGTCCAGCGGCAGGAGGTTGTTCACGCCGGACGGCGTGAACTCCATCAGGACCTTCGCCGTGGTGGGCAGCACCTTGTAGGCGAAGAACGCTCCGCCGAAGAACAGCGGGACGCCGGTGCCGACGAACGCGTACGCGTACTTCTTCTCACTCTTGTGCAGACCCGGGGCGACGAACGCCCAGAGCTGGTAGAGCCAGACCGGCGAGGCGAGCACGACGCCCGCCATCAGGGAGACCTTCAGCGCCAGGGTGAACGGGGCGAGCAGACCGTTGATGGTGATCTGCGCGCACTGGTGGTTCTTGGGCTGCTTCGCCAGTTCGGCGAACGTCTCGGGGCACCCGACGGAGTTCAGGACCGGCTCGGTGAAGAAGTTGATGATGTCGTTGTAGTAGAAGGCAGCGACGATCGTCACGAGGACGATGGCCAGCACCGCCTTCGCGAGCCGGTTGCGGAGCTCGCGAAGATGGTCCGCGAGGGGCATCCGCCCCTCAGGGTCCTTCTCCGTGTTGCGGGCAGACTTGAGCAACCCACATCCTCATCTCGTGCGGCGGGCCGGATTCGACCGGCCCTGCGTCAGCGCTGGGTCGTGTCCGTCGGCTCGTTGACCGGGCGCGAGCTGGTCACGTCGCCGGGGGCGGCCTGGATCGTGCGCTGAGCCGGGGGCTGCTCGTCGGCGGCGGGCTGGGCCGCCGGGGCCGGGGCGCCGCCCTCCTCCTTC
>NZ_KZ626844.1 GCF_002911015.1 Streptomyces populi
TCCCCTGCGCAGGAGGGGCCGGGCCGCCCACCCCGCACGCGCGGGAGCCGAGCTGTTCGCCGCGTACGAGCAGGGGCCGGGTCGCATGCTCCGCCCGTGGGGGATCGGTCTGCTCGCCCCCCGGTGGGAGACGGGCCGCCCACCCCGCACACGCGGGAGTTCCGGGCCGTCCACCTGGCACGCGGGGGCGGCCGCCCACCTGGAACACGCGGGGCCGGACCCCTCACCCGCACGCGCGGGAGGCGAGTCGTTCGCCCCGTGGACGTGAAAGCCGGGCCGTCCGCCCTGTGCGCACGGGAGCGCGGGCCGGGCCGATCCGCGTGAGCGGGAGCCGGGGCGGCTCGTCCGCCTCGGCGCGGGGTCCGTGCACCCCTCCCGTCGGCCGGTGTCGGCGCAGGGAAAAGGGGCGCCCCTCCGCACAAGGGGCGCCCCTTTCGTGCCTCGCGGGCACCGGGCCCGCCGGCCGGTGGTCCTACTTGGCGCGGTCGAAGTCGATCGCGCTGTAGGCACGCAGCTTGCTCAGCCGGTGCTCCGACCTGATCTGGCGGACCGTGCCCGACTTGGACCGCATCACGATCGACTCGGTCGTCGCGGTCTCGGACCGGTAGCGCACTCCGCGCAGCAGCTCGCCGTCGGTGATCCCGGTCGCGACGAAGAAGACGTTCTCGCCGGAGACCAGGTCGTTCGTGGTCAGGACGCGGTCGAGGTCGTGCCCGGCGTCGACCGCCCGCTGCCGCTCCTCCTCGTCCTTGGGCCACAGCTTGCCCTGGATGGTGCCGCCGAGGCACTTGACGGCGCAGGCCGAGATGATGCCCTCGGGCGTGCCGCCGATGCCGAGCAGCAGGTCGATGCCGGTGCCCTCGCGCAGCGCGAGGATGGAACCCGCGACGTCGCCGTCGGAGATCAGCTTGATGCGCGCGCCGGTCTCCCGGATCTCCTTGATGATCCCGTCGTGGCGCGGCCGGTCGAGGATGACGACGGTGACGTCCTCGGGCGTGACCCGCTTGGCCTTGGCGACCCGGCGGATGTTCACCTCGACGGACGCGTTGATGTCGACGAAGTCGGCGGCCTCGGGACCGGTGACCAACTTGTCCATGTAGAAGACCGCGGACGGGTCGAACATGGTGCCGCGGTCGGCGGCGGCGAGCACGGCGATCGCGTTCGTCATGCCCTTGGCGGTGAGCGTGGTCCCGTCGATCGGGTCGACGGCGATGTCGCACTCGGGGCCGGTCCCGTCGCCGACGCGCTCCCCGTTGAAGAGCATGGGGGCCTCGTCCTTCTCCCCCTCGCCGATGACGACGACGCCGTTCATCGAGACGGTGGAGACGAGGGTGCGCATGGCCCGGACGGCGGCGCCGTCGGCACCGTTCTTGTCGCCGCGGCCGACCCAGCGGCCCGCCGCCATCGCGGCGGCCTCGGTGACCCGGACGAGCTCGAGGGCGAGGTTGCGGTCGGGGGCCTCGGACGGGACCTCGAGTTCGGAGGGCAGATGATGTTCGGTCATCGACACGCACCTTTCTGATACGACGACGGCCGGATGAGGGTGATGTCCCGACTCTATCGCCAGGCTTACAAAATGAGCAGGGGGCCCCACGGATGAGCAGACCAGGGCACCTGCGACGATAGGTGCGTGGCAGGTATGAAAGGCAAGCAGTCGGTCCGGGACATGATTCTTTCCCTGGGCCTCATCGGGCTCATGGCGGGCGTCATCTACATCTTCATCCCGCACGACGACTCCGAGCCCGATCTCAAGCGTGTCGACTACCGGGTCGAGCTGCTGACGGCGCGCCGCGCGGCGAGTTACCCCGTGGTGGCGCCCGAGGGTCTGCCCTCGGCGTGGAAGGCGACCTCGGTGCGCTACGACGGCAGCGAGTTCGATGCCTGGCATCTGGGTTTCCGGGCTCCCGACGGTCAGTACGTGGCGGTCGAGCAGTCCACTCAGCGGCCGGCCGTGTTCATCGACTCGGCGAGTCAGGGCGCACGGCGGACGAAGGCCACCGAGCGCATCGGCGACCAGGTCTGGCAGCGCTACGAGGGCGACCACTACGACGCCCTCGTCCTGGAGGGCAAGGGCTCCACGACGGTGGTGACCGGCACCGGGTCGTTCGCCTCGCTGGCGAAGATGGCGGAGGCCCTGAAGACCTCGTAGGTCCCCGCGGTACGGAGAAGGGCCCCCGGCGGCAGCGCCGGGGGCCCTTCTCGTGTGCGTGCGGGGCGAACGGCCCCAGCGGTCGTCCGCCGTGCCGGCCGTCTCTCCGTGCCGTCGGTCAGACGGTCGTGATGACCTGGTCGGCCTCCAGGCGCGGGGAGCGCGGGAACCAGGCGTCCTCGCCCGGCTTGCCGATGTTGACGATCATCAGCGGGGTGTGGTCGTCGTCCAGGAACTCCTTCTGGATCCCGGCGAGGTCGGCACCGGTCATCGGGCCCGCGGCGAGGCCGGCGGCGCGGACGCCGATGATGAAGTACGCGGCCTGGAGCGCGGCGTTCATCGCGGCGGAACCCTCACGGACCGGGCGCTCGGAGAAGAACATGTCCTTGGCCGCGGGGAAGTGGGGGAGGAGGGCCGGCAGCTCCTCGTGGAACTCGTTGTCCGCGGAGAGGATCGCGACCAGCGGGGCGGCGGCGGTCTTCGCCTGGTTGCCCTCGGCGAGGTGCCGCACCAGGCGCTCGCGCGCCTCGGGGGAGCGGACCAGGGTGATGCGCAGCGGCGACTGGTTGAAGGCGGTCGGGCCGAACTTGACCAGGTCGTAGATCGCCTGCACCTGCTCGTCGGTCACCGGCTCGTCGGTGAAGGTGTTCGCGGTGCGGGCCTCGCGGAACAGCAGGTCCTGAGCGGTGGGGTCAAGGACGAGAGACATGAGAAACCTTCTCGGTACGTGCGGTGGATCCGGGGGGATCTGTTGGCGGGTACGACAGTACGCCGAAGAGGTTTAAGTTTCAATCAAAAAGGGAGCATGGTGATCCGCTTCACAGGGGCGGAGGTCGAGGAGAAGGGGTCCCGCGCACGCAATGACCCCCCGTACGGCTGTGGCCGGCCCCCGGTGAGGGGCCGGCCACAGCCGTACGGGGGGTCACCCGCGACCGCTCGTCACTCGGAACCGGAGCCGGTGTCCTCCTCCTGGGACTCCTCGGCCATGGCCGCGTCCAGCCGGGCCCGCGCGCCCTCCAGCCAGCGCCGGCACACCTTGGCCAGTTCCTCGCCGCGCTCCCAGAGCGCCAGGGACTCCTCCAGGGTCGTACCGCCCGCCTCCAGGCGGCGCACGACCTCGATCAGCTCGTCCCGTGCCTGCTCGTACCCGAGCGCCTCGTCCGTCTTGCCGGTCATGTGCCCACCCTATGCATCGACTCGAACCGTGAATTCACCCTCGGCGACCCGCGCCCGCAGCGTCTCGTCCGCCGCCACCTCGGCCGGGTCCCGGACCACATGGCCGTCGGCCCGCTGCAGCACCGCGTACCCCCGCTGGAGGGTCGCGGCGGGGGAGAGGGCCACCACGCGCGCGTGGGTGTGCGTCAGCTCCGAGTCCGCGCGGTCCAGCAGATGCCCGAGACTGCGCCGGCTCCGGTCGAGCAGGGCGGCGACCTGGTCCGCCCGCTCGTCGACCATCCGGTACGGGTCCTCCAGCGAGGGCCGGGCCAGCGCCTGCGCGAGGCCCCGCTCCTCGCGGTCGACGAGCGCCCCCACGCAGCGCCGCGCGCGGTCCCGCAGGAACCGCACCCGCTCGTACTCCTCGCCGACGTCCGGCACGACCTTCTTGGCGGCGTCCGTCGGTGTGGACGCCCTCAGGTCGGCCACCAGGTCGAGCAGCGGGCTGTCCGGCTCGTGCCCGATCGCCGACACGACCGGCGTGCCACAGGCCGCGACCGCGCGCACGAGCTGCTCGTCGGAGAACGGCAGCAGGTCCTCCACGCTGCCGCCGCCGCGCGCCACGACGATCACGTCGACCTCGTCGAGCGCGTCCAGTTCCCGCACCGCCTGCACGACCTGCGGCACGGCGTGGACGCCCTGCACGGCGACGTTGCGCACCTCGAAGCGGACGGCGGGCCAGCGCCGCCGCGCGTTCTCCAGCACGTCCCGCTCGGCCGCCGACGCGCGTCCGCACACCAGCCCGATGAGCTGCGGCAGGAACGGCAGCGGCTTCTTGCGCTCGGCCGCGAACAGCCCCTCGGCCGCCAGCGACTTCTTCAGCTGCTCGAGGCGGGCCAGGAGCTCCCCCACTCCCACCGGCTTGATCTCGGCGGCGCGCAGGGACAGCTGCCCGCGCGGCGCGTACCACTCCGGCTTGGCGTGGACGACCACCCGGGCGCCCTCGCTCACGACGTCGGCGACCGCGTCGAAGACCTGCCGGTAACAGGTCACGCTCACCGAGACGTCGTACGACGGGTCGCGCAGCGTCAGGAAGACGACGCCCGCGCCCGGGCGCCGCGACAACTGGGTGATCTGCCCCTCGACCCACACCGCGCCGAGCCGGTCGATCCATCCCCCGATGAGCCGTGACACCTCGCCGACGGGCAGCGGAGCGTCCGCGGACGTGTTGAGAGCCATGCGCCGAGCGTAGTGGCCGCCACCGACAACACCCGCGAGCCCGTACGCCCCGGTCAGCGGTCATGTCCCCCGGGAGGCGATCCCCGGCCCGCCGGGCGCGGCCTTACGATGGTGGGCATGACCGCTTCTCCTGGCCGCCGTGTCCTGCTCGCCGCCCCCCGTGGCTACTGCGCGGGCGTGGACCGCGCCGTGATCGCCGTCGAGAAGGCCCTCGAGCAGTACGGGGCTCCGATCTACGTCCGTCACGAGATCGTCCACAACAAGTACGTCGTGCAGACGCTGGAGAAGAAGGGCGCGATCTTCGTCGAGCAGACGGCGGAGGTCCCCGAGGGGTCCATCGTCATGTTCTCGGCGCACGGCGTCGCCCCCGTGGTCCACGAGGAGGCCGCCGCGGGCAAGCTCGCCACCATCGACGCGACCTGCCCGCTGGTCACCAAGGTCCACAAGGAAGCCGTCCGCTTCGCGAACGAGGACTTCGACATCCTCCTCATCGGCCACGAGGGCCACGAGGAGGTCATCGGCACCTCCGGGGAGGCGCCCGACCACATCACCCTGGTCGACGGCCCCGAGGACGTCGCCAAGGTCGAGGTCCGCGACCCCTCCAAGGTCGTCTGGCTCTCCCAGACCACCCTCTCCGTGGACGAGACCATGGAGACGGTCGACGCCCTCAAGGAGAAGTTCCCGCTGCTCATCTCCCCGCCGAGCGACGACATCTGCTACGCCACGCAGAACCGTCAGCTCGCCGTGAAGCAGATGGGCGCGGAGGCCGACCTGGTCATCGTGGTCGGATCGCGCAACTCCTCCAACTCGGTGCGGCTGGTCGAGGTGGCCAAGCTCGCCGGCGCCCGCGCCGCCCACCTGGTGGACTTCGCCGAGGAGATCGACGAGGCCTGGCTGGAGGGTGTGACCACGGTCGGCGTCACCTCCGGCGCCTCCGTCCCCGAGGTCCTCGTCGAGCAGGTCCTGGAATTCCTGTCCGGGCACGGCTTCGAGGACGTGGAGATCGTCAAGGCCGCCGAGGAGTCCATCACCTTCTCGCTCCCCAAGGAGCTGCGCCGCGACCTGCGTGCCGAGGCCGCCGCGCTGGTGGAGGCGCGCACCGGCGGTCCGTCCGGGAAGTGACGGTCAGCCGTACGACGTAACGTAGGGCCATGAAGATCTTCGGTGTGGACATCGGCGGATCCGGGATCAAGGGTGCCCCGGTGGACCTTGATCGCGGTGACTTGGCGGAGGAGCGCTGCAAGGTGCTCACCCCGCACCCCGCGACGCCCGACGCGGTGGCCGACGGGGTGAAGGACGTCATCGACCACTTCGGCTGGACCGGCCCGGTGGGCATCACGTTCCCGGGCGTGGTGACCGGTGGTTCCACCATCCGTACGGCGGCCAACGTCGACAAGTCCTGGATCGACGTGGACGCGGGCGCGCTGCTCGGCGAGCGGCTCGGCGGGCTGCCGGTGACCGTGCTGAACGACGCCGACGCGGCGGGTGTCGCGGAGATGGAGTTCGGCGCGGGCAGGGGCCGCCGGGGCACGGTCATCCTGCTCACCTTCGGCACCGGTATCGGCAGCGCCGTCTTCACCGAGGGCGAGCTGGTCCCGAACACCGAGCTGGGCCACCTGGAGCTGAACGGCCACGACGCCGAGAAGAAGGCCTCCACCAAGGCCAAGGACGACAACGGGCTGACCTGGGAGCACTGGTCGCGCCGCGTCACCAAGTACCTCACCCACGTCGAGATGCTCTTCTCCCCGGAGCTCTTCATCATCGGCGGCGGCGTCAGCCGCAAGGCCGAGAAGTTCCTGCCGCTGATCCAGGGCATCAAGGCGGAGATCGTCCCCGCGCAGCTCCAGAACAACGCAGGGATCGTGGGCGCGGCGATGCGGGCGGCGCAGATCCACCACCCCTAGGGCGCTCCTGGTCCCGTCACCCCCGGGGCGCTCCTGGACCCGTCCGCGACGGGTCAGCGGGGCTGTCGGCCGGGCGGCAGGACGCGTGCCCGGTCACGCCGCCGGTCCGCCCGGCGGCGGTTCACCAGGCGGATCCGGCGGAAGGCCACGACGAGGACCGCGGCCAGCGTTCCCCCGTACAGCCAGCCCGCCTGTAGGGCGAGGGCGGTGACCAGGCCCATGAGGAGGCCGCCGGCACCGCCTCCGCCGTCGTCGGTGATCGGCGGCAGCCCGACGGCGAAGGCGATCGGTACGACCACGGGGGCGGTCACCAGGTCGCCGGGCCGCACCCACAGCGCGGTCAGCACGCACACCGGCAGGAACAGCACCCCGTACACCGTCGCCGACCCGCCGAACAGCAGTTGGTCGACGCAGGCCAGCACGAACATCGACGCGCCGCAGAACAGGCCGCAGCCGAGCCCGGTCAGCCGGGGACGCGACGCCGGGCGCGCCTCCCGGACACCGGCGGGCGCGGGCCGTCGTACCACCGGGCCGTCCCGTCGGACACCGCCGCCCGCGGCCCGTCCGGCCTGCGCCGGAACGGGTGCGCCGCGTCGCGGTCCGTGCTGGGGGGGACGCGTCCTGTGTTGCTCCACTGGACCAACTTAGGTCGTTTTATGTGTGGAATGCTCCATGGGACACGCCGAAGATCAGCCGAAGTCGCGGCCGTGGAACGAGCTTGGCCATGCGTTCGATACCTCGCGGGCGGGGGCCGGGGCACGCCGTAGACTGGTGGATCGGCCCGCTCTTCTGGAGGGCCCTTCGCCCATCCTCTCGTACGGGAAGTCGCAACGTGTCGCTCACGATCGGAATCGTCGGTCTGCCCAACGTCGGCAAGTCGACCCTGTTCAACGCCCTGACCAAGAACGACGTGCTCGCGGCCAACTACCCGTTCGCCACGATCGAGCCGAACGTCGGCGTGGTCGGCGTCCCCGACCCCCGGCTGACCAAGCTGGCCGAGATCTTCTCCTCGCAGCGCGTCCTGCCGGCGACCGTCGACTTCGTCGACATCGCGGGCATCGTGCGCGGCGCCAGCGAGGGCGAGGGCCTGGGCAACAAGTTCCTCGCGAACATCCGCGAGTCGGACGCGATCTGCCAGGTCATCCGCGCGTTCAAGGACGAGAACGTCGTGCACGTCGACGGCAAGGTCTCGCCCAAGGACGACATCGAGACGATCAACACCGAGCTGATCCTCGCCGACCTCCAGACGATCGAGAAGGTCCTGCCGCGGCTCCAGAAGGAGTCGCGCATCAAGAAGGACGTCGCGCCCAAGGTCGCGGCGGTCGAGGCGGCCAAGGAGATCCTGGAGAAGGGCGACACCCTGTTCTCCGCGGGCATCGTCCAGGGCTCCGGCAACGAGGAACTGCTGCACGACCTGCACCTGCTCACCACCAAGCCGTTCCTGTACGTCTTCAACGTGGACGAGGACGAACTGGTCGACGAGGACTTCAAGGCCGAGCAGCGCGCCCTGGTCGCCCCCGCCGAGGCGATCTTCCTCAACGCCAAGCTGGAGCAGGACCTCGCCGAGCTCGACGAGGAGGACGCCCTGGAGCTGCTGGAGTCGGTGGGCGCCGAGGAGCCGGGCCTGGCCACCCTCGCCCGCGTCGGCTTCAACACCCTCGGTCTCCAGACCTACCTGACGGCCGGCCCCAAGGAGTCCCGCGCCTGGACGATCAAGAAGGGCGCGACGGCCCCCGAGGCGGCCGGTGTCATCCACACCGACTTCCAGAAGGGCTTCATCAAGGCCGAGGTCATCTCCTTCGCCGACCTGGTCGAGACCGGCTCGGTCGCCGAGGCCCGCGCCAAGGGCAAGGCCCGCATGGAGGGCAAGGAGTACGTCATGCAGGACGGCGACGTGGTGGAGTTCCGCTTCAACGTCTGATCGGACCATCGGGAGACGCCCCGGGCCCGCTTGTCGGCGGGGCGGGCGCGTTCGGGAGGCGCAGAAGGGCGGGGACGCGGTCAACCCGCCCTGCTGAGCGGGATACTGGTGCCTTTCGACGACGTGGCGATCAGAGGGGGGCGGATCGATGAGTTCTGCCGGGGAACCGGACGGTTGGGGCGTGGGCGGCGCCAGGGGCGTGCGCCATGCGGTCGTCGTGGGCGGGAGCCTCGCGGGGCTCCTCGCGGCGCACGTCCTCGCCGGACACGCCGACCGGGTGACCGTCGTGGAGCGCGATCGCTTCCCGGGTGGCACGAAGTCGCGGCCCGGCGTACCGCAGGGCCGGCATCCGCATGTCCTGTTGCAGGGTGGTCAGGTGGCCTTGGAGTCGCTGCTGCCGGGCTTTCTGGCGGAGCTGGCGGCGGCGGGGGCGCCGCGGGTGGGCATGCCGTCGGACATGGTGCTGTGGCAGACCGGCCGCTGGTTCCGCCGGGTGCCCGCGACGACACACATCTACACCGGTTCCCGCGCACAGCTCGAGGAGCTGGTGCGGCGGCGGGTGCTCGCCGACCCGGTGATCGACGTGGTGGAAGGGACCGATGTCGTCGGGCTCCTCGGTGACGCCTCACGCGTGCGTGGAGTGCTGCTGCGAGAGCGCTCGGGCGACGCCCGCGGGGAGCGGCGGGCCCTTGAGGCCGACCTGGTCGTCGATGCCTCCGGCCGCGGCACGAAGGCGTCACAGTGGCTCATGACGATCGGCGCCGAGGCCCCGCACGAGGAGACCATCGACACGGGGCTCGCGTACGCCTCGCGCGTCTACCGCGGCAGGAGCGGCGTCCTCGACGGCGACACCGTCGCCTACTACGCCTACCCCGACCCCGACCAGGTGCACGCCGGCGGCGCTCTGCCGCTGGAGGACGGCAGTCATCTGGTCATCGTCTCGGGGCTGCGCGGCGACGAACCGCCCACGGACGACGACGAGTTCGTGACGTACACCAAGAGGCTGCCGCATCCGCTCCTGCACCGGTGGCTGGACGAGGCCGAACCGCTCTCGCCGGCGTTCGGCTACCGGCAGACCGCGAACATCCGCCGCCGCTACGACCTGCCCGGTCGCCGCCCGGCCGGATTCCTCGCCACCGGCGACGCCCTGTGCACCTTCAACCCGATCTACGGGCAAGGCATGGCCGTCGCCGCGATGAGCGCGGTCGCCCTGCGAGACGCACTGGCCGACCGGCGCCGGCCGCCCACGACGCGGCGAGTGCAGCGGGCACTCCTCGCGGCGTCCCGGCAGGCGTGGGACATCTCCGCCGGTGCGGACCGCAAGATGCCGGGTGCGGTCGGCACCGCGATCGTCGGCGGACCCGCGGACCGTGTCGCCGGCTGGTACCTGCGCCGGGTCCAGGAGCGGGCTCCCGGCGACCCTGTCGTGGGGCGCGCCTTCCGCTCCGTGCTGACCCTCTCCGAGCCCGTCACCTCTCTGTTCGCCCCGCCCGTGGCGCGGGCCGTTCTCTTCCGCCCGCCGGCGCCGAGCCCCGCCGAGCCGCCGGCCGCCCCGGAGGCCCGAGATCCCTCACCTCGCGAGTGCCCCTCCGCGCGAGCGTCGTAGGGCGCGTCGGCCTCGCCGTCGAGCTGCTGGACAAGTCTCTTGACGCGGGAGGTCATGACGCCGAGTGGCCGCGGAGCCAGAAGGTGGGCAGTCACCGGCAGAGCACTGAACGGTCCTCCGGCCACGGGGCCGGCGCTTCTGCCTCCCGGTCCTCGAAGGGGTCGAGCGGCTCGTCGGCCGCCGGGGACCGGACGAACCGTCGGCCGTGCTGGTCGCAGGCGCCGAAGTCCTGGTAGTTGCGCCGGGCCGGACGGGGGGAGGTCAAGCGTTGTGCACGACGGAGCGATGTCCGACGTGGCGGCCGGGGATCAGGCCCGCGCCATGCCCGTCTTCGCTCCCGCCCCGCACAGCGGCACCACGGCCTCGCGCCGGCCGAGCGCGCCTTCCCGGACCGCGGCCCAGCAGGCCACCCCCGTGGACTCCACGTACAGCCCGCGACCCGCCAGATCCGCCTGGGCGTGACGGATCTGGTCCTCCGTCACGGTCAGGAAGGCACCCCCGGAGGCGCGCACCGCGCTCAGGATCTGGCGGGCCCGCGGCGGGTGCGGGATCGCGATGCCCTCGGCGAACGTGGGTGCCGCGGGGGTCACCCCGACGAGGTCGTCGGCCCCCTCGGACCAGGCGCGGGCCAGCGGGGCGACCGCGGCGGCCTGGACGGCGTACAGGGCGGGCCTCTTGTCGATCAGCCCCGCCGCGTGCAGTTCGGCCACGGCGAGGGCGGCGCCGAGGAGCAGCGTGCCGTTGCCGACCGGCAGCACGACGGCGTCCGGCAGACGGCCGCCGAGGTCCTCCCAGAGTTCGTGGACGTACGTCTTCGTGCCGTGCAGGAAGTAGGGGTTGAAGACGTGCGAGGCGTAGAACACGCCGTCCTCGCCCGCCGCCTCGCGCGCCGCGCGTGCCGTCGCCTCGCGGTCGCCCTCCACCACCCGCAGCCGGGCCCCGTGCGCCTCGATCTGCTCCAGCTTCTTCGCGGAGGTGCCCTCGGGGACGTACACGGTGCAGGGAAGTCCGGCCCGCGCGCAGTAGGCGGCGACCGCCGTGCCCGCGTTGCCGCTGCTGTCCGCGATCACCCGCCGGGGCCCGAGCCGCAGCGCCAGCTCGGCCAGCAGCACGGCCCCGCGGTCCTTGAAGGACAGCGTCGGCATCAGGAAGTCCAGCTTGGCGAGGACGCCCTCGCGCAGGGGGACCAGCGGAGTGCGGCCCTCGCCGAGGCTGACCGTGGGCGCGGCCAGCGGCAGGCACTCGGCGTACCGCCACATCGAGTTCACCCGGCCGGTGAGGGACGCGAGGGGGGCCGGCGTCGGCGCGAAGTCCAGATCGAGCGGGCCGCGGCAGACGGGGCAGCACCAGGCGAGCGAGCCGGCGGGGACGCGGGTGCCGTCCGTCGGGCAGAAGCAGTCCGGCAGTGCGGTCATGGGTGCAGGTTAGACGCGCCGCCGGGGGCGGGGCGTCGTGAGTGCTCCGGAACGGCCGGTATCCGGCGATCGCCCGGGACGGCCTCCGCCGCAGTCCCGCCCGTGCCGCGCTTACGATGCGCGCAGCCGTTCGGCAGTCGTACGCGCGTTTCATCAGGATGGACGAGGAGCAAGGTAGACCGTGGCCACACCCCCGCCGCCCGGCCCGCAGCGGCCCGAGGGGCAGTACCCGCCGCCGGGGCTGCCGCCGTATCCGCACACCCCGTCCCCCCAGGGGGCCGCTCCCTACGGCCCCTACCAGCAAGGGCCCTACCAGCACGGGCCGTACACGGGTCCGTACCAGCCCTGGGGGCAGGGCTACTCCCCGTACAACCGGCCCGCTCCCTTCAACGGGCTCGCGATCGCGGCGCTGGTCCTCGGCGTCCTCTGCTTCCTGCCCGCCGTCGGACTGGTGCTCGGGACCGTCGCGCTCGTCCAGATCAAGAAGCGTGGCGAGCGCGGCAAGGGGATGGCGGTGGCCGGCATGGTGCTGTCGTCGATCGGCGTCGTGCTGCTCGCGCTCGTGGTCGCCACCGGGGGAGCGCGCGACTTCTGGGACGGTTTCAGGGAGGGGGCGGGCGGCGGCAGCGCGTTCTCCCTGCACAAGGGCGAGTGCTTCGACGCGCCGGGCGGCGCACTGGAGGGCGTCGCCTACGACGTCGACGTGGTGCCGTGCGCGGGGAGGCACGACGCCGAGGTGTTCGCCGAGGCGAGGGCGTACGGCGGCTCCTACCCCGGCGACTCCGCCGTCTCCGACCAGGCCGGGGACATGTGCTACTCGCTCACGGACACGTACGCGATGGACGGCTGGGCCGTTCCGGACGACGTCGACGTCTACTACTTCACGCCGACCCGGCAGAGCTGGAGCGCGGGCGACCGTGAGATCACCTGCATGTTCGGGAGCGCCGACGAGCACGGGACGCTGACCGGCTCGCTGCGCGAGGACGCCACGACGCTCGACGCGGACCAGCTCGCCTATCTGGAGGCGGTACGGGTCCTCAACAGGGCGATGGACACGGCCCCCGACGAGGAGTACGTCGAGGACGACCTGCCGGGTCACAAGAAGTGGGCGACCAGGGTCGCGGGTGCCCTCACGAAGCAGGCGGGACTGCTCCGCGGCCACACGTTCGCCCCCGCCGCGAGCGAGCGGGTCGCGGTCCTGGTCGAGGATCTCGAACGGTCCCGGAAGGAATGGGCGAAGGCCGCGGCCGCGCCGGACGCCGACACCTTCTACGCCCACTACGAGAAGGCCCTGAAGCTCCTCGACCCCGAGAAGACGGTCACCACCCGCAAGGCTCTGGGCCTCGCCACCACCCCGCCGAAGGGCGACGAGGGCGGAGGTGCCGGTAGCGGCGGCGAAGACGGCACCGGAATCGAGGTGTGACGGCGGCCACAGTGGGGAGAAAGTGCCTGCGTAGAGCCCTCGGGGACGTGCGTCATCACATTGAGTGATTCTCTGGCCTTTGCTTGCACGACACAACCCACGGTTGCCACGCTGTTGCTGTCTGTACAACCTGATGGGAGCGGCTAAGTGACATTCGGTGAGCAGCCGGCGTACCTGCGCGTCGCGGGTGATCTCCGCAAGAAGATCGTCGACGGCTCGCTGCCACCGCACACCCGGCTCCCCTCGCAGGCCAGGATCCGCGAGGAGTACGGGGTCTCGGACACGGTCGCCCTGGAGGCGCGCAAGGTGCTCATGGCCGAGGGCCTGGTCGAGGGCCGCTCCGGTTCGGGCACCTACGTCCGCGAGCGGCCGGTGCCGCGCCGCGTCGCCCGCTCCGGATACCGGCCGGACAGCGGCGCCACCCCCTTCCGCCAGGAGCAGGCCGACTTCGCCGTGCGCGGCACCTGGGAGTCCCACAGCCGGCAGGTGGAGGCGGGCGGCGCGATCGCCGAACGGCTGGCCATCCAGCCGGGCGACCGCGTGATGTGCACGAACTACGTCTACCGGGACGGCGGCGAGGCGATGATGCTCTCCACGTCCTGGGAGCCGCTCGCCGTGACCGGGCGCACGCCGGTGATGCTCCCCGAGGAGGGCCCGCTCGGCGGCATGGGTGTCGTCGAGCGCATGGCGGCCATCGACGTGATCGTGGACAACGTCACCGAGGAGGTGGGCGCGCGTCCCGGCCTCGCCGAGGAACTCCTGGCGCTGGGCGGCGTGCCCGGGCACGTGGTCGTCGTCATCCAGCGCACCTTCTACGCCTCGGGCCGTCCGGTGGAGACGGCGGACGTGGTGGTCCCGGCGGACCGCTACCGGATCGCCTATCACCTGCCGGTGAAGTGACCACGCGTCACCTTCGCCCGGCATGCGGTCCGGCGTCCCGCCCGGCATGCGGTCCGGCGTCCCGCGCGGCGCTTCGTGAGGTCCGGCGGCCCCGTGCGTCGGCCGGGGCGCCCCGCCCCGGCGCGGGCGTCCGTGAGGCCGGTTGGAATCTGGCCTTTCTCGAATGGAGGACCGGGGGCGACTTCACCCTGTTCGGGGGTACGTGAGGGTCGTGAGCGGCGCGTTCGGCGGCGTGCGCCCCCTGGGCCGACGTTCCCTACTGGCCGGTTGCGTATCTCTTTGTGTAAACCCGTGTTCGCTGCGTGAAGGTGAGGCGTAGGCTCGGGCATATGCGGATTGCGGTTTCGTTGGAATGCGGGGTTCGGCGGGGGCCCGGGGCGGGAAGTGGAGGGGCTCGATGAACGACAGTACGATCACGCTTCCCTGGCTCGTCATACGACAGGACGACAACGGCAATCGCTACCGCGTGGGCAGGTACGCGACCCGCGCCGAGGCCGAGAAGATCGCGGACAGCCTCGACGACCGCGGGCACAAGCAGCTCTACTGGGTCGAGCGGATCGGGCCGAACGGAACCCCCTGAGCCGGCCGGCGCCGGACCTCCTCCCGCTCCCGTAGGCTCCGGCGCATGACGGAACGGATCGTGGTGGTCGCGGGCGCCCTGGTGCGCGACGGGCGCCTGCTGGCCGCACGCCGCAGCGCACCCCCCGACCTCGCCGGGCGCTGGGAACTGCCGGGCGGCAAGGTCGAACCCGGCGAGACCCCCGAGCGCGCCCTCGTGCGCGAGCTGCGCGAGGAACTGGGCGCCGACACGCAGGCGCTGGAGCGCGTCCCCGGCGAGTGGCCCCTGAAGCCGGGATACGTCCTGGTGGTGTGGGCCGCCCGGCTGCTGTCCGGCTCGGCCGAACCCGCGCCCCTCGAGGACCACGACGAACTGCGCTGGCTCACCCCCGAGGAGATCTGGGACGTGGACTGGCTGGACCAGGACGTGCCGGCGGTCAAGAGCGCACTGCCGTGGCTCGGTCCGGGTGCGTGATGACTCAGGTGCCCGCGCGTGCGCCGTTCGCGCCATGGCGTGCCCCCGCGTGCGGTAAAGCTCCACCGATACCGGGTATGTGCCCATTAACCCCCCGAAACCGGGCGTGGGTGGGTTCTGGTCTGGGAAGTGATCGGCTTGATCGACACTGACGGCTACCGTGCCGAGTGGACCTTTCCCGCGGAGCCCGGTGCCGTCCGCACCGCCCGCGCCGTCGTCCGGGGACAGCTGCGCGACTGGGACCTCGAATCCCTCGGTGACATCGCCGCGCTGCTGGTCAGCGAGCTGGTGACGAACTCGCTCCGGCATGCGACGGGTCCGATCGGCGTCCGTCTCGTACGCCCCGAGGACGTACCGGGCGCTCTGCGCGTCGAGGTCTCCGACCCGCTGCCCGACCCGCCCCGCGAACGGGCCGCCGACACCTCCGACGAGAGCGGACGCGGGCTCCAGCTCGTCGCCGGCTCGTGCAGACGCTGGGGCACCTGGCCCGCGGACACCGGCAAGACGGTCTGGTTCGAACTGACCGTGCCGGACTGAGACGGGGAGACCGGGACGCCCGCGGGACGTGCGGCCGGATCACGCTCCGACCGGTGTCGTGGTGTGTGGTTCGACGGGGCGCCACCTGGTTAGAAGACTGGGGAGTATGTCGCGGCCGGTCCAAAAACCATCGGGACCGTGCTGTGATCGTGAACACCGTGTCGTGCGGCGCCGTAGTGCTGGATACTGCGGGCAGCCGCCCCCGGTGACCGGTGCCGGACGCGGTGAGCTGGAGGGGACGGTTCGCGTGAGCGAGATACCAGCGAAGGCCACGGGGTCCGAGGACCCGTCGGACGGCGCGAGGGCCGATGCGGCGGGTGATTTCGCGCGCGCGGTTCCCGGCGGGGCCGCGGAGGCCGCCGCGGGCGGAACGGCGGACGGCACGACGGACGGTCCGGCCGACGACGAGGCCGACGAGGTGCTGGGCGACACGATGTGGCAGAGCAGTCCACCCGGTTCGATCTACGACTACATCAAGGCCGCCTCCTTCTCCATCGGCGCGGACGGGCTCGTCGACCAGTGGAGCCTGCGGGCCGAGCAGATCTTCGGCATCTCCGCGGAGCAGGCCGTCGGCATGGATCCCATCGAGGCGTTCGTCCCCGCCGACCGGCGCGAGTCCGGGCAGCGGAAGATGGCGGAGATCCTGGACGGCCGCGAGTGGACCGGGCTGGTGCCCTTCCGCACGCCCGCCTCCGGGGACGCCGGTGAGGGCGCCGGGGACTCCGGGAGCAGGGAGGGCCTCGCCGAGGTCTATGTGATGCCGACGACCACCGAGCACGGTGAGCGGGCCGCCGTGTGCATCGTGGTGGACGTCCGCACCCTGCGGACGATGGAGACGGACCTCGCCGCCTCGCAGGCGATTTTCGGTCAATCTCCTTTTGGATTCCTGCTGATCGACACCGACCTCCAGGTCCGGCGCGCCAACCAGCGGTTCGCCTCGATCTTCGGCGGCACCGTCGACGACCACCGAGGCAAGGGCGTCCACGACTACCTCCCGCACGCGGAGGCCGAGCGGGTGACGGCGGTCCTGCGCAGGGTCCTGGAGACCGGCGACTCCATCACGGACATGCACGTCACCGGGCAGGTCCCCGGCTCCGACGAGCGCAGGCACTGGTCCATCAACCTCTACCGGGTGCACAGCGGGAGCGGCCGCCCCATCGGCATCGCCTGGCTCGGAACCGACATCACCGCCCGTCGCGCCGCCGCCCGCGAGGCGGCCGCCGCCCGCCGCAACCTCGCCCTGCTGAACGAGGCGGGCGCCCGCATAGGCAACTCCCTCGACCTGGAGACCACCGCACGCGAACTCCTCGACGTCGTGGTCCCCGGCTTCTGCGACCTCGCGACGGTCGACCTGTACCAGGGGCTGCTGGTCGGCGACGAGACCCCGCCCGGCCTCGCGGACGGCAGCGCCGAACTCCGCCGGGTCGCCTTCGCCAGCGCCGTGGCCGACGCGCCCTTCGCCGGCGGTCCGGCGCCCGTCGCCGTCGGCGCGGTCCACCACTACCCGTTCAACTCGCCCTGCGCGGACGCCCTGCGCACCGCGCGGCCGCAGCACATGCCCGCCGAGGACGGCGGCCTCGTCCAGTCCACGCTCGCGGTCCCGATGGTCGCCCACGACACGGTCGTGGGGCTCGCCCAGTTCTCCCGGACGAAGGGCAGCGAGCCGTTCGGGGAACGCGACCGCGCCCTGGCCGTGGAGCTGGCCGCCCGGGCGGCCGTCTGCATCGACAACGCGCGCCTGTACCGCCGCGAGCACGAACGCGCCCTCATCCTGCAACGGTCCCTGCTGCCCCCGGGCGACCCCGAGGCCTCCGGCCTCGACATCGCGTGCCGCTACCTGCCGGGCAACGCGGCGACGGAGGTCGGCGGCGACTGGTTCGACGTCATCGAACTCCCGGGCCACCGCACGGCCCTCGTCGTGGGCGACGTGATGGGCCGCGGACTGCGTGCTGCGGTGGCGATGGGCGAACTGCGCACCGCGGTACGCACCCTGGCCCTGCTCGACCTCGAACCCGCCGAGGTCCTCTCGGCGTTGGACGAGATCGCGCGCGGCCTCGGTACTCCGGGCGGGGTCCAGCAGGCCACCCGGACGGCCCGTCAGCCCCGCGACGCGGACCTCTCCGAGGTGTACCTCGCGACCTGCGTGTACGCCGTCTACGACTCCGTGACCCGCCGGTGCACCTTCGCCAACGCCGGTCATCTGCCGCCCGTGCTCGTCGAACCCGGCGAGAGCGCGCTGATGCTCGACGTGCCGCCCGGGATGCCGCTCGGGGTGGGCGGCGAGCCCTTCGAGGAGGTGGAGGTCGAACTGCCCGAAGGCGCCCTGCTGGCGCTCTACACGGATGGACTGGTCGAATCGCGCGACCACCCCCTCGACGAGGGACTGCAAGCGTTCGTCGGCGCCCTCACCGACCCCTCCAGGCCGCTGGAGGACGTCTGCGACCACGTCCTGAACACCCTCGACACCCATCACGGCGAGGACGACATCGCCCTGCTGATGGCACGCGTCCAGGGGCTGCCCGCCGAGTCCGTCGGCGACTGGACCCTGCCGCGCGAGCCGCGCAGCGTGGGGCGGGCCCGTGAGTACGCGCGCACCCAGCTGGTCGCCTGGGACCTGGAGCCGCTCGTCGACACGACGGAGCTGCTGGTCAGCGAACTGGTGACGAACGCCCTGCGCTACGGCGAGGGCGAGATCAGACTGCGGCTGCTCCTCGACCGCACGCTGGTCTGCGAGGTCTGGGACGCCGGCCTCGTCCAGCCGCGCCGCCGCCGCGCCCGTGACACCGACGAGGGCGGGCGGGGCCTACAGCTCGTCGGTCTCCTCTCCGCCGGGTGGGGCTCCCGCCGGACCCCGCGCGGGAAGACCGTGTGGTTCGAACTCCCGCTGCCGGACGGGGATACGGGGCTCATGGACCCGGCGGAAGCGTTGCTGAGCCTGTTCTGAGGACTGGGCCGGGAGCCGCCGAGGGCGAGGGCGAGGGGGGAAGCCGAGGGGCCGGGGCTGGGCGTCGAGCGCTGAAGGCTGGACGGGGTGCTGTCCGGCGGTTCAGGTGAAGTGGGCTCCTCGGCGGCCCCGGGTGCGCGGACCGCCGTAGCTCATCGGGCCGCCCCCGCCGTCCCCCAGGAGGATTCCGCCGAGCACCGCGCCACCCGCCCCGGCACCCCCGCGGCCGCCCGAGGGATTGCCGTACGCCCGTACGTCCCGCTCGGCGAGCCGTCGTGCCTCCCGGGCGAGTTCGTCGGCCCGCAGCACCCCGGAGAGGGGGACGGACCCCGGCTCGAGCAGCCGCCGCGCCTCGGCCAGCCGGGTCCGTGCCTCGCTGCCGACCGCCCCGCGGTGCGTGCCGATGAAGCACGCGGCCCCGGCGAGCGCGCTGCGGGCCGGCACCAGCGCGTGATCGTGCCCGTCGGCCACTGCGCCGTCCCCCGCCCCGGCCAGGCCCGCGGACGCCTCCGTCACCCGGCGCAGCGCGTCCAGCGGATCGTGGGGCCCGGCCGCCGTCTCGTGGCGGACCGCGGAGAGCAGCGCCTCCGCGTGCCCCAGCGGCCCGACGAGCCCGGCGCGGGCGTCCGCCGGGAGTCCTCGGGCCGCGTCGCGCGCGGCCTCCGCCGCCGCGATCGCCGCGGGCAGCCCGGCCGTCGCCGAGGCCAGTTCCCCGGCCAGCCGGATCACGCCGTTCACCAGGTCGGCGGCCTGGGTCAACGCCCCTTCCGCCGCCCGCAGATGGGCCGCCGCCTTCGGGCCGTCGCCCCGGTCCGCGTACTGACGCGCCTGGTTGAGATGGGACGTGGTGAACAGGAGCCGGTCCTTGGCCTGTTCGGCATCGCCGACGACCGGGAGCGAGGCGGCGGGAGCGTACCGCCCGTGGAGATCGGCGAGCGTGGTCTCGGCGGCGCGGACGCGCCCGGCGACCTCCCGGAAGAGGGTCTCGGCGGACTCCAGCGCGGCCACCGCGTTCCGTTCCAGCGCCCGGATCTGGTCGAACCCCGGAGCCGCCGTGTCCAGCAGCTCTCCGGCCTCCTGGCACCGGGCGACGATCTCCTCCAGGACGTCCCTGCGGCCGCCCTCGTCCCCGTCCGGGTCCACACCGGCCGCGTCCGCCTCGTCGAGGCGCTGCCGCAGCCGGAAGGCCGCGGCGAGTCCGGCTTCCGCGTGCCTCAGGTCGTACACGTACGGTTCGATCGCGTCGCCCGCCGACCGGTCCGCGGCGAGGGCGAGCTCCTCGGCGCCGACGCGCACGCAGTCGTCGATCTCGACGAGCGACCGCCGTGCCCGGAGGTCGAGTTCGGGCAGGGGGGTGAGCCCGGGGTCGCCGCCGGGTGTCGTCCGGGTCGCCGCCCGTCGTCTGCGGCGCGTGTACCCGTACGCCGCCAGCGCGCCCGCGGCGCCGACCGCGACCAGGGGCGGCACGAGATCGCCGGTCGTCGTCCCGTCCTGCGCGGTCGTGGCCGGCGCCGCGGTGACCTCCGCACCGTGCGCCGCGGCCGCCGGGGTCCCGGCCTCTGCCCCTGCCCCCGCCCGCGCCAGCGGCAGCACCAGCCATCCCGTCGCGACCAGCCCCCCGAGCACGGCATGCGCCACCCGCACGGCTCTGTGCGACAGGACCCGGCGCGACCGGCTTCGGATCGGGGGCGACGTCACATTTGGGAGCGTATGGCCGTTCGAGCGCCTCCGCGACCGGTATACGAGGAGTTGGGAGCAGTCGGGGTGCGGGAGGTATCGGGGTGTACGGGAGGGGCGCGGGGGTCGTGTTCCGCGGCTCGCCCCGTACGTGCGGACCGCCGGGACGACGCGTCGCGCAGGTCGGTCCGGCGTACCGCGGAGGGCGTCACGCGAGGGGTGACCGCCACCGTTCCACGTGTCATGATCAGGACGCGGATTCCCTTCCGGCACGCGGAGGAGCGAGGCTCGATGCACTGGTATTTCGTCGCAGGCGCCGTGCTGGTCGTCATGGCGCAGGCGGGACTGGGGGCAGTGGCCCTCACGAGGCAGTGGATCCCGCCGTGGATGCGTTCCCGGGTCGTCCGTCCGAAGCTGTGGGGACGGGGCGCGCTGACGGGCGCCGTGGGCTGGTCCCTGTTCATGTTCCTCGGACCGCTCCGCGGACCCGACGCCGGCATGATGCCCTACGCCCTGGGCGGGATGGTCCTGTTCATCGCGGGCCTGGGGGTCCAGGCGGCGGGGCAGCGCCCGGGCCGGCGTCCCGTGGTCCCGCCGGCCCCCGAAGGACGGTGACGCCGGGGCACGCATGGACGGAGACGGCGCGCCGCCCCGCCCATGCCCGCCCCTCCTACGTCCGCCGCCTGCCGATCTTCGAACCCAGCCACACGAGCGGGTCGTACTTGCGGTCGACCGCCCGCTCCTTCAGCGGGATCAGCGCGTTGTCCGTGATCCTGATGCCCTCGGGGCAGACCTCCGTGCAGCACTTGGTGATGTTGCAGTAGCCGAGGCCGTGCTCGTCCTGGGCCGTGGCCTTGCGGTCCAGGCCGGAGTCCGCGGCCGAGTCCAGCGGGTGCATGTCCAGCTCCGCCACCCGCATCAGGAAGCGCGGCCCGGCGAACGCGGGCTTGTTCTCCTCGTGGTCACGGACCACGTGGCAGGTGTCCTGGCACAGGAAGCACTCGATGCACTTGCGGAACTCCTGCGACCGGTCGACGTCCTCCTGCATCATCCGGTACTCGCCGGGCCCGACCCCGGCGGGCGGGACGAAGGCGGGGACCTGTCGCGCCTTGTCGTAGTTGAAGCCGACGTCGGTCACCAGGTCGCGTACGACCGGGAAGGCGCGCAGCGGGGTGACGGTGATCGTCTCCTCCCGGGTGAACACCGACATCCGCGTCATGCACATCAGCCGCGGCCGGCCGTTGATCTCCGCCGAGCACGAACCGCACTTGCCCGCCTTGCAGTTCCAGCGCACGGCGAGGTCCGGGGCCTGGGTCGCCTGGAGCCGGTGGATGATGTCGAGCACCACCTCGCCCTCGTTGACCTCGACCCCGAAGTCCTCCAGGCCGCCGCCCTTCACGTCCCCGCGCCACACCTTGAAGCGGGCCTCGTAGCTGCTCATTCGTACAGCTCCTCTTCGGCGAGGTACTTGACCAGCTCCTCCTTCTCGAAGAGGGCGAGCAGGTCGGGGCGGATGGGCCGGGTGGTCTCGTTCACCAGGTCGATCTGTCCGGCCACCGGGTCGGTGGCGGCCAGCCCGCCGGTGGGGTCGGCGAGCCGGCACAGCAGGTTGATCCGGCGCCAGGAGCGCTCCATCGCCGGGTGGTCCTCCCGGGTGTGCCCGCCGCGCGACTCCGCGCGCTCCAGTGCAGCCCGCGCGACGCACTCGCTGACCAGGAGCATGTTCCTGAGGTCGAGGGCGAGGTGCCAGCCCGGGTTGAACTGGCGGTGGCCCTCCACCCCGGCCCGGCGCGCCCGTACCCGCAGCTCGGCGAGCTTCTCCAGGGCCTGCTCCATCTCGGCCTCCCGGCGGATGATGCCGACCAGGTCGTTCATGGCCTGCTGGAGCTCCTGGTGCAGGGTGTACGGGTTCTCGGGCGGCTGCGAGACGGCGGTGACGCCGTCGGCGGACGCGGGGACGGACTCGGGCCCCTCGGCCGAGAAGGGCCGCAGCGCCTCCGCGGCGGCCGCGTCGACCTGGGCGTCGTCCACCGGCGGGCGGGTGTCCTCCCCGGTGAGCCCGGCCGCGTACTCGGCCGCGTGCCATCCGGCCCGCCGCCCGAACACCAGGAGGTCGGAGAGGGAGTTGCCGCCCAGCCGGTTGGAGCCGTGCATGCCGCCCGCGACCTCGCCGGCCGCGAAGAGACCGGGCACCCCGCGTGCCGCCGCGGTGTCCGAGTCGACGGCGATGCCGCCCATGACGTAGTGGCAGGTGGGCCCGACCTCCATGGCCTCCGCCGTGATGTCGACGTCGGCCAGTTCCTTGAACTGGTGGTACATGGACGGCAGCCGGCGCCTGATCACCTCGGCCGGCATCCGGGTGGACACGTCGAGGAAGACGCCGCCGTGCGGGGAGCCGCGGCCCGCCTTGACCTCGGAGTTGATCGCCCGTGCCACCTCGTCGCGCGGCAGCAGCTCCGGAGGACGCCGGTTGTGGTCCGGGTCCTCGTACCAGCGGTCGCCCTCCTCCTCCGACTGCGCGTACTTCTCCTTGAAGACGTCGGGGATGTAGTCGAACATGAACCGCTTGCCCTCGGAGTTGCGCAGCACCCCGCCGTCGCCGCGCACCGACTCGGTGACGAGGATGCCCTTGACCGACGGCGGCCAGACCATGCCCGTCGGGTGGAACTGCACGAACTCCATGTTCAGCAGCGGCGCCCCGGCGAGCAGTGCCAGCGCGTGCCCGTCGCCCGTGTACTCCCACGAGTTGGACGTCACCTTGAAGGACTTGCCGATGCCTCCGGTGGCGATCACCACCGAGGGCGCCTCCAGGGTGAAGAAGCGTCCGGACTCCCGCTCGTAGCAGAAGACCCCGGAGACCCGCTCGCCGTCCTTCAGCACACGGGTGACGGTGCACTCCTGATAGACCTTCAGGCGCGACTCGTAGTCCCCGGTCTCCTTCATGTCCTCCTGCTGGAGGGACACGATCTTCTGCTGGAGCGTGCGGATCAGTTCGAGGCCGGTGCGGTCGCCGACGTGGGCGAGGCGCGGATACTCGTGGCCGCCGAAGTTGCGTTGCGAGATCCGCCCGTCCTTCGTCCGGTCGAACAGGGCACCCCAGGTCTCCAGTTCCCAGACCCGGTCCGGTGCCTCACGGGCGTGCAGCTCGGCCATCCGCCACTGGTTGAGGAACTTGCCGCCGCGCATGGTGTCGCGGAAGTGGACCTCCCAGTTGTCGCCCGAGTTCACATTGCCCATCGCCGCCGCGATGCCGCCCTCGGCCATCACCGTGTGGGCCTTGCCGAACAGCGACTTGCAGATCACCGCCGTACGGGCGCCGCGTTCGCGTGCCTCGATCGCGGCGCGCAGCCCGGCGCCACCGGCACCGACCACGACGACGTCCCACTCCTGTCGGTCGACCACGGACATCAGGGGGCTCCACCCAATCTAGAAGAAGCGCGGATCGTCGAAGGCGCCGGACGCGACCAGGTACACGTAGAAGTCGGCGAGCGCCACGCTCACCAACGACGCCCAGGCCAGCAGCATGTGACGGGCGTTCAGCTTCCCGACCCACTGCCACATCCGGTACCGCACGGGATGCTTGGAGAAGTGCTTGAGCTTCCCGCCGACGATGTGCCGGCAGGAGTGGCAGGAGAGGGTGTACGCCCAGATCAGCGTGATGTTGACCAGGAACACCAGCGTGCCGAGGCCCATGTGGCCCCAGGCGTAGTGCTCGTCGCGGAAGGAGAGCACGGTGTCGTACGTGAGGACGCCGGCGACGACGAGGGCCGCGTAGAAGAAGTACCGGTGGATGTTCTGCAGGATCAGCGGGAAGCGGGTCTCGCCGGTGTACTTCTTGTGCGGCTCGGCCACCGCGCAGGCCGGTGGGCTCGCCCAGAAGCCGCGGTAGTAGGCCTTGCGGTAGTAGTAGCAGGTCAGCCGGAAGCCGAGCGGGAAGACCAGGATGATGATCGCGGGGGAGAGGGTCCACCAGCTCCCGAACAGGTCCGCGTTCGGCCCGGCGCGCATGGTCCCGCACCGCTCGGCCAGACACGGCGAGTAGAACGGCGAGACGTACGGCGCCGCGTAGTAGTGCGTGTCCGCGAAGGCCCGCCAGGTCGAGTACACGACGAAGGCCAGCAACCCGGCCGCGGTGGCGGCGGGCGCCAGCCACCAGCGGTCGGTCCGCAGATGCGGGGCGGCGATCGCGGCGCGCGTACCGGTGCGTACACCGCCGCTGTTCAGATGAGGTTCCGTACCAGTGGCCAACTTCGCACTCCGGTCGGGTTCGGGGGCGCGCCGGGGTCGGGGGCGCTAGTGGGAGGGACCGTGGTGTGCGCCGAGACCCTCGTCGTCGGAATCGGTCCACAAGGAGCTGTCGTACGGGGTGTCGGAGACGGTCACCAGGTCGGGCAGCCGGCCGGAGGCGGACACCGCCGGCCCGGGCCCGGTGGGGCGCCTCGGGGAGGGTCCGGCGGACTCGCGCAGCAGCGCGAGGCTCTCGCGCAGATGGTCGGTGTCGGCGCGCACACGGCGCATCTCCAGACCGGCGCCCAGCTGCTGTTCCAGGCGCCGCACCGACCGCTGTAGATCGTCGAGACAGCGCTGGACCGACGTCAGGTCGTCGTGAACGGACATGACTTGCCCTCACTTCCGTGGGCCCCGGGGCCTTCAGGCGGCAACGTTCATGCGCCTGCGAGTGTTGCGCGTCACCCGCACCCGTGTGAAGGCGTGTGCACGGATTGAAGGCCGTCGCGCTCCAGAACGGACTCCGCGCGCCGGGGTCGTCCGCCCTCGCGCCGGCCGGTCTCCCCACGCGCCCCGGGCGGGCCGGGGGGCCGCGCGGCAGGCGGGACGGCACGGGGGACCGGGCGGCGGATTCCCGCTCCCGCGGGTGCCCTGTCCGCGACACGCCCGGGACGCGGTTCCGGGCGCGGTTCCGGATTGCGCCGCACGAGTGGGGTTGCCCGCGCCCGTCGCCGTGTCTCCGCCGACGCTCCGCAGCACTGCTCTTCAGTTAGCACGTAGATCAGATCAGCTCCCTAATACCGCCGAACGGGATCAGAAGCAGACCTGCCCCCGCGGCGGAGCGTCCCCCGGAGGTTGCAGTGATGTCCCACGAAGGCGTCGGACTGCGCGCGGTGATGCGCTCGGCCGCATTCCTCACCGCGGGCGTGCTCGCGGTACCCGCCCTCGCGGCGTGCAGCGCGGACGACGAGACGGACAGGGCCGCGGCCGTGCAGGACATCGCGCCCGCGTCCCGTGACCTGATCGCCGACGGAGGCACCCTGCGCTGGGCCGTGGACGCCGTACCGGAGACGCTGAACACGTTCCAGGCGGACGCCGACGCCGCGACCTCCCGGGTCGCCGGTGCCGTCCTGCCGTCGATGTACCGGCTGGACGCGAACGGGCGGCCGCAGGTCGACTCCGACTACCTGGAGTCGGCGAAGGTCGTGGGGACGTCGCCCAAGCAGGTCGTGCTGTACAAGCTCAACCAGCAGGCGGTGTGGAGCGACGGACGCGAGATCGGCGCCGCCGACTTCGCCGCCCAGTGGCGCGCCCTGTCCGGCAAGGACTCCGCGTACTGGACGGCACGCAACGCCGGTTACGACCGGATCGAGAAGATCGAGCGGGGCAAGAACGACCTGGAGGTCCGCGTCACGTTCAGCCGGCCCTACGCCGACTGGAAGGCGCTGTTCTCGCCGCTGTACCCGAAGGACGTCATGGGGACCGCGGACTCCTTCAACGACGGCGCGCGGCGCAAGCTCAAGGTCAGCGCGGGACCCTTCGCGGTGAAGACGGTCGACCGCAAGGCGGGCCGGGTCCGGCTCACGCGCAACGCGCGCTGGTGGGGTCGGCCCAGCAAGCTCGACGAGATCGATCTGGTGGCCGTGGCCCGTGACAAGCGGGCCGAGGCGCTCGCCGCCGACGAGCTCGACCTGGCCGAGGTCGACCCCGCCGAGGCCGAGCGGGTCACCCTCGCGGCCCGGAGCAAGGACGGCGCCCCGTTGCAGGGGGCCTCCGCGACGGGCGAGAGGGAACCGTCCGCGGAGAAGAGCGGGAAGGGCACGCCGAAGAAGAAGGGCGAGAAGAGCGAGGGGAGCGAGTCCGAGGAGGACGGGAAGAACGCGGCGGAGGGGAAGAGCGACAGGAGCGACGAGGACGAGGAGGGCACCCGGAGCGAGAAGAGCGAGAAGAGCGAGAAGAGCGAGAAGAAGAGCAGGCACGACGACAGCGACGAGGGCGACGGGGAAGAGAAGACCGACAAGGAGGAGAAGAGCGGGAAGAGCGGGAAGAGCACCGGGCACGCGAAGAGCGACGAGGACGAGGACGAGAAGAGCACCGGGCACAAGAAGAGCACCGGCCACAAGAAGAGCGACGAGGACGAGGAAGGCGACGGGGGTGAGAAGGGGGAGCCGGGCGCGAAGGGGAACGGGGCCGGGGCGAAGAAGGCTCCCGCGCGGTCGGCGCTGAGCGAGTTCGTGATCCGCAAGTCCCTCGAACCCGCCTACACGCAGCTCGCCCTCAACGGCTCGGAGGGCCCCCTCGCCGACGAGCGCGTCCGCCGCGCGGTGGCCCGCGCCCTGGACCGCAAGGAACTCGCCAGGATCGTCCTCCGGCCGCTCGGCCTGCCCGCCGAGCCGGTCGGCAGCCATCTCGCCCTGGCCGGACAGGCCGCGTACGCCGACAACAGCGGCGCCCTCGGCGAACAGGACGCCGCCGAGGCGCGGGCGCTGCTCGCGGACGCCGGGTGGGTGCCGGGCGGGCCGGTCACGGAGCAGAAGAAGACGGAGAAGGCGGCCGGGTCCAAGGGCCGGAAGGGGGACTCCGCCGAGGACGGCAGGCCGGGCGCCGGCGGGACGTACGTCCTCGGCGACGACGACAAGCCCGCCGGGGTGGGCCGGGCGCCGGCGCAGGACCCCAAGGACCACGCGAGGAAGCAGGAGCAGCAGGCCGGCACGCGGCCGGGCGCCTTCACGGACGAGCAGGCCGCCCGGAACCTGGACGGCCGGCAGTACGCCGGACGGGGCGGCCTCCCGGGGGCGTACGCGCCCAAGGGGACGGCCGCCCCGGCGGGCGCCGCGGCCGGCGTCCTCGCCAAGGACGGCAAGCCGCTGACGCTCCGCTTCGTCGTGCCCTCCGGCGCGGGCTCGGAGTCCCTGCGCCTCGTGGCCGACCGGATCGCGCAGATGCTCCGGCGCATCGGGGTCCGTACGGACGTCACGAAGGTCTCCGACGAGAGCTACTTCAAGGACCACATCGCCTCGGGACAGTACGACCTGGCGCTCTACTCGTGGCCCGCCTCCGCCTTCCCGGCCACCGACGCCCGCCCGATCTACGCCAAGCCCGTCCCGGCGGCGGACGGCTCGCTGAGCATCGAGCAGAACTACACCCGCGTCGGCACCGACCAGGTCGACCAGCTCTTCGACCAGGCGCTCTCCACCCTGAACGAGGACGAGGAGCGCTCCCTGGTCCGCAAGGCGGACGCCCGCATCTGGGCCGCCGCCGGCTCCATCCCCCTCTACCAGCGCCCCCAGCTCGCCGCCGCCCGCATCGGCCTGGCGAACACCGGAGCCTTCGGGTTCCAGACCCCGGTGTACGAGGACATGGGCTTCCTGAAGAAGGGCGCGAAGCCCTCGGCGAGCCCGTCGAAGAGCCGGTGACCTGCGGGTGAACGGACCGGGGCCGCCCCGTGGCGGGCCCGGTCCGTCCGGGCCCCGGCAACCCTGCGGAGGCCGCTTCTGTCAAGGCCACGTACCATGGGGTAAGGCCGTGGCGTGTTCAGCCCGGCAGTGGCCCCGCGGATGCGGAGGCCGTCCACTCACTCCGGGAGAAGCGCCTCACTATGGCCACGCGCCACGACATCCGCAACGTCGCCATCGTCGCCCACGTCGACCACGGCAAGACCACTCTGGTCGACGCCATGCTCAAGCAGGCCGGTGCCTTCGCCGCGCACGCCGCCGAGTCGCTCGACGACCGCATGATGGACTCGAACGACCTGGAACGTGAGAAGGGCATCACGATCCTGGCGAAGAACACGGCGGTCAAGTACCACCCGAAGGATGGCGGCGACGCCATCACGATCAACATCATCGACACCCCCGGCCACGCCGACTTCGGTGGTGAGGTCGAGCGCGGCCTGTCGATGGTGGACGCGGTCGTCCTGCTGGTCGACGCCTCCGAGGGCCCGCTGCCGCAGACCCGCTTCGTGCTGCGCAAGGCGCTCCAGCAGCGTCTGCCCGTCATCCTCTGCATCAACAAGACGGACCGCCCGGACTCGCGGATCGACGAGGTCGTCAACGAGACCTACGACCTCTTCCTCGACCTGGACGCCGACGAGGACCAGATCGAGTTCCCGATCGTCTACGCCTGCGCGCGTGACGGCGTGGCCTCGCTGACCAAGCCGCAGGACGGCACCGTCCCGGCCGACAGCGAGAACCTGGAGCCGTTCTTCTCGACGATCCTCGAGCACGTCCCGGCCCCGTCCTACGACGAGACCGCGCCGCTCCAGGCCCACGTCACCAACCTGGACGCCGACAACTTCCTCGGCCGTATCGCGCTGCTGCGCGTCGAGCAGGGCGAGCTGCGCAAGGGCCAGACCGTCACGTGGATCAAGCGCGACGGCACGATGTCCAACGTGCGCATCACCGAGCTGCTGATGACCGAGGCGCTCACCCGCAAGCCCGCCGAGGTGGCCGGCCCCGGTGACATCTGCGCCGTCGCCGGTATCGCGGACATCATGATCGGTGAGACCCTCGCCGACACCGAGAACCCGATCGCGCTGCCGCTGATCACGGTCGACGAGCCGGCGATCTCCATGACCATCGGTACCAACACCTCGCCGCTCGTCGGCCGCGGTGGCACGGGCAAGGGCGCGGACGCCAAGGCCGCGGTCAAGGACCGCAAGGTCACCGCCCGCCAGGTCAAGGACCGCCTCGACCGCGAGCTGATCGGTAACGTCTCCCTCCGTGTGCTCGACACCGAGCGCCCGGACGCCTGGGAGGTCCAGGGCCGTGGTGAGCTCGCGCTCGCCATCCTGGTCGAGCAGATGCGCCGCGAGGGCTTCGAGCTGACCATCGGCAAGCCCCAGGTCGTCACCCAGGAGATCGACGGCAAGACCTACGAGCCCGTCGAGCGCATGACGATCGACGTGCCCGAGGAGCACATGGGCGCGGTCACGCAGCTCATGGGTGTCCGCAAGGGCCGGATGGACAACATGTCGAACCACGGCTCCGGCTGGGTCCGCATGGAGTTCGTCGTTCCGTCCCGCGGTCTGATCGGCTTCCGGACCGAGTTCCTGACCCAGACCCGCGGCACCGGCATCGGCCACTCCATCCACGAGGGCCACGAGCCGTGGTTCGGCAACCTGGCGACCCGTAACAACGGCTCGCTCGTCGCCGACCGCGCCGGCGCCGTCACCGCGTTCGCGATGACGAACCTCCAGGAGCGCGGCGTGCTGTTCACCGACCCCGGCACCGAGGTGTACGAGGGCATGATCGTCGGCGAGAACTCGCGCTCCGACGACATGGACGTGAACATCACCAAGGAGAAGAAGCTCACGAACATGCGGTCGTCCTCGGCCGACTCGTTCGAGGCGATCGTCCCGCCGCGCAAGCTCTCGCTGGAGCAGTCGCTGGAGTTCTGCCGCGACGACGAGTGCGTCGAGGTGACCCCGGAGGCCGTTCGCATCCGCAAGGTCGTGCTCGACCAGCGCGACCGCGCCCGCACCGCGAGCCGCGCCAAGCACGGCTGATCCACCGGCCCTCGCCGGCCTGATCCTTCGGGTCCGGCCGGCTGATCCACCGGCATTCGGAGCCCGGGTGCCCCCGCATGGGGGTGCCCGGGCTTTTTGCCACCCGTTTTCCGCCCTCCCGTGTCCGAAATCCGGTACCTCCAGACCGATACGCATGTAACACGTCCGTTTCGGGGGCTTCTCCCGCAGATCATTTTGTCCAGATTTTGGAAGATGTACGCGGCAGCTGTGATGGAACCGAGACCTAAAGGCTGTGGTCGGTTATCTGGCTCATGTCACATAGTTAGCCGCGTAACGCTCGGGTCAATGGGTCATGCGCTGTGGGGACAGCGCCGACTCACGAGCACAGTGGGGTGCTTGATCCTCCGTCAGGGGTGTCGGAGGTCAGCAGCGCCCCTCCTGTCCGTGCACCGGTTGAGTCATGAGGAGGTACCCATGTGCGGTGTCACCAGCGCCCTGTGGGTCACATCGTCCCCTGCGGTCCGCGACGACGGCGCGGAGTTCCGAGCACGGATCCGCGCCCGCGCGTACTGACGCGGAGCCGGCGCCGTCCCGCCCGGCCCGAAGGACCGTGACGTGGTCTCAACTACGCGCGTCCCGCTGGGGTTTCCGGACGACCGCCGGGCGATCGACGTCTCTTCTGAACCGAACGGTGGTCGGCACGCCAGGTGACGGCCGCCGACTCGGCACGGCCTGATCCGCTCCGGCGGACCGGCTCCGCCGGGTACGGCACACCCACACTTGCGGAATGGGCGAATTGTGACGAGTCCTATCGAGACTGAGGACGGCGCGGAACCGGTCGTCGCACACGGCGGGCGGGCGGCGGCCACGAAACCCGAGGGCGAGCAGCTCGTCGGCCGGTCTCCCGGCCAGTTGATGTGGGCCCGCTTCAAACGGGACCGCTCGGGGGTCGTCTCCGCCTACGTCGTGGGGTTCTACTTCCTGATCGGGCTGGCGGCCCCGCTGATCTCCAAGCTGTACGGCAAGAACCCGTACACGGTGTACGCGGACGAGCGCCCCGAGCTCTTCGACAGCGCGGGCGTGCCGCTCCAGCCCAACGGCGGGATCAGCGGCGAGTTCTGGTTCGGCCTGGAGCCGGGCAACGGCTACGACGTCTTCACCAAGCTCATCTACGGCATCCGCACCTCGCTGATGATCTCCGTGGCGGTGACGGTGACGGTCGTGCTCACCGGCATCCTGCTGGGCGTCACCGCCGGCTACGTCGGCAGGAGGGCCGACTTCGTCATCAGCCGGGTCATCGACTTCCTGCTGGCCTTCCCCTCGCAGTTGTTCTTCATCGCGAGCATGCCGGTCGTGGTCTCGCTCTTCGTGAGTCCGCGCGACGAGACACCGACCTATGTGCGCGTGGTCGCTCTGATCGTCGTCCAGTGGTTCCTCGGCTGGATGAGTCTCGCCCGCATCCTGCGCGGGACCTCGCTCTCCCTGCGCGAGCGGGAGTTCATCGAGGCCGCCAAGGTGAGCGGGGCGTCCCCCTGGCGGATCATCCGCAAGGAGGTGCTGCCCAACGTGGTGACACCGCTGCTGGTGCAGACGACCTATCTGCTCCCCAACTTCGTGACGATCGAGGCGGGTCTGTCGTTCCTCGGCGTCGGAATCGTCGAACCGACGCCCGACTGGGGACAGATGTTCTCCAAGGCCTCGACGGAACTCGTCCTGCAGAACGACATCACCTACATGTTCTTCCCGGGCGTCTCGATGATCATTTTCGTCGTCGCGTTCAACCTGCTCGGGGATTCGGTCAGGGACGCCTTCGATCCCAAGACGGCTCGCTGACCACACAGTTGTGGGCGCCTTCGCCCCGTTCACGAACGGCACTTCCACAGCACCGCAATGTCCGACACCGGTCCGAAGACCGCAGACCGCAACTCACCGGCACCACAGGTGCACTCGTTCGCACCGGTGACAACAGATGGGTAGGAATCTGAGTGATGAGTAGGGGCGGACGCCACGCATACGCCGCAATCTCAGTGCTCGCGGCGGGAGCTCTCGTGCTCACCGGTTGCAGCAAGGGCGGCAGCGACAAGGGGAACGACAACAAGAAGGACAAGGAGAACGCGCAGCGGCAGCAGCAGTCGATCAAGTTCGGCGACGCCGCCGCCTCCACCGGCCCCGCGGCCGAGGTGCCCGGCGCGAAGAGCGGCGGCACGATGGAGGTCCTCCAGCGCGACAGCTACGCGCACCTGGACCCGGGCCAGATCTACGTCTCCGACGAGGGCTCCCTGGCCACGCTGATCCACCGTGGGCTGACCGGGTACAAGGCCACGAGCGACGACGGTTCCAAGCACGAGGTCGTCGGTGACCTCGCCACCGACTCCGGCACCACGACGGACGGCGGCAAGACCTGGAAGTACACGCTCAAGGACGGCATCAAGTTCGCGGACGGTTCGCCGATCACGTCCAAGGACGTCCGCCACACCTTCGAGCGCATGTTCGCGCCGTTCATCAACCAGGGCCCGCCCTACATCCAGCAGTGGCTCGCCGACACCCCCGGCGCGGACTACCGCAAGCTGCTGAAGGACGGCCCCTACAAGGGCAAGCACCTGTCGGACGACATCCTGCAGACGCCGGACGACAAAACCATCGTCTTCAAGTTCAAGAGCTCGCACCCCGACCTGCCGTACGCCCTCGCCATGGCGGGCTACGCGGTCGTCTCCGCCAAGGGCGACACCAAGACGAAGTACGACCGGGCGCCCGTGACGACCGGACCGTACAAGATCGAGTCGTTCAAGTCCGGCAAGTCGATGGTCCTCGTGAAGAACACCAACTGGGACCCGAAGACGGACCCGATCCGCCACCAGTACGTGGACAAGTTCAACATCACGTTCAACCAGCAGTACGAGGCGTCCACCAAGACGCTGCTGGCGGACACCGGCGCCGACCAGGCCGGCATCAGCTTCAACAACCAGGTCGACGCGGGCAACCTCTCCAAGGTCCTCGCCGACCCGAAGCTGAAGTCCCGTACGGTCTCGGGCTTCCAGCCCTACGTCGGCCAGATGAACATCAACATGAGCCACCCGGCCCTCAAGGACAAGAAGATCCGCCAGGCCATCGCCTACGCCCTGCCGATCACGCCGTTCGTGCGTGCCTACGGCGGCACCGACGCGATGGAGGTCGCCGGCGGTCTCATCAGCCCGACCGTCAGCGGCTACGACGCCTCCTTCGACCCGTTCGGCAAGAAGAAGAAGCCGGCCGGTGACCCGGAGAAGGCCAAGGCCCTGCTGAAGGAAGCGGGCAAGGTGGGCATGAAGCTGACCTTCGGCTACATCAACACCCCCGAGGGCCAGCAGTACTCCACCGCCATGGCGGCGGGTCTGAAGAAGGCCGGCTTCGACGTCCAGCGCCAGGAGATCCCGGCCGAGACCTACTACGACCAGGTCAGCAAGCTGGACAACAACTACGACATCTTCCACACCGCGTGGGGTGCCGACTGGCCGTCCGCCTCGACCGTGATCCCGCCGCTGTACGACGGCCGCGGTATCGCCGACGGCGCGCAGAACTACTCGCAGGTCAACGACCCCAAGGTGAACGCGGACATCGACCGCATCAACAAGATCACCGACCCGGTCAAGGCCGCGGCCGAGTGGGAGAAGGTCGACCAGTACCTGGTCAAGGACGTCGTCAACGAGGTCCCGACCGGCTACTACAAGCAGACCCAGATCGCCGGCTCCAAGGTCGGCGGCATGGTCTACGACGACGTGATCGGCGGCGTCGACCCCCGTCGCCTGTTCGTCAAGTAACCGTCGCTCTGACGGGGCCCGGCGCGCTCGCCCTCGGCGGGGCACACGCGCCGGGCCCCGCCGGGCCCGCTGACGTCTGAGAGCTGCCCCTGCCATGCTGCGCTTCCTCATTCGCCGGACACTCGGCGCCGCCGTCATCCTCTTCCTGCTGAGCATCGTCGCGTTCCTGCTGTTCTTCGGGATGCCGAGGGACCCGGGACTGCTGATGTGCGGCAAGACATGCACGCCCGCCAACCTCGCGAACATCCATCATGTGCTCGGCCTCGACAAGTCGATCCCCGAGCAGTACTGGGTCTTCCTGCACAACCTCGTGCTGGGCAGCAACGGCTTCGACCAGGGTCCGTGCCCCGCACCCTGTTTCGGGTACTCGTACCACACCAACGAGGCGGTCTGGGGCACACTGATGGACCGTCTGCCCACGACGGTCTCGCTGACGCTGGGCGCCGCCGTCTGCTTCCTGTTCGTGGGTCTCGGCACGGGCATGCTCTCCGCGTGGAAGCGCGGCACGCTCGTGGACAAGACGGTGACGGCCGGCGCGATGGTGCTCAGCTCGATGCAGATCTACTTCCTCGGCCCGCTGGCGCTCGCGGCCCTCGTCTACCAGAGCCACCTCTTCGACAAGCCCGCCTACAACGACTTCACCGCGAACCCGGCCAGCTGGTTCAGCGGACTGATCATCCCCTGGGTGATCCTGTCCACGATCTTCGCCTCGCAGTACACCCGTATGGCGCGCTCGTCGATGATCGAGCAGCTCCAGGAGGAACACGTCCGTACCGCGCGGGCCAAGGGCATGTCGCGCAAGTACGTCTTCTTCCGCTACGCCTGGCGCGGATCCCTGATCCCCATCGTCACCATCTTCGGCATCGACCTCGGCTCGCTGCTGGGCGGCGCGATCATCACCGAGTACACCTTCGGACTGCCCGGCCTCGGCAAGCTCGCCGTCGAGTCGGTCTTCTTCAGCGACCTGCCGCTGCTGCTGGGCGTGATGCTCTTCTCCGCCGCCATGATCCTGCTGTTCAACATCATCGTGGATGCCTGCTACGCCTTCATCGACCCGCGCGTGCGGCTGTCCTAGGAGCGATCCGTGACCACTTCGACCAAGGAATCGGGTGCCGCGGCCCCGGCGGGCTCGGGCCCCTTCCTCTCGGTGCGCGACCTGTACGTCCGGTTCAAGACCGAGGACGGCGTCGTCAAGGCCGTGGACGGGCTCTCCTTCGACCTGGAGCGGGGCAAGACCCTCGGCATCGTGGGGGAGTCGGGCTCCGGCAAGTCGGTGACCAACCTGACGGTCCTCGGCCTGCACAACCCGATGTTCACGAGCATCGAGGGCGAGATCGTCCTGGACGGCCAGGAGCTGATCACCGCCCGCGAGGCCGAGCTGGAGAAGGTGCGCGGCAACAAGGCCGCGATGATCTTCCAGGACCCGCTGACGGCGCTCTCCCCGTACTACACGGTGGGCCGGCAGATCGCGGAGCCGTTCTGGAAGCACACCGGGGCGTCGAAGAAGGCGGCCTGGGACCGCGCGGTGGAGATGCTCGGCAAGGTCGGCATCCCCAACCCCAAGGAGCGGGCGAAGGACTACCCGCACCAGTTCTCCGGCGGCATGCGCCAGCGCGCGATGATCGCGATGGCACTGGTCTGCGACCCCGACCTCCTGATCGCGGACGAGCCGACCACCGCGCTCGACGTCACCGTGCAGGCCCAGATCCTCGACCTCCTGAAGAACCTCCAGCAGGAGTTCGGCTCGGCGATCATCTTCATCACGCACGACCTGGGCGTGATCGCGGACATGGCCGACGACATCATGGTGATGTACGCGGGCGGAGCCGTGGAACGCGGCACGGTCGACGAGGTGCTGCGCTCGCCCCAGCACCCCTACACCTGGGGCCTGCTGAACTCGATGCCACGGCTGGACTCGGACCTCGACACCCCGCTGGCGCCCATCCCCGGCGCGCCGCCCTCCCTGCTGAGGCCGCCGTCGGGCTGCCGGTTCCACCCCCGCTGCGCCTTCCAGGGCGAGGTCGGGGGCGCGCGGTGCGTGGACGAACTCCCGCTGCTGCCGGCGGGCCGGGGCGGCGCGTGCCATCTCACGGCCGAGCAGAAGCAGACCATTTTCGTCGAGCAGATCAAGCCCCGGCTGCGGTAGGGAGAAGAGCGACATGAAGGAAGACGTCGCGAAGGACGTCACGACGGGCGCCACCACGCTGCCCGCCCCCCGCGCCGCCGCCAAGGACGCCTCGGCCGAGCCGCTGCTCGTGGTGGACAAGCTGGTCAAACACTTCCCGATCAAGGGCGGTTTCCCCGTCCGGCGCACGGTCGGCGCGGTGCAGGCCGTGGACGGCATCGACCTGACGGTGCACGTGGGCGAGAGCTTCGGCCTGGTGGGGGAGTCGGGCTGCGGGAAGTCGACGACCGGACGCCTGATCACCCGGCTGCTGGAGCCGACGGGCGGCACCATCTCGTACCGCGGCCGGGACATCAGCCATGCCAGCCGCAAGGAGCTGGCGCCGGTCCGTTCCGAGATCCAGATGATCTTCCAGGACCCCTACTCGTCGCTGAATCCGCGCCAGACCGTCGGCAAGATCATCTCCGCGCCGATGGAGATCAACGGGATCGATCCGTCCGGCGGCCGCGAGAAGCGGGTCCGTGAGCTCCTCGAGATCGTCGGTCTGAACCCCGAGCACTTCAACCGCTTCCCGCACGAGTTCTCCGGGGGTCAGCGCCAGCGCATCGGCGTGGCCCGCGCGCTGGCGTCCGAGCCGAAGCTGATCGTCGCGGACGAACCGGTCTCCGCGCTCGACGTCTCCATCCAGGCGCAGGTCGTCAACCTCCTCCAGAAGGTGCAGCGGGAACTGGGCATCGCGTTCCTGTTCATCGCCCACGACCTGGCCGTGGTACGGCACTTCTCGCAGCGGGTCGCGGTCATGTACCTCGGCAAGGTGATCGAGGTCGGCGACCGGGGCTCGATCTACACCCGGCCCCGGCACCCCTACACCCACGCCCTGCTCTCCGCGGTCCCCGAGGTCGAGCTGGAGGAGTCCGGCAAGGTCCGGCGGGAGCGCATCCGGCTCGCCGGCGACGTGCCCTCCCCCATCTCCCCGCCCTCCGGCTGCCGCTTCCGCACCCGCTGCTGGAAGGCGCAGGACAAGTGCGCCCAGGAGGAGCCGCCGCTGGTCCGCCTGTCGGGCAACCGCGAGGGCCATCTGACGGCGTGCCACTTCCCGGAGGACCCGACCACCGAGGCGCGCGACGAGGACATCGTGCTGGACCCGGCGCTGGCGGCCCTGGAGGAAGCGGCCGAGGACCAGTAGGGCGAACCGCGGTACGGAGGAAGGGGCCCGGCGCGTCGCGCGCGGGCCCCTCTTCCGTGCCGGCCGGTGCCGCGGGTGCGCGCCGCCTCCCGTGACGGACGTGCCGCCCCGTACGGGCCGCCGGCGCACGGCGGACGTGCTGCCGACGCACGGCGTACGTGCCGCCCCGCTCACCGGGCCGGTTCGGCCGGTTCGGCCTGTCCGGCCGCCCGGGTCCGGGATCCCCGGGAGTCAGGTCCGGCCGGCGACCGTGATGATCTCGGGGGCGGCGGGGGAGAGCGGCTCGCGCCCCCAGTCCCCGTACTGCTCGTGCACGACGAGCCCGGCCTCGCCGAGGAACTCCCGCAGGGCGTCCGCTCCCAGGAACCGCAGCGTGCTGCGGCTCACCCTCGGCCCGCCCCAGCGCGCGTGCTCGAAGGTCTCGCTGAACGTCACGCGGTCCCCGCGCACCGGCGTCTCGACCTCGTGCCGGACCCGTACGGCGTCCCCGTGCGCGTCGCTCACCTCGCGCGCCCGCTCGGGCCGCCATCTCTCCCACGCCCGGACGGCGGGATTGCGGGTCTCGAAGACGAACCGCCCGCCGTCGCCCAGAGCCCGCCGCACGGAGGTCAGCGCCGAGCGCACCTCCTCGTCGCCGACGAGCACCTGGAACGCGTGCCCGGTCATCACGACGAGGTCGAACTCCCGCTCCCAGCGCACCGATCCGAGGTCCCCGAGCACCCACTCGACGTCCGCCCGCCCGCGCGCCTGCACCAGCATGGCCGCGGCGGGATCCAGCCCGCACAGACGTCCCTCGTGACCGGCCTCGCGGGCGCGCGTCAACAGGCGTCCCGTCCCGCATCCGACATCGAGCACGGACCGCGCGGACATCACCAGATCCAGGTAGAAGTCGTCGCTCGGGCCCCAGGGATTCAGCGCGTCGTACAGGGCGGCGAGCGAGACGTCACTGAACGAACGGTCAGTCATCGCAGCAGTCTGTCAGCCCGTGGGGTCATCCGAAACCACTGATCGGGAAGGAATCGGGTGAGCGGCCGGCCGGAAAGAATGGCAGGTTGAACGCGTCGAAGGGGGAGCCCGGTCACGACGGGCTCCGGCACCGCTCACGAGAAACGGGACGAGATGCTGCACCACGTCGAGCTGTGGGTGCCGGACCTGGAGCGGACCGTGCGCTCCTGGGGCTGGCTGCTCGAGCGGCTCGGGTACACGCCGTACCAGGACTGGCCGGACGGCCGGAGCTGGCGGCTGGGGGAGACCTACCTCGTCTTCGAGCGGTCGCCCGCCCTGACCGCGGACCGGCACGAGAGGCTGCGCCCGGGGCTGAACCACCTCGCCTTCCACGTCACGGACCGCGCCGAGCTCGACTCCCTCGTCGCCGAGGCGCCGGCGCACGGCTGGACGCTCCTGTTCCCCGACCGCCACCCCCACGCGGGCGGCCCCGGCCACTGTGCGGCCTACCTGGAGGACGCCGACGGCTTCGAGGCCGAACTCGTCGCCGGGCGGGACCGGGCGGGGAGCGCCGGTACCGACGGATGACGGGGCAACGACCTTCACCGGCAACGGATTTGACCACCGTTCGTGCTCGACACGGCGTTCTTATTCGCTCGACACCGACCGGGCGGCCCGGAATGCTTCACCCCGATGACTTCACAGACACGAACAGACAAGCCCTCGGCCTGGGACGAACGCACCCAGCTGACCACCTTCCTCGACTACGCGCGCGCCACCGCCCGCGCCAAGTGCGAGGGAGTGTCCCCGGAGGACGCCCGCAAGGCCCCGCTGCCGGGATCTCCGCTCATGACCCTGAGCGGGCTGATCAACCATCTGCGCTGGGTCGAGTACTTCTGGTTCCAGGTGGTCTTCCTGGGCGAGGATGACAAGGGACCCTGGACGGACGAGGACCCCGACCGCGAGATGCGGATCGCCGTCGACTTCCCGCTGCCGCAGCTGCTCGAGGAGTACGAGGAACAGAGCGCCCGGTACCGCGAACTGGTGGCCGCGCACGACCTCGACACCAAGGCCGAGCGGGCGGGCCGTGACGGCGACCACGTCGACCTGCGCTGGATCATCCTCCACCTCGTGGAGGAGACGGCCCGCCACAACGGCCACATCGACATCCTGCGCGAGATGGCCGACGGCCGGACGGGAGACTGAACCTTGGGAGAGGCACAGCTGTCGCACCCCACCATCCGTACGATCACCTTCGACTGCACCGGCGATCCGTACGACGTCGGGCTGTTCTGGAGCCGGTTGCTCGGCCGGCCGCTCGCCGACGACGACAAGCCCGGTGACCCGGAGGCGGTGATCGAGGACCCGTCCGGTGGTCCGACCCTCCTGTTCGTGCGGGTCCCCGAGGGCAAGGCGGTCAAGAACCGCGTCCACCTCGACCTGACCCCGCACGGCCGCACCCGGAACGAGGAGGTCGAACGGGCCCTGTCCCTCGGCGCCCGCCGGGTCGAGGACCACATCCGCCCCGACGGCAGCGGCTGGGTCACCCTCGCGGACCCCGAGGGCAACGAATTCTGCGTGGAACGCGGCCCGGCGGACCACTGACCGGACCGCCCTGCTTCCCGGCTCCCGGGTCGGCCGGAGCGGCTCGCGCCGGCCGGCCCGGGGGCAAGCTCGGTCCTTTCCGACGTAGATGACGTTCCGTCACCCCGCCGGTGAGTCACCCGCCTTGCCGTAGCGGCGGAAGGCGTCGGTCCTGACGGTCCACGGGCCGAACGGGACGGCGTCGCCGAAGATGTACGAGGCCTTGTCCCGGTAGCGGTCCCCGCAGGGCTCCGAGTGCACCTCGATGGTGCCCGTGCGGGGATCTACGATCATGTAGTCGGCGATGCCCATGGCCGGGTACTCGGCGAGCTTCTCGCCATAGTCGTTGTCCGGGTTGGACGGGGAAACGATCTCGATGACCGCCAGCACCCGGGTGGCGTCGACGGAGAGTCCCTCTTCGTCGAGTACGTCCTCGGGGATGACGATCGCGTCCGGGCGCCGCATACGACCGATTCCCGGATGCTCGATCTCAGGGCCGTTCTCGCAAATGTAGCCGGGGTGGGTGGCGGGGAGCTGCTCGTTGAGCTGGTTGCGGATACGGCGGACAGCGCCCTCGTGACGCTTCGAGGGGCTCATCATGGCGAGGAAAGGTCCAGATGGGCCGATCTCGACCTCCCACGATCCCTCAAGCTGCTCGGCGTACTCCGTCAGCTCCTCGGCGATCATGCGCATCTTCGCGTAGTCCATGGTCCCAGAGTAGCCAGTTCGATGCCCCCTGCCCCGTCCACGGGAGAAGGCCCGCACCGAGGCGGTGCGGGCCTTCGTTCCCCTGAAACCGGCGTTCATGGGCTCGGGTCAATGGGCCGGGAAAGTCGGTTCCTGAAGGGGGCGGCTGACGGAAAAGGGGTGTGTCAGACCGCCGCCTCGGGGCTTTCGGCGAGACGCTGGGCCGGAACGGTCTCCGTCGTCTCCGGGTAGTGGCAGGCCGTCAGGTGGCCGTCGTTGCTGCCCGAGACCTGGACCAGCGGCGGGGCCTCGGTCGCGCACTTCTCCGTCGCCTTCCAGCAGCGGGTGCGGAAACGGCAGCCCGACGGCGGGTTGAGCGGCGAGGGGACGTCGCCCTTGAGCAGGATGCGCTCACGGGCCGGGACGTCGTCCGCGGTGGCCTCGGGGACGGCGGACATCAGAGCGCGCGTGTACGGGTGGCGCGGGTTCCCGTACAGGTCCTCGCGGTTGGCGATCTCGACGATCTTGCCGAGGTACATGACCGCGACGCGCTGCGAGAAGTGCCGCACGATCGCGAGGTCGTGGGCGATGAACAGGAACGCGATGCCCAGGTCCCGCTGGAGCTCCTGGAGCAGGTTCACGACCTGCGCCTGGATGGAGACGTCGAGCGCGGAGACCGGCTCGTCCGCGACGATCAGCTTCGGCTCCAGGGCCAGCGCGCGGGCCACGCCGATGCGCTGGCGCTGGCCGCCGGAGAACTCGTGCGGGAAGCGGTTGAAGTGCTCGGGGTTCAGACCGACGATCTCGAGGAGCTCACGGACCCGCTTCTCGCGGCCGCCGGACGGGTTGATCCCGTTGATCTCCATCGGACCCGAGACGATCTTGCCGACCGTCTGCCGCGGGTTCAGCGAGGCGTACGGGTCCTGGAAGATCATCTGGATCTCGGAGCGGACCGGCGCCAACTGCTTGCGGTCGGCGTGCGTGATGTCCTGGCCGCGGTACTTGATGCTGCCGCCGGTGGGCTCCAGCAGACGCGTGATCAGCCGGCCCGTCGTCGACTTGCCGCAGCCGGACTCACCGACGAGGCCGAGGCTCTCGCCCTCGGCGACCTGGAAGTCGAGACCGTCCACGGCCTGGACCGCGCCGATCTTCCGCTTGAAGGGGAAGCCGCCCATCACCGGGAAGTGCTTGGTCAGTCCGGTGACGTCCAGGAGGGGGTTCGTGTTGCTCATGATCGTGAAGTCCCGTCTCAGTTACGTCAGTGCGACCGCGTCGCGGTGTGGTCGGCGAAGAAGTCGCGGCGCTGGTCCGCCGTGAGGTGGCAGGCGGCACCGCGCCCGTCCGTGACCTGGAGCAGCGGCTGCTCGGAGGAGCAGCGGCCGTCCGTGACCTTCTCCGCGAAGGCGCACCGCGGGTGGAAGCGGCAGCCCGACGGCGGGTTGAGGAGCGAGGGCGGCGAGCCGGGGATCGGCGACAGCGGCACGTCGACCGGTCCGTCCAGGCTCGGCATCGAGCCCAGCAGGCCCCAGGTGTAGGGGTGCTGCGGAGCCCGCAGCACCTCCTTCTTGGTGCCCCGCTCCACGCACCGGCCGCCGTACATCACCAGCACGTCGTCGGCGATGTCGGCGATGACGCCGAGGTCGTGGGTGATGAAGATGATCGCGGTGCCGAACTCCTGCTGGAGGTCCTTGAGCAGGTCCATGATCTGGGCCTGCACGGTGACGTCGAGCGCGGTGGTCGGCTCGTCCGCGATCAGCAGCTCGGGGTCGCAGACCAGCGCCATCGCGATCATCGCGCGCTGGCGCATACCGCCGGAGAACTGGTGCGGGTAGTCGTCCACCCGGACGTCCGGCTGCGGGATGCCGACGCGGCGCAGCATCTCGATCGCCCGCGCCCGGGCCTCCTTCTTGGAGGCGCCGGTGTGCTTGCGGTACGTCTCGCCGATCTGCCGGCCGATGGTGTGGTACGGCGACAGCGAGGCCAGCGCGTCCTGGAAGATCATCGACATCTTGTTGCCGCGCAGCCGCTCCAGCTCCCGCTCGGAGGCGGTCAGCAGCTCCTTGCCGTCCAGCAGGATCTCGCCGTCGATGGCCGTGCGCTCACGGTCGTGCAGACCGAGGATCGTCAGGTTCGTGACGGACTTGCCCGAACCCGATTCGCCCACGATGCCGAGCGTCTTGCCCTTGGCCAGGTCGAAGGTGAGACCGTCGACGGCCTTGACGACGCCGTCCTCGGTGGAGAAGTGGACCTTCAGATCCCTGACGGACAGGAAGGGCTGCTGATCGGTGCTCGTCACGGGGACGCTCCTGGGGGGTGATGCGAGGGGGTAGCTTGCGGTCGGCGGTTGGGCGGCGCGGGGGCGCCGGGGTCAGGCGAGCCGGATCCGCGGATCGATGAAGGCGTAGACGGCGTCCACGATGATGTTGAAGAAGACGATCGCGCCGGCCGCGACCATCGTCACGCCGAGCAGCATCGGCAGGTCGTTCGCGTCCACGGCGGTCACGGCGAGCTTGCCGATGCCCTGGAGGCTGAAGACCGACTCGGTGATGATGGCGCCACCGATCAGGGTGCCCAGGTCGATGCCGAAGATCGTGACGATCGGGCCCATCGCGCCGCGCCAGGCGAAGCGGAAGAACACCGAGCGCCGGGACAGGCCCTTGGCGCGTGCCGTGCGCACGTAGTCCTCGCTGAGCTGTTCCACCAGCTGGGAGCGGGTCATACGGGTGTAGTTGGCCGTGAAGATGATCGACAGCGTCAGCCAGGGCAGCAGCAGGCCGCTGGCCCAGGCGGCGGGGTCGTCGGTGAACGGCGTGTACGAGGGCTGCTCGAGGATGCCGAGCTGCTGGACCAGGAAGTACATCGCGATGTAGCCGACGAAGTAGATCTGGAGCGAGGAGCCGATCAGCGAGAACGAACTGGCGATCTTGTCGGCGGCCTTGCCCTGCTTGACCGCGGCGATCATGCCCGTGCCGACGCCGATGATGAGGAAGAAGACAGCGGCACCGAGCGCGAGGGAGAGCGTCGTCGGCATGCGGTCCATGATCGTGCCGAGGACCGGCTCACGGTTGGTGAACGAGAAGCCGAGGCAGGGGGCGTTGCAGTTGCCCAGGCCGCCGTAGTCACGCCCGAGGAAGATGCCCTCCAGCCAGTGCCAGTACTGCACCGGCAGCGGATCGGCGATCCCGAGGTTCACCCTGACCTGCTCCAGGAGTTCCTTGGTGCAGACCTTCCCGCACGCCATGCGGGCCGGGTCACGCGGCATCGCGTAGAAGAGCATGAAGGTGACGGCGCTGATGATCAGCAGAATCACAAGTGCGCCGAGAACACGGCGGACTAGAAAACGGAACATGTGGCGTGACTTTCCGGACGGGGCGCCGTCGCCGGGAGTGTGGGGAGAGGTACGAGGACGGGAGGGACCGGGGCGGCGGCACGGGTGCCGCCGCCCCGGAGCTGGATCAGGCCTTCGCGGCGTAGACCTTGCCCAGCGCGATGCAGGTGTTGCCGGAGTCGTAGATCACGCCGCCGACCTTGGAGCCGTGGAAGTAGTTGCGGATCGGGTTGTAGTCCGGAACCACGGCGGCGGTGCGCATGATCTGCTCGTCGATGTCGCCCCACATGGTGGCGGCCTTCTTCGCGTCGGGCTCGACCGTGGCGGCGGCGATCGCCTTGTCCACGCTCGCGTCCTTCAGCTGCGGCCAGTTGACGCCACCGTCGGCGATCTGGCTGCTGTCGAAGCAGGGCTGGATGACCGCGTAACCGGCCGGCCAGTCCGGGCCCCAGCCCGCGGCGAACATGTCGTACTCGTTGTCGAGCTGACCGATCTGGCTGTAGAAGGAGGTCTTGTCGACCTGCTTCACGACCGGGGTGAAGCCGGCCTTGGTCAGCGCGGTCTTGATCGCGACGGCCTGCTTCACGGCGTTGTCCGACTGCTGCATCGCGACGACGACGCGCTGGCCCGACTTGCCGGCCTCCTTGAGGAGGGCCTTGGCCTTCTCGGGGTCACCCATGGGCTTCGACTTCTTCTCGTAGAGGTCGAAGTCCTTGTGGCCCGGGGTGAGGGGGCTGATGATCGTGGTCGCGGTCGCCGTGGAGAGCGCGCCACCGCGGATCTGCTGGAGCTGCTTCGACGGCCACGCGAAGTTGAGCGCCTGGCGCACCTTGACGTCGGTGATGCGCTTGGTGTTGATCGCGAAGTAGTAGCAGGTGGTGTCGACCTGGGTCAGGACACGCTTCTTGAAGGTCGCGTTCGTCAGGACCTTCTGGATGCGCTCGGGGGCGACCTCGTTGAGCAGCGACAGCGTGTACTGGTCGTTGCCCTTGTCGGCGATGTAGCGGTCCGTGGAGGCCAGCGGCTGGAAGCCGAACTGGAACACGAACTTGTCCGGGTACGCGTTGCGCAGCGGGTCCGTCTCGGCGACCCAGTGCTCGTTGCGGACCAGCGTCGCACCCTTGCCGATGCTGCGGCTCTCGATCTTGTACGGGGCGCAGGAGAAGGGGCGCTTGTCGTACTTCTCCTTGGTGTCGTGCTTCTTGGGCACGATGGAGAAGCCGCGCATGGCCAGCATGAAGTTGAAGTCGGCGTGGGCCTCCTTCAGCTTGAACGTGATGGTCTTGCCGCTGATCTCGATGGAGTCGAGGTGCTTGCCGCCGTAGGGGCCCTTGTACTTGTCGCCGCCGACGAGCCAGCCCTGCGGGTAACGCGGACCCTGGGTGACGAAGGAGGCGAAGAGGCGCTCGAAGGTGTGGCGGACGTCCTCGATCGTGACGTCGGCGCCGTCCTCCCACTTCACGTTGTCCTTCAGCGTGAAGGCCCAGGTCTTGCCGCCGTCGGTCGCGGTGCCGGCGTCCGTGGCGAGGTCACCCACGAGGGTGGTGCCGCCCTTGGAGTCGACCTTGTAACCGGTCAGGCCGCGCAGGAACAGGACCGAGCAGGCACCCTCGTAGGAGGAGTAGAGCTGCGCCGGGTCCAGGTGGTCCCAGTCGATCTGGTCGAGCGTGTAGATCGTGCCGCCCTTGACCGCGCCGGGGACCTCGGGGGCCGCGCCGGTCGAGTCGGCCTTGGTGCCGACCAGGATCTCGGCAGCCTTGGCCTTGTCCACGGACGGAGCCTTGTTGCTGCCGCTCCCGCCGCCGTTGCCGCTGCTGCAGGCGCTCAGGACCGTGGTGGCACCGGCGGCCACACCAGTGGCTATGAGGAAGTTTCTGCGGGAAAAGGACATGGCTTACCTGCCTAGTGATGGTTGAGTGACAGACGGGCAACCAGCCGGACGACTACGACCGGGGCTGGGGGGTGGACGTCAGCGCTTGGACTTCGGGTCGAGTGCGTCGCGGACCGAGTCTCCGAGCAGGTTGAAGGCGAGGACGAAGATGATCATCGAGACGCCCGGGAAGATCATGAAGGTGATGTCTTCCGTGTAGAAGCCGGCACCACGCTGGATCATGACGCCCCAGTCCGGGGTCGGGTCCTGGATACCGACGCCGAGGAAGGCGAGACCCGCTTCGGCCGTGACGTAGGCCGGCAGCATGAGGGTCGACTGGATCAGGATCGGTGTCCAGAGGTTCGGGAGAAGTTCTTTGAAGACGATGCGGCGCGAGGACGCGCCGGTCACCTTCGCGGCCTCCACGAACTCGCGCTCCCGCAGGCCGAGGACCTGGCCGCGCAGCAGACGCGCGATGGAGGCCCAGCCGAAGGCGGAGAGGACGAGGATCAGGCAGGTGGCCCGCAGCCAGGTCGGGACGTCTTCGTTGAAGGGCACGAAGAGCGCGTAGACGACCGGCATGAAGGCGATGAAGAACAGCGTGGACGGGAACGACAGCAGGATGTCGATGACCCGGCCGACGAAGTAGTCCGTCTTGCCGCCGAGGTATCCCGCGGTGATGCCGATCACGACGCCGACCACCGTGGTCAGCAGCGTGGCGGCGGTCGCGATCATCAGCGAGGTGCGGATGCCGTACAGCAGGAAGGTGAAGACGTCACGTCCGAGCTGGGGCTCGATGCCGAACCAGAAGTTGCCGTCGATGCCGCCGTTGGGCTTCACCGGGAAGGCGAAGTCGTTGAGCAGGCCGTCGGTCTCCTGGCCGTACTGCTCGTACGGGTTCTTCCCGTACAGCTTGGCTATCAGCGGTGCGCAGACGGCGATCGTGAAGAAGAAGATCACGATGTACGCGGAGACGACACCGGTGCGGTCGCGCTTGAACCGAGTCCAGGCGAGTCGTCCGGGGGAGCGACTTTCCGAGCCCTTGGCGGTGGATGACGGAGCCGGGGTCTTGCCGGTCTCGTCGGTCACCTCAAGTGGGGCGGCCGCGGATGGAGTAGGGGGGGTCATGATGCTCCAGGCCCGAGGGGGTCAAGGGCTCCGCAGGGCGCTCCCTACGGGCTACGCCGGACTTTTTCAACGCAATTCATGCAAGGTCAATAAAATCTCGGTCGCCTTGGTTCTCTCTTTACCTTCTTTGCCTTGGCTTGACCTCAGCGTAACTACGCGTGTAGTGCACTGTGGCCGTTCCGTGTCCGGATTCGGGCCAATCGGGCCAATCGGGCAATGAGTTCGTTATCCGGACGCTCGAGTATCGGAATCCGTACATCTGGTGCACTGGAATCAACAGTTCCGCATCGAAGCGCAGGGATCTGTTGCGCCGAAGGTCAAGATCGCCTGTTCCGGAGGTCAAGATCGTCTGACGGGTCGTCCGGAATGCCCTCTTCCGGATGGATCGCCACCCGGAAGGGCGGAACCAATGTGCGACATGCCTCATATGGGCAGATATTTGGCCCTAAAGGAAAACCGCACCGGAGTCGGACATATGACCCCGACCCCGGCGCCGGTGGCACAGCGCACTCTCGAGGAGGCACTCCATGCGTGGAGCCACGCACGCCAAATGGGCCGCATGTGCGGTGGCGGTAGCCCTGGCGGTGTCCGCCTGCGGAGGGGGAGGGGGGAGCAGCAGCAGCGGTTCCGGCACGGTCAGCGCCTCCTGGGGTGACCCGCAGAACCCGCTGGAACCGTCCAACACCAATGAGGTGCAGGGCGGCAAGGTCCTCGACATGATCTTCCGCGGGCTGAAGCGGTACAACGCCAAGACCGGCGCCGCCGAGGACATGCTCGCCAAGAGCATCGAGACCACCGACTCGCAGAACTTCACGATCACGGTCAACGACGGCTGGAAGTTCAGCAACGGTGAGGCCGTCACCGCGCAGTCCTTCGTCGACGCCTGGAACTACGGCGCCAGCCTGAAGAACAACCAGAAGAACGCGTACTTCTTCGGATACATCCAGGGCTACGACAAGACGCACCCCGACACGGGCAAGCAGACCGCCGACACCCTGTCCGGGCTCAAGGTGACCGGAACCAACACCTTCACGGTCGCGCTCACCCAGAAGTTCTCGACGTTCCCCGACACCCTCGGCTACGTGGCCTTCGCGCCGCTGCCCAAGTCGTTCTTCAGCGACCACGCCGCCTGGGTCGCCAAGCCCGTCGGCAACGGCCCGTACACCATCAACAGCTACACCAAGGGCTCCGAGATGTCCCTCACGAAGTGGGACGACTACCCCGGTGACGACAAGGCGAAGAACGACGGGGTGACCCTCAAGGTCTACACGGACAACAACACCGCCTACAACGACCTGCTGGCCGGCAACCTCGACCTCGTCGACGACGTGCCCGCCGCCCAGCTCAAGAACGCCAAGTCCGACCTGAACGGCCGGTACATCAACACCCCGGCCGGCATCATCCAGACGATCGCCTTCCCGTTCTACGACCCGAAGTGGAACACCAGCGGCGCCACCAAGGTCCGGCAGGGACTGTCCATGGCGATCAACCGCCAGCAGATCACCGACACGATCTTCCAGAAGACGCGGACCCCCGCGAGCGACTGGACCTCACCGGTGCTCGGCGAGAAGGGCGGGTTCCAGGAAGGCCTGTGCGGCAAGTACTGCGACTACAACCCGTCCGAGGCCAAGAAGATGGTCCAGGAGGGCGGCGGTCTGCCCGGCGGCCAGGTCAAGATCTCGTACAACGCGGACACCGGTTCCCACAAGGAATGGGTCGACGCCGTCTGCAACTCGATCAACAACGCCCTCGGCAACGACAAGGCCTGCGTCGGCAACCCGATCGGCACCTTCGCCGACTTCCGCAACCAGATCGGGCAGCACAAGATGCCCGGTCCGTTCCGGGCCGGCTGGCAGATGGACTACCCGCTGATCCAGAACTTCCTCCAGCCCCTCTACTACACGAACGCCTCGTCCAACGACGGCCAGTGGTCCAACAAGCAGTTCGACAACCTGGTGAACCAGGCGAACGCGGAGACCGACACCGGCAAGGCCATCTCGCTCTTCCAGCAGGCCGAAGGCGTCGTACGGGACAACATGGCCGCCATCCCGCTCTGGTACCAGAACGGCAGCGCCGGCTACTCGGACAAGGTCTCGAACGTGGCGCTGAACCAGTTCAGCGTGCCCGTCTACAACGAGATCACCGTCAACTGAGCCGCCGGGGCGGGCCCGCCCCGGCGGGCCCGCTCCTCTATCCCCGGAGCACTCATGGGACGGTACGTCATCCGGCGTCTGCTACAGATGATCCCGGTCTTCATCGGCGCCACACTGCTCATCTTCGTGATGGTGAACGTGATGGGCGACCCCATCGCGGGTCTGTGCGGCGAGCGCAAGTGCGACCCCGCGACGGCCGCCCAGCTCCGCGCGGAGTTCGGCCTCGACAAGCCCCTGTGGCAGCAGTACCTGACCTACCTCGGCAACATCTTCACCGGTGACTTCGGCACCGCGTTCAACGGACAGCCGGTCACCGAGCTGATGGCCACCGCCTTCCCGGTCACCATCCGGCTGACGATCGTCGCGATCTTCTTCGAGATCATCATCGGCATCACCCTCGGCGTCATCACCGGTCTGCGCCGCGGCCGGCCCGTCGACACCGGCGTCCTGCTGCTCACCCTCGTGGTCATCTCCGTGCCGACCTTCGTCACCGGTCTGCTGGCCCAGCTCCTGCTCGGCGTCCAGTGGGGCTGGATCCAGCCGTCGGTCTCCTCGGACGCCACCTTCGGCGAGCTGATCGTGCCGGGCCTGGTGCTGGCCTCGGTCTCCCTCGCCTACGTCACCCGGCTGACCCGGACCTCCATCGCGGAGAACAAGAGGTCCGACTACGTCCGTACGGCCGTCGCCAAGGGCCTGCCGCGGCGCCGGGTGACCATCCGGCACCTGCTGCGCAACTCGCTGATCCCGGTGGTCACCTTCATCGGCACCGACATCGGCGCCCTCATGGGCGGCGCGATCGTCACCGAGCGGATCTTCAACATCCACGGCGTCGGCTATCAGCTCTACCAGGGGATCGTGCGCCAGAACACCCAGACCGTCGTCGGCTTCGTGACCATCCTCGTCCTCATCTTCATGGTCGCCAATCTGCTCGTCGACCTTCTGTACGCCGTACTCGACCCGAGGATCCGCTATGCCTGAGCAGCCGCCGTACGAGGAAGAGGAATTCCACCACGGCCCCGAAGGTCCGCCGCCGGAGGACCTCGCGATCGCCCCGACCGGCTTTGGCGGCACGATGGACCTCGGATCGAGCGAAGCGGAGACCCTGGAGAAGACACCGGGCGGACCGGAGGGGACGGGGCCGACGGAGAAGCCGCGCTCCCTGTGGTCCGACGCCTGGCGCGACCTGCGCCGCAACCCCGTCTTCATCATCTCCGGACTCGTCATCCTCTTCCTGGTCGTGATCTCGATCTGGCCCTCGCTGATCACCGACCAGTCCCCCCTCAAGTGCGACCTCTCCAAGGCGCAGCAGGGCTCGCAGCCCGGACACCCCTTCGGCTACGACGGCCAGGGCTGCGACGTCTACACCCGGACCGTGTACGGGACCCGCGTCTCGATCAGCGTCGGCGTCCTCGCCACGATCGGGGTCGCGCTCCTCGGCTCGTTCCTCGGCGGGCTGGCCGGCTTCTACGGCGGGGTGGGCGACTCGATCCTGTCCCGGATCACCGACATCTTCTTCGCGATCCCCGTCGTGCTCGGCGGTCTGGTCCTCCTCTCCGTGGTGACCAGCAACACGATCTGGCCGGTCGTCGGGTTCATGGTGCTGCTCGGCTGGCCGCAGGTCTCCCGCATCGCGCGCGGTTCCGTCATCACCACCAAGGAGAACGACTACGTCCACGCGGCCCGCGCGCTGGGCGCCTCCAACTCGCGGATGATGCTGCGGCACATCACCCCGAACGCGGTCGCTCCGGTGATCGTCGTCGCGACCATCGCGCTCGGCACGTACATCTCGCTGGAGGCGACGCTGTCCTACCTCGGCGTCGGTCTCAAGCCCCCGACGGTGAGCTGGGGCATCGACATCTCCTCGGCCTCCGCGTACATCCGGCAGGCACCGCACATGCTGCTCTGGCCGGCCGGCGCGCTCGCGATCACCGTGCTCGCGTTCATCATGCTCGGCGACGCGGTGCGCGACGCCCTCGACCCGAAGCTGAGGTGAGAGCCGTGCTGCTCGAAGTGCGCGATCTGCACGTGGAGTTCAGGACCCGGGACGGTGTCGCCAAGGCCGTCAACGGGGTCAACTACAGCGTCGACGAGGGCGAGACGCTCGCCGTGCTCGGCGAGTCCGGCTCCGGCAAGTCGGTCACCGCCCAGGCCGTGATGGGCATCCTCGACATCCCGCCCGGGAAGATCACCGGCGGCGAGATCCTCTTCCAGGGCAAGGACCTGCTGAAGTTCAAGGAGGAGGAGCGGCGCAAGGTGCGGGGCGCCGAGATGGCGATGATCTTCCAGGACGCGCTGTCGTCCCTGAACCCCGTCATCAGCGTCGGCGACCAGCTCGGCGAGATGTTCGTCGTGCACCGCGGGATGAAGCGCAAGGAGGCCCGCGCCAAGGCGGTCGAGCTGATGGAGCACGTGCGCATCCCGGCCGCGGCCGAGCGCGTGCGGGACTATCCGCACCAGTTCTCCGGCGGTATGCGCCAGCGCATCATGATCGCCATGGCGCTGGCCCTGGAGCCCGCCCTGATCATCGCCGACGAACCGACCACCGCGCTCGACGTCACCGTGCAGGCCCAGGTCATGGACCTGCTCGCCGAACTCCAGCGCGAGCTCAACATGGGGCTCATCCTCATCACCCACGACCTCGGTGTGGTCGCGGACGTCGCCGACAAGATCGCGGTGATGTACGCGGGCAAGATCGTCGAGACGGCCCCGGTCCACGACATCTACAAGGCGCCCGCCCACCCCTACACCAAGGGGCTGCTGGAATCGATCCCCCGGCTCGACCAGAAGGGCGAGGAGCTGTACGCCATCAAGGGACTGCCGCCCAACCTGATGCACATCCCGCCGGGCTGTGCCTTCAACCCGCGCTGCCCGATGGCCCAGGACGTCTGCCGCACCGAGGTGCCGCCGCTCTTCGAGGTCGACGCGGACCGCGGGAGCGCCTGCTTCTTCTGGAGGGAGTGCCTCGATGACACAAGCCGCGACTGAGCCGCCGCTGCTGGAGGTCAGTGGACTGGTCAAGCACTTCCCGCTCACCCAGGGGATCCTGTTCAAGAAGCAGGTCGGGGCCGTCAAGGCGGTCGACGGCGTCGACTTCCGCCTCGACCGCGGCGAGACCCTCGGCATCGTCGGCGAGTCCGGCTGCGGCAAGTCGACGGTCGCCAAGATGCTGGTCAACCTGGAGAAGCCGACCGAGGGCGCGATCAAGTACAAGGGCGAGGACATCACCCGGCTGTCCGGCAAGGCGCTCAAGGCCGTGCGCCGCAACATCCAGATGGTCTTCCAGGACCCCTACACCTCGCTCAACCCGCGCATGACCGTCGGCGACATCATCGGCGAGCCGTACGACATCCACCCCGAGGTCGCGCCCAAGGGCGACCGGCGGCGCCGGGTCCAGGAACTGCTGGACGTGGTCGGCCTCAACCCGGAGTACATCAACCGCTATCCGCACCAGTTCTCCGGCGGCCAGCGCCAGCGCATCGGCATCGCCCGGGGCCTGGCGCTGCGGCCCGAGATCATCGTCGCCGACGAGCCGGTCTCCGCGCTCGACGTCTCCGTGCAGGCGCAGGTGATCAACCTCCTGGACCGGCTCCAGGCCGAGTTCGAGCTCAGTTACGTCTTCATCGCGCACGACCTGTCGATCGTGCGGCACATCTCCGACCGGGTCGGGGTGATGTACCTCGGGCGGATCGTGGAGACCGGCAAGGACGTCGAGATCTACGACCATCCGACGCACCCCTACACCCAGGCGCTGCTGTCCGCGGTGCCCGTGCCGGACCCGGAGGCACGCGAGCACCGGGAGCGGATCATCCTGCACGGGGACGTGCCCTCGCCCGCGAACGTCCCGTCCGGCTGCCGGTTCCGCACCCGCTGCTGGAAGGCGCAGGAACGCTGCACGCTGGAGGTGCCGCTGCTCGCGGTGCCGGCCGAGTTCCGGCTCGTCGAGGGGCCGGCCGCCCACGACTCGGCCTGCCACTTCGCGGAGGAGAAGCAGGTCGTGCCCCCGGAGGAGCCGGAGCAGCCGGAGGGCGGAACCCCATAGCGCCACAAACGTGTGCGAACTTCGTTAACACACAGGCAACTTGGCGGAAGCGACACCGATATACGGACGCGGCAGGGTGAACACCGTACGGCCGTGCGGGTGCCGTGGACGAGCCGGGGTGCAGCCATGTCACCCCGGCTCGTCGCTCTCCCGGCGGGCCGGGGCCGGTCAGACCGTCCCGAGGGAACGCTTCAGGAAGTCCACCTGGAGCAGGAGCAGGTTCTCGGCGACCGTCTCCTGCGGGGTCATGTGCGTGACCCCCGACAGCGGCAGCACCTCGTGCGGGCGGCCGGCGGCCAGCAGGGCCGAGGAGAGCCGCAGGGCGTGCGCCACCACCACGTTGTCGTCCGCGAGGCCGTGCACGATCATCAGCGGCCGGTGCGGGTCCGCGGGCGCGGACAGCCCCTCGTCGGTGACCAGCGAACTCCCCGCGTACACCGCGGGGCTCGCCGCCGGGTCGCCGAGGTACCGCTCCGTGTAGTGCGTGTCGTACAGCCGCCAGTCCGCGACCGGGGCGCCCGCGATGCCCGCGTGGAAGACGTCGGGGCGGCGCAGCACGGCGAGTCCCGCGAGCCAGCCCCCGTACGACCAGCCGCGGATCGCCACCCGGGAGAGATCGAGCGGGAACCTCTCGGCGAGACCGTGCAGTGCCTCCACCTGGTCGTCGAGGGACAGCGTCAGGTCGTCGCGGATCGCCTTCTCCCAGGCGGGGGAACGGCCGGGGGTGCCGCGGCCGTCGGCGACGACCACCGCGAAGCCCTGGTCGGCGAACCACTGCGAGGTGAGGTGCGCGTTGTGCGCGGCCAGCACCCGGGGACCGTGCGGACCGCCGTAGGGGTCCATGAGGACGGGCAGGGGGCTGTCACCGTCATAGCCGGTGGGCATGAGCACGGCGCATGGGATTTTCCGTGCGCCCCCCTGTGTGAGGGTCACGCGCGGGGACAAACCGGGATCTTCGGCATGCGAGGGGATGGTCGCCAACTTCCCCCAGCCTCCGGCCGGGGAGACCCCCACCTTCCTCCGGTCGCCCTCGCGCAGCACCTGCACCTGGGCGCCCGGCCGGTCGAGCGCCGACGACACGAGCACGGTCACGCCCCCGGCACGCACGGCCGAGTGCACGCCCGGCTCCTGCGAGACGCGCTCCAGGCCGAGTTCGTTCACCCGGTACACATGTACTTCACCCGTTTCGGGTGAACTCGCGGCTTCTCCGGCCGAAGCCGCGATCAGCACGTCGTCGGTCGAGACGTCGAGCACCGCCCGGACGTGCAACTGGGCTCCGGTCAGCGGTCGTTCGCCGAACGCCAGGACCCGTGCGCCGCCCTCGTCGGCGATCCGCACGAGCTGTCCGCCGGGGCTCCAGCACGGCACGCCAGGGAAAAGATCAAGCCAACTTGGATCTTGATCAGCATGCACCATACGGGTCGCCCCGGTGTCCGGGTCCACGGCCAGGAAGAGCTGGCTGCGCTGGTCCCTCGCCTGCACCAGAAGCAGCGGTGCGCCCGCCGCTGACCAGTGCACATGTGCCAGATACGGGTAGCGCGTCCGGTCCCAGGACACCTCCGTGCGCACCCCGTCGAGCCCGAAAACGAAGAGCCGGACCTCGGCGTTGGCGCTGCCCGCCCTCGGATAGGCGACCCGCTGCGGATCGGCTTCCGGGTGCGCCGGATCGGAGATCCACCAGCGCTGCACCGGCGTGTCGTCGACCCGCGCGACGAGCAGCCGGTCCCCTTCGGGTGACCACCAGAAGCCGCGCGAACGCCCCATCTCCTCGGCCGCGATGAACTCGGCCAGTCCGTAGGAGACCGCGCCGGGACCCGCGTTCCGCTCCGGTTCCGCGAGGGCCCGGTCGTTCTCGCCCTCGGCCCCGACGACCCGCAGCGCGCCCCGGGACACGTACGCCACGAGCGTGCCGTCCGGGGAGGGGCGAGGGTCGATCACCGGTCCCGGGACCGGGAGTTCACGCGCCGTGCCGGCCCGCAGCTCCGCCGTGAACAACCGCCCTGACAAGGTGAAAGAGGCCAATTCGGCGGCTGTGTCGGTGGCATATCCGACGATCCCCGCGCCGCCCTCGCGGCTGCGCTCACGGCGCGCCCGCTCCTCCGGGGAGAGGTCTTCGGCGGCGCCGCCGAGCAGGGCCACGGGGTCGGCCGCGACCCGCTCGTGGCCCTCCGCCACGTCGAGGACCCACAGGTGGTTCGCCCGCTCGGTGCCGGAGGGGGAGCGCAGGAACACCACGCGGGAACCGTCGGGGGACACGGTGAACGCGCGCGGCGCGCCGGAGGTGAACCGCTGGGTGCGGGCGTACCGGCGCGGGAAGGAGAGAGGCTCGTTCGTCATGCCTCGACCATATTGGCCATGCGCCCCCTTGTGCGGCCGTGCGCCGATCGATGCGCGCGTACGGATAGTTATGATCACTAGCGCTGTGTGGGTAGGAACCTGCTGGCTGCTGTTCCGATGTACCGACCCGCTCCTGTCCGACCCCCGTACCGGACCCCAAGTCCCTGGGAACTTTGGAGGTGAACCGCCGTGGCACTCTCGATTTCGGCGGTGGTGCTGCTGGCGATCATCGTCTTTCTTCTGATCAAGAAGTCAGGACTGAAAGGCGGGCACGCGGTCGTCTGCATGCTGCTCGGCTTCTATCTCGCCTCCTCCACCGTCGCACCCACGATCAGCGATCTGACGACGAACGTGGCGAGCATGATCGGCAGTATCAAGTTCTGATCCGCGCCGGGACCGGCGGCGGGCAGGGTGCGGACTCCCGTCTTGCCGCCTGCCCCGTCCGGCCTCCTCGAAACGGGCCGGCTCGCCCGGAGTCGTCGCGCGGACGAACACGTCAGCCCTCGGACGCGTACGCCACGAAGTCGGCCCAGGCCCGCGGCGTCAGTGTCAGTCGGGGGCCGGCGGTGTTCTTGGAGTCGCGGACGTGGATGCTGCCGGCAGTGGTCGCGATTTCTATGCAGGACTCGCCGCTGGTGCCGCCGCTGTAGCTGCTCTTGAACCACGCCGGTTCAGAGGCTTCCTGGGCCGAGGTGGTGCGGATCATGTTTCTCCCAGCAGTTGTTCGACGAGGGCCAGTGATTCCCGCGGTGGAAGAGCTTGGGCCCGGATGGTGCTGAACCACAGTTCGAGGATCCGGAGTTGCTTCGCGTCCGAGACCGGTCGGCCACTGAACACGCCGTCGGCACGCCCCACGGCTGTCCCGTCCGCGAACTTGAGTAGTTCGATCCTGCCGTCCAGTCCGGGGTGGGCGTCACTCTTCGTCGGCATCACCTGAAGTGTGACGTGACGCAATCGTCCCGCCTTTTGGAGACGTTCGAGCTGCTGCCTCCACGTCATTGTGCCCCCGACTTCCCGGTGCAGTGCGGCCTCTTCCAGTACGAAGTTGATCGATGGTGACGGATCTCGATCGAAGACCGACTGTCGGGCCAGGCGGGCCGCCACCATGCGCTCGATATCGTCCGGCGAGTACGGAGGCTGCGCAGCTTCGATCAACGCTCGCGCATGTTCAGGGGTCTGTAGCAGGCCGGGGACGGTGTTGCACTCGTACACCCCGATCTCGGCGGCCTTCGCCTCCATCGCCGCCAGATCCCGAACCTTCTTCGGGTACCGGACCCTCTTCACGTCCTCCTTCATCGCAGAGAGCAACCCGCCCGCCCCCAGCACCTCGTCGGCCCTGTCCAGATACTCGGGCCGGGGGATCCGTCTGCCCGCCTCGATCTTGTACACCAGGTCCTCGCCGTACCCCACGGCCTCACCGAACTGGGCGGCCCGCATCCCCACCGCCTCCCGTCGCAGCTTCAGCTGACGCCCGACGGTGGCGACGACCGCCACGCCCCAGTCGTCGTCCGGGTCCACCTCCCAGCCCGGCTCGTCCGCCTCGCTCCTGAGCCGCCTCACGCCGTCGTCCACCGACATCCCGCACCCCTCCGGACGGTCGCCGTGCGCGACCGTGTCGTCACAGTTCACGGTAGGTGTGCGCGGCGACTCTGAGTGACGAGAACCGGAAACTGTCGGCATTACCCGCCGGGACCCGCCCACTCCGCTCACCGAACTGGACTACCTGCTGACCTCGCGGATCGGCGCCAAGGCCGCCATGAACGCACTGGACTTCATCACCGGTCAGGCGGAGCTCCGCCGGTTCGAGATTCCCGACACCGCACCGCACCTGCGAAGCGCCATGGCGGTGATGCGCGGGTACGTCGACGCGGACGGCGGGACAGGGGTGGGTCTGGTGGATGCGATGACCGTCGCCCTGGCGGCGGCTTTCCAGACGGCCGACGTCTTCACGACGGACGGTCACTTCCGCATGATGCGTCCGCTCACCGGCCGGCCCGCCTTCCGGCTGCTCCCCGGCGACCTCTGACGTTGTCGGCGGAAGCCGGGAGCCGGGAGCCGACGGGAGCACGGCAGGCACCTGACGCCGCAGCCGCCTCGTAGGGTGGGCCCCATGACGGAACTGCCCGACCGGCGTCTGCTCCTGGTGCACGCGCACCCGGACGACGAGTCGATCAACAACGGCGCGACCATGGCCCGGTACGCGGCCGAGGGCGCCCAGGTGACGCTGGTGACCTGCACCCTCGGCGAGGAGGGCGAGGTCATCCCGCCCGAGCTCGCCCATCTCGCCCCCGACCGCGAGGGCGGACTCGGCCCCTACCGGACCGGTGAGCTGAGCGCCGCCATGAAGGAACTGGGCGTCGCCGACCACCGCTTCCTGGGCGGCCCGGGACGGTTCCGTGACTCCGGGATGATGGGCGTCGAGCAGAACCACCGCCCCGGCGCCTTCTGGGCCGCGGACGTCGACGAGGCCGCCGACCACCTCGTCGAGGTGATCCGCGAGGTGCGTCCCCAGGTGCTCGTCACCTACGACCCCGACGGGGGCTACGGGCACCCCGATCACATCCAGGCCCATCGCGTGGCCATGCGCGCCGCGGAGCTGGCGGCCGAGCCCGCCCACCGGCCCGACCTCGGCGGCGCGTGGCGGATCGCCAAGACCTACTGGAACCGGGTGCCGCGGCCGGTCGTCGAGGAGGCCTTCGCCCGTCTGCGCGAGGCCCTCCCCGGGCTGCCGTTCGACAGGGCGGCCGCCGTCGACGACGTACCGGGCGTGGTCGACCCGGAGACCGTCACCACCGAGATCGACGGAACCGCGTACGCCGCCGCCAAGGCCGCCGCGATGCGGGCGCACGCCACCCAGATCACCGTGGACGGCCCCTGGTTCGTCCTCTCGAACGAGCTGGCCCAGCCGCTCTTCACCACGGAGTACTACGAACTGGCCGGCGCACCGCGGCCCGCGGTGCGCGAGCGGGACCTCTTCGAGGGGACCGGGACGGCCGAGGGCGGCGACCTGTGACGGGCGCGGGAACGACGAGGGCCCGGGCGGCCCGGCGAGGGACGGATCTGTGATGAGCGCGAACGGACAGAGCGGCGGCGGGAGCATGCTCGCCCAGCCGCTGAGGCGCCCCTCGGGCGGGCGGATCGCCGCCTACCTGGGGCTCTTCCTGCTCGGCGCCGTGGTCGGCGTCGCCGGAGCGCTGGTGCAGCCGGGCTGGTTCCCCCTCGGGCTGCTGCTCGCCCTGGCGGGCGCCGCCGGACTCTTCCTGGGCGGCGCGCGGGCGACGGGGTCCCGGGCCGGAGCCGTGGCCCCCGCGGCGGGCTGGATGCTCGCCGTCGTCCTGCTCACCGCCAGCCGCCCGGAAGGGGACTTCCTCTTCGGCGCGGGAGTCGTCTCCTATCTCTTCCTGCTCGGAGGCATGGCCGTGGCTGTGATGTGTGCCACTCTCGCCCAGGGGCGGCAACCGGGCCCTTCCGGTGCCCGACTTGGCAAGTGACGTACCGCTTCGCCGTATCGGTCCCGTGCCGGTCCCGTGTGAGATTCCTCCATGGGCGAGGTTTGCGGGTCGGACACGGCCAGTATGGTGGTGCGCGCCGCCGAGCTGCCCGAGATGAGGTCGAGTAAACGGGCGGCGGAGCCAACCGGGAGAACCTGCCTTGAGTCGTGAAACTGACAGTTCGTCCTCCGGGCCCAACGGGCGCGGTGGAGCCGCGTACCCGTCGGGGACGCCGCCGTACGGCACCCCCGCGGTTTCCGAGAACGGCGCCGACGCGGGCCGTCCGGCCGCCGGGAAGCCGACGGAGGAGCGCAAGACCGAGACAACCCTGACGACACGGATCCGGATCAACATCCCCGGATCGCGGCCCATCCCGCCCGTGGTCGTCCGCACACCCGTCGCCGACGCCGACGCGTCGTCCGAGGACGGCGACGGCACGCAGACCGGGACGCAGGCACCGCAGGGCGCGAACTCGCCCGCGGACGCGTCGAGCTCCAGCACGACGGCCACCGTCCCGGCCCCGCCCGCGCCCGCGGAGCAGTCCGCGCCGGCCGAGACGAGCAACTGGTTCGCGCCCCGCAAGGCCGCCGCGCCCCCCAAGAGCGGGCCGGGCGGCGGCTCGGCCGACAGCGCGGGCGCGCCGGGCGGCCCGGCTCCCGCCGGCTCCGCGCCCTCCCCGGGCGCACCCGCACCGGGCGCGGGACGGCCGGCGCCGTCCGTCGGCGCCGGTCCGCTGGGCATCACCGGTGGTGTCCGCCCCGGCGGTACGAAGGGTGCCGCGCTCCCCGGTGCCACCGGCGCCGGACCCGTGGCCCCCGGCCACGGCGGCGGCACGGGCTCCTTCGACGTCTCCGGCGCGCTGCGCGACACCGGCTCCTTCCCGGCCATAGGTTCCTCCGGCGGATCCGCGCGATCCGGCGGTCCGGCGGGATCCGGCGGGTCCGCGCAGTCCGGCGAACCGCGCCGCGACGACCTCCCGTACTTCTCCGAGAACGGCCGGGGCGGCCCGGCCGGTCCGACCGGCGGCCCCGCCACCGGCGACGGTCCGCTGCGGCCTCCGGCCGGCGCGGGCGCGGCTCCCGGCAGCCTGGCCGCGCAGTCCGGCCCGGCCCGCGGCAACCGGAACAAGGGCGCGGGACGCCCCGGCACCGGAAACGGTCCGCGCGGCGGCCTGAGCGGCGGTCTCAGCGACGACACCGCGATCCTCACCCCGCAGAAGCCGGCACCCGACCCGGGACCCGGTGCCTACGGCGCCCCCGCGGAGAACGTCTCCGGGCACACGCTGACCAGCGGCATGCCCGTGGTGTCGCCCAGCCAGAACTTCGCGTACGACGGCGACTTCGACGACAGTCCCCGGTCGCCCGCCGCGCCGAAGTTCCCCGAGCCGGTCCGGCAGCAGCAGCAGCCGCCGTCCGCCCCGGCGAGGCCGGCGAAGAAGAAGGGCCGCAACAAGCCGGCGCTCCTCGCCGTCCTCGTCGTGGTCCTCGCCGGCGGCGCCTACGGTGCCGGCCTGCTCATGAACCACTCGGACGTGCCCAAGGGCACCACGGTGCTCGGCGTCGACATCGGCGGCGGCACCCGCGACGACGCCGTCAAGAAGCTCGACGCCGCCTTCGGCACCCGGACGAACAAGCCGCTCACGCTGTCCGTCGACGGTGACACGGTCCAGCTCAGGCCCGACCAGGCCGGACTCCAGATGGACAGCCAGGCCACCGTCCGCGCCGCCGCCGGCAGCGACTACAACCCGATCTCGGTGATCGGCTCGCTGTTCGGCCACGGGCGCGCGGTCGAGCCCGTGATGCCGGTCGACAAGGAGAAGCTCCAGGCCGCCCTGGAGCGTGCCGCGAGCGGCGCGGGTTCGGCGGTCGACGGCACGATCAAGTTCCAGCCGGGCAAGGCCGTCGCGGTCTACGGCAAGGCGGGCAGCGGCATCGACGTCGGGCCCTCGCTTCAGGCCGTCCAGGACGCGTACCGCGCCCAGGTGGAGACCAACGCGACCACTCCGGTGAAGGTCGCCACCACGACCCGGCAGCCCACGGTCAGCAAGGCCGAGGTGGACCGGAAGATGTCGACGTTCGCGTCGGTCGCCATGTCGGCGAACATCACCGTCCGGACGGACGCGGCCCACGCCGTCTCCTTCAGCCCGCAGAAGTCCATCTGGAAGTTCCTGAGCGTCCAGCCGGTCCAGGGCAAGCTCGTCGAGCACTACGACCTCGACGCGCTCGAGACGCTGTACGGCCATGCCTTCGACGGTGTGACGATCACCAAGGGCGACGGCAGCCAGAAGGCCGTGAGCCCGCAGGACGTGGCCTCCGCCGTCGGCAGGGCGCTCGTCGGGAAGACGGCCGCCGAGCGGATCGTGACCATCTCCACCAACCCCACCTAGCGAGCACACCGCACACGACGGAGGGCGCCCGGCCGGTTTCCACCGGCCGGGCGCCCTCCGTCGTGTCGCACGGCCCGCCACGGGGTCCGGGCACGGAGGCGGCCGCGCCGCCCGGACGGCGCGGCCGTCGGCATGACATCTGTCATGCACGGCCCAGGACACACCACACTGCCGCGCGCGCACCCCGCTCCACCACGATGGACGGCATGACAACGACTGCGGCGACCACCACCACACCGGTGGTCCGGTTCGAATCGGTGACCAAGAGCTACGGGAACGTCCGGGCCGTGGACGGGCTGACGCTCGAACTCCACCCGGGTGAGACCGTCGCCCTGCTGGGCCCCAACGGCGCGGGCAAGTCGACCACGCTGGACCTGCTGCTCGGCCTCAAGAACGCCGACGGCGGGACCGTCCAGGTGTTCGGCACCGGTCCCCGCGAGGCGATCGTCGCCGGCCGGGTGGGCGCCATGCTCCAGAGCGGCGGACTGATGGACGAGGTCACCGTCGGCGAACTGGTCCGGCTCGCCTGCGACCTGCACCCGAAGCCCTACCGCGCCACCGAGGTCCTCGCCCGCGCCGGGATCGCCCAGATCGCCGACCGCAAGGTCAACAAGCTCTCCGGCGGCCAGGCGCAGCGCGTCCGCTTCGCCCTCGCCACGGCCGGCGACAGCGACCTGATCGTCCTCGACGAACCCACCACCGGCATGGACGTCACCGCCCGGCAGGCCTTCTGGGCCACCATGCGCGAGCAGGCCGACCAGGGCCGTACGGTCCTGTTCGCCACGCACTACCTGGAGGAGGCCGACGCGATAGCGGACCGCGTGCTCGTCCTGCACCGGGGACGGCTGCTGGCCGACGGCACCGCCGCCGAGATCAAGGCCAAGGCCGGGGCACGCCGCGTCTCCTTCGACCTGGAGGGCGCGATCGACGAGGCCCCGCTGCGCGCGCTGCCCTTCCTCACCTCGATCGACGTGTCCGGGCAGACCGTCCGCATCCAGTCCTCCGACGCGGACGCGACCGTCCACGCGCTGTACGGGACCGGCGTCTACCCCCGCAACCTCGAAGTCGCCGGGCTCGGTCTGGAGCAGGCCTTCGTCGCCATCACCGAGGCCGAAGAGGCCACCCGCACCGCCGCCGAGGAGGCCGCGTCCAAGTGAACAGTCTCATCAAGCTGGAGATCACCCGCGCCCTGCGCAACCGGAAGTTCCTGTTCTTCTCGGTGATCTACCCCTCGGCCCTGTTCCTGATGATCGCGGGCAGCGCCGACGACCACACCAAGGTGGACGGCACCGGCCTGACCCTGCCGACCTTCTTCATGGTCTCCATGGCCTCCTTCGGCGCCCTGACCGCCGTCCTCATGGGCAACAGCGAGCGCATCGCCAAGGAGCGGGAGAGCGGCTGGGTCAGGCAGTTGAGGCTCACCCCGCTGCCCGGCCGCGGCTACGTGTTCGCCAAGACCGCCAGCGCCGCCGTGATCAGCCTGCCGTCGATCGTGATCGTCTTCGTGGTCGCCGCGGCGGTGAAGAACGTCCGCCTGGACGTCTGGCAGTGGTTCGCGCTCACCGGCGTGATCTGGGCCGGCAGCCTGGTCTTCGCCGCGCTCGGCGTCGCCATCGGCTACCTCGCCAGCGGGGACGCGGTCCGGCCGATCACGATGATCGTCTACTTCGGCCTGTCGATGCTCGGCGGCCTGTGGATGCCGACGACGACCTTCCCCGACTGGCTCCAGAACATAGCCAAGTGGCTCCCCACGCACGCGTACGCTGCCCTGGGGCAGGCCATCGAACTGGGGAACGCCCCGCACGCGAAGGACGTCGCCATCCTCGCCGTGTCCTTCGCCCTCTTCGCGGGCGGCGCGGCCTGGCTGTACCGGAAGGACACGCTGAAGGCGTGAACGCCATGACGGAAGACCCGATGCCCGACGGCGCCCGCACGGAACGGATCGTGAGGATGGGGGAGTCCCCGCGCAACCTCCGCGAGGCCCTGCGCAAGTCCGGGTGGATCGTCATCTGGCTGGTGTTCCTCAGCTCGCCGGTCCACGACCTCGTCTCGGGGCACCACACACCCGCGGCCACCGTGGCCGGCTGGGCGGGCCTCGCGGCCTTCGTCACGGTCTACCTGATGCTGGTCTTCCGGCACATGGGCAAGGCGTTCACGGGCTCCCTGGCCGTCACCCTCATGGTGATCGCCCTCGGCGTGCTGGCCGTCGTCCTGTGCCTGACGCTCGGCGCGTCCTGGCTCGGCCTGTTCGTGTACGTCTCGGTCGCCTGCGGGACGACGCTGCCGATGCGGGTCTCCTACTGGACGATCCCGCTGACCGCCGTCGTGATGCTGCTCGTCGGCCTGCACGGCGGCGAGGAGGAGGCGCGCAACCTCGTCCTGCTCGTCGTGCTGATCGGCTTCGCCATGACCGGCGTACGGCAGCTCGTGCGCACGACGATCGAGCTGCGCAAGGCACGGGCCACCGTCGCCCAGCTCGCGGCGAACGAGGAGCGCCTGCGGCTGGCCCGGGACCTGCACGACCTGCTCGGCCACTCGCTCTCGCTGATCACGCTGAAGAGCGAACTGGCCGGGCGGATGCTGCCCGGCCACCCCGACAAGGCGGCCCAGCAGGTCGCCGACATCGAACAGGTCAGCCGCCAGGCCCTGGTGGACGTGCGCGCGGCGGTCACCGGCTACCGCAGGCTGCGGCTGACGGAGGAACTCGCGGGCGCCCAGGTCGCGTTGACCGCCGCCGAGGTGACCGCCGACCTTCCGGCCGAGCCCGGCCTCGACGGTGTCCCCGAGGAGACCGAGTCCGCGCTGGCCTGGGCGCTGCGCGAGGCGGTCACCAACGTCGTACGGCACAGCGGCGCCCGGCGCTGCACCGTCGAACTCGTCCGGCGCCAGACCCTGGACGGTGCCGTGCTCGAACTCGTGGTGGAGGACGACGGTTCGGGCGGCGGTTCGGGCGCGCCAGGCAACGGACTGACCGGACTGGCCGAACGCCTGGAGAAGGCGGGCGGATCGATGGAGGCGGGCCGTGTCCGGCACGGATTCCGGCTGGTGGCACGGGCACCCCTGGAAGGAGGCAGGACCTCTGTGGGCGCGGCGGGCGACCCCGTAGGATCCGGTGCATGAGCCGCACGATCAAGGTCCTGCTCGCCGAGGACCAGTCGATGGTCCGCGAGGCGCTGGCCGCCCTGCTGGGACTGGAGCCGGACATCGAGGTGGTCGCCCAAGTGGCCCGCGGCGACGAGGTGCTGGCCGCGGCCCGCGCCCACGACGTGGACGTGGCGCTCCTGGACATCGAGATGCCGGGCATGACGGGCATAGAGGCGGCGGCCGAGGTCCACGAGGAACTCCCGGGCGTCAAGCTGATCGTCCTCACCACGTTCGGGCGTCCCGGATACCTGCGCAGCGCCATGGAGTCCGGCGCCGACGCGTTCCTGGTCAAGGACGCCCCGGCCGCCCAGCTCGCCGCGGCCGTGCGCAAGGTGCTGGCCGGCGAGCGCGTCATCGATCCCACCCTGGCGGCGGCCGCGCTGGCCGAGGGTGCCAACCCGCTGACCGACCGCGAACGCGAGATCCTGCGGGCCGCCGCCGACGGCTCCACCAACGCCGAACTGGCCAGGGCGCTCCACCTCTCCCAGGGCACGGTCCGCAACTACCTCTCGACCGCGATCCAGAAGCTCGCGGTGCGCAACCGGGCGGAGGCGGTCCGGATCGCCCGGGAGAAGGGCTGGCTGTGAGCGGAGCGGCCGGCCGGTGCCTCAGTTGAGCATCGCCCGTGCCGCGTGGGCCTGCCGGCGGACGCGGGACGCGGCCGGTTCGTCGACCGCCGCCACCACGTCCGCATAGGCGTCGAGTTCGGCCGCGCCGGTCAGGAAGTCGCCTCGCTGGACCAGGAGTTGGGCCCGGTCGTACCGCAGTCGCGCCGGGTGCGAGGGCAGCAGCAGGGAGAGTTCCACCGACCACAGGGCCACGTCGGAGCGCTCGGGGCGGGCGGCGGCCCAGGCGCGGATGTTGTTCAGGACGCGCAGGACGACGTCGAGCGGGTCGGCGGGGGTGAGCATCGACGGGTCGAGCGGGGCGCCGGTCGCGCCCGCGACGAGGAGATCGGCGTCGGGGCCGGTCAGCACGCGCCCGCCGTCGAAGGGGTCGGCGAGCACCTGCCGCTCGGGCGGTCCGAAGCCCACCACGAAGTGACCGGGCAGCGCGACCCCGTGGACCGGCGCCCCGGCCCGCCGCGCGACCTCCATCCACACCACCGACAGCAGGATGGGCAGTCCGCGCCGCCGCCGCAGCACCGCGTGCAGCAGGGAGGACTCCAGCCGCTGGTAGTCGCCCGCCGAGCCCCGGTATCCGCAGCGCGCGCCCAGGAGCTCGGCGAGGGCGGTCGCCCAGGGCAGGGGGCCGCCCGGGCGGAAGGGCAGCCGGCCCGCCAGCTCGTCCAGCTCGATCTGCACCGCGTCCATCCCGGCGTCGTCCAGCGTCCCGTCCGCCGCGGCCCCCACCAGCAGGCACAGCTCCGCCAGGTCGGGCCGCTCGGCCCGCGCCTCGTCGGCGAACCGCCGTCGTACCTCGTCGGCCCGCTCGGGCTGTGGTGGCTGGAGGGAACGCATAGCTGGCTCGTGCCCCGTCACGTCGATCGATACGGCTCGGCACCGGGACCGGTGTCGCCGGACGCGCCGTCCGCCGCCGGCCCGGCGTCCGCGGCGGGGTCCGGCGTCCACCGATAGTGGTGGTACGCGTGATGCGGGGCGAAGCCCATCCGGGCGTACAGCTCCCGTGCCCCGGCGTTGTCCGCCTCCACCTGGAGCCAGGCCGCCGAGGCGCCCTCCTCCAGGGCCCGGCCGGCCAGAGCGGCCATGACGGCGGTGGCGAGGCCCTGGCGGCGCCGCTCGGGGGCGACCTCCACGGCGGCGAAACCCGCCCAGCGGCCGTCCACCACGCACCGCCCGATCGCCGCCGGAGCCTCACCCTCCGTGCCGGGCACCGTCGCGAACCACACCGAGGGACCGCCGCCCAGCACCTTCAGGGCCGTCTCGCCGACGCCCTTGCGCTGATACCGGCCGAGCCACGCCTCGTCGGCCGTGCGGGAGAGCGTCACCCCGGGCGCCTCCCGGTCCGCGACCGGCGCGAGCGCCCCGGTCCACAGCTCCGCGGTCACCTCGCGCGTCCAGCCGCGGTCCTCCAGCTCCGCGCAGAGCAGCTCCTGCGTGCCCTCGGCGCCGGTGGCGGTCTGGACGAAGGCGGGCAGGTCACGCGCCGCGTACCAGTTCCGTACGTACGTCAGCGCCCGGTCGAGGGGCACGCCCGGGTCGCCCAGTGGCAGCACCGAGTTGGCGCGCCGGGTGAACCCGCCCGCCGCCCGCAGCTCCCAGTCGCCGAGCCGCTCGCTCTCCACCGGGGGCCAGGCCCGCGCGGTGACGCGCGCCAGCTCCTCGTAGGAGGCCGCGGGACCGCGCCGCCGTGCCGGGGCGGACGGGACGACCTTGGCCGCGACCAGGGAAGACTCCGCGATCCGGACCCGTTCCCCGGTCCGGCGTGTGATCAGCAGCACACCGTCGTCCCATGATGTGAGAACTCCGACCGTATCGGTGAACTTCTCCACCGTGTCTCCATTGTCGGTCAGACGCCGCACGGAGACGCGTTTACCCACGTCAGCGGCGGTTACGCGGACCTCAAGACGGCCGGCGGCAGAGAATTCCACAGGTCAGTTCACCCCTCCTGTTCGGATCGTGCCCAAGAACGGAGATACTAGGGGCGGGCATCGACGACGCCGCGCTCCCGCGCGCCAGGCGGCGGAGCCTACGACAGGCCCGCCAGCGCCCTATCGAGGAGGAACGACAGCGTGACCTACGTCATCGCGCAGCCTTGTGTCGACGTCAAGGACAAGGCGTGCATCGAGGAGTGCCCGGTCGACTGCATCTACGAGGGCTCCCGGTCCTTGTACATCCACCCGGACGAATGCGTCGACTGCGGAGCCTGTGAGCCGGTGTGCCCGGTCGAGGCGATCTTCTACGAGGACGACACTCCGGAGGAGTGGAAGGACTACTACAAGGCGAACGTCGAGTTCTTCGACGAGCTCGGCTCGCCCGGCGGCGCCAGCAAGCTCGGTCTGATCGAGCGCGACCACCCCTTCGTCGCCGCGCTTCCGCCGCAGAACCAGTAAAGCGGCCCGCTGGGGGCACCTCCCGGCGGTAGCCGGGGGAGTGCCGCCTCGGTCCCGTACGGCCTGATCACTCCGGTCGCTGTACGGGACCGAGGCGTTTGCCGTGCCGGACCGCGCAGCATCCGTGCAGCAGCCCGTACCCGCGTGTACGGGTCGTACGTACGAGAAAGTGAGCCCGATCCCGTGTCCGCAGTCTCCGACCGGCTTCCCGTCTTCCCCTGGGACAAGCTGGAGCCCTACAAGGCGACCGCCGCAGCTCACCCCGGCGGCATCGTCGACCTGTCCGTCGGCACCCCGGTCGACCCGGTGCCCGAGCTGATCCAGAAGGCCCTGGTCGCGGCCGCGGACTCGCCCGGTTATCCCACGGTGTGGGGCACGCCCGAGCTGCGGGACGCGCTCACGGGCTGGGCGGAGCGGCGACTCGGGGCACGGGACGTCACCCACCGCCACGTCCTGCCGATCGTCGGCTCCAAGGAACTGGTCGCCTGGCTGCCGACCCAGCTCGGCCTCGGACCGGGCGACAAGGTCGCCTACCCGCGCCTCGCGTACCCGACGTACGAGGTCGGCGCGCGGCTCGCCCGGGCGGAGCACGTGGTCTACGACGACCCGACCGAGCTGGACCCGACGGGCCTGAAGCTGCTGTGGCTGAACTCCCCGTCGAACCCGACCGGCAGGGTCCTGTCCGCCGAGGAACTCACCCGGATCGTCGCCTGGGCGCGCGAGCACGGCGTCCTCGTCTTCTCCGACGAGTGCTACATCGAGCTGGGCTGGGAGGCCGACCCGGTCTCGGTGCTGCACCCCGACGTGTGCGGCGGCTCCTACGAGGGGATCGTCTCGGTCCACTCGCTGTCCAAGCGCTCGAACCTGGCCGGCTACCGGGCGGCCTTCCTCGCGGGCGACCCCGCCGTTCTCGGCGAGCTCCTCGCGATCCGCAAGCACGGCGGCATGATGACCTCCGCGCCGACCCAGGCCGCCGTGGTGGCCGCGCTCGCGGACGACACCCACGTCCGCGAGCAGCGCGAGCGCTACGCGGCCCGCCGCACCGCCCTGCGCGACGCCCTCCTGGACCACGGCTTCCGCATCGAGCACAGCGAGGCGAGCCTCTACCTCTGGGCGACCCGGGACGAGTCCTGCTGGTCCACGGTGGCCCACCTGGCCGAGCTGGGCATCCTGGTGGCTCCCGGCGACTTCTACGGCGAGGCGGGAGAGAAGTTCGTCCGCGTGGCGCTCACCGCCTCGGACGAGCGTGTGGCGGCGGCGGTGGAACGCCTGCGGTAGTCCGCCGCCCGGCAGCGGAACGGGGGGGTCCGGGGAGGCGAACTCCCCGGCCCCCCGTCGCCGTACGGTGCGAGCCGCACGGCGGGTCCCGGCCCGGCGGCGGGCCTCAGCCCACCTGTAGGCCCTGCGTCGGCAGCTGCCCCGTCGGCAGGCCGCCCTTGGCCACGGCGCCCGTCGGCAGGCCACCGCCGGCCGCGCTCTTCGCGGCGTCGTCGAGGAGGCCTCCGGCCTGCCCCGCCGTCCCCCCGGCCACCTTGCGCGCGGCGGGCGCCGCCTTCTTCGTGACCTTGGCGCCGGCCTTGCCCACGCCCGGCAGCGCCTTCTCGACCGTCTCGCCGCCGGACTTGCCGGCGACCCCGGTGACGTGCTGCGCCGCTCCGTCGACCGTGCCGCCGACGTTGGCCCCGTCCAGGGCGGTCACGCCGCCGAGGCCGGGAGCGGCGGGCAGGTCGGCCGCCGCGGAGGCGGAGCCGGCCGCGCCGACCACGGGCGCCGCCCCGGCCGCGACGAGCAGCACGACACGGGCGATCCGGCGGGTCAGGGGAAGGGACATGATGCTCCTTGGACGGAAGGGAACGGGGAAGTGTTCTGCCGTGCCCGGCGGTCGGCCGACCGACCGCGTCACCGGAAGCCGATCGCCGATGCGGTCGTTCGCCGATGCGGTCGTTCCGGGCTCGGACGCAGTGACTACCGCTCGAAGTCCGCGAAGGTTGCGGTGACCCGACGTAAAGAGTTGGCAATGCGTCGCATTATCGTTTGTGGATAAAAACGGGCAAAGGATGCCCGGCGGGGGTGGTGGCGGAATCCCCGCGGCCCTTTGTTCCCAAGGGATTTCGCGGACGGGGGAGTGAGCGCCCGAAAACGCGCGCACATCGCCGGCCCGCCCGGGTCCGATCCTCCCCAGGGGTGAGGCTCCGTACTACTGCCCGGTGACGATCCGGACCTCGGCCGCGGCCTCCTCCGCCTCCGGACCGCCCTTGTCGTCGGCCGTGCGCCACGAGCCCTCCGAGGTCCCCGCGGTCCACTCGCGCCCCGCGTACGACACCCGGTCGATGTGCAGGGCCGAGGAGTTGGCCACGGCCCAGTGCGCCAGCTCCCAGCCGCGGCGGAGCGCCCCGGTCCCGGTGTCGGACTCCTCGGGCACGGGGACCGTCACGGTCCGGTCGGCGATCCCCGTGGGGGCGGGAGAGGCCGGGGAAGCCGACGAGGCCGACGGGGTCGACGAGGTGGGGGAGGCCGGGGAGGTGGAGGAAGCCGGGGAGTCCGGGGCGGCCGGTTCCGGCGACGCGGAGGCGCCCGCGGCGGCCACGGTGGCGCCCGCCTCCTGGAACACGTCGCGTCCGAAGTCCCGCGCGAGCGCGGCCCGCACCGGTGCCGGGCCGCCCGCCGGGGTCGCGGCCGGGCGTCCCTGGCAGGTCAGCGTGGCCGCCGCGCGGCCGGTCAGGGCGGCGGCGAGCAGCGTGGCGTCCGGCTCGTGCTTCGCGTACGCCTGCGGGAAACCGCTGTGCTGCACCCGCTGCGCGGCGACGGTGAGAGGCAGTCGCGAGTAGCCGGGCACCTTGGCCAGGTGCTCGTAGAAGATGCCCGCCGAGTACGTCGGGTCCATGATCTGCTTCTCGGTGCCCCAGCCCTGCGAAGGGCGCTGCTGGAACAGGCCGAGGGAGTCCCGGTCGCCGTGCCGGATGTTGCGCAGCCCCGACTCCTGGAGCGCCGTCGCCAGCGCGATGGCCACCGCGCGCTCGGGCATGCCGCGCGAGGTGCCGATCGCCGAGATCGTCGCCGCGTTCTCCGCCTGTTCGGGAGTGAACTCGTACGACGCGCCGTCGCCGTTGCCGGAGACGACCTTGCACCGGGGCGCGCCCACGCCGCCCGTGAGGTACTGCACGCCGAGATAACCCGCGACCGCGAGCAGGACCACGAGGGCCCCGCCGAAGCGCAGGAGGCGACCGCGGCGCCGGACTGGAGTGGGGGACGGCTCAGACACGCGTACAAGGTACTGGAGAGCTCTGTGGATGCACCCCGGGGCTGTGGACAACGTGAGCGGGGCCGGGGGATACGACCGCATCCGGCTGTTTTCGGTGCCCCCCGGCCGGGCGCGCTAGGGTCGTCGCCATGGCCGACACCCCGCTTGACCTCACCCTGGACGCAGCCGAGCTCACCGCGTGGCTGGTCGACTTCCGCTCCGAGAGCGGGGACGAGAAGCCGCTCGCGGACGCCGTCGAGACCGCCCTGCGCGCCCTGCCGCACCTGACGGTCGACCGGCACGGCAACAACGTCGTGGCCCGTACGAACCTGGGCCGCGCCGAGCGGGTCGTCCTGGCCGGTCACATCGACACCGTGCCGATCGCCGGCAACGTGCCCTCCCGCCTCGACGAGAACGGCGTGCTGTGGGGCTGCGGCACCTGCGACATGAAGTCGGGCGTCGCCGTCCAGCTCCGTATCGCGGCCACCGTCCCCGAACCCAACAGGGACCTCACCTTCGTCTTCTACGACAACGAAGAGGTCGCCGCCCATCTGAACGGTCTGAAGCACGTGGCCGAGGCCCACCCCGACTGGCTGCGGGGCGACTTCGCGGTCCTTCTGGAGCCCTCCGACGGACAGGTCGAGGGCGGCTGCCAGGGCACGCTGCGGGTGCTGCTGAGGACCAAGGGGGAGCGGGCCCACTCCGCCCGCAGCTGGATGGGCTCGAACGCCATCCACGCGGCCGCCCCGATCCTCGCCGCGCTGGCCGCCTACGAGCCCCGCCACCCGGTGATCGACGGCCTGGAGTACCGCGAGGGCCTGAACGCGGTGAACATCTCGGGCGGCGTCGCCGGCAACGTCATCCCCGACGAGTGCGTCGTCACCGTCAACTTCCGCTACGCGCCCGACCGCACCGAGGAGGAGGCGATCGCGCACGTCCGCGAGGTCTTCGCCGACTGCGGGGTCGAGGAGTTCGTCGTCGACGACCACAGCGGTGCCGCCCTCCCCGGCCTGTCCCACCCGGCCGCCGCCGCGTTCATCGAGGCGGTGGGGGGCACCCCGCAGCCCAAGTACGGCTGGACGGACGTCTCCCGTTTCAGCGCGCTCGGCATCCCCGCGGTCAACTACGGCCCCGGCAACCCGCACCTGGCGCACAAGCGGGACGAGCGGGTGGAAACGGCCAAGATCCTCGCGGGCGAGGAGCGGCTGCGCGACTGGCTCACCGGCTGAGGCGCGGCACGTACCCGTCGGCTGCTCACGGCGGACATGCTCACGTCCCCCCGCCGTAACCAGCGGAGATCTACGCTGGAGCGGAACGACCTTCCCTCGCACCGGTTTCGGCCGGGGCGGGGGAGATCCGTACGCGGAGGGAGTGGACATGGCTACTGGCGACCCGAGGGGAAAGAAGCGGCCACCGGACGAGCAGCGGCTGGGCCCGGTGCTGCGCAGGCGGGACCAGGTCCAGGCGAGCACCACGGACCAGCGGCTGCTGGACGCGGGCGGCCCCTCGGACTGGGTGCACACCGACCCCTGGCGTGTTCTGCGCATCCAGTCGGAGTTCATCGAGGGCTTCGGCACGCTGGCCGAACTCCCGGCCGCCATCAGCGTGTTCGGCTCGGCGCGCACCCCGGTCGACTCGCCCGAGTACGAGGCGGGCGTCGCCCTCGGCCGGGGCCTGGTCGACGCCGGGTTCGCGGTGATCACCGGTGGCGGACCGGGTGCCATGGAGGCGGCCAACAAGGGCGCGCTGGAGGCGAAGGGCATCTCCGTCGGCCTCGGCATCGAGCTCCCCTTCGAGCAGGGACTGAACCCGTACGTCGACATCGGCCTGAACTTCCGCTACTTCTTCGTGCGGAAGATGATGTTCGTCAAGTACGCGCAAGGGTTCGTGGTCCTGCCCGGCGGGCTCGGCACCCTCGACGAACTCTTCGAGGCGCTCACGCTGGTCCAGACCCAGAAGGTCACCCGCTTCCCCATCGTGCTGTTCGGCACGGAGTACTGGGGCGGCCTCGTGGACTGGCTCAGGAACACCCTCGTCGCCCAGGGCAAGGCGGCCGAGAAGGACCTGATGCTGTTCCACGTGACCGACGACGTGGACGAGGCGGTGGCCCTGATGTCGAAGGAGGCGGGCCGCTAGGCCTGCTCGGCCCCTCCCGTCCGCCCCGGGACGTCACGGGGCGCGCGGGAGGGACCGTGGAACCGGTCCCTCCCGTGCCCCTCGCGTGCTCCGTCCGCTACGCCAGCCCGCGCCGGGCCACCGCCGGTGGCCGGTGCCCGGCGATCGAGGCCACCATGTCCAGCACCTGACGGGTCTCCGCGACCTCGTGGACGCGGTACACCTGCGCCCCCAGCCACGCCGACACGGCGGTCGTCGCCAGCGTTCCGACGACCCGCTCCTTGACCGGCCGGTCGAGCGTCTCGCCCACGAAGTCCTTGTTGGAGAGGGAGACGAGGACCGGCCACCCGGTGGAGACCATCTCCCCGAGCCGCCGGGTCGCCTCCAGACTGTGCCGGGTGTTCTTCCCGAAGTCGTGACCGGGATCGATGAGCACCGACTCGCGGGGCACCCCGAGGGCGACCGCGCGCTCCGCGAGCCCGAGCGTGACCCGCAGGATGTCGGCCATCACGTCGTCGTAGGCGACGCGGTGCGGGCGCGTCCGCGGCTCGGACTCCCCGGCGTGCGTGCACACGAGCCCCACCCGGTACCGGGCGGCCACCTCGGCCAGCCGCGGATCGACCCCGCCCCAGGCGTCGTTGAGCAGGTCGGCACCGGCCTCGCAGACCGCCTCGCCGACCTCGTGCCGCCAGGTGTCGACGCTGATCACGACGTCGGGGAAGCGGCGGCGCACCTCGGCGACGAAGCCGACCGTCCGGCGCGCCTCCTCCTCGGCGGTGACCTCCTCGCCCGGCCCGGCCTTGACCCCGCCGATGTCGATGATGGCGGCGCCCTCGGCGACCGCCTGCTCCACGCGCGCGAGGGCGGGCTCGTCGCGGAAGGTGGCCCCCTGGTCGTAGAAGGAGTCCGGGGTCCGGTTCACGATCGCCATGATCACCGGCTCGTGCGCGTCGAATTCACGCCTGCCCAGCCTGAGCATCCCCTGTGACCTCTCCCGGTACGTCGCATCGATAAGCCGCCTGCGACCTTAACTGTCAGACTCGCATGGCACGATCGGAGCCTGACACTTCCAGCGTCAGACTGCTTTCGTCAGCACCAGTACTTCCGCGCCGACGCGACCCGCGCCGGCACCAGAGCGTGGGGACCTCAGCGATGTTCATGTTCTTGTTCCTGGTCGTCGCCCTCGCCGTCGTGGTCGCCGCGGTGACCCTGTCCGTGGTGGGCGGCGGCGAGAACGCGCCCCTTGCCGACGCCGAGCCCGAGCGGCTGAGCGATCCGCTGCCGTACGACCGCCCGGTGCACAAGGGCGACGTGGACGCCCTGCGTTTCGCCGTCACCGTGCGCGGCTACCGCATGGCGGACGTCGACGACGCGCTCGGCCGGCTGGGCGCCGAGATCGGCGAGCGGGACGCCCGCATCGCCGACCTGGAGGCCGCGCTCGCGGGCGCCCGCGCGGCGAACGCCACCACCTCGCTGCACAAGCACCCCGAGGACGAGCGGTGAGCGGGTCGCTGGCCGGACCCGACGGGGCGCTGCGCTGCCCCTGGGCGCTGTCCGCCGAGGACTACGTGGCATATCACGACGAGGAGTGGGGCCGGGCGGTCCACGGTGACGACGCCCTCTACGAGCGGCTGTGCCTGGAGGCCTTCCAGTCGGGGCTGTCCTGGATCACCATCCTGCGCCGCCGCCCCGGCTTCCGCGCGGCCTTCGCGGACTTCGAGATCGCCAAGGTCGCGCTGTTCACCGAGGCCGACGAGGAGCGCCTGCTCGCCGACCCGGGGATCATCCGCAACGGCGCCAAGATCCGGGCGACCGTCGCCAACGCGCGCGTGCTGGCCGGGTGGGCCCCGGGCGAGCTGGACGAGCTCATCTGGTCCTTCGCCCCCGACCACACCTCCCGGCCGGCCCCGGAGAAGCTCTCCGACGTACCGGCCGTCACCGACGAGTCGACCGCGCTGTCCAAGGCGCTCAAGAAGCGCGGCATCCGCTTCGTGGGCCCGACGACGGCGTACGCGCTGATGCAGGCGTGCGGTCTGGTGAACGACCACCTGGCGGACTGCGCGGCGCGCCACGCCGGGTGACGGGGACGCCCCTCCGGGCGCGCGCGGGCCGCGGCCCGCGCCACGACGGGCACGGGGACGCGGGACGAGGCCCCGGGGATGTCCGCCGCGGGCCTCGCGCGGTCGGCGGCGGACACCCCGGACGGGTCAGCGACCCAGGTACTCGGGCTTCTGCTTGCTCACGAACGCCTGGACCGCGATGGTGTGGTCCTCGGAGGCCCCGGCCCGCCCCTGGAGCTCGTCCTCCTTCTCCAGGGTCTCCTCCAGCGAGTGGGTGAGCCCGAAGGCGACGGACTCCTTCAGGGCGGCGTAGGCCAGCGTCGGCCCGGAGGCCAGCGCCCGCGCCACCTTCTCCGCCTCGGCCCGCAGTTCGGCGGCCGGAACCAGCCGGTTGGCGATGCCCAGCTCGTACGCCTCCTGGGCGCTGATGCTGCGCGGGAAGAGCAGCAGATCGGTGGCACGGCTCGGGCCGATCACCCGGGGCAGCGTCCAGGAGATCCCGGAGTCGGCGGTCAGCGCGACACCGGCGAAGGACGTGTTGAAGGCGGCGGTGTCGGCGACGACGCGGTAGTCCGCCGCGAGCGCGAAACCGAATCCGGCCCCGGCCGCGACACCGTTGACCGCGGCGACCACGGGCTTCGCGGCGCCGGTCAGCGCCCGCACGATGGGGTTGTAGTGCTCGCGCACGGTCCTCATCGTCCCGCCCGAGCCCGACTCCCTGTCGGCGGCCAGCAGCCCGATGTGTTCCTTGAGGTCCTGGCCCACGCAGAAGGCCCGGTCCCCGGCGGCGGTCAGCAGGATCGCCCGTACGGCGTCGTCGGCGGCGGCAGCCTGCGCCGCGTCCCGGAGAGCGACCTTGGTCTCGATGTTCATCGCGTTCATCGCCTCGGGGCGGTTCAGCGTGATCGTCGCGAGTCCGTCGCTCACCTCGTAGAGCACGGTGTCGGCCATGGTGGGTCCCTTCCGGGGGTCGCGGCTCGTCGTACCGGCCGGTACGTCCTGTGTCCGATGACAGCATGGCGGAGATCACCGGCGTCGGCGCGGGACATACATGTGACCTGCATCAAAGAATTCCGCGTCACGGAACTCCGTGCGGCGGCGCAGTATCGCAGGCACATCGCCGAATTGGGTGGTTTTGCTCAAGCGCGTTGCGTAAGCGATGCCGACTGATGTTGGTCATCGGGTCCTGAGATGCGGGATAATGGCCTGGAAGCAATGTGTTCGATGCCGGTGACGCGTGTCCTATGAGGGGACGTGCGTGCCCTCCGAGGGGGCCGTCGGCGACGATGAGCTGGTTTCAGGAAGGGGAACGAGCATGGCGGCCATGAAGCCGCGGACGGGCGATGGCCCGCTCGAGGTGACCAAGGAGGGGCGGGGCATCGTCATGCGCGTTCCGCTCGAAGGCGGCGGTCGGCTCGTCGTCGAGCTGACCCCTGACGAGGCCGACGCGCTCGGCGACGCCCTCAAGAAGGTCGTCGGCTGACGCGGGACGCGACCCATACCTCTTTCGGCTTCCCCGGTACCGCACATGGTGCCGGGGAAGCCGCTTTTCCGGCTCGCGGCACCGCCGTGCGGCTCCGGCTCGCGGGAGCGTCGTGCGCCTCCGGCCAGCGGATTCAGCGCTTGACCGCGCACAGCAGGCCGTCGCCCACCGGCAGCAGCGACGGCACCAGCTCCTGGCTCTCGCGCACCGCGCGCAGCAGTTCGCGCAGCCGGGCCACCTCGACCGGCTGCGGTCCCGAGTCCACGGTGCGGCCGTCCGCGAAGACGCCCTCGAAGGCGACGAGCCCGCCCGGACGCAACAGGCGCAACGATTCAGCGAGGTAATCCAGACACTCCAGCCGGTCGCCGTCGCAGAACACGAGGTCGTACCCGGCGTCCGCGAGGCGGGGCAGGACCTCCAGGGCGCGGCCCGGTATGAAGCGCGCGCGGTTGCTGGCGAACCCGGCCGCGCGGAAGGCCTGGCGCGCGAACTGCTGGCGCTCCGGCTCCGGGTCCACCGTGGTCAGTACCCCGTCCGGCCGCATGCCGTGCAGAAGGTGGATTCCGGAGACGCCGGTCCCGGTACCGATCTCGGCGACCGCCTTCGCGTCCACGGTGGCGGCGAGCAGGCGCAGCGCGGCGCCCGTGCCCGGCGTCACCGAGCGCAGGCCCACCTCGTGGGCCCGGTCCCGGGCCCAGCGCAGTGCCTCGTCCTCGGCGACAAAGGCGTCGGCGAACGCCGCCCAGCTCGTCTGCCGGTTGCCGGTAATGACCCTCTCCTGTCCCCGTGGTTGCCTGGCGTGACTGTATCCGTTGACGCCGGGAACCTGCGGATGGGACCGGGCGTTTAGAGGGGTGGGAGAACCGAGCGGGGGGAAGCCGATGAGTCGGTACACGGAGCGGGGACGCGGGCGGACGTCGGCGCGCCCATATGGGCCCGTATCAATTTCGCGTAAAACCGCTTATCCGGAGCTAACGGGCGAGGTGGCTATGGTAGGGGCTCCACTGGACACCACCAGAGCCGACAGGGGAGGTGCGGCTGCGCCTGTGGATCGGGGAGGAGTGCTGCGGCGCCTGCTCAGATCGACGGGTGAGCCGAAATCCGTGACCGACAACGCTGACCAGCTCCCCGTTGCCGCCCCGGCGCAGACCGCGACGTTCGCCACCGACGCGGAGTCGCAGGCGTGGACCCCTCCCACCTGGGAGGAGATCGTCAGCACCCACAGCGGTCGCGTCTACCGTCTCGCGTACCGCCTCACGGGCAACCAGCACGACGCCGAGGACCTCACCCAGGAGGTCTTCGTCCGCGTCTTCCGCTCCCTGTCGACCTACACGCCCGGCACCTTCGAGGGCTGGCTGCACCGCATCACCACGAACCTCTTCCTCGACATGGTGCGGCGCAAGCAGCGCATCCGCTTCGACGCCCTCGGCGACGACGCGGCCGAGCGGCTGCCCAGCCGTGAGCCGTCCCCGCAGCAGGTCTTCAACGATGCGCACTTCGACGCCGACGTCCAGCAGGCGCTGGACACCCTCGCGCCCGAGTTCCGCGCCGCCGTCGTCCTCTGCGACATCGAGGGACTGTCCTACGAGGAGATCGCCGCGACCCTGGGCGTCAAGCTCGGCACGGTCCGCTCCCGGATCCACCGCGGCCGCTCCCAGCTGCGCAAGGCCCTAGCACACCGGTCTCCCGAGGCCCGCGCCGAACGTCGCTCGTTCGTGTCCCGCGTGCCCGTGCTGGGAGGAGGGGGCGCGACCGCGTGAGTGGAACCCGTCCCACCCCTGCCGAGCAGCACCTGGGAGACCGGCTTTCCGCCCTGGTGGACGGAGAGCTCGGTCATGAGTCGCGCGACCGCGTCCTGGCCCACCTCGCCACCTGCGCGAAGTGCAAGGCCGAGGCCGACGCCCAGCGCCGACTGAAGAACGTCTTCGCGGAGATGGCCCCGCCGCCGCCCTCCGAAAGCTTCCTCGCCCGCCTCCAGGGGCTTCCCGGGGGAGGCGACTCCGAGGGCCCGCGACTGAACGGAGGCGGCTTCGGCGGCGGACTGTCCGGCGGTTCCACGGGCCCCGGACTGCCCGGCGTCTTCGGAGTGCGGGGCGAGACCTTCGGGTACGTGCCGGCCGGACCGCACGCCGACGTGCTGCCCTCCGCCTCGGGGCGCGGCTTCCGCATCCACGACGTCAGCCGCCACGAGGCCGAGCGGTCCGCCTCGCGCGGGCTGCGGTTCGCCTTCGTCGCCGCGGGAGCGGTGTCGCTCGCGGCCGTCGCCCTCGGCGGGGTGACCGCCGGTATGCCCGGAAGCCCGGACGCGCGCGGAGGAGCCGGCGCCGGGAGCAACGTGACCCCGTCCCGCTCCCAGGGCACGGGAGCCGCCTCGACCCCCGAGTCGCAGCGCCGCCGCTCCGTCGGACCGGTGCTCGCCCAGGGCGAGCGGTCGCTCGCCGCCGGGCCGGTGGCGCCGACCGGGGTGTCCGCCCCGCTGCTGCCCGGGGTCCCCGCCCCGGTGGGCCGCGGCCAGGACGCCGTGCGCACGCTGACGACACCGGCGGTCGCCGGTGCCACCGCGACGTCCCCGCTCATACGTCCGCTCACCGACGTCCAGCCGCTCGCCCTGACCCCGACCGTGGGACCCTTCTCCGCCCCCGCCGTCACACCGTCCCCCTCCTCGTCCCCGTCCCCCACCTCTCGTAGCGTCCACTGACACCGCCCTCTGCGCTGCGGCCCGCGAACCTGGTTGAATCCGGGGAGGGCCGCGTCCGCGGGAGGGTTCACGGGCGCGGAGTCGGCATGTCTGTGGTGGCCGGCGGCGCGCTGTGCCGTGGGCCAGGTGTGGGGAGAGCATGAACGAGGGCAGGCCCACGAAGGCGAAGTGGTGGAGTCGACCCCGGCCCGGGGCTGTGGGCGCGGACTCCGCACCGGCTCACCTCACGGAACCGGATCCCGCGCACCCCGTCGCCCCTTCCCGGGGTACCGGGGGCGGCGCGGAGCCGGACACGCCCGAGGCGCAGGCGCACCCGGGAGACGCTCACGGGCCGGAGCGGCCCATGGGCGTTCCCGGCCTCGTTCCCGGTCCCGCGGACGCGGAGCCCGCCCCCGGTGCCGGTGGCGGGGCCGCCCCCGCCGCCGGTGTCCACGCCGACGCCGAAGCGGTCCCCCCGCCGGGGATCCCGGCCCAGGGCGGTGCGCCCTTCGGCGCCCCTCCCGCCGGGGCCGGGTCCGCCGGCCCCGCCGAGTCCGCCCCCCTCGACCCGTGGCGGAACTACGACCCCTGGGCCGCGCCCGGATCCCCGCAGCGGTACGGCCACCTCCAGCAGAACGGCCCCTTCCAGCAGAACGGCGTCGCCGTGCCCACCGCGGCCGAGCGGCGCAGGCGGGCGAGGAAGGCCCTGGTGCTCGGCGCCGTCGCGCTCGCGCTGGTGTCCGGGGGCGTGGGCGGCGCCGTGGGGGCGTATCTGGAGCGGAACGGGGGACTGACGGACATCGAGCTGCCGCAGGCCGCCAAGGAGGCCCCGGGGCGCGCCCCGGACAGCGTCGCCGGGATCGCGGCGCACGCGCTGCCCAGCGTCGTCACCCTGCACGTGCACGGGAGCGAGGAGGACGGCACCGGCACCGGATTCGTCCTCGACGGCGCGGGACACATCCTCACCAACAACCACGTGATCGAGCCCGCCGGCGGCAGCGGCACGATAACCGTGACGTTCAGCGGCGGTCAGAGCGCGAAGGCCCGGGTCGTCGGACACGACAGCGGCTACGACCTCGCCGTGGTCAAGGTCTCGGGAGTCCACGGTCTGGCCCCGATGCCGCTGGGCAACTCCGACAGCGTCCAGGTCGGCGACCCCGTCGTCGCCATCGGCGCGCCCTTCGACCTCGCCAACACGGTCACCTCCGGGATCATCAGCGCCAAGGAGAGGCCCATCACGGCGGGCGGCGAGAAGGGCGACGGCACCGACGTCTCGTACGTGGACGCCCTCCAGACCGACGCACCGATCAACCCCGGCAACTCGGGCGGGCCGCTGCTCGACTCCCGGGCCCGCGTCATCGGCATCAACAGCGCCATCCGCTCCGCCGACAGCGGCTCCGACCTGGGGACCGGTCAGGCCGGTTCCATCGGGCTCGGCTTCGCCATACCCGTGAACCAGGCCAAGCGCGTCGCCGAGGAACTCATCAACACCGGCAGGGCCACCCATCCCGTGATAGGCGTCACGCTCGACATGAACTACGCGGGCGACGGAGCGCGGGTCGCTGCCAAGGCGACCGGGGGCGGGGCGCCCGTCACCGCCGACGGTCCCGGTGCCAGGGCGGGCATCAGGGCGGGCGACGTCATCACCGAGGTCGACGGCACGCGGGTCCACTCCGGTGAGGAACTCATCGTGAAGACCCGCGCCCACCGGCCCGGCGACCGCCTGCGGCTGACCGTCAGGCGGGGCGGCACGGACAGGACGGTCACCCTGGTCCTCGGTTCGGCGGACGGCGACTGAGAGCCCGCGGGCGCCGGGGTCCGCGAGTGACACGAACCTCACAGTCGAGCGGGATGTCGCAGTTCCGGACGGCAAACATCATGGAAAACCCGTGGTGCGCACGAAGCCGGAAGCCCCGGGACAGTTCCGGACGGACGGGAACGACGGGTACCGTTGGACGCGGCCCGGACCGCGGAAGATCCCCGAGGGCCGAGGACCGAGGGCATCGCGAGGAGCTACCAGGTGTTCAATGACGTAGGACCGCTTGAGCTGGTGACGCTGGTCGTCCTGGCCGTGCTCGTCTTCGGTCCCGACAAGCTCCCGAAGCTGATCCAGGACGTGTCGCGCACGATCCGCAAGATCCGCGAGTTCTCGGACAGCGCCAAGGCGGACATCCGCGACGAACTCGGCCCGGAGTTCAAGGACTTCGAGTTCGAGGACCTCAACCCCAAGACGTTCATACGCAAGCAGCTGGACAATGACGAGCTGGGGCTCAAGGAGATCCGCAACGGCTTCGACCTGAAGAAGGAGATGGCCGACGTCACGGACGCGGTGCACGGACGCGAGTCCGGATCCTCCGCGGCGGGCGGGTCCTCCGAGGGCACGGCGGGCGGCACCGTCGACATGGCGAAGAAGCCCGAGCAGCCCGCAGCCGACGAGCACCCTCCCTACGACGCCGACGCCACCTGATCCGTAAGGAGTCCCGCGGGCCGTCCCGCCGGAGCGCCCGCGGCCGGGCGGCCATGACTCCCACGGGCCGGCGAGCCCCGTCCCGGGCCGGGCGGGTCCGGCCCGGGAACACGTCCCTCCGCGGTCCGCGAACGGCCCCGCGCGGTCCGAATACGCCGTTCGTGCGCCTTACGCGCGGGCGCTTTCGCCGCCGCTCGGAGCGGGGTGGCTATGCTGCCCAGTTGTTGTGCGGACCGACAAGGTCGCCCGAGGGGGGTGGGCCGCCCGGTCCGACGAGAGCGAGGAGGCGTCCGGCAGATGGAGACGACAAGTCGGGTAGGCGCGCAGGCGCCGGTCGCGGAGGGCGGACAACAGGTCCCCTCCGCCCGGCGTACGGTCGACGGCTACCTGCTGGCGCCCTTTCCCTGGTACGGCCTCGACGAGGCCTTCACGGGGCCGCGCTGGCTGATGCAGGTGGGCACCTCCGCGGAGGGCGTGGTCGAGCACGGTTCCGTCGGACACGGGGACGAGCCCTCGGTCCGTCCCGAGCCGGGCGAGGACAAGGAGCGGTTCGCGGTGGTGGTCACCGTGGCCGCCAACCCCGTACGGCGCAGCGCGGACGGCACGGGACTGCTGGAGGCCACCTCGGTGTCCTCGGCGGCGTGGCTGGCCGGCATGGGGCTGCTGTCCTTCACCTGGCCCGGCCAGATGGACCACACCCTGCGCGACGACTGGCTGGACCAGCAGACCGAGACCGCGTGGGTGCTGGCCGACGACCTGGACGGCCCGGACTGGTCCACCCTGTCCCTCCCCGTGGACGGCGTCCCCACGCCGTTCCACTACCGCGAGTCCGAGTTCGGCTGGGTCCTCGCGGGTTCCACCCAGGAGGGCGTCCACGTGGGCGCGTACGGGCGGGGGATGAGCGCGTACGGACTCGGCTTCGCGATGATCAAGGACATCACGGCGTACGACCGGTAAGGCCCCGCGGGCGGCCGTGGGGGCCGGGGGGACCGCCACGGGCGCCCACGAGCCGCTCAGGGGCCCTGGTGGCCGTCACGAGGAAGGGGGCGCCGTCCGCACGGACGGCGCCCCCTTCTCCGCGGGGACGGTGCCGGAGCCTCCTCGGGAGGCCCCGGGGTCCCGGTACTCCTCGGAGCCCTAGAACTTGTTGCGCGGGGTGATGCCCAGCGACATGCCCGACAGGCCGCGCTGACGGCCGCCCAGCTTGCCCGCGATGGCGCGCAGGGCCGAGCCGGCGGGGGAGTCGGGGTCGGTCAGGACCACGGGCTTGCCCTCGTCGCCGCCCTCGCGCAGACGGACGTCGATCGGGATGGAGCCGAGGACCGGGACGGTCGCGCCGGTGGTGCGGGTCAGGCCGTCGGCGACCTTCTGGCCGCCGCCGGTGCCGAAGACGTCGACCATCTCGTCGCAGTGCGGGCACGGGAGCCCCGACATGTTCTCGACGACACCGACGATCTTCTGGTGCGTCTGCACGGCGATGGAGCCGGCCCGCTCGGCCACCTCGGCCGCCGCCTGCTGCGGGGTCGTGACGACCAGGATCTCGGCGTTCGGGACGAGCTGGGCGACGGAGATCGCGATGTCGCCGGTGCCCGGCGGGAGGTCCAGGAGCAGGACGTCCAGGTCGCCCCAGTACACGTCCGCCAGGAACTGCTGGAGGGCGCGGTGGAGCATCGGGCCGCGCCAGACCACCGGCGCGTTGCCCGGGGTGAACATGCCGATGGAGATGACCTTCACGCCGTTCGCGGACGGCGGCATGATCATGTTCTCGACCTGGGTCGGCCGGCCCTCCGCGCCGAGCATGCGCGGGACCGAGTGCCCGTAGATGTCGGCGTCCACGACACCGACCTTGAGTCCGTCGGCGGCCATCGCGGCCGCGAGGTTCACGGTGACCGAGGACTTGCCGACGCCGCCCTTGCCGGAGGCGACCGCGTACACCCGGGTCAGCGAACCGGGCTTGGCGAAGGGCACCTCGCGCTCGGCGGTGCCGCCCTTGAGGGCGGTCGCCAGCTCGCGGCGCTGTTCGTCGCTCATCACGTCCAGTTCGACGTCGACCCGCGTGACGCCCTCGACCCGCGAGACCGCCTCCGTCACCCGTTGGGTGATCGTGTCGCGCATCGGGCAGCCGGAGACCGTCAGGTACACGGCGACCGCGACCACACCGTCCGCGCCGATCTCCACCGATTTGACCATCCCCAGTTCGGTGATGGGTCGGTTGATCTCGGGGTCGTTCACCGTCGCCAGTGCTTCGCGCACCGCGTCTTCCGTAGCCATAGGGACGATGGTACGGCGCGACCCATGTGCCCCGGAAAGCCCTGTCACCGGTCTTCTACGTCACGTCCCGGTGACCGTTCCGCCGGGAATACGACCTGTCCGTCCCCGCGACCGCCGGGATGGCGGTCCTCCAGCTCCTTGACCAGGTCCTGGAGCTCGTTGCGGATCCAGTCGCGGGTGGCGACCTCGCCGAGGCCCATCCGCAGCGCGGCGATCTCGCGGGTGAGGTACTCGGTGTCGGCGATGGAGCGCTCGTTCTGCTTGCGGTCCTGTTCGAGGTTGACCCGGTCCCGGTCGTCCTGCCGGTTCTGCGCGAGCAGGATCAGCGGGGCGGCGTAGGAGGCCTGGAGCGACAGCATCAGGGTCAGGAAGATGAACGGGTAGTTGTCGAAGCGCAGGTGGCCCGGCGCGAAGATGTTCCAGGCCACCCACACGATGATGACGACCGTCATCCAGACGATGAACCGTCCGGTGCCCAGGAAGCGGGCGATGCGCTCCGAGAGCCGCCCGAAGGCCTCGGGGTCCCACTCGGGCAGGAACCTGATCCGCGGCGGCTTCGGCTGGTCGAGCCGGGTGCGCGGGCGGGTGGTCGCCGTCGCCCCCGTGGCGGCCCGCTCCCGGGCCTCACGGTCGGGCGCCATGGCGGCCCTCTCCGTCCTGCGGCCCGTCCGGCTCCCGGCGGCCGTCCCCCCGGCCGGGGCCGTCCTCGGGAACGTCCCCGCGGCCGGTCCCGTCACCGCCGCCGCTGTCGTGGCTCTCCGCGTGCACGCTCTCGTGCATGTCCTCGTCGAGGTGGAACTCCGTCTCCCGCCAGTCCTCGGGCAGCATGTGGTCCAGCACGTCGTCCACGGTCACCGCTCCGAGCAGCGATCCGCTCTCGTCGACGACGGGGGCCGCGACCATGTCGTACGTGGCGAAGAACCCGGCGACCACCGGCAGCTCGTCCTCGGGGGCCAGCGGCTGGAGGTCGTCGTCGACGAGCGAGCCGACCAGGGTGAACGGCGGGTCGCGCAGCAGCCGCTGGAAGTGCACCGCCCCCAGGTACTTGCCCGTCGGCGTCTCGTCCGGCGGGCGGCAGACGTACACCTGGGCGGCGAGCGCGGGGGAGAGGTCGGGGTTGCGGACCCGGGCGAGCGCGTCGGCCACGGTCGCGTCGGCCCGCAGCACGATGGGCTCGGTGGTCATGAGCCCGCCCGCCGTCCGTTCCGCGTACGCCATCAGCCGCCGGACGTCCGCCGCCTCGCCGGGCCGCATCAGCCTCAGCAGCCGCTCCACGTCCTCGGTGGGCAGCTCCGCCAGCAGGTCGGCCGCGTCGTCGGGGTCCATCGCCTCCAGGACGTCCGCCGCGCGCTCCTCCTTGAGCTTGCCGAGGATCTCGATCTGGTCGTCCTCGGGCAGCTCCTCCAGCACGTCGGCGAGGCGGTCGTCGTCGAGCGCGGCGGCCACCTCGCCGCGCCGCTTCGGCGACAGGTGGTGCAGCACGTTCGCGAGGTCGGCGGGCCGCAGCTGCTCGAAGGTGGCGAGAAGGCTCTCCGCGCCCTGTCCGTGCTCCTCCAGCGAGAAGCCGGTGACGGAGGACCAGTCGACCGTCATCGTCTCGCCCTTGGCGCGCCGGAAGGCGCCGGCGCGCCCCTTGCGCACGAAGACCCGGCCGATCTCCCACTCCCTGCGGGCCGGCAGCTGCTGGATCGACACGTCCAGGACCGTCACCTCCTCACCCGTCTCCACGAGGGTCACGAGCCGGTCGAGCAGCTCGCCGAAGACGAGCCGCTCGGTGGGCCGCTGCTCGAAGCGGCGCACGTTCAGGACGCCGGTCGTGATCACCTGGCCGGACTCGATGCCGGTCACCCGGGTCATGGGCAGGAAGATCCGGCGGCGCGTGGACAGTTCGACGACCAGGCCGAGCATGCGGGGCGGCCGCCGTCCCACGCGCAGCATGGCGACGAGGTCGCGCACCCGGCCCACCTGGTCGCCGTTCGGGTCGAAGACGGCGACGCCGGACAGGTGCGAGACGAAGATCCGGGGGGCGGCTGCGGCCATGCCCGCGCCTCCTTCGCTTCGATGCGTTCTGTGTGGGTCTGTCCGCTCGGGTGGGCTTCAGGCTAGCCCGTCCCGGTCGGGTACGCCCTGGTGGGCGGTCCGGACGGACTGCCTCCGCCGGACGGGTGCCGCACCGGTACGCTGCCGTACGCCGTTTGAGGACCGCGCACGAGAGGCACCCCACCTGTGACCGCAATTCCCCAGGGCCGTACCCGCAGAGCCGTGACGGTGGCCGCGATGTGCGCGCTGGCCGTGACAGGTACGGGACTGACGGGGTGCGGCAGCGGGGATCCGGACGCGGGCACGAACGGGGTCGGCAAGCTGTCCGCCGCCGCCATCCAGGCGAAGGCGAAGCAGGCGGCCGAGAAGGCGCCCGCCGTGCGGCTCTCGGGGACCGTCGTCTCGGGCGGCACCACGTACACCCTCGACATGCGCCTCAAGTCCGGCGGCGGCACCGGCTCGGTCACCTCGAAGGGGGCCGGTTTCCATCTGCTGCGGGTCGGCGAGCACCTCTTCCTCAAGGCCGACGCCGAGTTCTGGGCCCATGAGGAGGGCAAGGACGGCGGCAAGGCGGACACCGCGGCGGCGGACAAGCTGGAGGGCATGTACGTGAAGGTGCCGACCGGCGACCCCGCGTACAAGCGCTTCAGCGGCTTCACCGACAAGAACGTCCTGCTCGACGGGCTGCTCGGGCTGCACGGCGTCCTCGCCAAGGACGGCCACCACGAACAGTCCGGCGTCCGCACCATCCGCATCACCGGCGACAAGGGCTCGGGCGGAACCCTCGACGTCTCCCTCCAGGGCACCCCGTACCCGGTCGTGCTGGGGCGCGCGGGCAACGCGGGCACCCTCCGTCTGTCCGACTGGGGCAAGGACTTCCCGCTCGCGGAACCGCCGAAGAAGGACACGGTCGACTACGGGCAGCAGCTGCCCTCGTCGTAGCCCCGCGCGGCCCGGCCGCGGGCGCCGCCCGCGGGACCGCCGCCCTGTGGTTCCCTAGCCGCGCCCGCGCCGCTTCAGCAGGAGGCGGGGCAGTGCCGCCGGAACCGGGCGGCGGGTCGTCACCGGGGTCGGCAGCGGCGGTTCGGCGAGCGAGCCCTCGGGCAGTTCCTCGGTCGCGCCCGTCGGCTCCAGGCGTACCACCCGGCACTCGCGCCCCCAGCGCTCCGGCATGGCCTCGCCGTCCGGGGCGTTCAGCCGCTTGCCCTTGAGCTCACCGACGGCCGCCTCCCACTCCGGGGTGCCCGCGGTGAGCTCCACGACCGTGGCCGACCAGGTGACGAGCCGTCCGCCCTTGTCCTTGCTGCGCACGGTGACCACCGCACGGCCCCCGTCGGCCAGGCCCGGCAGCGGCTGCTCGCCGGGCCCGTCGCCGACCAGGCAGGCCGCGCCGTCGTGCCACACGTGCCACAGCGCGCGGGTGGGCGCGGGCCCGTCCGGACCGGCGGGCGCGGGTGTACCGCCGCCCCGCACCCAGATCAGCCCGGACTTCTTGGTGGCCTCCTCGACGAGGGCCTGGTCGAGCAGCTCTTGCGTCATGGGGCCCAGACTATCCAGCCCGCCCTACAGCCAGCCGTTGCGCTTCAGGATGCGGTGGATGGACAGACACAGGCCGACCGTGATGCCCATGACCACCGGATAGCCGTAGCGCGCGTGCAGCTCGGGCATGTGCTCGAAGTTCATGCCGTACACACCGCAGACCATCGTCGGGACGGCGACGATCGCGGCCCACGAGGTGATCTTGCGCATGTCCTCGTTCTGCGCCACGGAGGCCTGCGCGAGGTTGGCCTGGAGGATCGAGTTGAGGAGTTCGTCGAAGCCGAGGACCTGCTCCTGCACGCGCGCGAGGTGGTCGGCGACGTCGCGGAAGTACTTCTGGATGTCGGGGTCGATCAGCCGCATCGGGCGCTCGCTCAGCAGCTGCATGGGGCGCAGCAGCGGCGAGACCGCCCGCTTGAACTCCAGCACCTCGCGCTTGAGCTGGTAGATCTGCCCAGCGTCCGTGCCGCGCGGAGTGCCCTTGCGGCCCGGCGAGAACACCTCGGTCTCGACCTCGTCGATGTCGTCCTGCACGGCGTCCACGACCGCGATGTAGCCGTCGACGACGTGGTCGGCGATCGCGTGCAGCACCGCCGAGGGGCCCTTGGCGAGCAGCTCGGGGTCGTCCTGGAGGCGGTGCCGCAGCCCGCGCAGCGACCCCTGTCCGCCGTGCCGGACGGTGATGAAGAAGTCCCCTCCGGTGAAGCACATGACCTCGCCGGTCTCGACGATCTCGCTGTTCGCCGTCAGCCGGTCGTGCTCGATGTAGTGGATGGTCTTGAAGACGGTGAACAGGGAGTCGTCGTAACGCTCCAGCTTGGGCCGCTGGTGGGCCTGGACGGCGTCCTCCACGGCCAGCGGGTGCAGCCCGAACTCGCGGGCGATACCGGCGAATTCGTCCTCGGTGGGCTCGTGCAGGCCGATCCACACGAAGCCGCCGTCGCGCCGCACCTGGCGCATGGCCTCCTGGGGCGTGAGCGGGGTGCGGGTGGCGACGCGGGCGCCGTCGCGGTAGACGGCGCAGTCGACCACGGCCGACGGGGTGCCGGGGTCGCGGGTGGTGTCGTACGAGCCACTGTCCTTGCGCAGGGACGGGCGGGGGCGGACCGCGGCGCGCAGGTCACGGATCATCGACATGGCAGGCTCCTTCTCGCGGCGGAGGCGGCCGGGCGACGGTTGGAACTACCCGGAATGGGGACGTCCTTGCTGCGGATGTTTGGCACGTCCACAAAGCGGGGAGCACCGCACCGTCGCGGTGGCAGCTTCGCTACTGATTCAGATCAGACAGATCAGGCGGAAACGAAGCGCTCTTCCGTGGTGCACCGGGCAACGCTGACACGTGTGCACACGATTGCGGGAGGCGGCAGCCGACAGGGCCGAAGGCCCGGTGGAACCAGCTGTGAACTCAGCGACCGGAAGAGCGGGTGGTACTGCACGATCGACTTCGGTCCATTGCAGCCCCACCTCCTCCGGTCGGTCCCCCGTGGGGGACGATCCATCCCCCGCGGGGGAGTCCGGCTCCCTCCGAGGGGGAGTCGGATCAGTCTCAGTGCGCCGGAGTCCGGGAGCAACTCCCGCAGTGCCGCGAGGGTCTGGGGGCCCTCGGTCATGCACTGCTCCGACCAGCGGCCAAGAGTATCAGCGCACCGATACGTCAAGACCCCGCTTTGCGCGTTGTTGACCGGGGTCCGCTGCGCCCTGGCGGAATTGACGCGGCCTATGCTCGATTCATGACTGATGTTCTTCCTCTGGTCGAGGCCCGTTTGCGCTCCGCGCTGGGCGAACCCGACGCCCGGGCCGCGGTCACCTTCCTGGGCACCGACCGCATCGAGGTGCTGCGCTTCACCGAGGGCGACATCGTCCGCTACGCCACGCTCGGCATGTCCGCCCAGCCGATGGCGGACCCCACCGCCGTGCTCGCCGATCCGGTGAAGGGCCCGCGCGCCGAACTGGTCCTCTCCGTCCGGCCGGCCGGGGCCGACACCGACAAGGTGCTCCGCCCGCTGGCCGTGCTCGCCGCCTCCCCCCAGGTCGAGGGTCTGGTCGTGGCTCCCGGCGCCTCGCTCGACGTGGGTGAACCCCTGTGGCCCGGCGCGCCGTTCACCTCCGTCCTGGTCGCCGAGTCCGGCGGTCTGGTGGAGGACCTGGAGCTGGACGCCCCCGCCGATCCCGTGCGTTTCCTGCCGCTGCTCCCCATGACGCCCAACGAGGCCGCCTGGAAGCGCGTCCACGGTGCCGGCGCCCTCCAGGAACGCTGGCTGAACGGCGGAACGGACCTGCGCGATCCGCTGCGCAGGTCCGTCGCCCTGGACTGAGCGGTCCCGGGGCCCGTACGTGACGGGACCTCACATCGCCCTTCCGGCGGCTCGGTCGGCGAAGACGGCGACACCGTCCTCGACGGCGTGGACGGGCGCCTGCTCCCCGGCCTTCTCCGTGAGCGCGCCGCGCCGTACGTGGACCACCGCGGCGCCCAGCAGCGCGGTGACCGCGGCGACCACGAACGGGACGTGGACGTCGCTCCACTCCTCGATCTTCGGGGCGAAGTACGGCGCCGCCGCGGCCGCGAACCAGCGCACGAAGTTGTAGCCGGCGCTCGCCACGGGACGCGGGGCGTCGGAGACCCCGAGGGCCAGTTCCGTGTAGACGGTGTTGTTCACGCCGATGAAGGCGCCGGACAGGACCGTGCAGACGACGGCGGTGGCGTGGTCGCCGTACCCGAGGACGAGCACGTCGGCGGCGAGCAGCACCAGGGAACCGCCCAGCACCTTCGGCGATCCGAACCGGGCCTGGAGCCGGGGAGCCACGACCACCGAGAAGACCGCGAGCAGCAGACCCCAGCAGAAGAACACCGCGCCGGACCGGTAGGGCGTCATGTCCAGCACGAACGGGGTGAAGGCCAGCACGGTGAAGAACGTGTAGTTGTAGAAGAAGGCGGAGGCCGCGACGGAGGCGAGGCCGCCGTGGCCGAGGGCGCGCAGCGGGTCGAGCGGCGAGGTCCTGCGCGCGGGCTTCGGCTGCTCCTTCAGGAACGCCGTGATGCACAGGAAACCGACCGCCATCAGGAACGCGGTGCCGAAGAACGGGTAGCGCCAGCTGGCGTTGCCGAGCAGGGCTCCGAGCAGCGGGCCGCAGGCCATGCCGAGGCCCAGCGCGGACTCGTAGAGCAGGATCGCCGCCGCGCTGCCGCCGGCCGCGGCGCCGACGATGACCGCGAGGGCGGTGGAGACGAACAGCGCGTTGCCGAGGCCCCAGCCGGCCCGGAAGCCGACGAGTTCGCCGACCGAGTCCGAGGTTCCGGCGAGGCCGGCGAAGACCACGACGAGGGCGAGGCCGAGCAGCAGGGTCCTGCGGCCGCCGATCCGGCTGGAGACGAAGCCGGTCAGCAGCATCGCGACGGCGGTGATCAGGAAGTACGAGGTGAAGAGCAGCGACACCTGGCCGGGGGTGGCGTCGAGGCCCCGGGCGATGGACGGCAGGATCGGATCGACGAGTCCGATGCCCATGAAGGCGACGACCGACGCCCCGGCGGTCGCCCAGACGGCCCTCGGCTGCCGCAGGACGCCGCCCGCGCCGATGCCGGACGTGTCGCCCTCCGCGGGACCTTCCGTTCTGTTGATCATGCCCGCTCCCTCACTGTGCGCCGACTGGATCGTTGGGCTATACACACGATAAATTAGCTAGGCTAATAAATGCAAGATACACTTAGTTTTCGGCGTGGCCGGCCCGCGGCGGACGGGTGATCGTCCTTGACGTGGGGAAGGACGGGGAGGACCGTTGGGGCCTATGAGGGGCGAACCCAGTTGCCCGAAGTGTGGTGGCCGGGTCAGGGCTCCCGGCCTCTTTGCCGACTCCTGGCAGTGCGATGTGCACGGCACGGTGCATCCGCTGCAGCCCGTGATCCCGCCCAGCGTCGAAGCCCTCGGTGTGGTCGTGCACCGCGCCCGGGTACCGGTGTGGATGCCGTGGCCGCTGCCGGTCGGCTGGCTGTTCACCGGAGCGGCGTTCGCGGGGGACGACCGCAGCGGGGGCAGGGCCACCGCCGTCGCGTGCTCGGGGCCCGGGCCGTTGGGCGGCATGGGTGAGCTGATCCTCGTCGCCGAGGAGTTGGGCGTCGGCCTCGGCGCGCGGTACGCGGGCATGGACGGACCCGACCCCGGCCCGTACATGAGCGTTGAGAAACCGCCTCAGGCGAAGGTCCTCGCCGCGGGCCGGCCCACTCCGCTCTGGCACGTCTCCGGTTCCCCCGACGACCGCGCCGTCTTCGCGGGCGAGGCGATGGGGCTGTGGCTGTGGGCCGTCGTCTGGCCCGAGCAGACCGGACTGCTGATGTACGACGAACTGGTCCTGACGGATCTGCGTGACGCGGGCGCGGAGGTCGACCTGCTGCCGTGCGGCGCGTTGTCGCCGCGCATCCTGGAACCGTAGGGCCGCACGGCGCGGTGCCAGGGCCGGGTGTACCCGGACGGCGGAGAGTGTAGGGGGCGCTCCCCCGGTACGGGTGTGACGTCGGAGGGTGGACTCCCGCTATCCTTGAGCGTCCCCGTCCGTTCCGTCACCGCTTGGAGTCCGCGTAGTGCGCATCGATCTGCACGCCCACTCCACCGCCTCCGACGGTACGGACACCCCGGCCGGTCTGGTGCGCAACGCGGCCGCCGCCGGTCTGGACGTCGTCGCGCTGACCGACCACGACACCACGCGCGGGTACGCCGAGGCGATCGCCGCACTGCCCGAGGGGCTCACCCTCGTCACGGGCGCCGAACTCTCCTGCCGGATCGACGGCATCAGCATGCACATGCTGGCCTACCTCTTCGACCCCGAGGACCCCGCACTGCTCGCCGAGCGCGAACTGGTGCGGGACGACCGGGTGCCGCGGGCCCGGGGCATGGTCGCCAGACTCCAGGACCTCGGTGTGCCGGTCACCTGGGAGCAGGTGGCGCGCATCGCGGGCGACGGCTCGGTCGGGCGCCCGCACGTCGCCTCCGCGCTGGTCGAGCTGGGCGTCGTCGACAGCGTCTCCGACGCCTTCACCGAGCAGTGGCTGGCCGACGGGGGCCGCGCCTACGTCCCCAAGCACGAGACCGACCCCTTCGAGGCGATCCGGCTGGTCAAGGGGGCCGGAGGCGTCACCGTCTTCGCCCACCCGGCCGCCGCCAAGCGGGGCCGCACCGTGCCGGAGTCGGTGATCGCGGAGCTGGCGTCCGCGGGCCTCGACGGCATCGAGGTCGACCACATGGACCACGAACCGGCCACCCGGGCACGGCTGCGCGGCCTGGCCTCCGAACTGGGGCTGCTGGCCACGGGCTCCTCCGACTACCACGGCAGCCGCAAGACCTGTGTGCTCGGGGAGTTCACGACCGACCCCGAGGTCTACGGGGAGATCACCCGCCGCGCCACCGGGGCGTTCCCGGTACCGGGCGCGGGCGGAGCCTGAGTCCCCGGACGTTCCGCGTCGCGCGGGACCGGTGACCGGGGGCGCGTGCCCGCCGTCGCCCCGGCGAGCCGGTGCCGTCGCGGCCGGCGCGTGAGGGTCGTAGGAACCGGGCCGGTGCCGTAGGGCCCCTGCCCTGGTCCCTTCCGGCCCCCGTCGTCCGGCCCCGTCGCCCGGCGTGCGCCGAGGCCCGCGCCGGGCACGTGCCGGCCGGGGCCACGCGCTCCGGGCCGGGTCCGCGGCGCGTGCGGCGGACCTGCGTCCACTCGGCTCGGTGCGTGCCTCCGGGCCGTGCGGCGGACCCGTGCCGCCCGTGCGCCCGCGGCGCGCATCCGGTGCCCACGTCCCGCCGTCCCGCCGGAACCGTGTTCACCGACCCGTTCCCAGGCACCCGGCCCCGCCGGCCGTGCCCCCCGTTCCGCCCCCGCGGGACGACTGCCCGAAGCGGTGGCCGGAAGACCCGCCCGCCCGCTCCCACCACCTCGCAAGGCTCTTCTCCAGCATGTTCGACGTCGCCGTCTTCGGCTCCCTCTTCCTCACGCTCTTCGTCATCATGGATCCCCCCGGGATCACCCCGATCTTCCTGGCGCTGACCGCGGGCCGCCCCGCCCGGGTGCAGCGGCGGATGGCCGTCCAGGCGGTCTGCGTCGCCGGCGGCGTCATCACCGTCTTCGGGCTTCTCGGGCACCAGATCCTGGACTATCTGCACGTGTCCGTGCCCGCGCTGATGATCGCGGGCGGACTGCTGCTCCTGCTCATCGCCCTCGACCTGCTCACCGGCAAGACGGACGAGCCGAAGCAGACCAAGGACGTCAACGTCGCCCTCGTGCCCCTGGGGATGCCGCTGCTCGCCGGGCCCGGCGCGATCGTGTCCGTGATCCTCGCGGTGCAGAAGGCCGACTCGGTCGCCACCCAGGTCTCCGTGTGGACCGCGATCCTCGCGATCCACGTCGTGCTGTGGGTCGTGATGCGCTACTCGCTGCTGATCATCCGCGTCATCAAGGACGGCGGAGTGGTCCTGGTGACCCGGCTGGCGGGCATGATGCTCTCCGCCATCGCGGTGCAGCAGATCATCAACGGCGTCACCCAGGTGATCCACGGGAGCTGACGGCCCTCCGGCCGGACGCGCGGAGCCCCGCACGGCGATGCCGTGCGGGGCTCCGAAGTCTCAGAAGCGTCTGCTGTCCGCTACGCGTCTCGTCCCACGAGGCGCTTTCGGCGCGTCCTCGTTCGGCGAAGCGGACCCTCGTCGTGTCAAGAAGCGGTGGTGTCGGCCGGGCGGATCCACAGGCGCTGCCCGATGGCGGCGGCCTGCTGAACGATCCGGTTGACGGAGGCGGCGTCCACGACAGTGCTGTCCACGGGCGTGCCGTCGACATCGTCGAGTCGCATGATTTCGAAGCGCATGGGCTTCTCCCTTCGTCTGGTCATCCTCCTGAGGAGAACTACTCGTGTGAGGAGCGAGGCGCCAGTGTCCTCGCTCACGTAGGGAGTCAACGGGATGCGTGTTACAAACATTCCCTACGCTAAGGAAAATTTTCGAGAACCTAATTACTGACCGGTAGGCCGGGTGGCGGAGACTGAACGGCGCCGGTTGTGTTCGCAGCGTGACCGCCGGGACAATGGTGATGATGAACGACGACCAGGCGGCCCTCGCCGCCCGCATAGACCGTACGAACGAGCTGCTCCAGCGCATGCTCGCCGAGGTCGCGAAGACCCCCTCCACCCATGCGATCTTCGTCGACGCCGGATATCTGTACGCGGCCGCGGGACGCCTCGTGGCGGGCACGGAGGACCGCCGTTCGTTCGACCTGGACACCGAGGGGCTCATCGAGGCGCTCATCGACCGGGCCCGCACGATCTTCGCCGACAGCCGGCTGCTGCGCGTCTACTGGTACGACGGGGCACGACGCCGCATCCACACCGCGGAGCAGCAGTCCATCGCCGAACTCCCGGACGTCAAGGTCAGGTTGGGGAACCTGAACGCCAACAACCAGCAGAAGGGCGTCGATTCGCTCATCCGCTCGGACCTGGAGTCCCTCGCCCGGCACCGCGCCATCAGCGACGCGGCACTGCTCGGCGGCGACGAGGACCTGGTCTCCGCGGTCGAGGCGGCCCAGGGATACGGCGCCCGGGTCCACCTCTGGGGCATCGAGGCGCCCGAGGGCGGCAACCAGGCCGAACCGCTCCTCTGGGAGGTCGACAGCCAGCGCACGCTCGACCTCGACTTCTTCAAGCCGTATGTGGCCAGGCGGACCGCCCAGTCGTACGACCCGACGGCAGCGGTCCGGCCCACCCGGGAGGACGTGCGCTTCGTGGGGGCCCAGATCGCCGCGAAGTGGCTGGCCGCGCGCGGCCGTGAATCCCTGGCCGAGCTGCTTCCCGGACACCCTTACCTGCCCGGCTCGGTCGACCAGGATCTGCTGGTCGAGGCCGAGGGGCTGCTCCAGTACTCCCTGCGCGGTCAGTCGGACCTGCGCCGCGCCCTGCGGGACGGCCTCTGGGAGCACCTCCAGGCGCAGTACTAGGCGCGGTACTAGGCGCGCCCCGTGCCAGGAGCGGTACCCGGCGCCGGTACGGGCCGGCCGTCCGGGGGACAGGGCCTAGAGGGCGGTGCCGTCCCAGAACGCGGCCAGGGCGCGGGCGGTCTCCAGGGGCTGGTCGGCGTTCGGTGAGTGCTCCGCCCCCTCGACGACCGTGCGGTGCGCGTCGAGCCGGGCGGCCATCGTGTCCAGCAGGGAGACCGGCCAGGTGTCGTCATGCTCCCCGGACAGCACGTGCTTGGGGAGGGGGACGGCGGCCAGTTCGGCGACGCGGTCGGGCTCGCCGCACAACTGGCGGCCCGTGGCGACGAGTTGGGCGGGACTGTTGGCGAGCCAGCGGCGGCGCAGGTCGGCGAGGTCGTCGAGCCCCGCGTCCAGCCCGCCCGTCTCGGTCTCCTCGGGCGGCTCCATCGCCTGGATCGCCTCCCAGACCTCGGCCATGCTCATCACGGCCAGCGCGTCCCGCAGCAGCTTGACGCGCTGCTGCTGCTCCTCGGAGATCTGCGCGGGGCCGGAGGCCATGAGGGTCAGGGACACGAACGGCGACGCGTCGGCCAGCACCGCGGCGCGCGCGATCTGACCGCCGAGCGAGTGCCCCACGAGGTGCACGGGAGTGCCGACGGCGGCGGCCTGCGCGAGCACGTCCTGCGCCAACTCGCTCTGTGCGTAAGCCGTTTCGTCGTCCCGCGGCCCCTCGGTCTCGAACTGTCCGCGTCCGTCCACGGCCACCGTGCGGTAACCCGCCGCGGCCAACGGCGCGTGGAGTGCGATGAAGTCCTCCTTGCTCCCGGTGAACCCCGGCAGCAGCAGGGCGGTTCCCTTGGGCCGTCCCCGGGGCGCGGCGTCGAGCACGGCGAACTCGCCGCGCGCGGTGGACAACCGGTACGCGCGGACACCGGCGGGCGGAACGAACGTGTAAGGCCTGCTCATGCGAAGGAGGCTATCGGGCGCCGGTGACGGCCGCTCGACGGGTGCGTCGCTCCCGGACCGGCGCCCGGTGAAGTCCGTCGCGGGCCGACGGGCGGGGCGGAGCCGGTGTCGGAGGCGGGAAACGCCGACGGCCCGGCCCCACCGGATGGGGGACCGGGCCGTCGGACGGGAGATCAGCTCTCCGTGGGCTCCGTGGCGACCGCCTTGCGGGTGCGTCGGCGGGGGGCGGGCTTGGTCTCCGTCGCCTCGCCGGCCTGGGCCGGGATGTCGGCGTCGGCGACGGCCTTGCGGGTGCGTCGGCGTACGGGCTTGGCGTCCGTCTCCTCGGCGGCCGGGGCCGTCTCGGTGGCCGTGGCCGCGGTCTTGCGGGCGCGCCGCGGCTTGGTCTCGGCGACCGTCTCGGCGACCTCGGTGGCGGCGGCCTCGACGGTGTCGACGACGGCCTCCGCCGCCTTGCGGGTGCGTCGGCGGGGGGCGGGCTTGGTCTCCGTCGCCTCGCCGGCCTGGGCCGGGATGTCGGCGTCGGCGACGGCCTTGCGGGTACGTCGGCGTACGGGCTTGGCGTCCGTCTCCTCGGCGGCCGGGGCCGTCTCGGTGGCCGTGGCCGCGGTCTTGCGGGTACGCCGCGGCTTGGTCTCGGCGACCGTCTCGGCGACCTCGGTGGCGGCGGCCTCGACGGTGTCGACGACGGCCTCCGCGGCCTTGCGGGTCCGGCGCCGCGCGGGCTTGGCCGGAGCCTCGGTGACCTCGGCGGCCTCGGTGACCGTCTCGACGGCGGGCGTCGGCTCGGCGGCCTTGCGGGTCCGGCGGCGGACCGGCTTGGCCGGAGCCTCCGTGACGGTCTCGGCGGCGGCGCTCTCGACCACGGCCTCGGCGGCGGTCACCACCGCCTCGGCCGTCTCGACGGCCGTCGCGGCGGCCTTGCGGGTGCGGCGGCGGCGCGGCGCGGCCGGCTCGTCGGTGACACCCTCGGCCGTCGCCACGGCGGCTTCCGCGGCCTCGGTCACGGGGGCGGCGACGGCCGCCACGGGCTCGCCCGCTCCACCACGCGTGCGCCGACGGCGGCGCGGCGTGCGGGGCTCGCCCGCCTCGACGGACGCGGGCGCGTCCGTGGCCGCCGGAGCGTCCGTGGTCGCGGGAGCACCGTCGGCGGGTGCACCGCCGCGTGTACGGCGGCGCTGGCGCGGAGTGCGCGGCGCGCGCTCGCGTTCGCGCTCGGCGGGCGCGGCCGAACGGCCGGCGCGGCCACGCGGACCGCCACGGCCACCGGTCTCGCCCAGGTCCTCGACCTCCTCGGCCGCGAGCCCGGCGCGGGTGCGCTCGGAACGCGGCAGGACACCCTTGGTGCCGGCCGGGATGTTCAGCTCCTCGAAGAGGTGCGGGGACGTGGAGTACGTCTCCGGCGGGTTGCCGAAGTCGAGGTCCAGCGCCTTGTTGATGAGCTGCCAGCGCGGGATGTCGTCCCAGTCGACGAGGGTGATCGCGATGCCCTTGGCGCCCGCGCGGCCGGTGCGGCCGATGCGGTGCAGGTACGTCTTCTCGTCCTCGGGGGACTGGTAGTTGATGACGTGGGTGACACCCTCGACGTCGATGCCGCGGGCCGCGACGTCGGTGCAGACGAGGACGTCCACCTTGCCGTTGCGGAACGCGCGCAGCGCCTGCTCGCGGGCGCCCTGGCCGAGGTCGCCGTGGACCGCGCCGGAGGCGAAGCCGCGCTGCTGGAGCTGGTCGGCGAGGTCCGCCGCCGTCCGCTTGGTGCGGCAGAAGACCATCGCGAGACCGCGGCCCTCGGCCTGCAGTATGCGCGCGACCATCTCCGGCTTGTCCATGTTGTGCGCGCGGTACACGAACTGCTTCGTGTTCGCGACCGTCGCGCCCGAGTCGTCCGGCGCGGCGGCGCGGATGTGCGTGGGCTGCGACATGTAGCGGCGCGCGAGACCGATGACCGCGCCCGGCATGGTCGCCGAGAACAGCATCGTCTGACGGCGGGCCGGCAGCATGTTCATGATCTTCTCGACGTCGGGCAGGAAGCCCAGGTCGAGCATCTCGTCGGCCTCGTCCAGGACGAGCGCCTTGATGTGCTTGAGGTTGAGCTTCTTCTGGCCCGCGAGGTCCAGCAGTCGCCCGGGGGTGCCGACGATGACGTCGACGCCCTTCTTCAGGGCCTCCACCTGGGGCTCGTACGCCCGGCCGCCGTAGATGGCCAGAACGCGTACGTTGCGGACCTTGCCCGCGGTCAGCAGGTCGTTGGTCACCTGGGTGCACAGCTCGCGCGTCGGGACGACGACGAGGGCCTGCGGGGCGTCGGTGAGCTGCTCGGGCTTGGCCCGGCCCGCCTCGACGTCCGCGGGGACGGTGACGCGCTCCAGCAGGGGGAGGCCGAAGCCCAGCGTCTTGCCGGTGCCGGTCTTGGCCTGGCCGATGACGTCGGTGCCGGAGAGGGCGACCGGGAGCGTCATCTCCTGGATGGGGAAGGGGTTGACGATGCCGACGGCCTCAAGGGCCTCGGCGGTCTCAGGGAGGATTCCGAGCTCTCGGAAAGTCGTAGTCAGGGTGCTGCCTCTTCTGTGTACGCGGTGCGAGGCGAGCGCGGGGGTCGTGTCGGGACCGTGCCGGGGACGTCGGCCGCTCTTGACGGGCGGGCCGGGTGGCATGGGACCACTGCCGACGCTCGAGCTCTCGTACCGCTGAGGGTCCCTCCGGATGTCGTACGCAATGTGCCGTACCGACGAGGAGGGCTGTCGGGTCGGAGCCGATCGGGCCACCGACCGGGCATCCTCATTCGTGCGGCCCGTCGAATACTCGGCGGGCGCATTACCACCATACCCCGGAATCGCGCACATGTGATGGCCGATTTGGTCACGTAGTCGTCATCACACAGGTTGAGCAGGAACTTCCCCCGTGCGGTGGGCGGGCTATTGTGCGCTTCATGACGACGCCTGACAACGCCGCTGAGAAGCCCGCCGAAGCCCCCGCCGACACCGCCCCCGCGGCCACCGGAGTCGCCGCGCAGGACTGGGAGACGGCCTCGGCCGAGCCCCAGTACCGCGCCGCGGTCGTGGACCTGCTCGGAGCGCTCGCGTACGGCGAGCTCGCGGCGTTCGAGCGGCTCGCGGAGGACGCGAAGCTGGCGCCCACGCTCAGCGACAAGGCGGAGCTGGCGAAGATGGCGTCCGCCGAGTTCCACCACTTCGAGCAGCTGCGGGACCGGCTCGCCGCGATCGGCGCGGAGCCGACGGAGGCGATGGACCCCTTCGTCGCCGCGCTCGACGGCTTCCACCGGCAGACGGCTCCCTCGGACTGGCTGGAGGGTCTCGTCAAGGCGTACGTCGGCGACTCGATCGCCAGTGACTTCTACCGCGAGGTCGCGGCCCGTCTCGACTCGGACACCCGCGGGCTCGTCCTCGGCGTCCTCGACGACACCGGTCACGCCGGTTTCGCCATCGAGAAGGTGCGGGCCGCGATCGACGCCGATCCGCGCGTGGGGGGCCGGCTCGCGCTGTGGGCGCGACGGCTGATGGGCGAGGCCCTGTCCCAGTCGCAGCGCGTGGTCGCCGACCGCGACGCCCTGTCGACGATGCTCGTCGGTGGTGTGGCGGACGGCTTCGACCTCGCGGAGGTCGGCCGGATGTTCTCCCGGATCACCGAGGCGCACACCAAGCGGATGGCGGCGCTGGGCCTGGCGGCCTAGGACACCCGGGGCCCGTAGGGCCCCACGGCCTCAGGGCGGCCGGGGTCTCGTGAGCGCACGGGCCCCGGGCACCCGGACCCTCGGGCCGCCCGGACGCCGGGGCGTCGGCGGCCCGTCCGTGGCGCGGAACGCCGGAGCCCTCGTGGTCCGAGGACCCGAGGGCCGCGCCGCCTACGGGCGCGGTTCACGGTCGCGGGAGCCGGGCCTCCGCAGCGGCTTACGCCGTCGCCGAGCGGCGCCGAAAGCGCTCCTCGGGGCGCAGCAGCAGCGACAGCAGCGCCGCGGAGACGGCCGCCGCGCCGACGAGGATGGCCAGGAAGTGGCCCGAACCCAGGGCCGTGTGCGTCAGGAAGGCGCCGAACAGGGCTCCCGCCACGCCGGTCGACAGGACCAGGCTGCGTGACGGCAACCGGTGGGGCAGGCGGTACGAGGCCGCCCACGCCAGCGCGAGACCGAGCAGTGCGGAGCCGAGCGTTTCCAAGAACATGATGGGGTCCCTCCCGCACGGCCGGTGCAAATCGGTCGTAGCCGGTCCTACCCCTGACGTCCGGAACGCAATCCTCCCCGGTGCCCGGCATGTGCTCCATCTGCGTCCGCGCGGGTGCCGGACGCGGGGCGGCGGCCCGGAGCGCCACGGCCTGCGGGAGCACGGACGACGTGAAGGGCCCGGTGACGTCGTCACCGGGCCCTTCACGCACTGCTTCGTCGCCCTGTCGCCCTACAGAGCGCTGAACCCGACCTTGCGCTGCGTGGGCTCGCCGAGCTCCACGTACGCCAGCCGGTCGGCGGGAACCAGGACCTTGCGGCCGTGGTCGTCCACGAGGCTCAGCAGCTGCGACTTGCCGGCCAGCGCCTCGGACACCGCGCGCTCGACCTCTTCCGGGGTCTGACCGCTCTCCAGAACGATCTCGCGGGGCGCGTGCTGCACGCCGATCTTGACCTCCACGGCTTTGTCCCTCCGACGGTCAGTCATGTGCGCGTTCGTACGCGCCGTACGCAGCACACATTAGCCCGGCGAGGGGACGTGCACGCTCCGCCCGGGAACGCCACGAGCGAACAGCCGACGGGAACAAGAAGCGGCCGGGACGCGCCCCGGCCGCTTCCTTCGCCTCGGTGATCCGATGATCCGGTGATCAGTGGTGGTCGGTGCCGTGCAGCGGGAAACCCGCGATGCCCCGCCAGGCGAGCGAGGTCAGCAGCTGGACCGCCTGGTCGCGCGGGACGCTGCGGTCGCTGTGCAGCCAGGAGCGGGCCACCACCTGGGCCAGACCGCCGAGGCCGGAGGCGAGGAGCATCGACTCGGCGCGCGAGAGACCCGTGTCCTCCGCGATGACGTCGCAGATCGCCTCGGCGCACTCGTGCGTCACCTTGTCGACGCGCTCGCGCACCGCGGGCTCGTTCGTCAGGTCCGACTCGAAGACCAGCCGGAACGCGCCGCCGTCGTCCTCCACGTACGCGAAGTAGGCGTCCATCGTCGCGCGGACGCGCAGCTTGTTGTCCGTGGTGGACGCGAGCGCCGTGCGCACCGCCAGGAGCAGGGACTCGCAGTGCTGGTCGAGCAGGGCGAGGTACAGATCGAGCTTGCCCGGGAAGTGCTGGTAGAGGACCGGCTTGCTGACGCCCGCACGCTCGGCGATGTCGTCCATGGCGGCCGAGTGGTATCCCTGCGCAACGAAAACTTCCTGGGCGGCGCCGAGGAGCTGGTTGCGCCGTGCCCGGCGCGGCAGGCGAGTGCCCCGCGGGCGTGCCGCCTCTGTCTGCTCGATGGCTGTCACGCCGCCTCCCAAAGTTGTCCACGTGCGGTGTGCGCCGCGCCGCCATCGTACTTTTCGGTAACCCCGCTGTGTGCGGTGCGAGCGCAGAATTTCACGGACCGGACCCCCTCCGGGACGGCGCACAGTGTGCCGAAGGGGACGAGCCGGTCACCCGGGCCGCCGTGACGGGCCTGATCAGCGGAGTCGGGTCACCTGTAGTCGTCCTCGTTCAGCCGGACGACCCGGGCCTGCTCGGCCAGATCCGCGTCATCGGCGTTGAGGCGGTCGCCCGGGGGTTCCAGGTCGACGTCGTCCACGGGGTCCAGCTCGGCGGACTGCTCGGCGGCGTCGGCCTCCGGGGTCTCCGTGTCGGGGACCTCCCGGAACTGGTCGTCGAAGGTTGCGGGGTCTGTCGGGTCGACTGTCATGGTTCCTCTTCCCGAACGGGTACGAGTGCGCTCCTGATGTGCGTACGAGTGCCCTCGTTCGAAGCCTAGGAGACACACGATCCGGCCGCTATGCGATCCGTCCGCTGTCTGTGACGGCGAACACATGAGCCCCCGCGTGATCGTCTCGTAACATTGCGGCATGTCTTCGACCGAACTCCCTTCCGCGCCGGCCGCCAGTGTCACGCCGAGGGTGGGCGCCGTCAGGGTCGCGGAGGGAGAGCGGCTGCGATCGGCCGGGCTGCCCGGCATCACGCTGACGATCAGGTCGAGACCGCCGGCCCGGGAGGGACTTCCGCCCGCGCTGTACGTGCACGGTCTGGGCGGTTCCTCGCAGAACTGGTCGGCGCTGATGGCCCGGCTCGACGGGCTCGTGGACAGCGAGGCCCTCGACCTGCCGGGCTTCGGCGACTCGCCGCCGCCGGACGACGGCGACTACTCGGTCACCGGGCACGCGCGCGCGGTGATCCGCCACCTCGACGCGTCCGGACGCGGTCCGGTACATCTTTTCGGCAATTCACTCGGTGGAGCCGTCGCGACCCGGGTCGCGGCCGTCCGTCCGGATCTCGTCCGGACGCTCACGCTGGTGTCCCCCGCGCTGCCCGAGATCCGCGCCCAGCGCACCGCCTGGCCGACCGCCCTGCTCGCCCTCCCCGGGGTGGCGGGACTGTTCACCAGGATCACCCGGGAATGGAGCGCTGAGCAGCGCGTACGGGGGGTGCTGGCCCTCTGTTACGGCGACCCCGGCATCGTGACGCCCGAGGGGTTCCGGGACGCGGTGGAGGAGATGGAGCGGCGGCTCGCCCTGCCCTATTTCTGGGACGCCATGGCGCGTTCCGCGCGCGGGGTCGTGAACGCCTACACGCTCGGCGGGCAGCATGGACTGTGGCGTCAGGCCGAACGCGTGCTCGCCCCGACGCTCCTGGTCTACGGAGGCCGTGACCAACTTGTCGGCTACCGTATGGCGCAGCGCGCGGCCCGTGCCTTCCGTGACTCCCGGCTGCTTTCCCTGCCGGAGGCGGGACACGTCGCCATGATGGAGTATCCGGAGACGGTCGCCACCGCCTTCCGTGAACTCCTGGCGGATCTGGGAGAGTTGACCTCTCCGATGGCAGTCGGCGCGGAGAGCTGAGGCGGGAAGTGGGACGACACAGTCGTCGGGGGCGGGCCGACAAGACGGACACCGCGCGGACGCGGAAGGTTCCGGCGGAGGGGGCCGCGCCCGCTCCGGCGCCGGGCCCGGACCCCGTCCACCGCGCGGCGGCACGCCCGCCCGGCGCCCCGGGGCCCCACCCGCCCGCGGGCGGGAGCCCGCGGCAGGGCGCACCCCGTTTTCCCGACGGCACTCCGGCGCACGGCGTTCCCCGGTACCAGGACGGCACCCCGGCCCAGGGCGTGCCGCGTCTCGCCGACGGCACTCCGGCGCACGGTTTTCCGCGGATGGCCGACGGCACTCCCGCGCGCGGGGTGCCGCGGTTCGCGGACGGGACCCCGGCCCACGGTGCCCCGCGGCACCAGGGCGGCACCCCGGCGCACGGGGCGCCGCAGGTGCGGGGCGGACATCCCGAGCAGCGTGAACAGGGCGGCGGCTGGGGGGAGTCCGGGGCCGGCGGGGCTCCTCAGGGCGCGTCCGCGGGGTCGCGGGTGCCCCGGCAGCGCCGACAGGCCGCGCCGGGACCCCGGCAGGCGTACCTCGACGCGTTCGACTTCGACGGGTCCCGCGCCGCGGGCTTCGACGACTCCGCCGACTGGAGCGCCCGGGCCACCGACGCCGGTGAGCGGCCGCTCCCGGAGGCCGGCGGCCAGGGTGAGGGCAAGGCCCGCAAGGGATGGGCGTTCACCGGGATCGCGGCGGCCGCCGTCACCACCGTGCTGGCCGTCGTCGTGGCCGGACAGATGGCCACGGGAGGCCATGACGCCGACGCGCGGACACAGTCCGCGGGTGGTGGCCGGGCGACCCAGGACCCCGCCTCGCGCGGGGACGACCGGCCGACCCAGCCGCAGGTGGCCGCGGCGCCCCTGACGTACGACCAGCAGATGGCCAGGACGTACCCGCTCGGGGCGAAGCTCAAGGGGTCGGGGAAGTTCGAGGTGGTGCCCGGAGTCGCCAAGGCACCCGGCAAGGGGCGCAAGTACACCTACCGCGTCGACATCGAGAAGGGCCTCGGTCTCGACGGCGCCCTCTTCGCCGACGCCGTGCAGAAGACCCTCAACGACAAGAGGAGCTGGGCCCACGGCGGAGCCCGCACCTTCGAGCGGGTCGACTCCGGCGACGCGGACTTCGTCATCACGCTGGCGAGCCCCGGCACCACCGCCGAGTGGTGCGCCAAGTCGGGGCTCGACACCACGGAGGACAACGTCTCGTGCGACTCGGCGTCCACCGAGCGCGTCATGATCAACGCGTACCGCTGGGCCCAGGGCTCCAAGACCTACGGCTTCGGTGACGAGATCCACGCCTACCGCCAGATGCTGATCAACCACGAGGTCGGCCACCGGCTCGGATACGGGCACGTCACCTGTGAGAAGGACGGCGACCTCGCCCCGGTCATGCAGCAGCAGACCAAGTTCCTCGACCACGACGGAATCCACTGCCGGCCCAACCCCTGGGTCTATCCCGAGAGTTGACGGAAAGCACGCGAACGGCTTTGACATGCGGAAAAAGATCGTTCATATTTTCCGCATGTCCTCCCGTCACGCCTCCGTTCGCGCCGCCATCGAGCTGGCGCTCATCGGCGTGACCGCGCTCTGCGTGGCCGACATCCACTGTTGCTGACGCCCGCCCCCGGCGAGTGCGTCGCTCTCCTTCCCGTCTTGTACCCGTGCGCCCTTGAACCTCCGCGGTTCCGTGCGCCCGTGCCCCTTTCGGTCCGGTCGGACTCCGACGCCTGACGCCCTGGGCGAGCCCTGCGCTCCTCCGTCTCACTCCGTGTCATTCCGTCTCAGTATTCGAGTCATCCGAGAGGTCGTCTTCCGATGCGTCAACCGTCCGTCACAGCGCGCCGTGTGGCCGCGGCATCCGTCAGCCTGATCGTGGCAGCGGGCGCCGCCGCCTGCGGGCCGAAGGACAACGATGCCAAGAGCCCCGGCGGCGACTCCCAGCCCCACAAGGGCGGCACGCTCACCGTCCTGAACTCCAATCCGCAGTCGGACTTCGACCCCGCGCGGCTCTACACCTCCGGCGGCGGCAACGTGCCCTCGCTCGTCTTCCGCACGCTCACCACCCGCAACCGTGAGAACGGGGCCGCCGGCGCCCAGGTCGTCCCCGACCTCGCCACGGACACCGGCCGCCCGAGCAAGAACGCGACCGTGTGGACGTACACCCTGAAGGAGGGCCTCAAGTTCGAGGACGGCACGCCGATCACCTCCGCCGACATCAAGTACGGCATCGAGCGCTCCTTCGCCGCCGAACTCTCCGGCGGCGCGCCCTACCTGAGGGACTGGCTGATCGGCGGCGCCGACTACCAGGGGCCCTACAAGGACAAGAAGGGCCTCGCCTCGATCGAGACGCCCGACGCGCGGACCATCGTCTTCCACCTGAACAAGCCCGAGGGCGAGTTCCCCTACCTGGCCACGCAGACGCAGTTCACGCCCGTCCCCAAGGCCAAGGACACCGGCACGAAGTACGAGGAGCACCCCGTCTCCTCGGGTCCGTACAAGGTCGTCAAGAACGAGAACGACGGCGAGCGCCTCACCCTGGAGCGCAACACCCACTGGTCCGCGTCCACCGACGCCGAGCGCAAGGCCTACCCGGACAGGATCGACGTCCGGTCCGGCCTGGACTCCTCCGTGATCAACCAGCGACTGTCCTCCTCCCAGGGCGCCGACGCCGCCGCCGTCACCACGGACACCAACCTCGGCCCGGCCGAGCTCGCCAAGGTGACCGGGGACAAGGAACTCGCCTCCCGCGTCGGGACCGGGCACTTCGGCTACACGAACTACATCGCCTTCAACCCGAAGGTGAAGCCGTTCGACAACCCGAAGGTCCGCCAGGCGATCGCGTACGCCGTCGACCGCACCTCGGTGATCAACGCGGCGGGCGGCTCCTCGCTCGCCGAGCCCGCGACGACCTACCTGCCGAACCAGAAGTCCTTCGGCTACACGCCGTACGACCACTTCCCGGCGGGTGCCTCCGGCAACGCGGCCAAGGCCAAGGCGGTGCTGGCCGAGGCCGGCTACAAGAACGGCCTGAGCGTGACGCTCACGCATTCCAACAGCAAGGACTTCGAGACCAGCCCGGAGATCGCGACCGCGATCCAGGACGCTCTCAAGAAGGCCGGCATCACGGTCAAGCTCCAGGGCCTGGAGGAGAACGACTACAGCGACAAGATCCACGGCGCGAAGACCGAGCCGGGCTTCTTCCTCGCCCACTGGGGTGCCGACTGGCCCTCCGGCGGCCCCTTCCTGGCCCCGATCTTCGACGGCCGGCAGATCGTCGAGGACGGCGCCAACTTCAACACCGGCTTCCTCGACGACAAGTCCGTCAACGCCGAGATCGACGCGATCAACAAGCTGACCGACCTCGGCAAGGCCGCCGAGCGCTGGGGCGCGCTGGACAAGAAGATCGGTGAGCAGGCGCTGACCGTCCCGCTGTTCCACCCCGTCTACAAGCGCCTGTACGGCAAGGGCGTCAAGAACATCGTGATCAGCGACTGGACCGGCGTCCTGGACATCTCCCAGGTCGCGGTGAAGTAGCACCGTGAGCGAGGCACTCGTCGCCTCCCCGGCCCCCGCGGCGGACTCCTCCGCCTCGGGGGCCTCGGGGGCCCGTCAGTTCTGGCGGCGGCTGCGTGCGCAGCGCGCCGCCCTCGTCGCGGCCGCCGTCGTCGCGCTGCTCGTCCTGGTCGCGCTCGCGGCACCGCTGCTCACGGCGATCGAGGGCCAGGACCCCACCACCTACCACCCCTCGCTGGTGGACTCCGCGCGCGGCGGCGTCCCCGTCGGCCCGCTCGGCGGCATCGGCGCCGACCACTGGCTCGGCGTCGAACCCCAGACCGGCCGCGACCTGTTCGCGCGCCTGGTGTACGGCGCGAGGGTCTCCCTCGGCGTCGCGATCGCCGCGACCCTGGTGCAGGTCCTCATCGCCGTGGTCGTGGGCGTCTCGGCGGCGCTCGGGAACCGGTGGGTCGACCAGGTGCTGAGCAGGACCACCGAGATCATCGTCGCCCTGCCGCTGATGATCATGTCGCTGGCCCTGCTGGCGATCGTGCCCGGCAGCTTCCCGCGGCCCGTCCTGGTCGCCCTCGTCATCGGTCTGATCGCCTGGGGCACCCTCGCGAAGATCGTGCGCGCGCAGACGCTCACGCTCAAGCAGCTCGACTACGTCGCCGCCGCGCGGCTCAGCGGCTGGAGCACCTGGCGGATCGCCCGCCGCGACCTGCTGCCGGGGCTCGCCGCCCCGCTCATCACCTACTCCGCGCTCCTCGTGCCGATGAACATCGGCGTCGAGGCCGCCCTGTCCTTCCTCGGTGTCGGCGTGAAGCCGCCGACACCGTCCTGGGGACAGATGCTGACCGCCGCCGACGTCTGGTACCAGGCCGCCCCGCAGTACCTGCTGCTGCCCGCGGGCGCGCTGTTCGTCACCGTCCTCGCCCTGACCGTCCTCGGCGACGGCGTGCGCACCGCCCTCGACCCGCGCGCGGCCTCCCGCCTGCGCGTCGGCACGGGCCGCAGGGGAGAGGCCAGGGCCGACGCGGGCACCACCGCGGGCACGGACCTGCCCCGGCCGGGCACGCCCGCCGACGGGACGAAGGAGGCCACGGCATGAGCGGCTTCGGCGGATTCGTCCTGCGCAGGACCCTCGGCACCGTGATCACCCTCTTCGCCATCTCGGTGATCGTCTACGTCGTCTTCTACGCCACCCCGGGCAACGTCGCCCAGATCACCTGCGGCCCGCGCTGCTCGCCCGCCCAGGTGCACCAGGTCGCCGAGCAGTTGCGCCTCGGGGACCCGCTGTACGTGCGCTACGGGCACTTCCTCCAGGGACTCCTCACCGGCCAGGACTACTCGACGGGCACCTCCGTCCAGCACTGCCCGGCCCCCTGCCTCGGGCTGTCGTACCAGACGGACCAGCAGGTCATGCGGCTGATCCTGACGAAGCTGCCGGTCAGCCTGTCGCTGGTGTTCGGCGCGATGGCCGTGTGGCTCGTGCTCGGCGTCGGCACCGGCGTGCTCTCCGCGTGGCGGCGCGGCCGGCTCAGCGAGCGGGTGCTGACCGGGCTCACCCTCGCCGGCCAGGCGACGCCCGTCTTCGTCATCGGCCTGATCCTGATGATCGTCGTCTGCGGCCAGCTCGAACTGCTGCCCTTCCCGCAGTACGTGAACCTCTCCGACGACCCCGAACAGTGGGCGTGGAACCTGGTGCTCCCCTGGCTCTCGCTCGCCCTCGTCGAAGCCGCCGCCTTCGCCCGGCTGACCAGGTCCTCGATGCTGGAGACGCTGGCCGAGGACCACATCCGGACCTTCCGCGCGTACGGCGTGGGGGAGCGGTCGGTCATCGGGCGGCACGCGGTCCGGGGAGCCCTCGCCCCGATCATCGCGCTGAACGCCAACACCTTCGGGTCGGCGGTCGGCGGCGCCGTGCTCACCGAGACCCTCTTCGGACTGCCCGGCATCGGCCAGGAACTGGTGCACGCCGTGAACGTCGTCGACCTTCCCGTGGTCGTCGGCATGGTCCTGGTCATCGGCTTCTTCGTGGTCATCGCCAACGCCGTCGCGGACGTGCTCTACGCGGTGGCCGACCGACGGGTGGTGCTGGCATGAGCGACTCTTCCCCGACTCCTTCCGTGACGGCTCCTTCCGTGACGGCTTCTTCCGTGCCGCGTCCGGCGGTGCCTTCCCCGGCTCCCGTGCCGGCTTCCGCCGGCGCCCCGCTGGTCGAGGTGAGCGGCCTCGTCGTCGACTTCGGGGGGCTGCGGGCCGTCGACGGAATCTCCTTCCGGCTGGAGAAGGGCGCCGCGCTGGGCCTGGTCGGCGAGTCCGGCTCGGGCAAGTCCACCGTGGCGTCGGCCCTGCTGGCGCTGCACCGGGGCACCGGAGCGCGCGTCGACGGCACGGTACGCGTGGCCGGCGTCGACGTCCGGCGGGCGTCCGACGGCGAACTGCGCGGGCTGCGCGGCGGGAAGGCGGCCATGGTCTTCCAGGACCCGCTGTCCTCCCTCGACCCGTACTACGCGGTCGGCGACCAGATCGCCGAGGTGTACCGGGTGCACACCAAGGCGTCCCGGCGAGCGGCACGCGCGCGTGCGGTACAGGTGCTGGACCGGGTCGGCATCCCCGACGCGGCACGCCGGTCCCGCTCGCGCCCGCACGAGTTCAGCGGCGGCATGCGTCAGCGCGCCCTCATCGCCATGGCCCTGGCCTGCGAGCCCGAGCTCCTGATCGCCGACGAGCCGACCACGGCCCTCGACGTGACCGTCCAGGCCCAGATCCTCGACCTCCTGCACACCCTGCGCCAGGAGACCGGGACCGGGCTGCTGCTGGTCACCCACGACGTCGGGGTCGCTGCCGAGAGCGTCGACGAGATCCTGGTGATGCGGCACGGACGCGCGGTCGAGCACGGTCCGGTCTCCGCCGTCCTCGGCGCGCCCCGCGAGCCGTACACCCGCGAACTCCTCGGCGCCGTACCCCGCGTGGACACCCCCCGGACGGCCGGACGGACCGGCCCCGAGGACGGCGCCGGCCTCGCCGGGGACGTCCGGCCGGACGACGTGGTCCTCGAAGCGGTCGGGCTCCGGCGGGAGTTCGGGCGCGGGAAGCGCAGCTTCGCGGCCGTCGACGACGTGTCGCTGAGCGTCCGCCGGGGCGAGACCCTCGGTGTCGTCGGCGAGAGCGGCAGCGGGAAGACGACCCTGGGAAGGATGCTGGTCGGACTGCTGGAGCCCACGGCCGGCGTGGTCCGGTACGAAGGACGCGAGCAGTCCGGCGTCCGCCCCTCGGTGCAGATGGTCTTCCAGGACCCGGTGTCCTCCCTCAACCCCCGGCGCAGCGTCGGCGAGTCCATCGCCGACCCGCTGCGGGCGCGCGGGGAGAAGGACGAGGGACGCGTCCGAGGACGCGTACGGGAACTGCTGGAACGCGTGGGGCTCGACGGGGCGCACTACGGCCGCTACCCGCACGAGTTCAGCGGCGGACAGCGCCAGCGGGTCGGCATCGCGCGGGCACTGGCCGCCGATCCGGCCGTCATCGTGTGCGACGAGCCGGTCTCCGCGCTCGACGTCACCACGCAGGCCCAGGTCGTGGCCCTGCTCGGCGAGCTGCAGCGGGAACTCGGGCTGGCGCTGGTGTTCGTGGCGCACGACCTCGCGGTCGTGCGCCAGGTCAGCGACCACGTGGCGGTGATGCGGCGCGGCCGGATCGTCGAGCACGGTCCCGCCGACGAGGTCTACGACAGCCCCCGCGACCCGTACACCCGACAGCTGCTGGCCGCCGTACCGGCACTCGACCCGGAGGTCGCGGCACGGCGCCGCGCGGAGCGGGGAGAGCTGTCCCCGGCGTGATCCGAGGGCCCGGGGCCCGCGAGGACGTGCCCACGTGATCTCGTAGCGCGACGGAACGCGGCCCGCGCGGGAAAGTTACGACCGTTCACCCCTTCTGGTGGTACGACGGACAACCGTCCGTCGTACCACCGCCTTGTCCGCATACCTTCGTCCCGCTGCGAGCCGCCGGGTCAACGGAGGCTCCCCATACGGGAGATCGGGGGTGTGGTCGTGCGCATCGGACTGCTTACGGAGGGTGGTTATCCGTACGTGGGCGGTGACGCCGGACTCTGGTGCGACCGGCTCGTGCGCGGGCTCGGGCAGCACGAGTTCGACGTCTACGCGCTCAGCCGCACCGAGCGCCAGGAGGACCAGGGCTGGATCCAACTGCCGCCCCAGGTCGGCCGCGTGCGCACGGCACCGTTGTGGACGGCGCACAGCGACGGGGTGGTGTACGGGCGCCGCACCCGGCGCCGGTTCGCCGAGGCGTACGGAGAGCTGCTGGCGACGGTGTGCGGGGCCCCCCGAGCCGCGGGCGCTGAAGCCCCGGGAGAGCCGGAGGACTCCGCCGACGCCGAGGCGGACCGTTTCGCCAGCGCCCTGTACGGGCTGGCCGAACTCGCCCGGGACGAGGGCGGGCTGGCCGGCGCGCTGCGCTCCGAGACCGCGATGCGCGTCCTCGAACGCGCCTGTCGCGCACCGGGCGCACTCCGTACCGCCCGCACCGCGCGCGTGCCCGATCTGCTCACCGTCGCCACACACCTCGAGCGCACCCTGCGCCCCCTCTCGCTGGACTGGTACGAGGACGACGCGCTCGGCTCGGCCGACCTCTGCCACGCCGCGGCGGGCGGGGCGGCGGCCCTGCCCGGCCTCCTCGCCCGGCACTTCCTCGGTGTCCCGCTGCTGGTCACCGAGTACGGCGTGCAACTGCGGGCCCGTTACCTGGCCGCCGCGACCCTCGAAGAGGCCCCCGCCGTCCGGGCGCTGCTCGCCGCGTTCCACGGCAGGCTCGCCACCGAGGTCTACCGCGCGGCCGCGATCGTCACCCCCGGCAACACGCACGCCCGCCGCTGGCAGGAGCGCTGCGGCGCCGACCGCGCCAAACTGCGCACCGTCCACCCCGGCATCGAGGCCGCGCGCTTCGCGGACGTGGGGGAGGGGGTGCGGGGCAGCCGGTGCGCGGACCCCGACACGCTGGTGTGGGTCGGCCGCATCGAGCCCTCCAAGGACCTGATCTCCCTGCTGCACGCCTTCGCCGAGGTCCGCAGGGCCGAGCCGGGGACCCGGCTGCGGATCGTCGGCGCCCCCGCCGAGGCCCCGGAGGCCGCCACCTATCTGACCCACTGCAAGGCGCTGGCCGCGCAGCTCTTCCCCGACGAGGCGGAGGGCGCGCACGCGGTCGGCGACAACCCGGTCTCCTTCGAGGAGATCGGCGGTCCGGAGATCCCGAGCCTCGAGGAGGCCTACGCCTGCGGAGCCCTGGTCGTCCTGTCCAGCGTCGTCGAGGGCTTCCCGGTCGGCCTCGTCGAAGCCATGTTCTGCGGCCGGGCCACCGTCTCCACGGACGTCGGCGCGGTCGTCGAGGTCATCGGCGGTACGGGTCTGGTGGTTCCGCCGCGCAACCCGCGGGCGCTCGCGGAGGCGTGCGTGGCACTGCTGCGCGACCCCGAGCGCCGTGAGCGGCTCGGCGCGGCCGCCCGCGCACGCGCTCTCGAACTCTTCACCGTCGAGCAGAACGTCACGGCATTTCACGGCATTTACCTGGAGATCGTCTCGCACTCCCCGGTGCGCCGGGTCGTCGTGGACGACGAGGGGGAGCCGTTGCCCTTCGGCGTCCCCGCCGAGGCCCATGTGCCCGGCCGCTGGACCGTGACCCGCTTCATGACCGAGCGCCGGCCGCGCTGGGCGGAGGGCGCGCCGGTACGGGCCACCGTGCCCCCGCCCGCGCCGGTACGCGTCTTCGCGGGGGAGGGCGCGTGACGATCGACAGCGTGGGACCGGGCGCCCCGGGCGGACTCGACGCCCCGGGCGAAACCGGCCGGCCCGCCGGGCACCGCGGAGCGGTGGACCCGGTGAAGGCGCTCATGCACCGGCACCGGGAACTCTGCGAGCGGGCCGTGGACCCGCTGGAGATCGCGGCGGGCCTGGAGGCGCACGGTGTCACCGACCGGACCGCCGCCCGGCTGCGGCACCGGGACGTCTTCTCGCTCGCCGAGGAGATGTACGCCCGCGCGGCCCGCGACGGGGAGGACCCGCCCCGCGCCGAGACCCCGGGGCGTCCCGGACCGCGCGCCTACTGGGCGGTGCTCGCCCTGGTCCCGGGTGTCCTCGGTACGGCCGTCGTCGTCGCTCTGCGGCTCACCGACGGACCGTCGCGTCCGGCCGTCGCCGCGTTCGGCGCCCCGGCCATGGCGGCGGGCCTGTACCTCGCCTTCCGGCGCGGCCCCCTGAGCACCCGGAACCGCACGACGGGCGCCGCACGCGCGTGGACCTGCTGGCTCATCGCGTACTCCCTCGTCGGCGACGGACTGCTGAGCGCCGGCCTGGACGGCGGCCCGCACGGCCCCTGGCCCCTGGCCACCGCGTCCGTGTCGGCCCTCTTCCTGGCCTGCGCCCCGGCGGCCTGGTGCGCCCACCTCTTCGCCGCCCGCGCCCGTCGCCGGCTGAGCGCCAGCCGAGGCCTGGAGGAGTTCGCCGCCTCCGTACGCCCTCTGTTCATCGGGGTGTTCGGCCTGTTCCTGTCCGCGCTGTGCGGGCTGCTCGCGCTGTGCGGGACGGTACTGGACGAGTCACCCGCCTACGCCGGAGCCGGCGCGCTCGGCGCACTGCTCCTCCTCGCGCGGATGCTCGTGTCACGCGGCTTCACCCGCGTACCGGGCCGCGTGCTCGTCGGCGCGGGTGCGGCGGAGGCCACCGCTCTCGCCACGGTCCTCGCCGCGCGGCTGCCCGGCTGTTCCTTCCTGGCCGCCCCCGTCGACGGCCTGGCCGAAGCGGCGGGCCCCGGGGCCGTGCCGGCTCTGGCCTGCGGGGCGGGCGCTCTCGTCCTCCTCGTCCAGGCGACCCGCACGCTCACCCGTGCCTCGGCCCACGCCCCGTCCTGCGAGGCCCCATGAGCCGTGATCGATCCGGGCCCGGGGGCACCGGCACCGAGCCCGCCGGCCCGACGGCCCGTTCGACCGGGCGGCCGAAGGCCGTCCGGAACCGGACCACGGCACTCCCACCGCCGTGAGTCCTCCCCGGAGTCCGGACGGCGTCCCGGATCCGGGCCCTCTTTCTCCCGCGGGGCCGACACCGCGGGCCCTCTCCACGACCTATGGCAACACCTCGAAGGAGACAGTCAGATGATCACCTCCCGAACCGGAGAATCCGCCCCGGGAGCCGCCCGATGAGGGTCCTGCTGATCGGAGCCAACGGCTACCTCGGCCGATTCGTCGCCGACAGACTGCTCGCCGACCCGGCCGTGCAGCTCACCGCGCTCGGCCGGGGCGACGACGCCGACGTACGGTTCGACCTCGCCTCGGGCAGCCCCGGCGCGCTCACCCGTTTCCTGGACGCGGTGCACCCCGGAGTCGTCATCAACTGCGCGGGTGCCATCCGCGGGGGCGCCCGCGAACTGACCCGGCACAACACCGTCGCCGTCGCCACCGTCTGCGAGGCCCTGCGCCGAAGCGGCTGCGGGGCCCGGCTCGTCCAGATCGGCTGTGGTGCCGAGTACGGGCCCAGCCAGCCCGGCTCCTCCACCGCGGAGGACGCCGTGCCGCGCCCGGGCGGCCCGTACGGAGTGAGCAAACTCGCCGCGACCGAACTCGTCCTCGGCTCCGGCCTGGACGCCGTCGTGCTCCGCGTCTTCTCCCCCGCGGGACCCGGCACGCCCGCCGGATCCCCGCTCGGCCGGCTCGCCGAAGCCCTGCGCCGTGCCATGCAGGCCGGCGACGGCGAACTCAAGCTCGGCGGCCTCGGCGTCCAGCGCGACTTCATCGACGTCCGTGATGTCGCCCGCGCCGTCCACGCCGCCTCCCTGTCCGCCGCGCAGGGCGTGATCAACATCGGCTCGGGCCGTGCCGTGCGCCTCCGTGACGTCGCCGGGATCCTCGCCAGGGTGGCCGGCTACAGCGGCAACCTGCACGAGCTCGACGGCCCGCCCGGCCCGCCCGTGCGACCGGGCATCGGCCACCCCCGCCACGAGCCCGATCACGCCGCCCCGGTCGCCCACCCCTACCCGGACGGCTGCGGCAGCTGGCAGCAGGCCGATGTGCGCACCGCACGCGACCGGCTCGGCTGGCGGCCCCGGATCAACCTCGAGGAGTCCCTCGCCGACATCTGGATGGAGGCGGCGTGTCGTATCTGACCAGGACCGCGGCCGGCAGCGCGAGCACCGATCTGGAACTGGGCTTCGGTGTCCCCGGCTATGCGCACCCCCTCGTCGCTCCGATGGAATGGGACGAACTCACCCGCCCCGGCACCCCCCTGCACTGGGTCGTCCTGAACGTGGACAGCGGTCCCGGCGAGCGACCCGACCCGCGCTGTCTGGAGGCCACGGGGCGGCTGCGCAACGCGGGGGTCCGGGTGCTGGGACTCGTCGACGCCGCCCGTGGGCTGCGTCCCTTCGGCGAGATGGTCGCCGACGCGCGCCGCCACCTCGACTGGTACAAGGCCGACGGATTCGTCCTCGACCGCTGCCCCACCGAACGCGCCGCGCTGTCCGACGTCCGCCGGACGGCCGACGAACTGCGCGCGCTCGGGGACGGCGCCCACCTCGTGCTCGGTCATGGCACCCACCCGCACCCGGGATACGCCGAGATCGCCGACCAGCTCGTGACCTTCTCGGGCCCGTGGACGGAATACCGCTGGTCGCAGGTCGCCGAGTGGACCGCCGACTACCCTCCCGAGCGCTTCTGCCACTTCGTGCACGGTGTGCCGCGCGGCCACCTGGAGGAGGCCCTGCGCATCGCCCGCTGGCAGGGCGCCGCGACGATCTACTTCACCGACCGCTCCGATCGCGGAGGGACGGTCGACCCCTGGGAGGCGATGCCCGGCTACTGGGACGAAATCGTCTCGCGGATCGGAACGGGTGTCTCGGAATGAAGAAGGGCGTGGCAGTGTTACGGGAAGAACAACCGTAGTGATAGACCGACCAACGGAGTCCCCGTGTCGCTGCCACCCCTGGTCGAGCCAGCCTCTGAGCTCACCGTAGACGAGGTCCGCAGGTACTCCCGCCACCTGATCATCCCCGATGTGGGCATGGACGGGCAGAAGCGGCTGAAGAACGCCAAGGTGCTCTGTGTGGGCGCCGGCGGCCTCGGATCGCCGGCCCTGATGTATCTGGCCGCGGCGGGCGTCGGCACGCTCGGCATCGTGGAGTTCGACGAGGTCGACGAGTCGAACCTGCAACGTCAGATCATCCACAGCCAGGCGGACATCGGCCGTTCCAAGGCCGAGTCCGCGCGTGATTCCGTGCTGGGCATCAACCCGTACGTGAACGTGGTCCTTCACGAGGAGCGGCTCGAGGCCGAGAACGTGATGGACATCTTCGGCCAGTACGACCTGATCGTCGACGGCACGGACAACTTCGCGACCCGCTACCTGGTCAACGACGCCTGCGTGCTGCTCAACAAGCCGTACGTGTGGGGTTCGATCTACCGCTTCGACGGCCAGGCCTCCGTCTTCTGGTCCGAGCACGGTCCCTGCTACCGCTGCCTCTACCCGGAGCCCCCGCCGCCGGGCATGGTCCCCTCCTGCGCCGAGGGCGGTGTCCTCGGCGTGCTGTGCGCGTCCATCGGCTCCATCCAGGTCAACGAGGCGATCAAGCTCCTCGCGGGCATCGGTGAGCCGCTCGTCGGCCGTCTGATGATCTACGACGCCCTGGAGATGCAGTACCGCCAGGTCAAGGTCCGCAAGGACCCGAACTGCGCGGTCTGCGGCGAGAACCCCACCGTCACCGAGCTCATCGACTACGAGGCCTTCTGCGGCGTCGTGTCCGAGGAGGCGCAGGAGGCGGCCGCCGGTTCGACGATCACTCCCAAGCAGCTCAAGGAGTGGATCGACGACGGCGAGAACATCGAGATCATCGATGTCCGTGAGGTCAACGAGTACGAGATCGTCTCGATCCCCGGCGCCAAGCTGATCCCGAAGAACGAGTTCCTCATGGGCACCGCCCTGGAGACCCTGCCGCAGGACAAGAAGATCGTCCTGCACTGCAAGACGGGTGTCCGCAGTGCGGAGGTCCTCGCCGTCCTGAAGTCCGCCGGTTTCTCCGACGCGGTGCACGTCGGCGGCGGTGTGATCGGCTGGGTCAACCAGATCGAGCCCGAGAAGCCGGTGTACTGACCGGCGGACCGTCCCGCTCTTTCGGCGGCGGGGGTTCCGCGGACCGGGTGTCCGCGGAACCCCCGCCGTCGTCATGAACAGACCTTGCCGTCCTTCGGTACCGCCCCGTTCAGCAGATAGCTGTTCACGGTCGAGTCGACACAGCCGCTGCCGCTCCCGTAGGCGCCGTGACCCTCGCCCTTCCAGGTGAGCACCACGCCCACGCCCTTGCCGAGTCCGTCCGCCATCCTGCGCGCGCCCTCGTAGGGGGTCGCCGGGTCCCCGGTGTTGCCGACGACCAGCACGGGGGCGGCTCCCGGCGCGCTGACCTCGGGATGGTCGAACTGACCGGTCACCGGCCAGTCGTGGCACCAGCCCGCCGTGTCCCAGCCCATGAAGTCCCCGAAGACGGGCGAGATCCTCTCGAACTCGGGCAGGCGCTTCCTGGTCTCCTCGGGAGTCGGCCGCTGCTTGTCGTCCAGGCACGATATGACCCGCTGGGAATGGGTCGTCGTGCCGTAGTGCCCCGAGGCGTCACGGTCGTTGTAGGAGTCGGCGAGCGTCAGCAGGGCCGAACCGTCCCCGTTCTCGGCGTCCTTCAGGGCCGCGGTCAGACGCGGCCAGCCCTCTTTGCTGTAGAGCGGCAGCACGATGCCGGTGAGAGCGAGCGTCTCGCCGAGCTCACGTCCGCCGGTGGCGGGCAACGGCTTCGCGTCGATCCGCTTCAGCAGGTCCGCGATCTTCCGGGAGCCCTGCTTCGGGTCCTGCCCGGTGGACTTGAGGTAGTCGTCCAGGGCGCGCTGGAAGCCCAGCGTCTGGTTCTTGGCGTGGCCCACGGTGTCGGCGCTCGGGTCGACGACCGCGTCCAGCACCAGGCGTCCCACGTTCTTCGGGAACAAGTGGGCGTACACGCCGCCCAGTTCGGTGCCGTAGGAGATGCCGAAGTAGTGCATCCGTCGGTCGCCGAGGACCTGGCGCATCAGGTCCATGTCGCGGGCCGTGTCCGTCGTCGAGACGTGGGACAGCAGCTTTCCGGCGGCCTTCGCGCAGCCCTTTCCGAAGTCCGAGGCGTCCTTGAAGTACGCCGCTTCCTCGGCCGCGTCGTCCGGTGTGGCGTCCACCGACTCGGCGGCCTGGACGGCCTTGTCCCCGCGGCACCGCACACCTTCGCTGGCGGCCACCCCGCGCGGGTCCCAGCTCACCAGGTCGTAACGCCGGTGGAGCGGGCCGACGGCGCTCTCGTACCACGGCATCGTGGAGACGCCCGAGCCGCCGGGGCCGCCGAAGTTGAAGAGGAGCGAGCCGATGCGCTTGTCCTGGCCGGCGGTCGCCCTGGAGCGGATGAGCGCCAGGTCGATCGTCTCGCCGCCCGGCTTCGCGTAGTCCAGCGGCGCCTTGAGCGTCGCGCACTGCCAGCCGCTCCCGGGTGCGGGGGAGTCGGAAGTGCCTTTGCAGCGGCCCCAGTCGAGCTTCTGCGAGGTGAGCGATGCGGGCAGCCCCGGCGACCCACCGGAGGGCTGTGCGGTGGCCGGCGCCTTGTCGCCGTTCTTCCCCTCGTCTCTGCCGTCGGCCGGGGAACCTCCGCCGCAGCCGGCCAGCAGCAGCGTGGCGGCGGCCGCGGCCGTCCACCGTGCGAAACGTGTCATGGGTGTCCCCCCTCGCCCGTGGTCCGCCCGATTCCGCGGATCACACGCAAGCCATAGTAGGCGTCGGTCGCCGACCGCTGCCGAGGCCTGTGGATAACGCTCTGACCTGCAATTCCTAGGAACAGACAGTGCCGGCCGACGGTACGGTGCCCTCCAGCAGATAGCCGTTCACCGCGCCCTGCACGCACTTGTTCCCGCTGTCGTACGCCCCGTGCCCCTGGCCCTTGTACGTCAGCTCGACCCCGACTCCCTTGCCGAGCGCGTTCACCATCGCCCGGGCGCCCGCGTACGGGGTGGCGGGATCGCCGGTGTTGCCGACCACGAGGATCGGTGCCGCGCCGGGGGCGCTGACGTCCGGGTGCTCGGCGGCTCCCGGCACGGCCCAGTCGGTGCAGCCGACCAGGCCCCAGGCCAGGTAGTCGCCGAACAGCGGCGAGGCGGCCCGGAACTCGGGGAGCTTCGACTTCACGTGGTCCGCGGTGTAACGCGGCTTGTCGTCGGCGCAGTTGATGGAGATGTTCGCCGGGGTGATGTTGCTGTACTGGCCGTTCTCGCTGCGTCCGTTCATCGAGTCCGACAGCAGCATCAGCACCTTGCCGTCGCCGTCGTAGGCCTGCTCGAGTCCCTCCGTCAGGTACTCCCAGAAATCCTTGGAGTACAGCGACTGCGCGATGCCGCTGGTCGCGGCGGTCTGGGTGAGTCGGCGCGGGAAGACGCCGGGGATCGGCTTGCTGTCGAGGTCCTTCAGCAGACCGGCGATGCGGTCCTTGACGTCCTGGGGACTGTCGCCGATGGGACAGCCCTCGGCCTTCGAGACGCAGTCCTGGGCGAAGTTGTCCAGCGCGAGCTGGAAGCCCCTGGCCTGGCCGAGCGAGCTCTGCTCCGCGTCCTGCGTCGGGTCGACGACCCCGTCGAAGACGGCCCGTCCCACGTTCTTCGGGAACAAGTGGGCGTAGACGCCGCCCAGTTCGGTGCCGTACGAGATGCCGAAGTAGTGCAGCTTGTCGTCGCCGAGCACCTGCCTCATCAGATCCATGTCGCGAGCGGCGTCCGTGGTGCGCACATGGGGAAGGACCCTGCCGGAGTTCTTCTCGCACGCCGCGTTGAACGTCCTGGTGTTCCGCAGGAGTTCCTGCTGTTCGGCGGCGTCGTCCGGAGTGGCGTCCTGCTGGAAGAACCTGTCGAGCTGCCGGTCGTCCTCGCACTTCACACCCGCGCTGCGGCCGACGCCGCGCGGGTCGAAGCTCACCAGGTCGTAGCGGGTGCGCAGGGCGGCGTAGTCCTGTCCGAAGGCGGGCAGGGAGGCGACGCCCGAGCCGCCGGGGCCGCCGAAGTTGAAGACGAGCGAGCCGATGCGCCTGCCGGGGGCGCCGCTCGCCCTCGCCCGGATCAGCGCGAGCCCGATCGTGTCGCCCTTGGGGTCGGACCAGTCGAGGGGCACCTTCAACGTGGCGCACTGCCACTCCGTGCCACCCGGAAGGGGCGAGGGGGCACTGCCGCCGCCCTGGGCCTCGGACGGTGCCGGGCACGCCTTCCAGTCCAGTTTCTGCGCCGTCAGGTCCTCGTCCTCGGAGTCGCCGCCGCAGCCGGACACCCACGAGGTCAGCAGGACGGCGGTGACGGCCAGGGCGGCGGCGCGCGACCGGGACGGGTTCGGCATGTTCCCCATCCTGCGGGCGTCCGAGGAGGGGCGCTCGGGGCACGAGCCGTGTGGGTGAGGACGCGCCGGGGACCCGCACCCGTGGGGCGAGGGCGGGACGGGACGGCCCGTACGCCGGTGGACAGGGCGCGCTCTAGGCGGTCCCGCGGGGACCCCCTAGAGCGCGCCCTTGCGTGTCAGCTGGTTGAAGAACAGCCATCCTGGCAGCACCGGGATCCACAGGGTCAGCAGCCGGTACAGCAGCACCGCGGGCGCCGCGACCTCCTTGGGCAGACCGACGGCGATCAGGCCGACGGTGAGGGTCGCCTCGACCGCGCCCACACCGCCCGGGGTCGGGGCCGCCGAGCCCAGCGCGTTGCCGGCGAGGAAGACGACGGCGACACTGGCGAGGCTGAGCGTGCTCGTCTCCCCGTGGCCGAACGCGCGGATCGACGCGTCCAGGCACATCACGAAGCAGGCCGTCAGCAGCAGCATGCCGCCGATGCCGGTGACGAGCTTCTGCGGCCGTTGCAGGACGTCCAGCATGCGCGGTACGACACCCGCGAACAGCGACCTCACGCGCGTGGAGACGAACTTGCGCAGCAGCGGTACCGACGTCACGACGAGGATGAACACCGCGACCGTCAGCAGACCCGCGATGACCGTACGGGACGGGGACAGGGACGGCGTCTTCTCCGTGCCGGTCAGATAGCCGAAGGACAGCAGCATCAGGATGTGGCAGCCGAGCCCGAACAGCTGCGACGCGCCGACGCTCGCCACCGCGAGTCCCGGCCGCACCCCGGCCCGCTGGAGGAAGCGTGTGTTGAGGGCGACGCCGCCGACCGCGGCGGGCGCCACGATCTTCACGAACGAGCCGGCGACCTGGGCCGCCGTGGTCCGCAGGAACGGCACCCGCTCGGGCACGAAGCCGAGGAGGCTCATCGCCGCCGCGAAGTAGCTCAGGGCGGAGAACAGCGCGGCCGCCGCGACCCAGCCCCATTCGGCGTTGTCGAAGAGGGTGCCGAACTCGATGTGGGTGAGCTGCGTGAGCAGGAAGTACGCGCCGATCGCCCCGGCGATGAAACTGATCAGGGTGCGGGGTCTGACCCGCTCCAGGCGGGCCGGCTCCACCGGCGCCTGCGGCCTGATCAGCAGTACCTGGTGGCGGATCTGGGTGAGCAGATCCTCCTCGCGCGCCTCGTCCAGGGCCTCGTCGATCGCCCGCTTCTCGGCGCGCTGCTCGGCGCGTACGGCCTTCTTCCCGGCCTTCTCCGACACGGGCTGCGCCGTCTGCGCGCCGTCCTCGGCCGCTTCGGCGGCGCGGGCGAGCTTGGCCTGCCGCGAGGCCTCCAGCACCGCCTCGCGTTCGCGCTGCGCACGTTCCCGGGCGAGTCTGCGCAGCGTCGCGCGCGTGGAGCGCGTCAGCGCGATCGGCTGGAGCATGGGCAGGCAGTCCGCGACGGCGTCCGGACCGAGCACGCCCACCGCCGACGCCACCGCGCGCTCGGCGCCCACGCGCAGTCCGAGAGTGGTCACCAGCTGGGCGATGTCCATGCGCAGCAGCAGATCGCCCGCCGCGATCTCGCCGCCGCGCAGATCCGTGAGGATCACCGTGCCGGAACGATCCACCAGAATCGCGTCGCCCGCGAGCCTGCGGTGCGCGATGCGCCGGGACTGCAGCGCCTGCACCTGGTGCCAGGTGTCGCGGAGCAGTTCCTCGGTGATCAGTTCGTCGGGCAGCGAGTCGAGGGTGTGCGCGCCGGTGTGCTCGTAGACGAGCATCACGGCGTCCGGGCCCAGCTCGGAGGTCGCGATCAGCTTGGGCGCGTTGGCCCCGGCCGCGATGGCCGCGTACGCGAGGAGGGCTTCCTGCTCCAGGGCCTGGCGCAGCGACTGGAGGCTGCGGCGCGTGGTGATCCCGCGCAGCGTCAGACGGCGCCAGGCGCGGTAGAAGAAGCCCTGCGCCTGCTGCTCGCGGTCGACGACCGTGACGTCCAGCGGCGGGCCGTCCTCCAGGGTGACGAAGTAGCGTCGGCCGCGGTCGCCGCTCTCCGCCGTCTCCGGCGTCTCCTCGCGGGCCGCGCTGACCGGGTGGAAGCCGACGTGCCGGAGGCCCGCCATCAGTGTCCGTCCGGTCGGCCGCACGTTCGGCGAACCGACCGCGTACAGCGTCCCGTAGGCGACGGTCCAGCCGATCAGCACCGTCAGGATGATCGAGAACGGGGTCGTGTAGCCGGTCACCAGCATGGAGAAGGCGTCGAGGAGCAGCACGACCCAAAGCACCCCGCGCCAGCGCGGTCTGCGGGACATGCCGACGGCCGTCATGTACGCGATGACCGGGGCGAGATAGCCGTGCACCGGGTCGGTGAGGGCGTGGACGTCACCCGGCGAGGGCTGGGTGAGCGCCTCCTGGATGGAACCGGGGGCGCCCTTCGCGACCCAGAGGTCCGTGGCGAGCGTCACCCCGTGCGCGAGGACCGCGGCGAGGACGCCGTCGGCGATGCGCAGCCCGTCCCGTTTGACCAGCCGCTCGATGGCGAAGGCGACCGGCACGAGGAGGATCGCGATGCTGGACGCCAGCCCCGCGATCTTGATCAGCAGATCGGGTGCCTGCCCGGTGCCCTTGTTGATGTCCTGTTCGAGGCCCGAGGTGGTGCCGTGCGCGAACGCGGCGATGCCGAGCAGCACCACGATCGCGAGAACGCCCACCAGGAGCCGCATCAGGTCGGAGGGGCGGTGCACGCGCGCGGGGAGCAGCGGTTCGTCGCCCTCGACCTCGTCGGCGTGGACCTCCTCCACGCAGCCCGTGCCGCGCTCGGCCCGCCGCTGCTCGTCCCCATGGGGCCGGGACGGGATCTCGGGGGCCTCAGGGAAGGATCCCGCCGCCTCGCCGGAGCCGGTCCCGCTCGTCGCGGAGGAGGACTCGTCCGCCTTGTCGCCGGTGTCCTTCTCGTCGACGCCGCCGGTGTCCGGGCGTGACGAGGCAGCGGAGGTGCCCTCCGCGTCTTCGGGGTGCACGCCCTGCTGCCTCATGGTCTCTTCTTGATCTCGTATCACCAGTCACCGCCCGCACGATGGTGGCATGCCAGACCGACACACGGGGGCATCAGGGTGCAAATGAGGGGCACGCAATCTGCTGCAAGCGTCACTCCGCGGGAAGGAATATCCACAGTCGCCGCCGTGTCACGTTGTCGGTGGGGTGGGGCAGGATGGGGCGGATGAGCGAGGAGAGCCTTCCGGCGGACGCCCTGCCGGAGTACGCGGAGCGGGTCCTCGACGTCGCCGAGCTGATCCCGCCCGGCCGCGTCATGACGTACGGCGACATCGCCGAATGGCTGGAGGAGGGCGGGCCGCGCCAGGTGGGCCGGGTGCTGGCCCTGTACGGCGGAGCTGTTCCGTGGTGGCGCGTCATGCGCGCCGACGGCGTGCTGCTGCCCGGCCACGAACTGGACGCGCTGGCTCACTACCGTGCCGAGGGAACGCCTCTGAAGGAGGCGAGCCGGGCCTCCGCGGGACATCTGCCGCGCGTCGACATGAGACGGGCCCGATGGGACGGCGGCGAACGCGCGGAAGGTCACACCTGACAGCTTCCGGCATTCACGGGCCCGAAGGGGAAAACGGGGCCCGTACGAGCGAAACGAGGCACATCCGTGACATGCCGTACGTTCGTAGGGCGCGGGACGCACAGGACGCGCGGGACGCACGGGACCTGAGGGAAGAATCGGAAGCCCTCCTTCCGTGGGCCGCACCGGCGTAGCGTCGTGGGCGCGTGCCCCCCTCACCCCGCGGTCGCCGCCCTCCACGCGGCGGTCCGCCAACCAGTACGACCACCAGGACCGGCGAACCACGTGAGCTCCACTTCTTCCACCAGACGCCTGACGCACCCGTCCGTGCGCCAGGGGGCCCGCGGTGTGTACCGGCTGGTGCGCACCGCGCCGGCCCGGGTGGATCCCCCTCGTCTTGACGCAGGACAGCGCGCGGTGGTTGACCACGAGGGCGGACCGCTGCTCGTGCTCGCGGGTCCCGGTACGGGCAAGACGACCACGCTCGTCGAGTCCGTGACCGCCCGGATCGAACGCGGCGCCGACCCCGAACGGATCCTGGTGCTCACGTTCAGCCGCAAGGCGGCCGTCGAGCTCCGCGACCGCATGGCGCTGCGCACGGGGACCGCCCGCGCGCCCCGGGCCACCACCTTCCACTCCTTCTGCTACGCCCTGATCCGGGCCCACCAGGACAGCGACCTGTTCGTGGAGCCCCTGCGGCTGCTGTCCGGCCCCGAGCAGGACGTGACCGTGCGCGAGCTGCTCGCGGGGCAGCCGGACCTGGACCGGCTGGGCCTCGCCCATGTGCGCTGGCCGGACGAACTGCGCGCCTGCCTGACCACGCGCGGCTTCGCGGACGAGGTCCGCGCGGTCCTCGCCCGCAGCCGGGAACTCGGTCTCGGCCCCGACGCCCTGGAGGCCTTCGCGCGCCGCATCGGCCGCCCGGACTGGGGCGCGGCGGCCGCCTTCCTCGCCGAGTACCTCGACGTCCTCGACCTGCAAGGAGTCCTGGACTACGCGGAACTGGTGCACCGCGCGGTGCTCCTCGTCCGCCGGCCCGAGGTCGCCGAACGGCTCGCGGCCCGGTACGACGCCGTCTACGTGGACGAGTACCAGGACACCGACCCCGCGCAGGTGCGGCTGCTGCGCGGCCTCGCCGACGGCGGGCGCACCCTCGTCGCCTTCGGCGACCCCGACCAGTCGATCTACGCCTTCCGCGGTGCCGACGTGAACGGCATCCTGGACTTTCCCGAGGCCTTCCCGCGCACGGACGGCCGACCGGCTCCGGTCGAGGTCCTCGGCACCTCCCGCCGCTCGGGCGCCGTTCTGCTGGAGGCCACCCGCCGGCTCACCCTGCGCATGCCGCTGACCCGGCTGCCCGCGCAGAAGGTGCGCGCCCACCGTGAGCTGTCCGCCGTGCGGGACGGAGGGCAGGTCGAGGTCTACACGTACCCGACGGCCGGCACGGAGCTCGACAACATCGCGGACATCCTGCGCCGTGCCCACCTGGAGGACGGGGTCCCCTGGGGGGAGATGGCCGTCCTGGTGCGCGCCGGTTCCCGGACGATCCCCACGATCCGGCGGGCGCTCACCTCGGCGGGTGTCCCCCTCGACATCGACGGCGACGACCTGCCCCTGCGGCACGAACCCGCGGTCGCGCCCCTGCTGACGGCACTACGGGCGGTGGCCCGCGCGGAGTCGGAGACGGGCGCGAACGGGGTGTCCGGTGCGGGCGGGACGTCCGGTGCCGCCACCGACGCGCGGACCCGCACGGAGCCGGATGCCGGGACGGCCTCCGACACCGACACCGGCACCGAAACCGGCACCGAAACCGGCACCGAAACCGGCACCGAAACCGGCACCGAAACCGGCACCGAAACCGGCGGGCGTGCCGAGACCGATCCGCCCGCCGGCCCCGAACCGTACGTGGACGCCACCGGCGTCCACGTCGTGTCCTGGCTCGACACCGAGACCGCGCTCACCCTCCTCGCCTCGCCTCTCGCGAGCATGGACGCCGCGGACCTGCGGCGCCTCGGGCGGGCCCTGCGGGAGGAGGAGCGCGCCGGCGGGAACCTCGTACCGCCGCCGTCCGACGTCCTGCTCGCCCGCGCGCTGGCCGAGCCGGAGCGGCTCGTCGCGCACGATCCCGCCTACGCCCGGGGGGCCCAGCGCCTCGGCGCGCTGCTGCGCAAGGCGCGTGAGCGCCTCGCGGGCGGCGGAACGGCCGAGGAGGCCCTCTGGGACCTGTGGGACGGCACACCCTGGCCGCAGCGCCTGGAACGGGCCGCCCGGCGCGGCGGCGCGGCCGGACGCAACGCCGACCGGGACCTCGACGCCGTGTGCGCGCTGTTCGCGACCGCCGGCCGGGCGGAGGAGCGCACCGGAGGCCGTGGCGCCCTGAACTTCCTGGAGGAGATCGACGCCGAGGACATCGCGGCCGACACGCTCACCCGCAGGGCCGTGCGCCCCGACGCCGTACGCCTGATGACGGCACACCGTTCCAAGGGACTGGAGTGGCGTCTCGTCGTCGTCGCGGGCGTCCAGGAGGGCCTGTGGCCGGATCTGCGCCGCCGCGGCTCCCTGCTGGAGGCCGACCGCATCGGGCGGGACGGACTCGCCGAACCCCTCACGCCCGGGGCGCTCCTCTCCGAGGAGCGCCGGCTGTTCTACGTGGCCGCCACCCGCGCGCGTGAACGGCTCGTCGTGACGGCGGTGAAGGCGCCGGCCGACGACGGTGACCAGCCCTCCCGCTTCCTCACCGAACTAGGCGTCGAGCCCAAGGACGTGACGGGCCGTCCGCGCCGCCCGCTGGCCGTGGCCCCGCTGGTCGCCGAACTGCGCGCCACCACGGTCGACCCGCGCGTCTCGGAGAACCTCAGGCAGGCCGCCGCCCGCCGCCTCGCCCGGCTCGCCGCGCTCGCCGACGAGGACGGCCGCCCGCTCGTCCCCTCCGCGCACCCCTACCGCTGGTGGGGCATGTACGAGCCGACGGAGAGCAAGGTCCCGCTGCGCGACCGCGACCAGCCCGTCGTGCTCTCCGGCAGCGCCCTCGACCAACTCGCCAACACCTGTGCCCTGCAGTGGTTCCTCGGACGGGAGGTGAAGGCCGACGCACCCGCGACGGCGGCCCAGGGCTTCGGCAACGTGGTGCACGTCCTCGCCGACGAGGTCGCGTCCGGACGCACCCCCGCGGACCTGGACGTCCTCATGGAACGCCTCGACTCCGTGTGGAACGCGCTCGCCTTCGACGCGCCCTGGAAGTCCGCGCAGGAGAAGGAGCACGCGCGCGTGGCGCTCGAACGCTTCCTGAGGTGGCACGTCATGGACCGCACCGGTCGCACGCCGGTGGCCAGCGAGCACGACTTCGACGTGACCCTCGAAGCGGGCTCCTACGAAGTGCGCATCCGCGGCTCCATGGACCGCGTCGAGGCGGACACCGAGGGCCGCGCCTACGTGGTCGACTTCAAGACGGGCAAGAACGCGCCGAGCGCCGACGAGGTGAGGCGCCACCCGCAGCTCGCCGTCTACCAGCTCGCCGTCGGCGAGGGCGCGGTCGACGACGTCTTCGACGGCGCCCGCCCCGGAGCGGGCGGTGCCGAGCTCGTCCAGCTCCGCCAGGGCGCCGCCAAGAAGAACGGCGGCGAGACCCTCCCCAAGGTGCAGGCGCAGGAGCCGTTGGAGGGCGAGTGGGTCGGCGACCTGCTGGCGAACGCCGCCGGCAAGGTCCTCGACGAACGGTTCTCGCCGACGACGGGACAGCACTGCACGCACTGCTCCTTCCAGGCGTCCTGCAGTGCCCGGCCGGAGGGCCGGCAAGTGGTCGAGTGACGTATCGCACCACATGGGTTGACCTGCGGTTATTTCACCCCGGGCGGCAATGTGGCCGTCGCTGTCGGTGGACGCCGCTAACCTCTGCGCATGCCCGCCCGCATCACCGACCCCGAACAGCTCAAAGAGCTCCTCGGCATCCCGTTCACCCCGGAACAGACGGACTGCATCACCGCGGAACCGGCCCCGCAGGTGATCGTGGCCGGAGCGGGTTCGGGGAAGACCACGGTGATGGCGGCCCGCGTGGTGTGGCTGGTCGGCACGGGACAGGTCGCCCCCGAGCAGGTCCTCGGTCTGACGTTCACCAACAAGGCCGCGGGCGAACTCGCCGAGCGGGTCCGCAAGGCGCTCGTCAAGGCGGGAGTCACCGACCCGGACGTCATCGACCCCGACAACCCGCCGGGCGAGCCGGTCATCTCCACCTACCACGCCTTCGCGGGCCGTCTGCTGACCGACCACGGCCTGCGCATCGGGCTCGAACCGACCTCCAGGCTCCTCGCCGACGCCACCCGCTACCAGCTCGCCGCGCGCGTGCTGCGCGAGGCGCCGGGCCCGTACCCGGCGCTGACCCGGTCCTTCCCGGACCTGGTGAGCGACCTCCTGGCCCTCGACTCCGAGCTCGCCGAACACCTCGTGGCGGCGGAGGACCTGCGCGCCCACGACGCCGAACTGCTGCGCGTCCTGGAGGGCGCCCGGCTCACCAACGCGGACCTGCGCAAGGTCCCCGAGGCCGCCGCGGCCCGGCGTGAACTCGCCGAGCTGGTGGGCCGCTACCGGGCGGCGAAGCGAGAGCGCGACCTCCTCGACTTCGGCGACCAGATCGCCCTCTCGGCCACCCTGGCCCGCACCCGCCCCGAGGTCGGAGAGATCCTGCGGGACGAGTTCCGGGTGGTCCTGCTGGACGAGTACCAGGACACGTCGGTGGCCCAACGCGTCCTGCTCGCCGGACTGTTCGGCGGCGGCACCGGACATCCCGTGACCGCGGTCGGGGACCCCTGCCAGGCGATCTACGGCTGGCGCGGCGCCTCCGTGGCCAACCTCGACGACTTCCCCGAGCACTTCGCGCGCCCCGACGGCCGGTCCGCCACCCGCCAGTCGCTCAGCGAGAACCGCCGCAGCGGCGGCCGTCTCCTCGACCTCGCCAACGGCCTCGCGGAGCCGCTGCGCGCCATGCACGCGGGCGTGGAGGCACTGCGGCCCGCCCCCGGGGCCGAGCGGGACGGCGTCGTGCGCTGCGCGCTGCTGCGCACCCACGCCGAGGAGATCGGCTGGCTCGCCGACTCGATCGCCCACCTCGTCCGCACCGGAAAGGCGCCCGCCGAGATCGCGGTCCTGTGCCGCACCGCCGCCGACTTCGCCGAGATCCAGGGCGCGCTCGTCGCCCGTGACGTCCCCGTCGAGGTGGTGGGCCTCTCCGGGCTGCTGCACCTGCCCGAGGTGGCCGACCTCGTGGCCGTCTGCGAAGTCCTCCAGGACCCGGGGGCGAACGCCTCCCTGGTCCGGCTGCTCACCGGCCCGCGCTGGCGGATCGGCCCGCGCGACCTCGCCCTCCTCGGGCGCCGCGCCCGTCTGCTCGTGTCCCCCGCGCGCGCGGGGGCCGACGACGATCCGGACCGCAGGCTCGCCGCGGCCGTCGAGGGGGTCGACCCGGCCGAGGTGATATCGCTCGCCGACGCCCTCGACACGTTCCTGGAGACGCCCGTCGAGACCGCGGGGGACGACGACGGGCTGCCCTTCTCGCCGGACGCGCGCGTGCGCTTCGCGCGGCTCGCCGCCGAGCTGCGCGATCTGCGCCGCTCGCTCGCCGACCCGCTGATGGACGTCCTGCACCGGGTCCTCGCCGTCACCGGTCTCGAGGTCGAACTCTCCGCGTCCCCGCACGCCCTGGCCGCCCGCCGCCGCGAGACCCTGTCCAACTTCCTGGACGTCGCCGCGTCCTTCGCGTCCGGCGACGGCGAGGCGAGCCTGCTGGCCTTCCTCGGCTTCCTGCGCACCGCCGCGCGGTACGAGAAGGGCCTGGACAACGCCCTGCCCGGTGGCGAGAACACCGTCAAGGTGCTCACCGCGCACAAGTCCAAGGGCCTGGAGTGGGACGTGGTGGTCGTTCCCGGCCTCGTCACCGGCACCTTCCCCAGCAGCCAGGGCCGCGAGAAGTGGACCGCCCAGGGCAAGGTCCTGCCCCACCGGCTGCGCGGCGACGCCGACACGCTGCCCGACGTCGACACCTGGGACGCCAAGGGCCTCAAGGCCTTCCACGAGGCCATGAAGGCCCACCAGCACACCGAGGAACTGCGCCTCGGCTACGTCACGTTCACCCGCCCCCGCTCGCTCCTGCTCGGCTCGGGCCACTGGTGGGGGCCCTCCCAGAAGCGGCCGCGCGGCCCCTCGGACTTCCTGCACGCCCTCCACGACCACTGCGCGGCCGGACACGGCGAGATCGAGGTCTGGGCGGACGAACCGGCCGAGGACGAGGAGAACCCGGCCCTGCACGAGGCGGCCGCCGACCACGCCTGGCCGCTCCCGCTCGACGACACGGCCCTCGCGCGGCGCCGCGCGGCGGCGGAGACCGTGCTCGCCCATCTGGAGCGGGTCGCGTCGCACGACGAGGTCCACCGGGGCTCCGACGCCCACCCGTACCCGGCCGTCCACGGCCCCGGGTCGTACGACGATCCGGAGTGGCCGTCCCCGTCGGAGGACGACATCCCGCCCCACGACGAGGAAGGCTTCCCCGAGGACGAGTTCTTCGAGGGGGACCTTCCCGACGACCCCTTCCCCGAGGACCGCTTCCCGGAGGACGGCCCCGCGGACGGCGGCCTGCCCGAGGACGACGGCTCGGACTGGGACTCCTGGGCGACGGAACGACCGGGGGGCGGCCCGGCCGACCGCGGGAGCGAACGTCCGACGGTGCAGCACCAGGACCGGCCGCCCGTCCTCCTCCCGCACCCCCGGGAGGCCGTGAGCGAGCGCCTCACCCCCGAAGAGGCCCGCACCCTCGCCTCCTGGGACCGCGATCTGGACGCGCTGACCGGAGAACTCCTGCGCGCCCGCGAGACCGTCACCCACGTGCCCCTGCCGGCCTCGCTCACCGCCTCCCAACTGCTGCGCATGGCCGCCGACCCCGACGGCTTCGCGCAGGAACTCGCACGCCCCATGCCGCGCCCCCCGCAGCCCGCCGCGCGCCGGGGAACGCGCTTCCACGCCTGGGTGGAGTCCCGCTTCGAAGAGCTGCGGCTGCCGATGCTGGACCCCGACGACCTGCCCGGCGGCGAGGCCGAGATCGCCGACGAGCACGACCTACAGACCCTGAAGGACGCCTTCGAACGCACTCCCTACGCGCACCGCACCCCGTACCGCGTCGAGGTGTCCTTCCAGCTCGCGATCGCCGGGCGGGTCGTCCGCGGCCGGATCGACGCCGTCTACAGGAACGACGACGGCGAGGCGACGACGTACGAGATCGTCGACTGGAAGACCGGTCACGGCCGCACGGCCGACCCCCTCCAGCTCGCGCTGTACCGCCTGGGCTGGGCCGAACGGCAGGGAGTGCCCCTGGAATCCGTGACGGCCGCGTTCCTCTACGTCCGCGACGGTGAGGTCGTACGGCCGGAGGGTCTCCCGGACCGTGCCGCGCTGGAACGGCTGCTCACCGAGGACCCGGCGGTCGCGCCGGACGGGGTCCCCGGAGAACCGCCGGACGAACACGCCTCTGTGGGCGGATAGGCTCAGGAACATGAGCAAGCCCGTTGACAACGCCGTCAGCACCGTCCGCACGTACATCGAGACCCATCGCGCCGCCTTCCTCGACGACCTCGGGCAGTGGCTGCGCATCCCCTCGGTCTCGGCCCAGCCCGAGCACGCCGCGGACGTGGCACGCAGCGCCGACTGGCTCGCCGCCAAACTCCGGGAGACCGGCTTCCCGACCTGCGAGGTCTGGCCGACCGAGGGCGCCCCGGCCGTCTTCGCCGAGTGGCCCTCCGAGGACCCGGACGCACCCACGGTCCTCGTCTACGGGCACCACGACGTGCAGCCCGCCGCCCGCGAGGACGGCTGGGACACCGACCCCTTCGAGCCGGTGATCCGGGGCGACCGCCTCCACGCGCGCGGGGCCGCGGACGACAAGGGCCAGGTGTTCTTCCACACACTCGGCGTCCGGGCCCACCTCGCCGCCACCGGACGCACCGCCCCGGCCGTGCACCTCAAACTGCTGATCGAGGGCGAGGAGGAGTCCGGCTCCCCGCACTTCCGCGCGCTCGTCGAAGCACGGGCCGAGCGGCTCGCCGCCGACGCCGTGATCGTCTCCGACACCGGTATGTGGTCCGAGGACACCCCCACGGTCTGCACGGGCATGCGCGGCCTCGCCGAGTGCGAGATCGTCCTCCACGGACCCGGGCAGGACATCCACTCCGGCTCGTTCGGCGGCGCCGTACCCAACCCCGCCACCGCGATCGCCCGCCTGGTCGCGGCGCTGCACGACGAGCACGCGCGCGTGGCCGTCCCCGGCTTCTACGACGGGGTCACCGAACTCACCGACCGCGAGCGCGAACTCTTCGCCGAACTGCCCTTCGACGAGGAGCGGTGGCTGCGCACGGCCAGGTCCACGGCCACCCACGGAGAGGCCGGACACACCACCCTGGAGCGGATCTGGGCCCGCCCGACCGCCGAGGTCAACGGCATCGGCGGCGGCTACCAGGGCGCCGGCAGCAAGACGATCATCCCGTCCTCGGCCCTGGTGAAGCTCTCCTTCCGGCTCGTCGCCGGACAGGACCCGGACCACATCCGGAAGGCCGTGCGCGCCTGGGTGGCCGAGCAGGTGCCCGACGGCATCCGGCACGAGATCACGTTCAGCCCGTCCACCCGCCCGTGTCTGACGCCGCTGGATCACCCGGCCCTGCAGTCCGTCGTCCGCGCCATGGGCCGGGCCTTCGAGCAGCCGGTCCGCTACACCCGTGAAGGCGGCTCGGGACCGGCGGCCGACCTCCAGGAGGTCCTCGGCGCCCCGGTGCTGTTCCTGGGCATCTCCGTTCCCTCCGACGGCTGGCACGCCCCGAACGAGAAGGTCGAACTCGGCCTCCTCATGAAGGGCGTCGAGACGGCCGCCTATCTGTGGGGCGACCTGGCCGAGAACTGGCGCGAGACACACTGAACGAGCCGAACCGCAGTCCCAAGAGCCCACCGCACGCCCGTCCTGCTGAACCGCCCGCCGAAACAACCGTTCCACCGGGGGAGTTGGAAGCATCCGTGACCACCTGGACCGACCACAGCGCCGACCGTCCCATCTCGCTCACCGCCCCGAGCGGCATCGACCGGGCCGCCCACCACCGGCTCGACGAGGCCTGGCTCGCGGCGGCCTGGAGCCACCCCACGACCCGCGTCTTCGTGGTATCCGGCGGTCAGGTGCTCATCGACGAGACGGCCGACGGCACCACCGAGCTGCTGATGACGCCCTCCTTCGAGGCCCCGCTCACCGAGGCGCACCGCTACTTCCTGGGCACGGACGACAACGGGGTGAGCTACTTCGCGCTCCAGAAGGACGCGCTTCCCGGCCGCATCGACCAGTCCGCCCGTCCGGCGGGCCTGCGCGAGGCGGGCCTGCTGCTGTCACCGCGCGACGCGGGCCTGATGGTGCACGCGGTCGGCCTGGAGAACTGGCAGCGCACCCACCGCTTCTGCTCGCGCTGCGGCGAGCGCACGGTGATCGCCGCGGCCGGCCACATTCGCCGTTGTCCCGCCTGCGGCGCCGAGCACTACCCGCGCACCGACCCGGCCGTGATCATGGCCGTCACGGACGACGACGACCGCATCCTGCTCGGACGCCAGGTGCACTGGCCCGAAGGCCGCTTCTCCACCCTCGCGGGCTTCGTCGAGCCCGGAGAGTCGATCGAGCAGTCCGTGCGCCGCGAGGTGCTCGAGGAGGTCGGTGTCACGGTCGGCGAGGTCGAGTACGTCGCCAGCCAGCCCTGGCCGTTCCCCTCCAGCCTCATGCTGGGCTTCAGGGCCCGCGCCACCTCGTCGGAGATCACCGTCGACGGCGAGGAGATAAACGAAGCCCGCTGGTTCTCCCGGGACGAGCTGGGGGCCGCCTTCGAGTCCGGTGAGGTCCTGCCCCCCTACGGGATCTCGATCGCCGCCCGTCTGATCGAGCTCTGGTACGGCAAGCCCCTGCCGACCCGGGGAAACAGCGCCTGAAGCTCCGGACATGACGAACGCCCCTCCGGCCGGCCGGAGGGGCGTCGCCGTGCGCGCGGGGGATCAGGCGGTGAGGGCCTGCTTCACCTGGGCGAGGCTCGGGTTCGTCATGACCACCTCGGCGCCACCGGCGGCGACCACCCGGACCGTCGGAACCGTCTGGTTGCCGCCGTTCGCCTTCTCGACGAACGCCGCGGACTGCGGGTCCTGCTCGATGTTGATCTCGTTGTACGCGATGCCCTCACGGTCCAGCTGGCTCTTGAGCCGGCGGCAGTAGCCGCACCACGTGGTGCTGTACATCGTCACAGTGCCCTGCATGTCTCTTGCGCTCCTTCACGGCTTCGGGTGCGTGGTCGCTGCAAGTGGAACGCAGGTCACCCGGCCGCCATTCCCTCGGGGGGTATCGGGGCCTCCCGCCGGGACGTGATGCTCGCCGCATCCGGTCCGCACCGCAGGCGACGGACCGCAGCGGGGAAGGGGGACTGCGCGACTGGCTGAAACGCGACCCCCGCACGCGCGGCGGAAGGTGACGCTCACCGCATTCGTACGACCGCAGCCGCCTCCCTGTGGACAACCGGCTCACCCGTCTCCGCCGACCTGGCAGCATGGCTGTGTGACAGCAGCAACGCACTCCACCCTCTTCCCGCAGGTCCCGGAGACGGCCGACGCGGTGCTCGACGGGCTCGACCCCGAACAGCGCGCGGTGGCCACCGCCCTGCACGGTCCGGTGTGCGTGCTGGCGGGAGCCGGCACGGGCAAGACGAGGGCGATCACCCACCGCATCGCCTACGGGGTGCGCGCGGGCATCCTCCAGCCCTCCAGCGTGCTCGCGGTCACCTTCACCAACCGGGCCGCGGGCGAGATGCGCGGACGGCTGCGCCAGCTCGGCGCCGGAGGCGTCCAGGCCCGTACCTTCCACTCCGCCGCGCTGCGCCAGCTCCAGTACTTCTGGCCGAAAGCCGTCGGTGGCTCACTGCCCCGGCTCGTGGACCGCAAGATCCAGCTCGTCGCGGACGCGGCGGCCGCCTGCCGCATCCGTCTCGACCGGGGAGAGCTGCGGGACGTCACCGCCGAGATCGAGTGGTGCAAGGTCACCCAGACCATTCCCGCCGACTACGCCGCCGCAGCAGCCCGGGCCGGCCGCGAAGCCCCCCGGGACCCGGCCGAGACCGCCAAGATCTACGCGGCGTACGAGGACCTCAAGCGCGACCGCGCGGTCATCGACTTCGAGGACGTCCTGCTGCTCACGGTCGCCGTCCTGCAGGACCGGCACGACATCGCCGAGCAGGTCCGCTCCCAGTACCAGCACTTCGTGGTCGACGAGTACCAGGACGTCAGTCCGCTCCAGCAGCGCCTTCTGGAACTGTGGCTCGGCGAGCGGGACAGCCTCTGCGTGGTGGGTGACGCCAGCCAGACGATCTACTCGTTCACCGGTGCGACCCCGGACCACCTCCTCGACTTCCGCACCCGTCATCCCGGAGCCACCGTCGTCAAGCTCGTCCGCGACTACCGCTCCTCGCCCCAGGTCGTCCACCTGGCCAACGGCCTGCTCTCCCAGGCGCGGGGGCGGGCCGCCGAGCACCGTCTCGAGCTGATCTCCCAGCGGCCCCCGGGCGCCGAGCCCGTCTACGCCGAGTACACGGACGAGCCCGCCGAGGCCGAGGGCGCCGCCCGCCGCATCCGCGACCTCATCGCCTCGGGCGTCCCCGCCGGTGAGATCGCGGTCCTGTTCCGCACGAACTCCCAGTCCGAGACCTACGAGCAGGCCCTCGCCGACGCCGGTGTGCCCTACCAGCTGCGCGGGGCCGAGCGGTTCTTCGACCGCCCCGAGGTGCGCAAGGCGGGCGCGGCCCTGCGCGCCGCGGCCCGTTTCGGCGGCAACGACTCGCTCCTCGACGACGCCGTCGACCTGCCCTCGCAGGTCCGGGCGGTGCTCTCGGGCGAGGGCTGGACCGGCAGCCCCCCGGCGGGCTCCGGCGCGGTCAGGGAACGCTGGGAGTCGCTCGCGGCCCTGGTGCACCTGGCGCAGGACTTCGCGACCGCCAAGCCCGGCGCGACGCTCGGTGACCTGGTGGCCGAGCTCGACGAACGCGCGAGCGCCCAGCACGCCCCGACCGTGCAGGGTGTCACCCTCGCCTCCCTGCACTCCGCCAAGGGCCTCGAGTGGGACGTCGTCTTCCTGGTGGGTGTCGCCGAGGGCATGATGCCGATCACCTACGCAAAGACCGACGAGCAGATCGAGGAGGAGCGCCGCCTCCTCTACGTCGGTGTCACCCGCGCCAGGGAGCACCTCTTCGTCTCCTGGGCGCTCGCCCGCTCGCCCGGCGGCCGCGCGGGCCGGCGCCCCAGCCGGTTCCTCGACGGTCTGCGCCCCGGCTCCGTCGCCACGGCGGGCGGCCGCGCCGGCGCCGGCCCGGGCGGCATCGAGCGCGGCGCCGCACGAGCCGGTGTCACCGCCGAACGGCGCACGAGCCGCAGCCCCGCGCGCTGCCGGGTGTGCGGACGCACGCTCGCCGACGCGGGCGAGATGAAGCTGATGCGCTGCGACGGCTGCCCCTCCGACATGGACGAGGGTCTCTACGAACGGCTGCGCGAGTGGCGTGCGGTGCAGGCGGAGCGCAGCGGGCAGCCCGCGTTCTGCGTCTTCACCGACAGGACGCTGATGGCGATCGCGGAGACCGCGCCGGACGACGAGGGCGAGCTCGCCCGGATCCCCGGGGTCGGTGTCCGCAAACTCAACCGCTTCGGAGCCGACGTTCTGGCCATCTGTGCAGGTCAGGAGATTATGGAGGACGGTGAGGGCAACTGATTCAAAATCGTCGAGAAAATAGTTTGCGCATGCCCCAGCAATCCCCATAGGTTCTTAACCACGGCAGCAGCGGCCTTCTCGAAGGCCCTGGTTCCGTGCTGTACTTAACAACCGTCGGATCGGCTCGCGCCGGTCCCCCTAGACGCCGAGAGGAGGCGATTCCAGTGATCAGCATCGACACCAGCTTCAGCAACACCGTGAAAATGACCGATCGCTCGGTCGTCGTCTCCATGTGCTCGCTCGGCCTCTCGAACCTGGGCACCGGTCTGTCCGGCATTCCTGCCGTCCGGCCGGCGTCCTCCGTGTCTCTCGCGGGTCTTCCCGTCCGTGAGCGCAATGAGCGACCGACCCAGGCACTGGAAGCGGCAGTAGTGGCAGAGGCACATGCCTATGCCTTTGCGGCAGCCGGTGCCGGATCCCTGAAGCAGACGCAGCAGCACCACACGATGTGGGCCTTCCGTGGGCCTGAACCCTGGAGTGATCCAGCCTGATCCACCATCAGGCCGGCGCCTTCAGGGCCGCGGAACCCCACCCGGGATCCGCGGCCCTTCTGTTTGTCCCCGACCGGGGACGGCGGAGCGAAGGGGCCTCGGGACAAGAAAAGAACCCGGTACCAGCCGCCAACCGGCCGACCCCGGCCGGAACGACCAGACGAGGAAGACGAACCGTGCAACTCGAAGCGCACGCCCCGTCCGTACCGCCTTCCGAAACGATCCCCCCGCCCGGCCTCACGGAGGACTCCACCTTGATCCCCCTCACCGCGCTCACCGCGCTCGACGACGCCATCGAGAACCTCGGCGTACCCGTCCCCTGCCGTTCCTACGACCCGGAGGTCTTCTTCGCCGAGTCGCCGGCCGACGTCGAGTACGCCAAGTCCCTCTGCCGCACCTGCCCGCTGATGGAGGCCTGCCTCGCCGGCGCCAAGGAGCGGCGTGAGCCCTGGGGCGTCTGGGGTGGCGAGCTCTTCGTCCAGGGTGTCGTCGTCGCCCGCAAGCGGCCGCGTGGCCGCCCGCGCAAGAACCCGGTCGCGGCATGAACATCCGAGGAACGATCGACCGCCCCCTGACGCACGACCCCAAGAAGCAGGCCCCGATGAAGCCGTCCACGAGCGAGCCCGCAGGCTCCGCGACCCCAGACTTCGCCACCACCGGCGCGACCGGCTCGCGTCAGAACAGGACCCGAGAGATGCAACTCATCCCAGAAGCCCTGGCTCGTGCGCATATGCACGAGCGACTGCACCAGGCCGAGCGGGAACGTCAGGCCGTGCGCCTGGCGGCCGCTCGCCGCATGCAGCGCAGGGCCGAGCGCGCTTCGATGCGAGCCCGGCGCGCGCTGGCCATGGCGGTCATGCAGTAATCGACGTACACCGTCGTAGCAGCCGTTGCAGTCGCAGCAGTCACAGGCACTGAATCCCGCGGGGGCCGGTCCGAACGGACCGGCCCCCGCGGTGCGTTGCACCGGGCGAACCGCCGGTCGCGGGGATATCGTCGCCAGAGTGACGAGTCTTCCCGAAGACAGTGACAGCACCGGCACCGCACCGGAGCCCGACGCGGACGAAGCCGAGAAGATCGTGTGCGCCCGCTGCGGCACCTCCGCTCCCGGCCCCAGACCGACATGGACCTGTTCCGTCGAGAACGGCATCCGCCACTACTTCTGCGACAACTGCGCCCGCGACAACCTCAGGGCGATCGAGGGCCGTCTCGACTCGGCCTGGTGGTAGACCCGGTCCTACAGCCGCCCGACCCGCCGGCCCGATCCCGCCCGATCCCGCCGGCCCGATCCCGCCGGTCCGATCCGTGACGAGCCCTCGGGCCGGTCCGTGACGGGTCCTCAGGCCTCGACGGCGGACACCTCTTCGTCCAGCTCCTCGTCCGCCGAATCCTCCGGCACGAACCCCGGCAGCCACTCCTCCAGTTCGTCGCGCAGACGGACCGTGGCGCCGAGCTGGCACAGGACACCTATGGTGCTCAGGGTCACCCGGTGTATGAGGAGATACGCGGGCGGCAGGTTCAGCTGCCTGCCCAACTGGTGGGCGGGGGAACGAGGGTCGGCGATGCGGGCGGCCTGGCTGCGCATCCAGCCCCGGGTGAAGGTGAACTCGTCCACCTCGGCCGGTTCGATGATCGGCAGCAGATAGTCCAGGACCGCGTCGGGCTCGAGGTCTATCGACTCCTTGACGAAGCCTTCCTCGCAGAGCAGTTCGTAGACCGAGTCGGCGTCACCGTCCAGGGTCATCCGGAGGGAATCGCCGATCGGCTGGGGCAGGCCCCCGGGAAGCCGGTCCACCGTGCCGAAGTCCAGGACCCCCAGACGCCAGCCGTTCTCCTCGTCCGGCAGGAGGCGGAAGTTGCCCGGGTGCGGATCGGCGTGCAGCAGACCGGTGCGGGCGGGGCCCGAGAAGAGGAAACGGGCCAGCAACTGGCCGGCACGGTCCCGCTGTTCCTGCGTGCCCTCGGTGATCACCTCCGACAGAGGCGTCCCGTCGATCCACTCCGTCACCAGGACCTGCTCGCACTGATGGACCACCGCGGGCACCAGTACGTCCGGGTCGTCCGCGAACTCCTCGGCGTGCGCCGCCTGGGCCTGCGCCTCCAGGCCGTAGTCGAGCTCCTCGGAGACCCGGTCGCGCAGCTCCGTGATGAGCGGCTTGATGTCCATTCCGGGGATCAGGGGTCCCAGGAGCCGTGCGAAGCGGCTGAGCTGGGTCAGGTCGGACAGGAGAGCCTCGCCCGCCCCCGGATACTGCACCTTGACGGCGACTTCGCGGCCGTCGTGCCACACCGCCCGGTGCACCTGGCCGATCGAGGCCGCCGCCGACGGCTTGTCCTCGAACTCCACGAACAGCTCGGCCCAGTCCGCGCCGAGCCGCTCCTCCAGCACGGAGTGGACCGTGCGCGTGGGCATGGGGGGCGCGGCCTCCTGGAGTTTCGTCAGTGCCGCACGATAGGGGCCCGCGATCTCCTCCGGCAGTGCCGACTCGAACACGGACAGTGCCTGACCGAACTTCATCGCACCGCCCTTCAGCTCCCCGAGGACCTTGAAGAGCTGCTCGGCCGTGCGCTGCTGGAGTTCGCGGCCCACGATCTCCGCCGACTTACCGCCGATCCGCTTCCCGAGTCCCCAGGTCGCCCGCCCGGCGAAGCCGAGTGGCAGCGCGGCCAGTTTGGCAGTCCGGGTGACCGCCTTCCGGGGAAGATCAGACATGCGCCCTCCAGGTCCCAGCAAGCTGTGCCGCGTGCGGCTGTCGCCCTGCCATTGTCTCGTGCGCTCCGCCGTCCTCGGGGGTCCGCTCACCATTTGTTTTCCTCGCGGTGCCGCAGGGGCAGGCGGGATGCGCCCGGACCGGTGTCGTGCGCCACTCGCATCCCGGGAGCGACGCCTCCCGGCGGACTCCCGCGACGGCGGCCGGATCTCCGTCCAGGAAGGCGAGCGCGTGGCTCGCGGCGAGTCCGGCGACCGCGGCGGCGAGAGCGAGATCGCACGAGGCCACCCGGCGCTGCCGCCCGGAGCGCCACTGCGCGACCAGGCGTGGCCAGGCCGGATCACGGTCGGCGCGCCGCCGGTCCAGACAGCCCGCGCAGCCGGTGTCGCCCGGCAGGACCAGAGGACCCACGACCCCGGTCGCCTCGACGACCCCCGCGTAGAGGTGGGGCGTTCCCGAGACGATCAGGTCCTCGGCCGACGCGGGGTCCGGCGCGTGGACGCCGAGACCGTCCCGGGGAGCGAGGACCACGAGGGACAGCCCGAGCGTCCCTTCCGTCCCTCTTCCCCCGGCCGGGGCGCGGGGCGGACGGTCCGGGGCCGCCCGGCGCACCGCCCGCCGGGCGGCGTCCTCCCGGCGCTCGCCGACGGACTCGACGGGAAGCCCGCCCGGCGCCACGTCCCACGGCTCGACGCGGCCGAGGTCGCGCACCTCGACCTCGCCCACGCCTGCGCCCGCGAGCAGCGAGGCCAGGACGACTCCCACCCGGCCGGCGCCCCGTACCTGGACGCGCAGACGGCGGCGGGCCGCCAGACGCCCGGCGGCCCCGCCCGGACGGCGGGCGACGAGGGAGAGGGAGGCGAGGTCGGGGCGCAGCCGGTCCACGACCTCCTTCTTCTCGCGCAGGGCGTCCGCGGCCGGGCCGCCTCCGGTCGTGTCGTCCAGGAGGCCGGACCCGGCCAGCCGGTCCACCAGGGCGTCGACATGCCCGTCGGACAGCCCCATCCGCCGCCCCTGCTCGCGCAGCAGCGGCATTCCGCGTGTCCCGTCGAGCAGTTCGAGGAAACCGCCCGTCGCCGTGTCCACCGGGCCCAGCACCATCGCGTGCGCCGGTGTCATGCCGAACTGCACGGTGTCGAGATCCCGCCAGCCGCGCCGCAGAGCGGGCTTCACGATCGGATGCATGACCTACCCCCGTAGACCCGTAGTACGTCCCGTACGTCCGCGGCGCACTCCCGCGGCGCGGACCGGATGCCAGCATGCCCGCGGCCGCCGGACCCCGCCGAAAGTTGTCCACAGGCGGCGCCGTTCGTCGTACGAATCGGACGGGCAGGGAGCGGATCGACATCGAACCGTTCCGGGGGCGGGACTTCCCCCATGCGCAGCAGGTAACGTCGGGGCGTGCCCGCCGACCCACCGCACAGCGCCGCGACATCACAGCGCAGCACGACGAGCCCGCCGCCGAGCGGCTCGGGGGCGAGCGCGATCGAGGTCCGCAGGAGCGCCCGACGGCGCAGAACCGTCTCCGCGTACCGCGAGGGCGACCGCACCGTCGTGCTCATCCCCGCCCGGATGTCCGAGGCGGAGGAGAAGCGCTGGGTGACCGTCATGCTCGACAAGCTGGCCGCCCAGGAAAGCAGACGGGTGCTCGGCGACACCGAGCTGGCCGAACGCGCCGAGTGGCTGTCGGCCCAGTACTTCGACGGCCGGGCGCGGCCGTCGTCGGTGCGCTGGGTCACCAACCAGAACACCCGCTGGGGCTCGTGCACCCCCGCCGAGGGCAGCATCCGCCTGTCGCACCGGCTGCAGGGCATGCCCGAGTACGTCGTCGACTACGTCCTCCTCCACGAGCTCGCCCACCTGCTCGTACCCGGCCACGGCCCCCGCTTCTGGCGGCTCCTGGAGGCCTATCCGCGGACCGAGCGGGCCCGCGGCTACCTCGAGGGCGTCGTCGCCGCGGACCGGCTGCCCCGCCTCCCGGCCGCGCGCGACGAGTAGGAGCGGGCGGACCGTACCGCCGGGAGTGCGATTGTGTACCGGGTCTGCACCGGCTTCGTCCACTTCCGGACTTTGCGGTTAGCCTGACGCGACGCACTCGCATTCGGGATGGGGGACGGTCGTTACGCATGGCCAGGGAATTCCAACGCGGCCACAAGGCCAAGATCAGTGACCTGACCGCGGGCACGGATCTGTACGTAGGTGTGCAGATCACCGGCCCCGGGCTCACCTTCGACATCAGCTGCTTCGGCCTGGACGCCGACGAACGGCTGTCGGACGACCGGTACTTCGTCTTCTTCAACCAGCCGAAGTCCCCCGAGGAGTCCATCCAGCTGCTCGGCGCGCAGTCGGGCGACACGGAGTCCTTCCGGGTCACCCTCGACCGGATTCCGGCGCAGATCCAGAAGCTGTCGTTCACGGCGACGATCGACGGCGCCGGACAGATGTCGCAGATCGCCCCCGGATACCTCCGCGTCGTCGCGGGCGGCGAGGAGGTGGCCCGGTACGCGTTCAGCGGTGCCGAGTTCTCCACCGAACGCGCCGTGATGCTGGGCGACTTCTACCTCAAGGACGTCTGGCGCTTCGCCGCGGTGGGACAGGGCTTCGACGGCGGCCTCGACGCGCTGCTGAAGAACTTCGGCGGCGAGGTCGCCGAGGAGGAGCCCGCCGCCCCGCAGCCCGGTGCCGCGCCGTCCTTCGCCCCGCCCGCCCAGGCCACCCCCGCGCCCGCGTTCGGCGCCCCGTCGGCGCCCGCCCCGGCGCCCGCGCAGGGCTTCGCGCCGCCGCCGGGTGCCACCCCGCCCGTACACACGCCCGCGCCTCCCGTGCACGCCGCCCCCACCATCGTGGGGCCGCTGCACACCCCGCCGGGCGGTACCGTCCCGCCGCCGGGCCCCGCGCCGTACGCGCAGCCGCCCGGCCCGCCCGGACCGCCGCCCGGCTACGGCCAGCAGCCCGGCCAGACGGCCCACATGCCGCCCGGCTACGGCCAGCAGGCACCGTCCGCGCCGCCCGGATACGGTCAGCCCCCGACGGCACCCCCCGGTTACGGTCAGCAGCCGCAGTACGGTCAGATCCCGGGCCAGGCACCCGGCCAGTACCCGGGACAGCCCGGCGCCCCGTCCCCCTACGGCGCGCCCCAGAGTGCTCCGCAGGGCGGGGCCGGTGTGGCCGCCGCGCTGAGCGCCTTCAAGGAGACGCCCACCGGGCAGCGGTGGACCCCGCAGAACAAGAAGCTCATCCGCGTCGACCTCGGCATCGGCGGTCAGCCCGTGCTGGCCCGCCAGGGCAGCATGGTGCTGTATCAGGGCAAGGTCGACTTCAGCTACAAGGGCGCCGGGTTCGCCGGCCGGATCGTGGGCAACGCCACCGGCCAGGAGATGCAGCTCATGCGCTGTACCGGCCAGGGCCAGGTGTTCTTCGCCGAGAACGCCACCCAGGTGCACCCCATCGAGCTCCAGGGGGACGCGATCTGCGTCTCCGCGGAGAACGTCCTCGCCTTCGACGAGTCCCTCCAGTACGAGGTCCGTCGCATCGAGGGGCACGGCATCCCCGGGGGTGCCCTGTTCACGATGCAGTTCCAGGGGACGGGCACCATCGTCGTCAAGACGCACGGCGCCCCCGTCGTCCTGCCGGTGACGCCCACGACGTTCGCCGACTGCAACGCCGTCGTCGCCTGGTCCGCCGCCGCGCAGGTGATCGTCTCCAGCCAGGTGAGGATGCGCCGCAACGCCTACGCCGGTGACACCGGCGAGAGCGTGAACCTCCAGTTCCGCGCCGCGCCAGGCAATTTCGTCGTCGTCCAGCCGTACGAGGTCTGAGGGAGCCCGTCATGAACCAGCCACTCGCGGGCTTCGCCCCTGCACCCGTCACCGCGCGCATGGAGAACCACGGCAATCACATGCTGAAGGTCGCCATGCAGACCGGGAACGACCTCCTCGCGCGCGTGGGATCGATGGTCGCCTACGAAGGGTTCGTCCAGTACGAGCCCAACCCGCCCGCCGTACGCCAGATCGCCCGCGACTGGATGACCGGCGAGGGCGCGCCCCTCATGAAGTGCTCCGGCGACGGCCTGCTCTACCTCGCCGACTACGGGGCGAACGTCGTCGTCATCAACCTCAACGGGGACGCGATCTCCGTCAACGCGACGAACCTGCTCGCCTTCGACGCCCACCTCACCTGGGGCGTCGAGCGGGTCAAGGGGCTCGCCAAGTTCGCCGGACAGGGTCTGTGGAACACCAAGATCTCCGGTCAGGGCTGGGTCGCGCTGACCTCCCGCGGCAAGCCGATCGTCGTCGACTGCGGCGGCGGTGAGGACGAGACGTACGTCGACCCGGACGCGCTCGTCGCCTGGTCCCCGAACCTCAAGGTGAAGGGCAAGCGCAGCTTCAAGGCGCAGTCGCTGATCGGACGCGGCAGCGGCGAGGCGTTCCAGATGGCGTTCTCCGGCCAGGGCATCGTCGTCGTCCAGCCCAGCGAGGACAGCACCGACCGCCTCCGAGTCCGGGGCTGAGGGGGAGCAGGACATCATGCAGAGCCCGCTTTTCGGCTACAACGAGCAGCAGACCCAGGACCGCTACAGCCTGCAGAACTCGCAGATGCTGCGCGTCGTCCTGGAGGGTCACGACGACATCCTCGCCCGCAAGGGCACCATGGTCGCGTACCAGGGTCTCGTCGAGTTCGACGCCGAGTACCAGAACAGCAGTCAGCACCGCGCGCGTGCGTACACCGGTGAGGGCCTCGACCTGATGCGCTGCCACGGGCAGGGCACGGTCTACCTCGCCAACCTCGGCCAGCACGTGCACATCCTCGACGTCGACCAGGACGGCCTGACCGTCGACAGCAGCTACGTGCTGGCGATGGACTCCGGGCTGCACCACGAGGTCATCGCCGTGGACAGCCAGTACGGCATCTCCGGCTCCGGCAAGTACCAGCTCAACATCACGGGGCGCGGCAAGGTCGCGCTGGTGACCTCCGGGATGCCGCTGATGATGCAGGTCACCCCGGACAAGTACGTCAACTGCGACGCCGACGCGATCGTCGCCTGGTCCACCGGCCTGCGCGTGCAGATGCAGGCCCAGACCCATTCCTCCGGGGTGTGGCGGCGTCGCGGCAACACCGGTGAGGGCTGGGAGCTCAGCTTCATGGGCAGCGGTTACGCGCTCGTACAGCCGAGTGAACTGCTGCCGCCGCAGAACGCGGTGATCGGCCAGGGGCTGCGTGCCCAGTACGGCATGGGCCAGCAGGGCGTGCACGCGCAGAACCAGGGCAACGTCTGGAGCTGACCGTTCGGCCGTCCGGGCCACGACGGTCCGGTGAGCGGAGGCGAGGGGCGACCGTCCATGGCGGTCGCCCCTCGCACGTCGTCGTCCCCGGCGGCGGTCACAGCCGGGCGCGGGCCGCCTCCAGGAGCCGTACGACCGAGTCGTCGGCGACCCCGGCGACCTCGTCGTAGGCGAACCACCGCAGGTCCAGGGACTCGTCGCTGATGGCCGGGGCGGCGTCGGCCGGGGCGAGGGCGGCGTACTGGACGTCCAGGTGCCAGTGGCACGGCGCCGGGATGGCGTGCCGGTCCAGCGTCACGGGGCCGCCCGGCAGCAGCGTCAGACCCTCGACGCCCGACTCCTCCAACGCCTCGCGCAGGGCGGCGTCGGCCAGGGTCGAGTCGCCCGGCTCGCAGTGCCCGCCCATCTGGAGCCACATCCGGAGCTTGCGGTGCAGCGTCAGCAGGACGCGGCCGCGTGACGGGTCGATCACCAGGGCGCTCGCCGTCAGGTGCCCGGCGTGGCAGGACTTCCACATGGCGTCCGGATGCCCGGACAGGTGGTCCAGGTAGACCTGACGCAGCTCTTCCTGGCCCTCGTAGCCCTTCAGCACGAGGACCGCGTCGTCGTGCAGGCTCACTCGGCGCCGTCGCCCTTGCCGGAGTCCTCCGGACCGTCGTGCTTCTTCAGGTCCGGCTTCTCCGCGGTGCCGCTCGCGGCCTCGCCGAGCATCTTGTCGAGCTCGGAGAAGTCCATGTGCTCGCGGTGCACGAAGCCGTCCGGGTCGTCCAGGTCGGACGCCGTCGGCAGCATGTCCGGGTGGGCCCACAGACCGTCCCGGCCGTCCACGCCACGTGCGTCGGTGAGCGAGGCCCACAGGCGGGAGGCGTCGCGCAGCCGGCGCGGGCGCAGCTCCAGACCGATCAGCGTGGCGAACGTCTGCTCGGCGGGACCGCCCGTGGCGCGGCGGCGGCGCAGCGTCTCGCGCAGCGCGTCGGCCGACGAGAGCCGCGGCTTGGCCGCCGAGTGGACGACCGCGTCCACCCATCCCTCGACCAGCGCGAGGGCCGTCTCCAGACGGGCCAGCGCCGTCTTCTGCTCCGGCGTGTCCTCCGGCTGGAACATGCCCTGCTGGAGTGCCTGCTGCAACTCCTCCGGGTTCTGCGGGTCGAACTGGCCGACCACGTCCTCCAGCTTCGCGGTGTCGACCTTGATCCCGCGCGCGTACCCCTCGACAGCGCCGAACAGGTGAGAGCGCAGCCACGGCACGTGCGCGAAGAGGCGCTGGTGGGCGGCCTCGCGCAGGGCGAGGTAGAGCCGCACCTCCTCCTGGGGGACGCTCAGGTCCTTGCCGAACGACTCGATGTTCAGCGGCAGCAGCGCGGCCTTGCCGACCGGGCCGAGCGGCAGACCGATGTCGGTCGAGCCGACGACCTCGCCCGCGAGCACGCCGACGGCCTGGCCGATCTGCGTACCGAACATGGCGCCGCCCATGGAGCGCATCATGCCGATCAGCGGGCCCGCCATGGCCTGCATCTCCTCGGGCAGCACGTCGCCCATGGCCGCGCCGACCCGCTCGGCGACCGGGTCGACGAGTTCCTTCCACACGGGCAGGGTCGCCTCGACCCACTCCGCCCGGCTCCAGGCCAGCGCGGAGGCGGCACCGGACGGCAGGGACGTCGCGTCGTCCAGCCACAGATCGGCCAGACGGACGGCCTCCTCGACCGCGAGCCGCTCGGCGTGGCCGACGCTCGCGTCCTTCTTGCCGTCGGAGGTGCCCTGCGCGACCGTCTGCCGGGCGATCTGCTTGGCCATGTCCCAGTTCACCGGGCCGCCCTCGTACGAGAGCATCTGACCCAGCTGCTGGAACGCGGCGCCCAGGTCGTTGGGGTTCATCGAACCGAACATGGCTGCGAGCGGATTGTCGGCTCCGGGGCCACCGGCTCCGGGCAGCCCGAAACCGAACGGTCCCTGACCACCGCCGCCCTGCTGGTCCTTCTTCTTGCCCTCGTCGCCGTGCTCCGGCTCCTCCGGCGGAAGGCCGAATCCGAATGGGGTGTCACTCACGGGATTCCTCGGCTGGTAAGGCCGCCGGTTCGTTCCGACGGCGGCTGCCCACAACACCACCCAGCGTAGACACCTGAACCCGATCGGGCCTCGGTGCTTCGCCGACTCGTCGCCTGCGGCAGGATGGATGCCACCTGGTAGGGGCGCGTCACACGCGTCCATTACTGAAGACAACCGCTGGAGACGCCCGGTGAGTTCCCCAGATCCGCAGGTTCGCGCAGCGCGAAACCACTCAACCAGCCCAGCCTCGCGCGGCCCCGTCGTCGCGGTCACCGGCGCCGCGGCCGGTGTGGGGGCGCTGCTCACCGAGCGGCTGGCCGCCAGCGAGGAGATCAGGCAGGTCGTCGCCATCGACGAGCGGCGCGGCGAGTGCGCCGACGCGCAGTGGCACATCCTGGACGTCCGGGACCCGGCGATCGCCGAGAAGCTGCGCGGGGCGGACGTCGTGGTCCATCTGGCGCTCGACCTCGACCTGGAGACGGACGCGGCGGCCCGGACCGCCTACAACGTCCGGGGGACGCAGACCGTGCTCACCGCCGCCGCGGCGGCCGGGGTCCACCGGGTCGTGCTGTGCACGTCGGCGATGGTCTACGGAGCGCTCCCCGACAACGAACTGCCCCTGTCCGAGGACGCCGAGCTGCGGGCGACGGCCGAGGCGACGGGCGTCGGCGACCTCCTGGAGATCGAGCGGCTCGCGCGCCGCGCGCCGCGGGCTCACCCCGGACTGAACGTGACCGTCGTACGGCCCGCGGTGCTCGTCGGCGGCGGCACGGACACCGCGCTGACCAGGTACTTCGAGTCTCCCCGGCTGCTGGTGGTGGCGGGGTCGACGCCCGCCTGGCAGTTCTGCCACGTCGAGGACCTGTGCGCCGCGCTGGAGTACGCGGTCGTCGAGAAGGTCGAGGGCGAGCTGGCCGTCGGGTGCGACGGGTGGCTGGAGCAGGAGCAGGTGGAGGAGCTGAGCGGGATCCGGCGGATGGAGCTGCCGTCCGCGGTCGCGCTCGGCGCCGCCGCCCGGCTCCACCGGATCGGGCTCACCCCGTCGCCCGCCGGGGACCTCGCCTACACGATGTACCCCTGGGTGGTGAGCGGGAGCAGGCTGCACGACGCCGGGTGGCGTCCGCGCTGGACCAACGAAGAGGTCCTGACGGAGCTGCTGGAGGAGGTCGCGGGGCGGCACACGGTGGCCGGCCGGCGGCTGGGCCGCAAGGACGCGACCGCGGCGGGCGCGGCGGGCGCGACGGTGGCGCTGCTGGGCGCGGCGGCGGTGGTCCGCCGGGCCCGGAAGGCCCGGCGCAGGTTCTGACGGCGGATCCGGGGCGCAGGTGCGCCGGGGCGAACGGTGGCGAGGCGGCGCCGGTCCTCCGCCGCCCGCGTCGTGCCGGGTGTGCCGTGCCGAGCTGGGCGGTGCCGGGCGTGCCGAGAGCCGGCCCGTGTCGTGCCGGGCGTGCCGAGAGCTGGCCTGCGCCGGGCCGTGTCGTGTTGGGCGTGCCGAGAGCCGGCCTGTGCCGCGCCGGGCCGCGCCGTGCCGCCCGCGTCGAGCCGGATGTGCCGGGCCGCGCCGGGTGGAGACGGTGCGGGCTTGTGGGCACGACCCTTCCGGTCCCATGGACCCGCGGTCCGGGTGCGGCTGGACCCGGACCGCGGGTGTGGCCCGGGCACGGTCCGCGGGTGTGGCCCCGGCACGGTCCGACGGCACGCCGGGGTGTTCCGGAGAAGGTCCCGGGCGGTACGCGCGCGTGCCGGGTGGGAGCCGTGTTCCACGGGGCCGACGGGGTGCGGCACGATGGGTGCATGGCACCTACCTATGACCACCCCGGTGAGCGGGCCGCTCAGGATCCGGTCCGGCTGCTCGCGATCCGCGACGAACCGCTCTCCCTGGACGAGGTCTTCAAGGCGGTGGGGGACGACGCCGCCGGGGGGACCGCGTTGTTCGTGGGGACCGTGCGCAACCACGACGCGGGCGCCGACGTCGACGAACTCGGGTACTCGTCCCATCCCAGCGCCGAGGCGGAGATGCGCCGCGTCGCGGAGGAGGTGGCCGCCGCCTATCCGGTACGGGCACTGGCCGCCGTCCACCGGGTGGGCGACCTGCGCGTCGGGGATCTGGCCGTGATCGTCGCCGTGTCCTGCCCGCACCGGAGCGAGGCCTTCGAGGCCTGCCGCAAGCTCATCGACGACCTCAAGCACGAGGTGCCGATCTGGAAGCACCAGAGGTTCTCCGACGGCACGGAGGAATGGGTCGGCGCCTGCTGAGACCCGCGGGACCGTCCGGCGCCGGGCACTCACCGGAGCCGCCCGACTTCTCACCGTCGTCCGGTTGCGTAACCAGGGCCCTGCCGTGAGCGTTGACAGTGCGGATGGTTAATCTGCTGAACAGTGCGGATGTTAAATCTGCTGATCAGTCAGTTGCGGTCGCTCATGGGGTTGGGAGGTCGGCATGGCGGCGCTCGCCTGGTTGCTGATTCCGTTGATGGCCGCGATCGGTGCCAGCCTGTGGGGCAGTTGGGCCGGCCGGAATCGCAAGGCCGCGGGAGACGGTGTCGAGCTCGCCGGATACACGCGTTTCCGTGAGGCCATGGAGCGGACCGGCGTACGGGAGAAGTCCCCCTCCGACGCGTTCTGAGGTTCGCGGTCCGCCCCTCGCGCCGACGCGTCCGGACGTTCGACGGGCCGCGGCGGGAGTCCCGGTCGGCCGGGCGCGCGGAACGCCTCGGACCGCCGCCCGGAGCACGGCATTCGCGCCTTTCGGACGGTATTCCGGCCCCTCACGTACGGACGGCCCCGACGGTGCGCTTACACCACCGTCCCGTACTGTCGTTCCATGCCACGCCGCACCGCGACGATGCTCGCCTCCACCCTGATCCTGATCGCGCTCCTGTGCGCGGGAGTGTTCATCAAAGTGCCGTACTCGGAGATGTCACCGGGTCCCACGGTGAACACGCTGGGTGACCACGACGGTGAGCCGGTGCTGCAGATCTCGGGCCGCAAGACGTACCCGACGACCGGACATCTGAACATGACCACGGTCCGGGTCACGAGCGCCGACTACAAGATGAACCTCGTCGAGGCCGTGTACGGATGGCTGGCGCACGACAGCAAGATCGTGCCGCACGACACGCTCTACCCGGACGGCAAGACCGAGCAGCAGTCGACGCAGGAGAACGCCGAGGAGTTCAGCCAGTCCCAGGAGAGCGCCAAGGTGTCCGCCCTGAAGGAGCTGGGCATCCCCGTGAAGTCCTGGGTGATCGTCTCCACCGTCGTCAAGGGCTCCCCGTCCGAGGGGCGGCTGCACGCCGGTGACGTCATCAAGGCCGTCGACGGTACGGCCGTGAAGGCGCCCGACGACGTCGCGAAACTCGTCACCAGGCACAAGCCCGGCGAGAAGACGGTGTTCAGGATCGTGCCCGCCAAGGAGCAGGCCGCCGCCGCGAAGGAGCACACGACGGCGACCGCGACCAAGGACGTGACGATAACCACGACCAAGTCCGACGACAGCGGCACCGGCCGTGCCATCGTCGGGATCTCGGCCGGGATCGACCACACGTTCCCGTTCACCATCGACATCAAGCTCGCCGACGTCGGCGGCCCGAGCGCGGGTCTGATGTTCTCGCTCGGCATCGTGGACAAGCTCACTCCGGGGAACCTCACCGGAGGCAAGTTCGTGGCCGGCACCGGCACCATCGACGACAACGGCAAGGTCGGCCCGATCGGCGGCATCGACATGAAGACGGTCGGCGCGCGCAACAAGGGCGCCCAGTACTTCCTGACCCCCAAGGACAACTGCGCCGAGGCCGCCAAGGACACCCCCGACGGGCTCAGGCTCGTCAAGGTCGACACCCTCGGCGACGCGATGAAGGCCCTCAAGGACATCGGCGCGGGCCGGACCTCCGACCTGCCCAAGTGCACCGTCAAGGGCTGACGGACACCGCCCGTCCGTGACCGGGGGCGCCCCACGAACCGTGGGGCGCCCCCGGTCACGTCCGTGCGCGGATCAGTCCGCGAACGTCGCGGACAGCGCCTCCGCGAGGCCCGGCACGAGGCCCGCGCCCGTGAGCACCTCCGTCGCCGCGTCCTTCTCGCGCAGCCGCACCGCCGAGTCGCGGGTGCCGTCCCGCAGGACGCCGACCGTCATCCGCACCTCCTGGCGGTCCGGGTGCGCGGCGACCCACTGGGCCAGCTTCTTGCCGCTCAGGTCCCCGGGGACGGAGGCCTCCGCGGACGGCGGCAGCATCAGCCGCTCCACGGTGAGCGCGCAGCCGACGACGGCGTCGGGCCAGGCGATGGTGCCGAGGAACTCGTCCAGCGGCTTGCCGGCGGGGATCTCCTCCTGCTCGACGGGGGTGAGACCGGTGGTCTCCTGCTCGTTCTCCAGGCCGAGCTGAGCGGCGAGGCCGGGTTCCTGGGCCCGCAGGCGTGCGGTGTCTACGAGGGCGAAGAGGCGGGCGGGCTGGTCCCAGCCGAGGCCGGAGGCGTACTCGTCGATCTCGAGTACGGCCCGGGTCAGGGGGCTCGCTGCCATGGGAGTGTTGGACATGGTCACAATCCTGCCTCGTTCGTGACCTGAATCGGGAACCGAGTAAAGCGTGAGTAAGTTGCATAGATGAGGCTCCCCGATCACGGAGCCTTACTGACGGTCCACCGACATGGGGACCGGACGGAATCGACTGCGACTTCGAGGTGCGCACCTTGGCTTTCCAGATGCCGGACCGCGGCGGAGGCCCGACGGGGCCACGGATCAGAGTGGGCCGGCCGTCCCGGCGTATCCGGACCCTGCTCATGACACTGGGCGTGCTGGCCGTGCTGGCCATGGCCTTCGTCATGTTCGCGGGGTTCTGGACGGACTGGCTCTGGTACCGCTCGGTCCACTACTCGTCGGTCTTCACCACCACCCTGTGGACCAAGATCGGGCTCTTCTTCGTCTTCGGTCTGCTGATGGCGGCCGCGGTGGGCTTCAACATCTGGCTGGCGCACCGGCTGCGCCCGCCGCTGAGCGCCATGTCGATGGAGCAGCAGAGCCTCGACCGGTACCGCATGGGCATCGCGCCCTACAAGCGCTGGCTGCTGCTCGCGATCACGTCCCTGGTGGGGCTGATCGCCGGCGCGTCCGCCTCGGGCCAGTGGCGTACGTGGCTGATGTGGGTGAACGGGGTCCCCTTCCACCAGAAGGACCCCCAGTTCCACCTCGACGTCTCGTTCTACGCCTTCGACCTGCCCTGGTACCGCTTCCTGCTCGGCTTCGGCTTCGCCGCCGCCGTGCTCTCCCTGATCGCCGCCGCGCTCACGCACTACCTCTACGGAGGTCTGCGCGTCACCAGCCCGGGAGCGCGCGCGACGGCCGCGGCCACCGGACACCTCTCGGTGCTCCTCGGCGTCTTCGTCGCCCTGAAGGCGGTCGCGTACTGGCTCGACCGGTACGGGCTCGCGGTGAAGTCCAGTGACTTCAAGGCCACCGGCAACTGGACGGGTCTGCGGTACGTCGACGCGAACGCGTACCTGCCCGCCAAGACGATCCTGTTCTGCATCGCGGTCATCTGCGCGCTGCTCTTCTTCGCGACGCTGTGGCGGCGCACCTGGCAGCTGCCCGTGATCGGCTTCGGCCTCATGGTGCTCTCGGCGGTCCTCATCGGCGGCCTGTACCCCGCGATAGTCCAGAAGTTCCAGGTCGAGCCCAACGAGCAGGCCAAGGAAGCGCCGTACGTCGAGAAGAACCTCAAGGCGACCCGCGATGCGTACGGGATCGCCGGCACCGACGTGCAGGACTATCCGGGGGCGAGCGACACCGAGAACAAGGCCGAGCTGCGTGACGACGCCGACACCGTCGCGAGCATCCGCCTGATGGACCCGAACATCGTGTCGCCGACCTTCCAGCAGCTCCAGCAGGTGCGGAACTACTACGGCTTCCCGTCGAACCTGGACGTCGACCGGTACAGCAAGGACGGCAAGGAGCAGGACACCGTCCTCGGCCTGCGCGAGCTCAACCTCGCGGGCATCCCGAAGAACAACTGGATCAACGACCACTTCCGGTACACGCACGGATACGGCGTCGTCGCGGCCAAGGGCACCGAGGCCGACAGCGAGGGCCGCCCGGTCTTCACCGAGTACAACCTGCCCTCCAAGGGCGACCTCGGCTCGTACCAGCAGCAGGTCTACTACGGCGAGAAGACCACCCAGTACTCGATCGTCGGCGGTCCCCAGAAGGAGATCGACTACTCCGACGACAACGGTGAGAAGACCACCAGCTACAAGGGCAAGAGCGGCGTCAGCCTCGCGAGTCCGGTCAACCGGGCCGCGTACGCGGTGGCGTTCGGCGAGCCGCAGATCCTGTACTCGGGCGCGATCGGCGAGGGTTCGCGGATCCTCTACAACCGCACGCCCAAGGAGCGGGTCGAGGCGGTGGCGCCCTGGCTGACCATCGACGGCGACGCCTACCCGGCGGTCGTCGACGGGAAGATCCAGTGGATCGTCGACGCGTACACCACCACCAACGGCTACCCGTACGCCTCGCGCACCACGCTCGGCGACACCACGGCGGACTCGCTGACGGCCGCCAACAACCAGCGCGCGGTGGTGGCCCAGCAGAACCAGGTCAACTACATCCGCAACTCGGTGAAGGCGACCGTCGACGCGTACACCGGCGCGGTCAAGCTCTACCAGTGGGACACCGAGGACCCGGTCCTGAAGACCTGGATGAAGGCGTTCCCGAACACGGTGGAGTCGAAGAAGTCGATCTCGCCGGAGCTGATGGCTCATCTGCGCTACCCGCAGGACCTGTTCAAGGTCCAGCGCGAACTGCTCACCCGCTACCACGTGAAGGACGCCCAGACGTTCCTGAGCGGCAGCGAGGTGTGGCAGGTCCCGGACGACCCGACCAACAAGTCGGGCAGCGCGGTGCCGCCGTACTACCTGAGCATGAAGCTGCCGGGACAGTCGTCGCAGGCGTTCTCGCTGACGACGACGATGACGCCCAACGGCCGTGACAACCTGAGCGCGTTCGTGTCGGTCAACGCCGAGGCGGGGACGCCCGGTTACGGCAAGATCAGCGTCCTGAAACTGCCGACCGGCAGAACGGTCGACGGACCCAAGCGGGTGCAGAGCCAGTTCAACTCCGAGCCGTCCATCGCCGAGTCCATCAGGCTCCTCAGAGGCGGCGACTCGGAGGTCGAGTACGGCAACCTGCTGACCGTGCCGCTCGACGGCGGACTGCTCTACGTGGAGCCGGTCTACGTCCGCGGTGGCGATCTCAAGTACCCGCTGCTGCGCAAGGTGCTGGTCACCTACGGAGGCAGCACCGCCTTCGAGGACACCCTCGGCCAGGCGCTCAACAAGGTCTTCGGGGCGGAGAGTTCGACTCAGCCGCCGGACCAGGACACCACGAAGCCGAAGCCGCCCACGTCGGGCAACCCGACGGTCCAGGCCGCGCTCGACGACGCGCAGAAGGCCTTCGACGACGGCCAGGAAGCCCTCAAGAAGGGCGACTGGAAGGCGTACGGGGAGGCGCAGAAGAACCTGGAGGACGCGCTGAAGCGGGCCGAGGACGCGCAGGCCGCGGCGGACAAGTCCGCCGGCGGCTCCGGCGCGGACAAGCCGGACGGAAAGGGTTCCGGCAAGAGCGATGGGGCCGGAGCCGGTCCCAGCCCCACCCCGAGCGGCAGCCCGAGCGGCTGAAGGAGCTCCGCGAGCAGTTGATCGAAGACTGCGCCCCGCGCCGTGATACGGTTGAGGAACAACGGCGCGGGGTGGAGCAGCTCGGTAGCTCGCTGGGCTCATAACCCAGAGGTCGCAGGTTCAAATCCTGTCCCCGCTACTGAAGTCGAAGGCCCGGATCCAGTTCATGGATCCGGGCCTTCGACGTGTGTGACGCCACGCCGGAGAAAGTCGGTGACCTGGCCACTCACGTGAAGTGCCGCGACATGCGCGGGGAGTTGGGTGATCTGTGTTTGACTTGTCTCTCTGTGGGCATGTCGACAAAACGCTGAAGTGACCTCACTGGCTGCGGTATACCAGGTGTACCCAGGTTGCGGGTGGTGCGACGATGGACGTTATGGGGGACAAGGCAACTCTGTTGGATACAGGGCGGTTTGAGCAGTCTGCCGACTTCGAGCAGCCTGTTGATCTCACACAGCCTTCCGACCGGGACGAAACCGGCGAGGCTGCCGAGGAGGCGCGCCGGTGGTCGGCCGCCCAGGCCGGCGACGTCGAGGCGATGAGCGTCCTCGGGGCCATGCTGCTGCGCCGCGGTGATCTCGACGCGGCCGAACCCCATCTGCGCGCGGCGACCGCCGCCGGCGACCGTGCCGCCGCCAACAACCTGGGTGTCCTCCTCTACCAGCGCGGATACGCCGACGAGGCCGCCGGATGGTGGCGGATCGCCGCCGTGGCCGGCAGCGCGGCCGCCGCGCACGCGCTCGGCCGGCACCACCGGGAGCGCGGCGACGAACCCGCCGCCGAGTACTGGCTGCGCCAGTCGGCCGAGCAGGGGCACGCCCTGGGCGCGTACGCCCTCGCCGATCTGCTGGAGCACCGTAGCGACGTGGGTGCCGAGCAGTGGATGCGGGCCGCCGCGGAGCGGGGGCACCGCGAGGCCGCGTACCGGCTGGCGCGCACGCTCGACCGCAAGGCCCTGGACTCGGGCGAGGCCGTGGGCGACAACGGTGTCATCGGTGCCGCCGGGCAGGCCGCCGAGCAGTGGTACCGGCAGGCCGCCGCGCGCGGGCACCGCAGGGCCGCGCTGCACCTCGGGGCGATCCTGGAGAAGCGCGGCGACCTCAAGGAGGCCGGGCGCTGGTACCTGACGTCCGCCAAGGACGGGGAGGCGCGCGCCGCGTGCGCCCTCGGGTTCCTGCTGCGTGACGCCGGGGACCCCGACAGCGCCGCCGTCTGGTGGCTGCGGGCCGCGCAGGACGGGGACGGGAACGCCGCCAACGCGCTGGGCGCACTGCACGCCGAGCGGGGCGAGACCCAGACCGCCGAGCGGTGGTACCGGGCCGCGATGGACGCGGGCGACGTGAACGGCGCGTACAACCTCGCACTGCTCTGCGTCGAGCAGGGGCGCACCGCGCAGGCCGAACAGTGGTACCGCAGGGCCGCGTACGCAGGTCACCGCGAGGCCGCCAACGCCCTGGCGATCCTGCTGCTCCAGGTCGGCGACGCGGCCGGAGCCGAACCGTGGTTCTCCAAGGCGGCGGAGGCCGGGAGCGTGGACGCCGCGTTCAACCTCGGCATCCTGCACGCCGGGCGCGCCACCGAGGCCGACGACGCCGCCGCGCTGCGGTGGTACGAGCGCGCGGCCGCCGCCGGACACACGGAAGCGGCGCTCCAGGTGGGCATCGCGCGGCTGCGGGAGGGCGACGAGCCGACCGCCGAGCGGCATCTGCGGTGCGCCGCGGGAGGGGGCAGCGCCGAGGCCGCCTACCGGCTCGCCACCGTGCTCGACGCCCGGCGGCCCCCGGCGCCCGCGCACGAGCTCGGGGAGCACTCGCAGGAGAAGAGCGAGTGCGAGGAGTGGTACGAGCGGGCCGCGTCCCAGGGGCACCGGCGCGCGCAGGTGCGGGTCGGGATGCTGGCCGCGGCACGGGGCGACGTGGTGGAGGCGGCGCGCTGGTACCGCGAGGCCGCGGAGGCGGGGTCGCGCAACGGCGCCTTCAACCTCGGGCTGCTGCTGGCCCGTGAGGGCAGCGAGCCGGAGGCGGCGCTGTGGTGGACCCGCGCGGCCGACGCGGGCCACGGGCGGGCGGCGCTCCGGCTGGCGCTCGTGTACGCGCGGCGCGGGGAGCTGGCGGAGGGGCAGCGGTGGGCCGACCGGGCCGTGTCGCTGGGGCCTGCGGAGGTCTCCGAGCGGGCGGCGCGGCTGCGGGACGCCTTGCGGGAGGAGCTGTCCGCGTGAGCGGCTCCGGCCGGCCGGGCTCGCGGGGCCGCCGGGACCGTCGCCGGAGCGCCCGGCCAATGGATTTGCGCGGGCCATGGTCTTGACGTACTGTTCAGTTCATCGACGCGGGGTGGAGCAGCTCGGTAGCTCGCTGGGCTCATAACCCAGAGGTCGCAGGTTCAAATCCTGTCCCCGCTACTGAAGGCCGAGGGCCGGAATCCGAAAGGGTTCCGGCCCTCGGTGCGTTTGCGGTCCCGGTACGGAAACGCCACGGCGAACAGCGAACGAATGCCGCGGCGGACAGGGGCGAGCGTCCTTCTACGCCGCCATGGCCGCGCAGTCCGGGCAGACGCCCCGGTAGGTCACCTCGACGTCCGAGACGGTGAAGCCGAAGCGCTCCGAGTCGGGGAGGTCGCCGAGCGGGTTGCCGATCGGGTGGACGTCACGGATCGCGCCGCACCGGGCACAGACCAGGTGGTGGTGCGGACGGTGCGCGTTCGGGTCGTACCGCTTGGCGCGCTTGTCCGTGGCGACTTCCAGCACCTCGCCGAGCGAGACCAGCTCGCCCAGCGTGTTGTAGACGGTCGCCCGGGAGATCTCGGGCAGCTTGACCACGGCGCGGGCGTGCACCTCGTCGGCCGTCAGATGGACGTGGTCGCCGTCGAGGACCTCGGCCACGACGCGTCGCTGCGCGGTCATCCGCCATCCACGTCCGCGCAGGCGTTCCAACAGGTCACTCATACAGGTCAGCGTAACAGCAGGTGAACCAGATCCCGAACAGGTGTGGTTTTAGATCTCACCTTGTTTTGGACAAGGTCCATACAGGGATCGGGTCCGGTATGGGCTCGGGGCGAGGGGTTTTCCGGCCGACGGACCGGCGGCGGGCCCGAACTCCCGGGTCGTCCCCGGGGGTTCGGGCCCGCCTTCGCTCTCGGGCCGGACCCGCGGGTCCGGTCAGGCCGGTACCCGCTGCCGGACGGGAGCCCAGCAGCGGATGATGTCGCGGACCGAGACGATGCCCACCGGGCCGCTGCCGTCGAGGACGATCAGATGCCGGAAGCCGCCGTGCGACATCGCGGCCGCCGCCTCCTCCAGGGTCCAGGTGGGCGCCGCGAAGACGACGTCGGTGGTGGTGTGGCTGCCGGCTGTCTCCGCATCCGGGTTCTGGCCGTGGGCGAGGGAGTTGAGGATGTCACGCTCGGTGAGGATGCCGAGGCCGGAGGATTCCTCGTCGAGGACCACCGCCGCGCCGACGTGGCGCGCGGACATCAGGCGGGCGGACTGTCGGAGGGTGTGTGCCGGGCCGATGGTGAGGACCACCGTGCTCATGGCGTCGCGGACGAGCATGGGCTGGAGCCACCTCCTCGGTGAACCGCGGACTCCCCGGCTCCTCGACGGAGCGCAAAGAGAAATGGTTCACAAGTTCACAAGTGGGGGAACTCTCAGGGTCGCAGTTAAAGGGAGGGTCAACAAGGGGGCGCGTGCCGCGAGTTCGGGGGCGCCCGGGGTTGCCCGGCAGCCCCGGGGCCGACAGGGCTGCCCAGGGGCCCCGGTGGTACCGCCGGACGAAAGGGGCTGCCCGGCGGGGCGCGCCGACGCTCGAGGACCGGGCCGGCACGCATCACGCGCCCGTGCGCGGATCAGGGCAGGCCGAGCTTCACGATCAGGCTCCCGGTCCGGGCCTCCTCGTTCGTGACCTCGGTCTTTCCGTGCAGGCCGATCCGCACGGCGTACGACTTCGAGCCGTCCGGCACTCCCCGTACGGTGACCGGGAACACGCACCTCGCGAAGCTGTCGTAGGTGCCGCCTCCCAGCGATCCGGTCGCGACGACCCGGTCCGCCGAGTCGAAGACGGTCACCGGCGCGCCCTTGTCGAGGTCGCCGAACTCGTGGTCGCCGGCGCAGGGCCCCGAGGCTCCGGGATCGCCGGCGACCTGCACCTGTCCCACCAGGGTGAACGGCCGGTCGTCCGCGGATCCGGAGAGATTCCAGGCCAGTGCGACGGCGCCCGCCCCGATCGCGATCCCGGCCGTCAGCCAGGCCGCCGGAACACCGTACGACCGGACTTCTCGTGCGGACCGGGCGGATACCGGCGTTGGCACGGAGGGCGGCGGAGCGTCCCGCTCGTCGAGCGATTTCTCGGGCATGTCCGCAGCATGGCATCGGATGGCGGCCGTGTGAGTCACCGTCATGTCACGGCCGTGATCCGCCACTCAGTAACGTTGGTTCAGGTACCCCAGCATCTCGTCGTGCAGAAGGCCGTTCGACGCGGCCGCGTTGCCGCTGTGCGGGCCGGGGCGTCCGTCGAGGCCGGTGAACGCGCCGCCCGCCTCGGTCACGATGATCGCGTTCGCCGCCATGTCCCAGAGCGACAGCTCGGGTTCGGCGCAGATGTCGACCGAGCCCTCGGCGACCATCATGTACGGCCAGAAGTCGCCGTAGCCACGGGTGCGCCAGACCGCCTTCGTGAGATCGAGGAAACCGTCCAGACGGCCCTGGTCCTCCCAGCCGGACAGCGAGGAGTAGGCGAAGGACGCGTCGCCCATCCGGGAGACGCTGGACACCCGCAGCCGGGTCGCGGAGGACAGACTGCGGCCGGTGAACGCGCCGTGCCCCTTCGCCGCCCACCAGCGACGGCCCAGCGCGGGGGCGGAGACGACGCCGACGACCGGCTGGTAGCCGCCCTCGCCCGCCTCCATCAGGGAGATCAGCGTGGCCCACACGGGCACACCGCGGACGTAGTTCTTGGTGCCGTCGATCGGATCGACGACCCAGCGGCGCGGGCCCGTGCCCTCGATGCCGTACTCCTCGCCGAGGACCGCGTCGCGCGGCCTGGCCCGCTGGAGATGGCCGCGGATCAGTTCCTCGGCGGCCTTGTCCGCCTCGCTCACCGGGGTCATGTCCGGCTTGGTCTCGACCTTCAGGTCGAGCGCCTTGAAGCGGTCCATCGTCGCGGCGTCGGCGGCGTCCGCCAGGACATGGGCGAGGCGCAGGTCATCGCGGTAGTCGGGCATGGACGAACCGTATCCGCCCGCGTCGGGACGGGGCTACACGGGACCAAGGGGTGGTCGCCGGCCGGACCGTGCCGAGCGGATCCGCGGCGGACGGGACCCGGGGCCCGCGGCGGCGGGGACCCGGGCCCCACACCCGGCCGGGGTGAGCGTGGCTTCGGGGTCCGTGTCCGGTTGGGGCGAGCGCGGCTTCGGGGGCCGTGCCTGGTCGGGGCGGCGTGGCTTCGGGGCTCGTGTCCGGTTCGGGTGAGCGCGGCTCCGGTCGCGCGCTCCTCGGGGCCGCCGCGAACCCTTGACAGTGCCCCCGCACGCGTCAAATCTGGCTGCAGTGCCGCTCGCCCCAGGGAGGCGATGATGCCCGCAGCGCGAGAATCCCTTTTGGACGCCGCCTATACGGCACTCGCGCGCCGGCCGTGGTCCGCGGTGCGGATGGTCGACGTGGCCGCCATGGCCGGGGTGTCGCGCCAGACGCTCTACAACGAGTTCGGGAGCAAGGAAGGGCTCGCCCGCGCCCTCGTGCGCAGGGAGGCGGACGCCTATCTCGCCGGTGTCGACCGGGCCCTGGCGACTCACACGGACGCGCGGGAGCGGCTGGCCGCGACCGCCGAGTGGACCACCTCTGCGGCCCGCAGCAACGCGCTGGTGCGGGCGATGCTGACCGGATGCTGGAGCGAGCGGCTGCCCTCGCCCGCGCTGCCCGCCGTCCCCTCGTCGTCCGCGGTGCCCGCGCAGCGGCGGGCCGACGGGCCGCTGCCCTCGCCCGCCGACTTCGTGACACTGGTCCGCGACCGCGCGGTCGCCGCGCTCGCCCTGTCCAGGGCGGACACCCCCGAGGTCACGCGGGCCTGCGAACTGGTGGTCCGGCTCGCGCTGTCGTGGGTCGTCGCGCCACCTGCCCGGGGCATCACCACGGAGCTGGTCAGGACCGCGCTGGCGCCGTCCCACCGGCTCGGGGTGTGAGGAGCGGGGGCCGCTTCGGGCCCCGGCGGGCCCTCGGGGGCGTCCTCAGTGCGCCGACCCCGACAGCTGGAGCCCGATGACGCCGATGATGACCAGGCTGATCGAGACGATCTTCAGGACGGAGACCAGGTCGTCGAGGAAGATCATGCCGTAGACGGCGGTGCCGGCCGCGCCGATGCCGGTCCACACCGCGTAGGCCGGACCGACGTCGAGCTTCTTCAGGGAGAGGGTCAGCAGACCGAAGCTGCCGAGGGCGAAGACGCAGAACGCGACGGTGGGCCAGAGCCTGGTGAAGCCGTGCGAGAGCTTCAGACAGACGGCGAAGCCGGTTTCGAGCAGTCCCGCCACGACGACCAGCAGCCACGCCATGTCTTGTTCCTCCCGCATCGCACGTCGACTGCTTCGGCTGGCCCGGACCGGCTCGGTGCGATTATGCATTCACCGGCCCGGAGAAGCCCTTACCGACGACGGGCCCACCCAAACCCGGGGAGGTCAGTCGCCCTCGCGGCGTTCGCGCGTGGCCAGCAGACGGCGCAGCGAGTACAGCCGCTGCGGGTCGGCGTGGCCCTCGGCCACCCACTCGTCGAGCGCGCAGTCCGGTTCGTCGTGACTGCACGCCCGGGGGCAGCCCTCGGTGCCCGGTTCGAGATCGGGGAAGGCGTGGATGACCCGGGACGGATCGACGTGGTTGAGGCCGAAGGACCGGACACCCGGGGTGTCGATCACCCAGCCTCCGTCGCCGCCCGCCAGCGGCAGTGCCAGCGCCGAGGTGGTCGTGTGCCGGCCACGGCCCGTGACCGCGTTGACGTGGCCGGTCGTCCGCCGCCGCTCGGGCGGCACCAGCGCGTTCACCAGGGTCGTCTTGCCGACGCCCGAGTGACCGACGAACGCCGTGATCCTGCCGTCCAGGTGTGCGCGCACCCGGTCGGCGGCGGCCTCGCTGCGCAGCTCCTCGCGGCTGGTCACCACGTACGGGATGTCCAGCGCGCCGTACAGCTCCAGGAACTTGTCCGGCGGGGCCAGGTCCGACTTCGTGAGCACGAGGAGCGGGCTCAGGCCGCCGTCGAAGGCCGCCACCAGACAGCGGTCGATCAGCCGGGGGCGCGGCTCGGGGTCCGCGAGGGCGGTGACGATGGCGAGCTGGTCGGCGTTGGCGACGACCACCCGCTCGTACGGGTCGTCGTCGTCGGCCGTGCGGCGCAGCACCGAGCCGCGCGGCTCGATGCGGACGATGCGGGCGAGGGTGTCCTTCTCGCCGGACAGGTCGCCGACGATGGCCACCTTGTCGCCGACGACGGCGGCCTTGCGGCCCAGTTCGCGTGCCTTCATCGCCACCACGGCGCGGTCCTCGACCAGACAGGTCAGCCGGCCGCGGTCGACCGTGAGGACCATGCCCTCGACGGCCTCCTCGTGCTTGGGACGGATGTTCGTGCGGGGACGGTTGCCCTTGCGGTTCGGCCGCTGGCGGATGTCGTCCTCGTCGGTGTGCTTGCCGTAACGGCGCATGATCCAGGTCCGCCCGTCAGTTCCCGAGCATCCCGGCCCACAGCTCGGGGAAGTCGGGCAGGGTCTTCGCCGTCGTCGCCACGTTCTCGATCTCCACGCCCCCCACCACCAGCCCGATGATCGCGCCGGCCGTCGCCATGCGGTGGTCGTCGTACGTGTGGAAGACGCCGCCGTGCAGCGGGCGCGGCCGGATGTGCAGGCCGTCGGCGGTCTCGGTGACGTCACCGCCGAGTTCGTTGATCTCCTTGGTGAGCGCGGCCAGCCGGTCCGTCTCGTGCAGCCGCAGATGGGCCACGCCCCGCAGCGTGGAGGGGGAGTCGGCGAGCGCCGCGACCGCCGCGACGCCCGGGGTCAGCTCACCGACCTCGCCCAGGTCCACGTCGATGCCGTGAATGGCACCCGAACCGGTGAACTCCAGTCCGCGATCGGTCAGTTCGCAGGAACCACCCATTTCGGTGAAGATCTCCCGCAGCCGGTCACCGGGCTGGGTGGTGCGGGCCGGCCAGTCGGGGATCACGACCGTGCCGCCGGTGACCAGCGCCGCCGCCAGGAACGGCTGGGCGTTCGACAGGTCCGGCTCGACGATCAGGTCGCGGCCGAGCAGCGCGCCCGAGGTCACCCGCCAGACGTTCGGCTCGCCGCCCGACTCCGGGGTGTCCACCTGGGCACCGACCGCGCGCAGCATGTCCACGGTCATCCGGATGTGCGGCATGGACGGGAGGGTCGAGCCGGTGTGCCGGACCTCGACGCCCTGGTTGAAGCGGGGGGCGGAGAGCAGCAGGGCGGACACGAACTGGGAGGACGACGACGCGTCGATCTCCACCGTGCCGCCGTCCAGGGCGCCGCTGCCGTGGACCGTGAGCGGCAGCGAGCCGCGGGCGTCGTCGTCGATCCGGGCGCCGAGCACGCGCAGCGCGTCGATCACGCCGTGCAGCGGACGCTCGTACGACCGCGGGTCGCCGTCGAAGCGGACGGGGCCGTCCGCGAGCGCCGCGACGGGGGGCAGGAAGCGCATGACGGTGCCGGCGTTGCCGACGTCGACCGTGGCCGGGCCGCGCAGGCCCGAGGGGATGATCCGCCAGGCCTCGCCGGAGGCGTCCGGGCCCGCGGCGACCGTCGAGCTGGAGGCGACCGTCTCCTCGATGCCCACGCCCATCGCGCGCAGCGCGCCGGCCATCAGCAGGGTGTCGCGGGAACGCAGCGGGCGGCGCAGCCAGCCCGGCTCGGAGGCCAGCGCGGCCAGGACGAGAGCGCGGTTGGTGACCGACTTGGACCCCGGCACGTGAACCGTCGCGTCGACGGCTCCGCTTGCGTGCGGGGCTGGCCAGAGGGCGGTGTGGGCGGGGTTCACGGTCATGCGCCCCACTTTAGTGGCAGCGCACCGGGCGGCTGCGGGTCCGTCACGGCCGGTGGCACCCGTCCGGGAGGGCCGGGCGGGGCACGTGCGGGGGTGCGCCGGACGGGTCGCGGCGCAGCTCAGGACCCTCGGACAGCGGTCTGCGGATCACAGCCCCAGCAGCCAGCGCCCGCCGCCCATCAGCGAGCACAGCGACACGGCGTGGAAGAGGAACAGCCACAGTCCGGCCGGCACGTGGGTGAGCCGCGAGAGCTGGTCCGCGTCGGAGTCGCCCGCGCCGCCCCGCGTCCGCTTCGCCTGGAGCTCGAAGGCCGGGCGGACGCCGCCGAGGAGCAGGAACCACACCACGGCGTACGCGAACGCGGCCTGCACCTGGGGTCCGGCGAGCCAGGACACCAGCAGGAAGGTGCCGCCGGTGAGGATCACGGTGAGCGCGCCGTACGCGTTGCGGATCATCACCAGCATGGCTATGAGCAGGGCCGTGGCCACCCACAGCAGCAGGGTGATGTGGCCCGCGCCGAGCAGGGCCGCGCCGCCGAGGCCGAGCAGCGGGGGAGCGGTGTAGCCGGCCGCCGCCGTCAGGATCATGCCGAGGCCGGTCGGCTTGCCCCGGCTGACCGTGAGGCCGCTGGTGTCGGAGTGCAGCCGGATGCCGCTGAGACTGCGCCCGGTGAGCAGGGCGACCAGTCCGTGGCCGCCCTCGTGCGCGATGGTGATGGCGTTGCGGGAGACACGCCAGACACCGTGCGGGACGATCACCGCGAGGGCCGCGACCATGGTGGCGATCACCACCCACAGATCGGGGTCCGGCTGGGTGCCGAAGACCTCGTCCCACAGGGAGCTGAGCGAGGCCAGCGAGGTGGATGCGGTGCTGTCCATTGTCGGCGGTGGCTCCCTTTCGCGGCGCGGAATCTGGCAGTGTTGCACGTATGTGCGGACGGTATGCAGCCAGTCGTGGACCCGAGGATCTCGCAGCAACCTTTGAGGTCGAGAAGTGGGATCCGGAAGAAACCTTGGCGCCCGACTACAACGTGGCCCCGACCAAGGAGGTCTACGTCGTCCTCGACCGCCCTGTGAAGGACGCGGACAGCCCGAGACCGGTTCGCCAGCTGCGCAGGCTCAAATGGGGACTCGTCCCGTCCTGGTCCAAGACGCCCGAGGGCGCCGCCCGGATGATCAACGCGCGCGCCGAGACGGTGCACGAGAAGCCCTCGTACCGCCGTGCCTTCGCCACCCGGCGCTGCATCGTCCCCGCCGACGGCTACTACGAATGGGTCACCTCCGCCGCCGAACGCGATCTGGAGGTCGAGGGCAAGAAGAAGCGGCCCCGCAAGCAGCCGTACTTCGTGACCCCGGCGGACGGCTCCGTCTTCGCGATGGCGGGTCTGTACGAGTTCTGGCGGGACCGGACGCTGCCGGACGAGCACCCGCTGGCCTGGTGGGCGACCTGCTCGGTCATCACCACCGAGGCGGAGACGGCCCCGCTCGCGGCGGCCCCCGCCGAGGGCCCGCAGGCGCTGGCCGACATCCACCCCCGGATGCCCCTGATGCTCACCCCCGATCGCTGGGACAACTGGCTCGACCCCTCCCGCACGGACCCGGACGAGGTGCGTGACCTGCTCGCGCCGCCGCCCACCGGACTGATGCGCGCGTACCCCGTCTCCACCGCGGTCAGCAACGTCCGCAACAACGGGGCGGAGCTGCTGAGGGAACTGGAGGGGCCCGAGGAGGGCACACTCTTCTGACATGACGAGGATCGGCGACGCGAGCGGGACCGGCGAGATGATCGAGACCATCGAGACGGACGCCGGTACGGCCCGGATCACCTGGCACCGGGCGGCGGAGGCGCGGCTCGTCCTCGCCGTGAGCCACGGCGCGGGCGGCGGCATCGAGGCCCGGGACCTGCGGGCGCTCGCCGGGACGCTTCCCGCGCACGGGGTGAGCGTGGCCCTCGTCGAACAGCCCTGGCGGGTGGCCGGGAAGAAGGTGGCGCCCGCGCCGAGGACGCTGGACACGGGATGGCGGGGCGTGTGGCCGGCGCTGGCGGGACAGGGGCTGCCCGTGATCTCCGGCGGCCGCAGCGCGGGCGCCCGCGTCGCGTGCCGGACCGCGGTGGAACTGGGCGCCGCGGCGGTGCTCGCCCTGAGCTTTCCCCTGCACCCGCCGGGCAGGCCGGAGAAGTCCCGCGCCGCCGAGCTGCTCGGCGCCGGGGTGCCCACGCTCGTCGTCCAGGGCGGCAACGACCCGTTCGGCAGGCCGGAGGAGTTCCCGCCGGGCCCGTACGAGCTGATCGAAGTGCCGTACGGGGATCACGGCTTCGCCGTGCCGAAGCGGGCTCCGCTCGGCGAGGAGGAGGCGCTGAAGATCATCGCGGACGGTGTCACGGGGTGGGCCGCGTCACTCCGGTGACGGCCGGGAATGCAGGGTGACGGACTTCTGTTGTGCCGAGCAGACAGCACGCATCGTTGCTGCACCGTTCGTACGAGAGGAAGTCCGCCGCATGGGTTCGACCTTCTGCCCGAGCCGCAGCAGCCGCGCTGACCTGGACTGGACGGTGCTGCACGCGGGCAAGAACGCCCCGATTCGGGCGGCGGGCGGACATGATGTTCGTCTATCCTCCGATTCCAGTGGGACCGGTCTCGGTCTCGCTACGTCGCTGGAGGAGGTGGGTCCGGTCACTGGGACCGACGCAGGGACCGAAAACGGCCAGGCGGAGCAGCCCGAGGGCCGGGGCACGAGCGACGCGACGGCGGAGACCTCCGCCGAGCGCACCGCGCGCTTCGAGCGGGACGCGCTCGAATTCCTCGACCAGATGTATTCGGCCGCCCTGCGGATGACACGCAATCCGGCCGATGCCGAGGACCTGGTGCAGGAGACGTACGCCAAGGCGTACGCGTCGTTCCACCAGTTCCGCGAGGGCACGAACCTCAAGGCGTGGCTGTACCGCATTCTCACCAACACCTTCATCAACTCGTACCGCAAGAAGCAGCGCGAACCCCAGCGCAGCGCGGCCGAGGAGATCGAGGACTGGCAGCTGGCGCGCGCCGAGTCGCACATGTCGACCGGCCTCCGTTCCGCCGAGTCGCAGGCGCTGGACCACCTGCCCGACTCCGACGTGAAGGAAGCGCTGCAGGCGATCCCCGAGGAATTCCGCATCGCCGTCTATCTCGCGGACGTAGAGGGCTTTGCGTACAAGGAGATCGCGGACATCATGGGGACACCCATCGGTACGGTGATGTCCCGGCTGCACCGGGGCCGTCGCCAACTGCGCGGCATGCTGGAGGACTACGCCCGTGACCGCGGGCTGGTCCCCGCCGGCGCCGGAGAGTCGAACGAAGCGAAAGGCTCGGGCTCATGAGCTGCGGAGAGCCGCACGAGACGGATTGCAGTGAGGTACTCGATCATCTCTACGAGTTCCTCGATCATGAGATGCCGGACGCGGACTGCACCAAGTTCGAGGTCCACTTCGAAGAGTGCTCCCCGTGTCTGGAGAAGTACGGCCTCGAACAGGCCGTCAAGAAGCTGGTCAAGCGGTGCTGCGGCCATGACGACGTGCCCACCGATCTGCGGGCCAAGGTCATGGGCCGCATCGATCTGATCCGCTCCGGACAGACCGTGCCCGAGCACGACGTGACCGCGACGGCCCAGGAGTCCTGACCTCCGGGCGGCCCTCCGCCGCGAGGGCCGGACTCCAGGCCCTCCGTTTATCACCCGAACGTGCTAATCCGCGGGCCTGGAGCCCGCGGATTCGCACATACCCGTCCCCGTCCTCTTCCTCCCGTCCTAGGCTCCGAGCCTGAGACCGGGGGAGGTACGGGGGAGGTTCGGGGATGGGTACGGTTCCGGCGTGGGCCCGTGCGTACGTGGCCGGTGTCGTTCTCCTGGCTCTCGCCTGCCTGGCTCCCCTGCTCCATCTCCGCGTCCCCTGGGGGATCGTCGCGCCGCTCGCCGTGCTGTACGCGGGCTGCGAGCGCGTCACGCTGCCGCTCCTGCCGCGCGCCGCCGGAGCGCCCGGCGGCGACACCGCCCGGGGGATGGGCACCTTCCTCCCCGTCCTGCTGGCCGGTGCCTTCCTGCTGCCCCCGTCCGCCGCCGCCCTCGTCGCGCTGCCCGGGGCACTGCTCGCCCCGGTCGAACGGCGCCCGCGCGGCCCGCGCCGGATCTGGCGCGCGGCCCAGCTCGCCGTCGCCGTCTGGGCGGCCTCCCGGACGTACGGGGCGTGCGGCGGCCGGGAGACGCTCGTCACGCCCGACTTCCCCTACGCGCTGGTGCCCGCGGGAGCCGCGGCGCTCACCTTCTGCGCCGTGCTCACCGTCCTCGACGGCGGGATCCTCGCGCTCGCCGAGCGCGCTCCCGTGCGCGGCGCCTGGCACGGCCTCTTCGCGCGCTCGCTGGCACCGGTCGCCGTGCACGGCCTCGCCGGGCTGATGATGGCGGTGCTGTGGCGCAGCCCGTACGGGCCCGTCGCCGCGCTGCTCGTCCTGCTGCCGATGTACGTGTCCTGCTGGGTCTTCGCCCAGTACCACCGCGAGCGGGCCGCCCACCAGGCCACCATCCGCGCCCTCGTCCAGGCCGTCGACATCAAGGACGGCTACACCCGGGGGCACAGTGAACGGGTCGGCCGGGCGTCCGTGATGATCGCCCATGAGCTGGGCATGCACGACGAGCGCGTCGAGGTGCTCAGGTTCGCCGGGATCCTGCACGACGTCGGCAAACTCGGCGTCCCCACACGGCTGCTCCGCAAGGACGGACCGCTGACCCCCGAGGAGCGGCGGGTCATCGAACTGCACCCCGAGTACGGCCACGAGATGGTCCGCGGGATCGGGTTCCTCGGCGAGGCCCGCTCGGCGATCCTGCACCACCACGAGCGGCTCGACGGGAGCGGATACCCGTACGGGCTGGCGGGCGCCCAGATCCCGGAGTTCGCCCGGGTGGTGGCCGTGGCCGACGCGTTCGACGCCATGACGTCGACCCGGTCCTACCGCAGGGCCCGCCCGGTCCGCGCGGCCCTGGAGGAACTGGCGCGGTGCGCGGGGACGCAGTTCGACCCCCGGATGGTGGCGGCACTGGCACGGGCGCTCGACCGGCACGGCTGGCACCCCGTGGTGACCGCGGACACCGCCCCGGCCGTCGCGTCCGGCATGCCGCCCGCGCATCCGTCCGGCACCGTCGGACGGAGCGCACCGTGAGCACCACCGCCCCACGGTCCGGGGTCCGCGCCCGCCCCGCCCGCCTCCCGTCGGCCGGCGGGACCCCCGTCCTGCTCATCGCGGTGCGCGCCCTCGCCCTCCTCCTCGCGCTCCTCGCCCTCGGCGTCACCCTCTGGCACGGACTCGACGAACGCGGTACGGCGCTGGCCTTCGGCGTGCTCATCGCCGTCGGCGAGCTCGGCCGGTGGAGCGGGACCGGGGAGCGGGAGCCCGCGCCCCTCGGGGCCGCCGGGGCCCTCGCGTACGCGCTGCTCGGCGAGAACGCCGGGCACCGCACCGACCACGGCGTCCTCCAGGTCGTCGCCGTCGTCGTGGCGGCGGCGCTGGTCGGCTGCGTTCCGCACGTGGCGCGGGGACACGGCCCGACGCCCGACCACCTCGCCCGCCGCGTCCTGACCGTCGCCTTCGCCGCCGTGTGCTTCCAACCCCTCTACGACCGGGGCAGGTTGCTGGAGTGGGGCGGTCCGGCCCAGGCCCTGCTGCTGGTCGCGCTGCTGGTCCTCACCACGCTGTGGGACGCCGTGCTCGCGGCGGCGACGGCCCACGCGCGGACCCGGTGGCCGTTCGGTCCGCTGCTGCGCGACGAGCTGCGGGCCACCCCCGGGATCGGTTCGGCGGTGTGCGCGACCGGGGCCGTGATGGCGCTCGCGGTCGCGGTGACCGGACTGTGGGCGCTGCCCGTCTTCTCGCTGCCGCTGCTGCTCACCCAGCTGTCCTTCCGGCGCTACGCGGCCGTGCGGGCGACCTACCGGCAGACGATCGCCTCCCTCGCGCGCGCGACCGAGATCGCCGGGTACACACCGGCCGGGCACGCCCGGCGGGTGGCCGCCCTCAGCCGGGCCGTGGGCCGTGAGCTGGGCCTGTCCGAACCCGACCTCACCGTCCTGGAGCACGCGGCGCTGATGCACGACATCGGACAGCTGAGCCTGGTCGACCCCGTGCCGGCCGGTGCCACCGCCGCGCTCCCGCCGGACGAGCAGCGACGGATCGCGCTGCTCGGCGGCGCCGTCGTACGGCAGACCGGGGTGGAGGCCGAGGTCGCCGTGGTGGTGGAGCGGCAGGCGGACCCGTACCGGGACCAGCCGGTCACCGCGCGCATCGTGCGGACCGTGAACGCGTACGAGGAGATGGCCCGGGGAGCGGGGCCCTCGGGACCGCTGACCGCGCTGGAGGAACTGCGGCTGGGCACCGCCCGCGACTACCAGCCGGAGGTCGTGGAGTCACTGGCCCGGGTCCTGTCCCGAGCCGGTCTGACCTTGCCCCGGCCTGGGTAACCCATGGGTAATGAGCGGCCGTCCGAAGGTACGTGGTTGGATGCGAGGGAGAGGGTGTCAGGGGGCACGGGCCGGACCGGGGCTGCACTGCCTCCCAGGGACTCTTCGAGGGACCGGCAGGCGGGAAACGCGAGGAACTGGCAGGCGGGAATCGTGAGGATCTTCGGCAAGGGGCGACACCGGCCCTCCGCCTCGTGGCGGCAGGCCACCGATCGTGCGTTCACGCTGATCGGCGACGGCCGGTACGAGGACGCGGGAGCGCTGCTGACGCGTGCCGCGGACCTGGAGCCCTGGCTGTCCGAGTCCTGGTTCAACCTGGCCCTGCTGCACAAGTTCCGGCACGACTGGGAGCAGGCGCGGGCGGCCGGTCTGCGCGCCGTCGCCCTGCTCGACCGGGAGACCGGCGCACCCGACTGGTGGAACGTGGGGATCGCGGCCACCGCCCTCCAGGACTGGCCGCTGGCGCGGCGCGCCTGGCAGGCGTACGGGCTGCGGGTCCCCGGTGGCGCCGCCGTCTCCGGCGAGCCGACGGGCATGGCCCTCGGCAGCGCGGCGGTCCGGCTGTCCCCGGAGGGCGAGGCCGAGGTGGTGTGGGGGCGCCGGCTGGACCCGGCCCGTCTCGAGGTGCTGTCGATCCCGCTGCCGTCCTCGGGCCGCCGCTGGGGCGAGGTCGTGCTGCACGACGGCGTTCCGCACGGTGAGCGGACCACGGCCGCCGGGCACGCCTACCCGGTCTTCGACGAGATCGAGCTGTGGGCCCCTTCACCGGTGCCGACCTGGGTCGTCCTCCTCGAGGCGGCCACCGAGGACGACCGGGACGCGCTGGAACGGCTCGCCGCCGACGCCGGCTTCGCCGCGGAGGACTGGTCGTCGTCCGTACGGCTGCTGTGCCGGATGTGCTCCGAGTCCCGGATGCCGTCCGACGAGGGCGACGAGGAACACCTCGACCCGCACGACCACAGCGAGCCGGGGCACCCGGGTCCGCTCGGCCATCGCACCGACGGGCTGCTGTGGGTGCCCGAGCGGGAGTGCGGGCTCGCGGCGCCCGCCTCGCTGGTGCGCGGTCTTCTCGACGGCTGGGTCGCCGACAGCCCGGACTCCCGTGACTGGCGGGATCTGGAAGAGGTCTGCTGAGCGCACCTTTAGGCTGTAGTCGCAGGAAATTCCAAGGTCTGAGGAAGGCGTACGTCGTCATGGCGCAGCAGGACACCGATCAGCAGCACGTGGGCGTGCTCCCCGTGGACGACGACGGCTTCGTCATCGACACCGAGGACACCGAGGAGCGCGAGAGCGGCTACCGCGAGCGCGGCACCTCGCGCCCGATCACGGTGGTCGGGAACCCGGTGCTGCACAAGGAGTGCAAGGACGTCACCGAGTTCGGGGACGAGCTGGACCAGCTGGTCGCCGACATGTTCGCGAGCCAGCGCACCGCCGAGGGCGTGGGCCTGGCGGCCAATCAGATCGGTGTCGACCTGAAGGTCTTCGTCTACGACTGCCAGGACGACCAGGGCGTCCGGCACGTCGGCGTGGTCTGCAACCCGAAGCTGGTCGACCTGCCCGCCGACCGGCGTCAGCTGGACGAGAGCAACGAGGGCTGCCTGTCCGTGCCGACCGCCTACGCGCCGCTCGCCCGCCCCGACTACGCCGAGGTCACCGGGCAGGACGAGAAGGGCAACCCGGTCCGGGTGCGCGGCACGGGCTACTTCGCGCGCTGCCTCCAGCACGAGACGGACCACCTGTACGGCTACCTGTACATCGACCGGCTCTCCAAGCGCGACCGCAAGGACGCGCTGCGGCAGATGGCCGAGAACGAGCCCCGCTACGAGGTCGTGGCGAACGGCTGAGCCGTCGCCCCGCCGGGCGCCCCGCGCGGCTGTGACATGAATTGACCGGCGTGACGCGCGGTCCCTCGTGGGTCTACTCGAAACGGTGCCTGGGCAGGTGATCCTCCTGACCAGGCACCGTTCGCATGTACGTCGTATGTTCGATCCCTTGTACTCCTTCAGCGATCCATATTCAGTCATACAAGGGGATATTCTCGGCGCGGTCGCGCAGTCGGTGGTCCGAATCCATTCCCAGAGCGGTCAGTTGTGGTGCTGAATGGGAAGTGCGGGGATACGCGACGACGCGCGCCCGGCACGGGTGGAGGGGTGTGACGTCAACAGGCGGCTGAGAGGGGTTTGTTCGTGCGTGCTTTCTCATACGGCTCTTCGTCGACAGCGCTCGCGGTACCGCCGGCGCTCTCTCTTCCGGTGGTCGAGTCCGAGTTTCCCCGTCGACTGCACCCGTATTGGCCGAGGCTCCAGGAGAACACCAGGGCCTGGCTCCTCGAAAAACGGCTGATGCCCGCGGGCAAGGTCGAGGAGTATGCCGACGGCCTGCGCTACACGGATCTCATGGCGGGCTACTACACGGGCGCCCCCGACGAGGTCATGCAGGCGATAGCGGACTACAGCGCGTGGTTCTTCGTCTGGGACGACCGTCATGACCGCGACGCGGTCCACGGCAGGGCGGGCGCCTGGCGGAAGCTCAGGTTCCGGCTCCATGCGGCCCTCGACGCACCCGGGGAGCACCTGCACCACCGGGATCCCCTGGTCGCGGGATTCGCGGACAGCATGGTGCGGTTGTACTCGTTCCTCGGCGAGAAGTGGAACAAACGGTTCGCGTTCCACTTCCATGCGGTGATCGAGGCCTACGACCGGGAGTTCCGGAACCGGATCTCCGGCACCGTTCCCACGGTCGCGGAATACCTGGAACTCCGGCGCCTCACTTTCGCGCACTGGATCTGGACCGACCTTCTGGAGCCGAGTACGGGCCATGAACTACCCGTCGGTGTGAGGCTCCATCCCGCATTCACGCGGGCGGCGCTGCTCAGTCAGGAATTCGCCGCCTGGTACAACGACCTCTGTTCTCTGCCCAAAGAAATAGCGGGCGACGAGGTGCACAATCTCGGGATCAGTCTCATTCATCACGAGGGGCTGACGCTGGAAGAAGCCGTCACCGAAGTGAGGCGGCGGGTCGAGGAATGCGTGGAGCAGTTCCTCGCCGCCGAGAAGGGCGTATTACGGCTCGCCGAATCGCTCGCCGACGGCACGGTCCGGGGAAAAGAGACGAGTGTCGCCGTCACGGCGTGCCTCGAAAACATGCGGAACTGGTTCAGCTCCGTGTACTGGTTCCACCACGAGTCGGGCCGGTACATGGTCGACAGCTGGGACGACCGCTCCACGCCCCCGTACGTCAACAATGAAGCGGCAGGTGGGAAATGACCGTCGATTCGGTACGACCCGAGGTGCCCGAGGCGCGGGAGCTGTCGGTCCCGCCCCTCGCCGGAGGCGGGGTGCCCGTCCTCGGGCACGGCTGGAAGCTGGTCCGCGACCCCCTGGGCTTCCTCGCCCGGCTGCGCGACCACGGCGATGTCGTCCGGCTCAGGATGGGACCCAAGACGGTGTACGCCGTCACCACCCCCGCGCTCACCGGCGCGCTGGCACTCAGTCCCGACTACGAGATCGGCGGCCCCCTGTGGGAGTCGCTCGAAGGCCTGCTGGGCAAACAGGGTGTCGCCACGGCCAACGGGGCGCTGCACCGGCGCCAGCGCCGGACCATCCAGCCCGCGTTCCGGGCCGACGCCATCCCCGAGTACGGCCCGATCATGGAGGAGGAGTCGAAGGCGTTCGCGGAGCGCTGGGAGAGCGGCGCGACGGTCGACTGCACCTCCGAGTCGTTCCGCGTCGCGGTCCGTGTCGCCGCCCGCTGTCTGCTGCGCGGACGGTTCATGGACGAGCGCGCCGAGCGGCTGAGCCTCGCGCTCACCACCGTGTTCCACGGCATGTACCGCCGTATGGTCGTACCCGCCGGACCGCTCTACCGGCTCCCGCTTCCCTCGATACGCGCATTCGACCGCGCATTGGCCGATCTGCACGCGCTCGTCGACGAGATCATCGACGAGCGGCGGGCATCTGGTCAAAAGCCGGACGATTTGCTGACGGCATTGCTGGAAGCGAAGAACGACGACGGCGACCCCATAGGCGAACAGGAGATCCACGACCAAGTCGTCGCGATACTCACCCCCGGCAGCGAAACCATCGCCTCCACGATCATGTGGTTGCTTCAAGTCTTGACGGAACATCCGGAACACGCGGACAAAGTGGCCGCAGAGGTCCGATCCGTCGCGGGAGACCGGCCCGTCGGATTCGGCGACGTCCGGAAGCTGTCGTACACGAACAATGTCATCGTCGAGGCGATGCGTTTACGGCCCGCCGTATGGATATTGACGCGGCGCGCGGTGGCCGAAACCGAGCTGGGCGGCTATCGCATTCCGGCCGGAGCGGACATCGTATACAGCCCGTACGCGATCCAGCGCGATCCCCGGTCGTACCGGGAACACCTGGATTTCGATCCCGACCGCTGGCTTCCGGAACGTTCCGAGGACATCCCGAAGTACGCGATGCGCCCCTTCAGCGTGGGCAACCGCAAGTGCCCGAGCGACCACTTCTCGATGGCGCTGCTCTCCCTGATCACCGCGACCCTGGCGTCCCGGTGGCACTTCGAACAGGTGTCCGGGTCCAGTGACGCGACCCGCGTCGGCATCACCCTGCGGCCCCACAGGCTGCGGCTGAGGGCCCGGCCGCGCCAGGAGGACCCGGTGTAGGCCGGGCCCGACCCGGACGGCGCGGGCCGGTGCCCGGCCGCCGAGCCGTCCGCGGCGCACGTCCGGACCGCCCTCGGGCCCCGGGCGCGCGCCGCGGCGGTCTCACGCCTTCGGCACGACCACGGTGACCGTCCACTCCTGGAGGCCCTTGCAGGACATCCGGGCCGGGTCGCTCGGGCACATCGGCCGCGACGAGGTCAGCGTGACGGTCCCGGCCCCGACCGCCCGGTAGGCGGCGGAGGCGTCACCCGGCTGGAGGACGATCCCGCCGTTGGTGGCCGTCAGCGCGTCGCCGTCGCTCTTGACCGGTTTCCAGGGCCGGCTGGTGGTGCCGTCCAGCAGGACCCGGATCGTGTCGCCGGGTGCCAGACAGTACGTGTGGCCCGTGTCGGCGGCGTCGAGCTGTGCCTCGGCCTTCGCGCAGTCCGGTCCGGAAGGGGGCGGGGACGGCGATCGGGTGCCGTCGGTCGGGCTCGGGGACGGTGCCGCGGTGCCTCCGGTCGGGGACGGGGACGCCGTCGCCGTGCCTCCGGTCGGGGACGGCGATCGGGTGCCGTCGGCGCCCGTGTCGGTGGTGCCCTGGCTGCCGCAGCCCGCCAGCAGCAGGGCCAGGGCGGCGAGGGCGATGGTCCGGGTGTGAGTCGTTCGACGCATGGGGTGGCCTCCTCGGGGGTTGGACGTGCCACCGGTGGATCGGGATCCCTCCGCGCGCACGACGGGGCCCCGGCCGCCTCGGCGGCCGGGGCCCCGGTGCGGCTCAGCTTGTCGTCAGGGCCGTGTCGTCCACGACGAAGCTGGTCTGGAGCGAGGAGTCCTCGACGCCGCTGAACTTCAGCGTGACGGTCGAACCGGCGAAGGAGGACAGGTCGAAGCTCTTCTGGGCGTACCCGGAAGCCTTGTTCAGGTTGGAGTAGGTCGCGAGCGTGGTGGAGCCCGCGGTGACGGTGAGCTTGTCGTAGGCCGTGCTCGTGCTGGTCTCGGCCGTGTCGACGTGCAGGTAGAAGGTGAACGTGGCCTTGCAGCCGGACGGGATCGTCACCGACTGGGAGAGCGTGTCGGTGTGGGTCGAGCCGTATCCGTCGAGCCAGGCGTCGTACGAGCCGCCGTGGGTCGCCTCACCGGTGTCGTCGGTGATGACACCGCTGGTCTCGCTCCACACGGTGGCGCCCGACTCGAAGCCCTGGTTGCCGAGCAGTTGCGCCGAGGAGCAGGTGCCGCCCGAGGTGCCGACGGTCCAGGTGAAGGAGGCGGAACCGGAGGCGCCGGTGCTGTCCTTGGCCGTGACGGTGACCGCGTAGGTGCCCGCGGTGCTCGCGGTGCCGGAGATCAGACCGGTCGAGCTGCCGATGGACAGGCCGGTCGGCAGTCCGGTCGCGCTGTAGGTGAGGGTCGCGCCGGCGCTGTCGCTGGCCGAGATCTGAAGGCTCGCGGCGCTGCCGGTGGCCGTGGACTGGCTGCCCGGGTTGGTGACGGTCACCGTGGTGCCGGTGCCGGTGCCCGAGGTGAAGGCGGCCGTGCCGTTGGGGGTGCCCCAGCCGGTCGGGCCGTCGTAGCCGGTGCCCGCGGTGCAGAAGTACGAGGTGGAGCAGGAGCCGTTGTTGCCGCTGGTCACGTCGTACAGGTTCGAGGTGTGGGAGTAGGGGTACTTCGCCGGGTAGTCGCCGGAGCCCGGGGTGCCGGCCAGCGCGTAGACGCCCGCGATGATCGGCGCCGAGGCGCTGGTGCCGCCGTAGACCGCCCAGCCGGAGCCGCCGTAGGTGTCGTAGACCGCCACACCGGTCGCGGGGTCGGCGACCGCGGAGACGTCGGACTCCATGCGCTTCGCGCAGCCGGTGTCGGTCTGCCAGGACGGCTTGGCGTCGTAGGCGGAGCAGCCGGAGCCGGTGCCCTCGGTGCTGCTGGTCTTCCAGACCGACTCGCTCCAGCCGCGGGTGCCGGAGGAGGTGCTCAGCGCGGTTCCGCCGACGGCGGTCACGTACTGGGAGGTCGCCGGGTACTCGGCGCCGTAGGCCTCGTCGCCCGAGGAGACGGTGATGGCGACACCCGGGTGCTTGAAGTACGAGGTGTCCTCGCCGGTCTGCGAGGAGGACTCGGAGCCGCCCCAGCTGTTGGAGACGAACTTCGCGCCCAGCGCGACGGCCTCGTTCTCGGCGGCGCCGAGGTCGGAGTCGTTCGCGGAGTTCGCCTCGACGAGGATGATGTTGCAGTTGGGGCAGACGGCGCTGACCATGTCGATGTCGAGCGCCTCCTCACCCGCCCAGCCGGTGTCGTTGCTCGGCAGCGAAGTGGTCGAACCGGTCTGGCTGACCTGCTTGAAACACCCGTTGGCCACGGTGCAGGCGGACAGCCCGTACTGCGAGCGGTAGGTGGCCAGGTCGGCGGCCGCGTTGGGGTCGTTGTAGGCGTCGACCACGGCGACCGTCATGCCGGAGCCGCCCGTCGAGGGCAGGTTGTAGGCGCTGTGCAGGTTGGCCGGGCTGAGGCCGGAGACCGCGGCGGCGGCGTCGGGGGAGACCTTCGCCGCGAGCTTCTGCGCGATGTCGGTACGGCGCTGGGCGAAGCAGGACATCCGGCCCGGCTTCGTCGCCGCGGCGCACAGGTGCTTCGTCGCGACCTTCTGACCGGCCCGGCCGGTCGCGTGGACCGTCTGCCGGGCGGGGTCGGTCAGGGCGCGGGAGTTCTGGGTGGTCCGGGAGACGTGGGGGGCCGGCGCGGGCTGCGCGCTCGCGGGCGGGGCCGCGGTGAACCCGGCGAGGCCGAGCGCCAGGGCGGGGAGGGCGGTGGTGAGGAGTCTTCGCAGGCTCCGGGCCGGTCTGCCGGCGGATATCGGGCGCTGGGAACGCATGGGGGTGTCGCCTCCATCGGTTCGAGGCCGGTACCGCTCGGGCCCGGGTGGGGCCGTGCGCGGCGCCTTGGCCGGAAGTGGGGTTCTCGGCGCGCTGAGAGGGCCGCCCGTGACGCGCGTAGCGCGAACGTGGAGAGATGCGTCATGGGCATGCCAAATCAGCCGTCCCGGTGTGCCGCGGAGCGTGGCGCGACGGGACGGCCAGAACGTAACCGGGGGGAACGGCGCGCGAACAGCGGTGCCGGCAGAACTTTGCCGCTCCATGGACGGGGATTGGCGCGGCGATTGGAGGCGCGGGAGCTGTACGTGACGAAAGCCGGGCCGCAGGGTGCGGCCCGGCTCTCGTCGATGACGGTCGGTCAGAAGGTCAGAAGGTCAGAAGACCTGACCGGTCAGAAGTCCTCGTCGAAGTCGACGGTGCCCTCCACCGCGACCTGGTACGCGGACGGCCGGCGCTCGAAGAAGTTGGTCAGCTCCTGGACACCCTGCAACTCCATGAAGGAGAAGGGGTTCTCGGAGCCGTACACCGGCGCGAAGCCCAGCCGCTGGAGGCGCTGGTCCGCCACGCACTCCAGGTACTGCCGCATCGACTCGGTGTTCATGCCCGGCAGACCCTCGCCGCACAGGTCACGGCCGAACTGCAGCTCCGCCTCGACGGCCTCGCGCAGCATGTCCGTCACCTGCTCCTGGAGCAGGTCGTCGAAGAGCTCCGGCTCCTCCTTGCGGACGGTGTCGACGACCTCGAAGGCGAAGCTCATGTGCATCGTCTCGTCGCGGAACACCCAGTTGGTGCCGGTCGCCAGACCGTGCAGCAGACCCCGGCTGCGGAACCAGTAGACGTACGCGAAGGCACCGTAGAAGAAGAGCCCCTCGATGCACGCGGCGAAGCAGATCAGGTTCAGCAGGAAGCGCCGGCGGTCGGCCTTGGTCTCCAGCCGCTCCAGCTTCTCCACCGAGTCCATCCACTTGAAGCAGAACTGCGCCTTCTCGCGGATGGAGGGGATGTTCTCGACCGCCGCGAAGGCCGCCGCGCGGTCGTCCGGGTCGGGCAGGTAGGTGTCGAGCAGCGTCAGATAGAACTGGACGTGCACGGCCTCCTCGAAGAGCTGACGGCTCAGGTACAGCCGCGCCTCGGGGGAGTTGATGTGCTTGTACAGCGTCAGCACCAGGTTGTTCGCCACGATCGAGTCGCCCGTCGCGAAGAACGCGACCAGTCGGCCGATCATGTGCTGCTCGCCCGGCGTCAGCTTCGCGAGGTCGGCGACGTCCGAGTGGAGGTCGACCTCCTCGACGGTCCAGGTGTTCTTGATCGCGTCCCGGTAGCGCTCGTAGAAGTCCGGGTAGCGCATGGGACGCAGGGTGAGTTCGAAGCCCGGGTCCAGGAGGTTCTTCTCGGTGTTCGTGTCGATCGTCACTGGCAGGCCTCGCAGGACTCGGGGTTTTCGAGGGAGCAGGCGACGGCGTCGGGGTCGGCCGCCTGCTGGACGGGGATGGTGGTCTCGGGCCGCGCCTGCGCCTGGGCCGCGCGGGCGATGCGGGTCGCCGGACGCGAACGCAGGTAGTACGTCGTCTTCAGGCCCGCCTTCCAGGCGTACGCGTACATCGAGGAGAGCTTGCCGATGGTCGGCGTCTCCAGGAACAGGTTCAGCGACTGGGCCTGGTCCAGGAACGGGGTGCGGGCGGCGGCCATGTCGATCAGACCGCGCTGCGGGATCTCCCACGCCGTGCGGTACAGGTCGCGGACCTCCTGCGGGACCCAGGTGAAGCCCTGGACCGAGCCGTTGGACTCGCGCAGCGCCTCACGGGTCTGCGCGTCCCACACGCCGAGCTCCTTCAGCTCGGCCACCAGGTAGGAGTTGACCTGGAGGAACTCGCCGGAGAGCGTCTCGCGCTTGAACAGGTTCGACACCTGCGGCTCGATGCACTCGTACACGCCCGCGATGGACGCGATGGTGGCGGTCGGCGCGATCGCGAGCAGCAGCGAGTTGCGCATGCCGACCGAGGCGATCCGCTCCCGCAGGGCCGCCCAGCGCTCCGGCCAGTTCAGCTCGACGTCGAAGTGGTCCGGGTGCAGCACGCCACGGGCGGTACGGGTCTTCTCCCAGGCCGGGAGCGGTCCGTTGCGCTCGGCGAGGTCCGCGGAGGCCTCGTACGAGGCGAGCATGATCCGCTCGGCGATCCGGGTGGACAGCGCGCGGGCCTCGGGCGAGTCGAAGGGGATCCGCAGCTTGAAGAAGACGTCCTGAAGACCCATCGCGCCGAGGCCGACCGGACGCCACTTGGCGTTGGAGCGGCCCGCCTGCTCGGTCGGGTAGAAGTTGATGTCCACCACGCGGTCGAGGAAGGTCACCGCGGTGCGCACGGTCTCGTCCAGCCGCTCCCAGTCGATGTCCCCGCCGGTCACGAACGCGCCGAGGTTGACCGAGCCCAGGTTGCAGACCGCCGTCTCCCCGTCGTCCGTGACCTCCAGGATCTCGGTGCACAGGTTCGAGGAGTGGACCGTGTGGCCCGGCTCCGCCGTCTGGTTGGCGGTCCGGTTGGCGGCGTCCTTGAAGGTCATCCAGCCGTTGCCGGTCTGCGCGAGGGTGCGCATCATGCGGCCGTACAGGTCGCGGGCCGGGATGGTCTTGCGGGCCAGGCCCGCCTCCTCGGCCTTGCGGTAGGCCGCGTCGAACTCGTCGCCCCACAGGTCGACCAGTTCCGGCACGTCGGCGGGGGAGAACAGCGACCAGACGCCGTCCGCGTTCACGCGGCGCATGAACTCGTCCGGGATCCAGTGCGCGAGGTTCAGGTTGTGCGTACGCCGGGCGTCCTCACCGGTGTTGTCCCGCAGCTCCAGGAACTCCTCGATGTCGGAGTGCCAGGTCTCCAGGTAGACCGCGGCCGCGCCCTTGCGCCGGCCGCCCTGGTTCACCGCGGCGACCGAGGCGTCGAGCGTCTTCAGGAACGGGACGATGCCGTTGGAGTGCCCGTTGGTGCCCCGGATCAGCGAACCGCGCGAGCGGATGCGGGAGTACGACAGCCCGATGCCGCCCGCGTGCTTCGACAGCCGCGCCACCTGGTGGTAGCGGTCGTAGATGGAGTCCAGCTCGTCCAGCGGGGAGTCGAGGAGGTAGCAGGACGACATCTGGGGGTGCCGCGTACCGGAGTTGAAGAGCGTGGGGGAGGAGGGGAGGTAGTCGAGGCGGCTCATGAGCCGGTAGAGCGCGGCGACCTCGTCCACGGAGCGGACGGTGTCGTCCTCCGCGAGACCGGAGGCCACCCGGAGCATGAAGTGCTGGGGCGTCTCGACGACCTTGCGGGTGATCGGGTGCCGGAGCAGATAGCGGCTGTGCAGCGTGCGCAGCCCGAAGTAGCCGAAGCGGTCGTCGCCCTCGGCGTCGATCAGCGCGTCGAGGCGGGCCGTGTGCAGCCGCACGAACGCGGCCGTGCGGTCGGCGATCAGGCCCTCGCGGTGGCCGACGGCGACCGACTCGGAGAAGGCGGTGACGCCCTGGGAGGCGGCCTCGGCGGCGATCGTGATCGCGAGCAGGCGGGCGGCCAGCCGGGAGTAGGCGGGGTCCTCGGAGATGAGACCCGCGGCCGCCTCGGTGGCCAGTTCGCGCAGCTCGGCCTCGTCGGCGCGGGCGGACCGGCCGCGCAGCGCCGCGGCGGCGACCCGGCCGGGGTCGGCGTCGGGGAGGTCGGCGGTCAGATCCGTCAGGGTCCGCAGCAGCGCGGTCCCGGGACCGTCGGTCTCCACCGGGGCCTGCTGCGCGGTCGCTGAAGCCGGATCGGCTGGCGCGATGGTCACTGGGGCTCTCCCTCGCTCGGCACGGGGCCTCGCGGGCGGGCACGGGGCACACGGGAGCGCTTCGGGGCAGCACACACCGCGTCCACCGGCCCATTCCGCGAGGCCCGGACGTCGTCGGCACCCGGGCCGGACGGCCGGGGCGCGCTGTCGGCAGGTCCTCGGACTGACGCGAGTACGGGCACACGCAGACGCGAACACGCACAAGTACACCGTTGCGGGACAGTTCCGGATTCGCACCGGATTCCCCTGCGGCGACAGCGACCATGAGCATACATCTTGTGCCGGGCTCCGGGACTGCCCCCACATGTTGTGTCCGCTGGGTGCTCGGGAGCGCTACGGAGTGTGCCGGAGCGTCAACTCGTAGGTGAGCAGCCGGATGTCGTCGAGCTCCGGAAACGGGTTCCAGTCACGGTCCGGGGTGCGGGTGAAGCCCAGGCGCTCGTAGAGCCGGTGGGCGCTGTGCATGGTGCGCTGGGTGGACAGTACGAGGCGCGCGCAGCCCTCGGCGGCCCGTGCCCGGCCGACGCAGGCGCGCACGAGGGCCTCGCCCGCGCCCCGGCCGCGCGCCTCCCGGGCGACCGCCAGCATCCGGATCTCGGCCTCACCCGCGCGCGCGGAGTCGGCCATGGGGCTGCCGTCCGCCGCGAAGGTCACGCTGCCGAGCACCCGGTCCCCCTCGACGGCGACCAGCACCTCGGCGACGGCCGCGCGCCCCGCGACGTCCCGCAGTCTTCCGAGGTACGCGTCGCTCTCCCCGAAGTCCAGCAGCCCGTCCCCGAGGTAGGCCTGGGCCGCGATCTCGCCGACGACGCGGTACTCCTCCGGCCGGGCGGTCCTGATGACGATGTCCATGCGGGCGAGTGTGCCCGACCGGTACGGCGACGGGCCGCCGGTTTTTCACCGGCGGCCCGTCGTTCACGGCTGTCGCGGGACTTGTCCCCGATGTCTCCCGGTGACTCGGGTCCTAGGGCGTGTTTCGAAAGTCCCGTCTGGCTCGCGACGCCTGGCACGGCACCTCGCCGCGTTGTCGGGATCACCCGAGTACACCCAGTACGCGGGCGACCCTCCGCCTTGCGATGCAC
>NZ_KZ626845.1 GCF_002911015.1 Streptomyces populi
GTCGCCGCCGAGAAGAACTCCACCCTCGTCCTGCCCTTCCCGGTCGAACTCCTGCGCTTCCTGGAACGCGCCCAGTCAGGACAAGGACAAGGACCGGGACAAGTGCAAGTGCAGGGGCAAGGAGAGCGGCCGACGGCCCCGGCACGGCCGGAGCGGCCGTCGAGCACGCAGCCCCCGGTGGAACGGCAGCCCGGCGTCGATCCCGTCGAACCTCCCCCCGCGCCGGACCGGATCGGCAGAACGCTGGAGGCGCTCGGTCTTCCGGAGGCGTTCGCGGACACGGACGGGCTCGGCGTCCCGGACACGTTCGGGATCCTGGGCGAGCCCAGGGTGCCGATGGAGCCGGAGGGACCGGAGGACTCCGGGGATCCGGACGCCTTCGGGAACGACGCGGGCCGGTCCGGGAGTTCCGGGAACGTGGAGGAACGCGCGGAGCCGGATGCGCCGGCGGGTTAGACCCGTGCCCGCGCGGCACGGTCCCGGCCCACGCCACACCGCACCGCATATTCCCGTGCCCGCCCCGGGATCCGCTGCTGGCGTGAGCGCCATGAAGCGTGCCGCGATGAACACGACGACGCCGGAGAGTGTCCCGGCGCGCTGACCGCTGACGTGAGGCGAAGCCCCGGGGCGAGTGCCCCGGGGCTTCGCCGTGTGGTCACTCGCCCTCCCCAGCGAGGAGACCACCCTGAACGACCACCGCCGACTCGGCCGCGAACTCGGCCTGTTCGACACCGACCCCCTGATGGACGCCGGCCTTCCGTACCGGCTGCCGGACGGCGCCACCGTGCGGTACGCCCTGGAGGAGTACGTCCGCGACGCCGAGCGGCGGGCGGGCTACCGGCACGTGTACTCACCGGTGCTGGGCAAGAAGGAGCTGTACGAGATCTCGGGGCACTGGTCGCACCACGGCGACGACGTGTTCCCGCCGATGGAACTCGGCGGGGTCCGGGCCGCCGCTCCCCGTAAGCTGGGGGCATGAGCGACGACTGCCGCGCGGACGGGCCGGCCGGGGATCTCCGCGACGCCCTCGGCACGGCGGGGCGGGGCGGACCGCCGTACGCGGAGTGCGTGCTGTGCCGCGAGCCGACCGAGTACCCGGAGGCGCACAAGGGGATCACGTTGTGCCCTGTCTGCGCCTGGCAGGAGGCACAGCGCACCGCGTGTTCGGGCTGACCGGCGCGGGCACCGGTCCGCGAGACGGTCGCCCGCCGAGCGGAACCGGACCGTCCGTCCGGAACGGATCTTCCGCCTGGCAGACTTGAGGGCGTGAACAGCGACGACCCGAACCCCGCCGGCGACAGCCCGTTCCGCGACGAGCCCACCGCGCGCGACGAGGCGCAACAGTTCGTACTGCCGCTGGTGGTGCACATCGAGAAGGACGCTCCCCCGGCCCGCACCGACGCTCTGGAGACCTCCGCGCGGGCCGTGCTGACGATCCTGAGCGACGAACGTTCGCTCGGGGACGGCGTCTGGGCGCAGGCGATGCGGGACTGGCAGGACGCCCGGATCCGCAAGGTCGTGCGGCGGGCGCGCGGGGCCGAGTGGCGGCGGGCCGAGGCGCTGCCCGGGATCACCGTGACCGGGCGGTCCGCGGAGGTACGGGTCTTCCCGCCGGTGCCGCTGGACGGCTGGCCCAAGGACCTGGCGCGGCTCCAGGTGTCCGGCACGGACCTCGACGATCCGGAGCCGCCGGCACCGGCCGATCCGGCGGCGCCCGTGCTGTGGCTGAACCCGGGACTCGACATGTCGGCCGGCAAGACGATGGCGCAGACGGGCCATGGCGCCCAACTGGCCTGGTGGGAGCTGTCGGAGAAGGAGCGGATCGCCTGGCGCGAGGCGGGCTTCGCCCTCTCCGTGCGCACCGCCGACCCGGCCCGCTGGCGTGAGCTCAGCGTCTCCGGGATCCCGTTGGTCCGTGACGCGGGGTTCACGGAGATCGCTCCCGGACTGACGGTCGCCGTCGAGGGGCACGACCGTGCCGGCGCCCTGCCGAAGCGTTCCCCGGAGGCGGCGGGCTGACGGCGGGCCGCCTCAGTCGGCCAGCGTGGTCGCGAGCTCCGCGGTGACCCGGACGAGTTCGGTGTCCGGCTCGGCGAGCAGATGCTGGAGGGTGCCGCGGTGGGCGCGCACGGCCTGGCGGGCCTCGCGCTCCCAGCCCACCCAGTTCTCACGGCGGTTGAGGAGTTTGGGGTAGGCGGCTGCCGTGCGTTCCCACTGCCGGGCCTCCGCGATGTCCCTCAGGAGCTGGATTATCTGGACCCGGCAGGTCACCTGGGGGAGTTCGGCGAGCTCCCAGAGGAAGGGGACGGTGGCGGCCGTCGCCTGCTCCACGACGAACCCGAACTGGCAGATTCGTTCCCGCAGGTCCTGGAGTGCCGCTCTGGCCGTCGCCGCGTCTCCCCAGGCCACGGTGTTGAGCAGGAAGGGGATCGCTTCCGCCGACCCCTTGGAGTCCTTGATCTCGCCCCACGACACGCGTTCCAGGTTCCTGAGTGGTGTTGCCATTTCCGCTCCCTCCGGAGGCGTCGGACAGTGACAGGTGCACGAGCGGACCGACGGCCCGTCCCGGACGATCACGCTCCTCGGGGAGCGGCTGAGCCGACGTCAGTACAGGCCTCTGGTAACGAGGTTGGCGCCACGGCTATTATCCACGCCGACAGCGTCTTCGTGCAATTGCACGAGAAATTGCATGAAGACGGAGAGAGGCATGGGCCGCGTGAGGTCCGGCCGGAGCCCGCGACCGGGCGGACGGCCGGGCGCGCACCCGGCGGAACGTCAGCAAGGAGAGTGCGTTGGTGCCATCAGTGCCGAACGGGGTGCGGGCGAGTTCGCTGGACGCCCGGTGGATCAAGAGCAGGCACAGCAACGCCGAGGGCAACTGCGTCGAGGTGGCGGCCCTGGGCGACGGAGGCATAGCGGTGCGCAACTCCCGCGACCCCGACGGCCCGGCCCTCGTCTACACCCCGGCGGAAGTGGCCGCGTTCCTGGCCGGCGCGAAGGACGGGGAGTTCGATCACCTGCTCTGAGACCGGCTCCCCGTGTCCCGAACCCGGTTGAAACGGAAGGGCGGTTGCCCACTTCTGTCTCCCCCTGCGGCAGGGTCCGGCGCAGTGCGATAATTTTGGCTGTCTTCTGCCGGTCGACAGGGAGTCAGGATGTCCGTCGAGTCACCCCGTGCCTCCCGCCTCGAACCGTATCTGAGCCGGGAGGAGCCCGCCCCCACTCTGCTGAAGATGCTGGTCGGCGTTCAGCTGGCCGGCGCGCGCGAGGACGCGGGCCTCTCCCAGGAACAGGCGGCGCGCTCCCTCGGGTTCAGCGCGGCGAAGCTGTCGCGCATAGAGGCGGGCAAGGGGCGCCGGCCGCCCACGGAGGACGACGTCCTCGCCCTGCTGAAGCTGTACGGGACCGATGACTACGAGGTGTCGGTCCTGCTCAGACTGCTCAAGCGCGCGGGTGAGCCGGGCTGGTGGCAGCGCTACGACAAGCGGCTGATGCCCGAGTGGTTCGACCGGCTGGTCGGACTCCAGGAGGCGGCCACCACCATCCGGACCTTCGAGATCCAGTACGTTCCGGGCCTGTTGCAGACCGCCGACTACACCCGGGCCGTGGTGGAACGCGGGCTGCCGACGGCGCCGGCGGCCGAGGTGCAGCGCCGGGTGGAGCTGCGCATGCGCCGGCGGGAGCTGCTGGACCGGGCGGACGCCCCTTATCTGTGGGCCGTCGTCGACGAGTCCGTACTGCTGCGCGTCCTGGGCAGCCGTGAGGTGATGCGCACTCAGCTGGAGCACCTCATCGAGATGGCCCGGCGGCCCCATGTGGTCGTGCAGATCGTGCCGTTGGACGTCACCAACGCCTCGGCGCCGGCCATCCCCGTCACCTATCTGCGCTTCGGCGGTGCCGAACTGCCCGACATCGTCTACCTGGAGCACATCAGGAGCGCCAACTTCCTGGAGGACCGGGACGAGACGGAGGAGTACCGGGTGGTGCTGGACCGACTCGCCGACGAGGCCCTCAGCCCCCGCGAGTCCCTGGCGCTGCTGCGCAGCACGGTGGAACAGCGCTACGGCGCGTCGCGCTGACGGAGCGCCAGGGCGAGTCCGGCCGTCGTCGGCGGGATCCGCCGGCGGATCCCGCCGCACCCGCGGAGACGGTCCGCCGGACCGGATCTAGCTGATCCGGCCGACCCCGCCGAACTCGATCCACTCCTGTGTGAGCTGGCGCGGCACGACGTCGGTGTCCGGGCGCCAGGTGGACACCTCGACCAGCCCGGGTTCGAGGACGTCCATGCCGTCGAAGAACCCCTCCACGTCCTTCTCCTGGCGCACCCGGCCCCAGTGCCCCTGGGTCGCCTTGTCCATGAAGCCGGTGACGAAGTCGCGCACCTCGGCGTTCTCGCTGACCAGCTGGCACATCACCATGAAACTGCCGGGCGCCAGCCGTTCGGCGACACGGCGGATCACCGGGAGGGGGCCGTCGGTCTCGCTGTCCGGGATGCAGTGGAACACCGAGTTGAACAGCACGGCCACCGGCTGCGAGAAGTCGATCAGTCGCCGGGTGTCGGGGTGGGAGAAGATCTGCTCCGTCTGCCGCATGTCGGCGTGTATGACGGCGGTCCGCTCGTTCTGGTCCAGCAGGGCCCGGCCGTGCACCAGCACCATCGGGTCGCTGTCGACGTAGACCACCCGGCACGTCTCGTCGACCCTCTGGGCGACCTGGTGCACGTTGTTCTGGGTGGGCAGACCCGATCCGTGGTCGAGGAACTGCCTGATCCCGTATCCGTCCGCGAGCGTCCTGACCACCCGCTGGAGGAAACGCCGGTTGTTCAGCGCGAGCGCGCGCGTGCTGGGCACGACCTTGTCCAGCTCTTCGCAGGCCGCCCGGTCGGCGGCGTAGTTGTCCTTGCCGCCGAGGTAGTGGTCGTACATGCGCGCGGCCGTGGGCACCGTGGCATCGATCGACGTGGACAACTGCTCGCCAGGCTGCATCGTTCCCCCAGATCACCGTCGGCCGGCCTGACCGGCCCGACCGGCAATACATCCTAGGGAAACGGAAGTTGGCGTTGCCAGCCCCGAACGGGGGACGCGAGGGGGCTTTTGGGCCAACTTGCGTCCCCCGTTCGGCGAGGTGGCGCGAAACGGCCGATCAGCGGAGCACCGGCCGGCCGCACTCGGTCTCGACGGCCGGCCGGTGCTCCGCCACCGCGTCCCGGTCCTCGGCCTCGTCGGCACCGGTCCGCTCTTCGCCGTCCGGCCCGGCGCCGAACCTCAAATGTTGCTCTGAACGTCGGCCCCGGGGGGTTCGGTCCCGACTCCCGGGGCCATGACCTGGTCACGCCGGGGCACCGGCCGTCGTGGGGAGCGACGCACGGGCGGGCACGACCGGGGCCGTGACGGAGGAGGGGACATGGGGGAACCGATGCGGCTGGGCACGGGAATCGGGTGGCGGCCGGAGATCGCCGAGGCCGTGGAGAACATGCCCGGCGTCGACTGGGTCGAGGCGGTCGCGGAGAACGTGTGCCCCGGCCATCTCCCCGAGTCGCTGCTGCGGCTGCGCGAACGGGGTGTCACGGTGGTGCCGCACGGGGTCTCCCTGGGCCTCGGCGGTGCCGACCGGCCCGACGAGGCGCGGCTGACGGCCCTCGCCGAACGCGCCGAGGCGCTGGGTTCCCCGCTCGTCACGGAACACATCGCGTTCGTCCGGGCGGGCGGCCCGCTCACCGCGTCACCGCCGCTGGAGGCCGGTCACCTGCTGCCCGTTCCGCGCACCCGGGACGCGCTGCGCGTCCTGTGCGAGAACGTCCGCGCGGCGCAGGCCGCGCTGCCCGTCCCCCTCGCCGTGGAGAACATCGCCGCGCTGATCTCCTGGCCCGGCGAGGAGATGACCGAGGGACAGTTCCTCTACGACCTGGCCGACCGCACCGGCGTCCGGCTGCTGATCGACGTGGCCAACCTCCACACCAACCACGCCAACCGCGGGGAGGACCCCGCCCGGGCACTCGACGAACTGCCCGTCGAGGCCATCGCCTACGTCCACGTCGCCGGGGGCTTCGAGCGGGACGGCGTGTGGCACGACAGCCACGCCCATCCCGTCGCGCGGCCCGTGCTCGACATCCTCGCCGACCTCGCGTCCCGGGTGACCCCGCCGGGGGTCCTCCTCGAGCGGGACGAGAACTTCCCCGGACCGGCCGAACTGGAACGGGAGCTGGCCGCGATCCGGGAGACCCTGGAGAAGGCGGGACGCGCGGCCCCGGCGACCGGACGGAGCACGGCGGTCCTGGCCGGCCGCCGGGTCGCCGCTCCTGCGGCCGAGCGGGGCGCGGCAGCACCGGTGGGCGGCCGGGTCGGCCCGTCGGCGGCCGCCGCGGCCACGGGGACGGTGCGGGCGGCGGACCCCGGCGCCCTCGCCGCGGCTCCCCCGGCGGGCGCACCGACGTCCCGGACACCGGACGGCACCGGGACCGCGCCGGGCGAGGCTCCCGGCACGGACTCGCCCGGGTCCGGCACGGAACCACACCGACCCTGCACGGACCCACGCGCCGGCGCCGGGGACGCCCCTCGCCAGCGGGTGGCGCTGGCACAGGCCGCCCTGCTGTCCGCGCTCGTCGCCGGGACCCCCGCGCCCGAGGGCTTCGACCGCGTCCGGCTCGGGGTGCAGGCGCGCGCCCTCGCCGCCAAACGGGCCGACGTCGTGGCGAAGGTGGCCCCGGAACTGCCGGAGATCCTGGCCGACGGCTACCGGCCGGCGTTCCTCGCGTACGCGCAGCGGCGTCCGATGACCGGCGGCTACCGCCGCGACGCACTGGACTTCGCCGAACACCTCCTGCTCACGGGACTCCCGGAGGGCGCCGGGACGCGGCGGCTGCGCGCGTGGTGGCTGGAGCGATCGGGTCCGGCCCCGCTCTCGGCGCGTCCCGTGGCCCGGCTGGCCCGCGCCACCCGAAGGGTGCTGCTGCGCCGCTGAGCGGGCGGGCCGGGCGGGTGCCCGGCGCCGCCGCTCCGCGCCGCCCGGAAAACGGAACGTCACACACCGGCAACGACCACGTCCCACATAGTGAATGGAGCATGACGCCCGCCCGGACCATCGCATAGAAAAACGCCATGTTCTGGGTCCTTCTCCTGCTCCTGGCCTGGGCGGCGGCCGCTGTCTCCTGCACCCGGCTGTGCCTGGCCGCCGTCCACGCCGCGTCACTGGACGCCGACGCCGCGCACGGACACGACCTCACGCTGTACGAGGCCGCGTTCCTGTCCGGCGGCCCGGCCCGGGTGGCCGACCTGACCCTGGTGTCGATGGCCCGTCAGCGCCGCCTGCTGCTCGCGCACACCGGCTGGGCCACGGTCGTCGACCCGCGCGGGCGCGACGACATGGAGCGTTCGGTCATCGGAGCCATCGGCCCCGAGGGCCAGTCCCGGATAGCGCCGCTGCGGGCGGCCACCGCCGCCGCCGACTCGGTGCGCCGTCTCGCCGACCGCCTCGTCGCGGCCGGCCTCGCCGTCCCCGACGGGGCCCGCACCACGGTCGCCGGGGCCGTCCGCCAGGTCCAGGCGGCCGCGGCCGCGGTCCTCGTACTGGGTGCCGCGGCCCTGCTGCTGCCGGGTCAGACCCCGGGCAGCGACGTCCCGGTGGCCGTCTGGTTCCTGCTCCCGCTCATCCTGACGGTGAGCTGTCTCGCCATAGCCCGGATCGAGGTGCACCCCTGCACCCGCTGGGCCTCCCCCGCCGGGCAGCGGCTGCTCGGCACCCTGGCCCGGCACTCCGACGCCTCCGGTGACGACCGTACGTACCTCACCTCCGTCGCCGTACGCGGCGTCCGCGCGATCGGCGAGCCGGAACTGCGGGCGGCCCTGGCGCACCGGGACCGCGACACCGCCTGGCGGCAGGGGGGCTGAGAGCGCGCCCGGGGGGCGCATCGGGGTCATTGGCGCCGACACCGGCGGGCGGTGCTTTACTTCGCCGGCCGCCGAACGAAGCATCCTTCTGTCGCCGCCACGCGCTGAAGGGATTCTCGATGAGAGCTGCCGTCCTCCACGGAACCGCAGGGTCCTTGCTCCTGACCGGCCTCGTCGCCGTCCCGGCGGGCGGCGCGCCAGCCCGGCCGGGACCGGCCGGATCCGCCGAGACGCGCGGCACCGCCGTCGCCGCCGAGCGCGCCGCCGCCGCGGGCATCCGCTTCGGCAAGTGCCCCAAGGAGGAGCACCTGCCCTCCAGCCTCCGGTGCGGCACGGTCACGGTGCCCCTCGACTACGCCCTCCCCGACGGCAAGCGGATCAGACTGACCGTCAGCCGTGTCGGGGCGACCGGCAAGGACCCGCACAACGCGAAGCACAAGGTGCCGCGCCAGGGCGCCCTCGTCTACAACCCCGGCGGCCCCGGCGCCTCCGGCATGTTCTTCCCGCTGATCGGCGTCCTGCCGCAGTGGAAGCGGATCGGGGCCGCGTACGACCTGGTCGGCTACGCCCCGCGAGGGGTCGGCCGGTCGGCGCCGCTGTCCTGCCGGGACCCCCGGCACTCGCCGAAGCCGCTCCTCCAGGCCCCGGCGGTCCCCTCGGAGTCGTTCAAGAAGGCACGGATCGCGGAGGCGAAGGCGTACGCCCGCGGCTGCGCCCGGCGTTCGGGCCCCGCCCTGCGCCATTACACCTCGCTGAACAACGCCCGTGACCTGGACGTGCTGCGCGCCGCGCTCGGTGAGCGGAGGCTGACGTTCATGGGCGCCTCGTACGGGACGTACTTCGGCTCCCTGTACGCGACGCTGTTCCCCTCGCACGTACGCCGGATGGTCCTCGACTCGGCGGTGAACCCCGCCCCCGAGAAGGTCTGGTACCGGAACAACCTCGACCAGTCCGCCGCGTTCGAGCTCCGCTGGGCGGACTTCCGCGCGTGGATGGCCCGGCACGACAAGGTGTACGGGCTCGGCCGCACCCCCGAGGAGGTGCGGCGCTCCTACGAGAAGGCGCGGGCCAGGCTCGCCGCCTCGCCCGCGGGCGGCAAGGTGGGGCCCGCCCAACTGCAGGGCGCGTTCCTGCAAGCCGGGTACTACGACGACTACTGGCCGCAGCGCGCGCTGGCGCTGTCGGCCTATCTGAAGGGTGACCCGAAGCCGCTGATCCAGGTGGCGGGACCGCATCCGGAGGCGGCCGCCGAGCAGGAGAACGGCAACGCGGTCTACACGGCCGTGGAGTGCAACGACGCGCCCTGGCCGACCGACTGGCGCACCTGGGACCGCGACAACACCCGTCTCGCACGCCTCGCCCCGTTCGAGACCTGGGACAACGTGTGGATGAACCTGCCGTGCGCGTACTGGTCCGCGCCCCGGCAGAAGCCGCTCGACGTGCGGACAGCGCCCGGGAAGCTGCCGCCGACGCTGATCCTCGCCGCCGAACGGGACGCGGCGACCCCCTACGAGGGGGCCGTGGAGTTGCAGCGACGGCTGTCGGGCGCGGTGCTGGTGACCGAGAAGGGCGCCGGTACGCACGGGATCGCGAACGGCCCCAACGAGTGCGTCAACGGCTATCTGGACGCCTACCTGCTGGAGGGCCGGCTCCCGGTGCGGAGCGCGGCGTGCGCACCGCACCGGGAGCCGGTGCCGAAGGCGTCCGGCAGCCCCGCCCGGGGTGCGAAGGGCGCCAAGGGCACGGCGTCCGTGAAGGGTTCCGGGACCGCGAAGCCGGTACGGCGGGCGCCCTGACGGGGAACCCGGAAAGCCGAAGGCGGGCGCCCCTCCGGGGGACGCCCGCCTTTTCCGCACGGAGGGTCAGGCGAGACCCGCGACCAGGTCGGCGACGTCCTTGCGGCGGCCGGTGTAGAACGGGACCTCTTCACGGACGTGCATCCGGGCCTCGGACGCGCGCAGGTGACGCATGAGGTCGACGATGCGGTACAGCTCGTCGGCCTCGAAGGCGAGGATCCACTCGTAGTCGCCGAGCGAGAACGAGGCGACCGTGTTCGCGCGGACGTCGGGGTAGCCGCGGGCCATCTTGCCGTGGTCGGCGAGCATCCGGCGGCGGTCCTCGTCGGGCAGCAGGTACCAGTCGTAGGAGCGCACGAAGGGGTAGACGCTGACGTAGTCGCGCGGCGTCTCGTCGGCGAGGAACGCCGGGATGTGCGAGCGGTTGAACTCGGCGGGCCGGTGCAGCGCCATGTTCGACCAGACCGGCTCCAGGGCACGGCCCAGCCGGGTGCGCCGGAAGAGGTTGTACGCCTCCTGGAGCTGGTCGCTGGTCTCGGCGTGCCACCAGATCATCACGTCGGCGTCGGCGCGCAGCCCCGACACGTCGTAGGTGCCGCGGACGGTGACGTCCTTCGCGGCGAGCTGGTCGAACAGCTCCTGGACCTCGTCGGCGTAACCGGCGCGGTCCTCGGGGAGCGCGTCCTTCAGCTTGAAGACCGACCACAGCGTGTAGCGGATGACCTCGTTCAGGTCCTTGGCCAGCTTGCCCTTGTTCGGGACCCTGCCGGATTCGGTGGTGGGGGCGTCGTCACTCATGGTTCCTATTCTCCTGCTCCGCCGTGCAGACTCTGCACCGGGTTCGCGGTGAGCTCCTGCACACCGCGCGCGTCACCGCCCAGCTGGTCCACCGCGGCGTACGCGCTCGCGATGCAGGCCGGGATGCCGACGCCGTCGTACTGCGCGCCGCACACCGCGAGGCCCGGCAGCTTGGCGACCTCGTCACGGATGCGGGCCACGCGCGCGTGGTGGCCGACCGGGTACTGGGGCAGGCCGTCGTCCCAGCGGGTGACACGGGTCTGGAGCGGCTCGGCGTCCAGGCCGGTGGCCTCGCGCAGATCGTGCCGGGAGACGTCGACGAGGTGGGCGTCCTCCCGGTCCAGGATCTCCGTCTCGCCGTACCGCCCCACGGAGGTGCGCAGCACCAGCACGTCCGGGTCCTCGTCGGCGATCCAGTCCCACTTGCGGGAGGCGAAGGTCGACGCCTTGATCGTGCGGCCGTCCACCGGCGGCACCAGGAAGCCGCTGCCCTCGGGGAGGGAGAGGCCGGTACGGCGGTAGGCGAGGGTGACCAGCGCCATGGAGGCGTACTCGACCGTGCGCAGTTCGGCGGCGGCCGCGGGCGACTCGGTGCCCAGCAGCGCGGCCGCGGCCGGCGCGGGGACGGCGACGACCACCGCGTCGGCGTGCAGGACGCGCTCGCCGGCGACCACCTGCCAGCCCGTCGGTGCCGTCCGGCGCAGTTCCGTCACCGGTGTCCCGGTCAGGATCTCGCCGCCGCGGGCCGCGACCGAACGCGCCACGGCGAGCGGCAGCCGGCCCACGCCGCCCTCGATGCCCATGAAGACCGGCCCGGTCTGCCCGCTCGCGGCCGCCTTGGCCTGGATCTCCCGGACCGCCTCCGTCAGCGAGTCGTGGGTCCGCGCGGCCTGGAAGAGCTGAGGGACGGCGGAGCGCAGCGAGATGCGGTACGCGTCGCCCGCGTAGACGCCGCCCAGGAGCGGCTCGACCAGGCGGTCGACGACCTCGCGGCCGAGGCGGGCCGCCACGTACTCCCCGACGGCCACGTCGTCGCCGACCTCGGTACGGGGCAGCTCGGCGTCGCGCTCGATGCGGGCGAGGCCCTCGTCCGACAGGACACCGGCCAGGGCGGCGGCGGTGCCCGGCACGCCCATCACATGTCCCTTGGGCATCGGGCGCAGCGCACCCCGGGTCCAGATCGAGGCCGTGGCCGTGGCCGGCGGCCGCAGGCTGTCGGCCAGGCCCACCTCGCGTGCCAGGTCCAGCGCCTCCGGGCGGCGCGCCAGCATGGACTCGGCGCCCAGGTCGACCCGGACGCCCGCGATCTCCCCGGGAAGCAGCTTGCCGCCGACGCGGTCCGAGGCCTCGACGACGGTCACGCGTGTGCCGCGCCCGAGCAATCGGTGCGCGGCGGCCAGCCCGGCGATGCCGGCCCCGATGACGACGACGTGCCCGATTCCCGTACCCGATGCGCTCATGGCCCCACCCTCTCAGACCCGACCGGCCCTCCCACCAGGGCCGTGCGGCCCCTTCGAGTCCCGACCGTGACCGCATCGGAACCGGAACCCTCCAACGTCCCGCGCCCCTCCGGCGTCGAAGGAGCGTCAGTCGTCACCACCCTGGGGGTAGGCCCACATGCGCACACGCAGCTCCGGACATCCGCTCCGGCCCATGGCACCCGTCCGGTCGGCCTCGTCCGCGACGCCCGTCTCTTCCGTCTCGCCCGTCTCGCCCGTGGCGCCGGTGCGCGCCGTCCGCGCCACCCGGGTCATGGCGGGTGCGTTCCTCGTCGCCTCGCTCGCGCTGGCGGGGTGCGGCGCCGCCGACAACGCGGAGACCGCGAGCGACAAGTCGGTCGCGCGGGGCGCCGGTGGCGAGAACGCAGCCCCCGCGGAGCAGGCGGACTCGGGGGCTGCGGGAAGCTCCGGCTCGAACGGCCGCAAGGCGGCCGCCCCGCCCAAGGTGAGCGTGAACAGCATCATCCGTACCGCTTCCCTGACCGTCGTGGTCAAGGACGTTCCCGCGGCGCTGGACGACGCCCGCGCGGCGGCCGAGAACGCCGGCGGCTACGTCGGCGACGAGACCACCACCCGTGACGGGCACGACCACGAGCGCACGCGGGTCGTCCTGCGGGTGCCCTCCGAGCGGTACGACCAGGTGCTCGCCGATCTGGAGGGCGCCGGCAAGGTCGTCGAGCGGACGGCCAAGGCGCAGGACGTCACCGATCAGGTCGTGGACGTGGAGAGCCGCGTCAGGTCGCAGCGCGCCAGCGTGGCCCGGGTCCGCGAGCTGATGGACAAGGCGACCAGGCTCAGTGACGTGGTGGCGCTGGAAGGGGAGTTGAGCAGCCGGCAGTCCGACCTGGAGGCGCTGCTCGCCCAGCAGGCGTCGCTGAAGGACCGTACGAGCCTGGCCACGATCACGCTCACGCTGTCCGAGACCCCGGTGAAGAAGGCCGAGAAGAAGGAGTCCGACCCCGGCTTCCTGGACGCGCTCTCGGGTGGCTGGGACGTGCTGGTCACCGTGGTGCGCTGGCTGGCCCTGGCCATCGGGGCGGTGCTCCCCTTCGCGGTGGTCCTGGGGCTGGTCGCCCTGGTGTGGACGCGCGGCGTGAGCCCGCGGCTGCGCCGCCGCCGGTCCCTCGCGGCGGCCCCTGGTCCGGCCCCGGCTGCGGGCCCGTCGTCCCCGGCCCCGGCCGCGGTTCCCTCTCCGGCGGCGTCGGTGGGCCCCGGCCCGGTCCCGGCCGCCCGCCCGGCTTCGGAACCGGCCTCCGGCCAGGCATCGGCCCCGGCGTCCGGCACCGCTCCGGAGGGCGGCGGGGAGGACTGAAGTGCCGTGCCCCCGTAGCGTGTTCGCATGAGCATCAGTGGCCCGAGCGGCGTGATCGACACCGGTGGTACGCGGGGGACGGACGGGACGGGCGGTGGGCGCGGCGCCCGGGAACGACTGGTCGTCATCGGAGGGGACGCGGCGGGCATGTCCGCCGCGTCCCAGGCGCGCAGGCTGCGCGGTCCGGACGAGCTGGAGATCGTGGCGTTCGAGCGGGGGCACTTCACGTCGTACTCGGCGTGCGGCATCCCGTACTGGGTGGGCGGCGACGTCCCCGACCGCGACCGGCTGATCGCGCGGACCCCCGAGGAGCACCGGAAGCGCTCCATCGACCTGCGGATGCGTACGGAGGTCACCGAGATCGACGTCGCGGGCGCCCGGGTGCGTTCCCGGGACCTCGGGACCGGCGCCGAGGCGTGGACGTCGTACGACAGGCTCGTCGTCGCGACCGGCGCGCGACCGGTCCGCCCCGAGCTGCCGGGCGCCGACGCGCCGGGCGTGCACGGCGTGCAGACCCTGGACGACGGACAGGCCCTGCTGGACTCGCTCGCGGTGACGGAGGGCCGCCGTGCGGTGGTCGTCGGCGCGGGCTACATCGGCGTGGAGATGGCCGAGGCGCTCATCAACCGCGGGTACGAGGTGACCGTCGTCAACCGGGGCCGGGAACCCATGGCCACGCTCGACCCGGACATGGGCCGCCTGGTGCACACCGCCATGGAGGGCCTCGGGATCACCATGGTCGGCGACACCGAGGTCACCGGGTTCCTCACCGGTGACGACGGCCGGGTCCGCGCGGTCGTCACCGAGGACGCCACGTACCCGGCGGACGTGGTGGTGCTCGGCATCGGTGTCCGCCCCGAGACGTCGCTCGCCCGCGCGGCCGGGCTGCCGCTCGGCGAACACGGCGGGCTGCTCACCGACCTGTCGATGCGGGTGCGCGGGCACGAGGACATCTGGGCGGGCGGCGACTGCGTCGAGGTGCTCGACCTGGTCTCGGGGCGCGAGCGGCACATCGCGCTCGGCACCCACGCGAACAAGCACGGTCAGGTGATCGGCTCCAACGTGGCCGGCGGCTACGCCACGTTCCCCGGGGTCGTCGGCACGGCGGTGAGCAAGGTCTGCGATCTGGAGATCGCCCGCACCGGGCTGCGGGAGAAGGACGCGCGCCGGGCGGGTCTCAGGTTCGAGACCGTCACCATCGAGTCGACGAGCCGCGCGGGCTACTACCCGAACGCCGCCCTCATGACGGTGAAGATGCTCGCGGAGCACCGCACGGGACGGCTGCTCGGCGTGCAGATCGTCGGCCGGGAGGGCGCGGCGAAGCGCGTGGACATCGCGGCGGTGGCACTGACCGCGGGCATGACGGTGGAGCAGATGACGATGCTGGACCTCGGCTACGCGCCGCCGTTCTCGCCGGTCTGGGACCCCGTCCTGGTGGCGGCCCGCAAGGCGGTGGCGAAGGTGCGCCGGGCAGCCCCGTGACCGGCGCGGGGCGGTGCGCTCCCGCCCCGCCCGCACGGTCCGCCCGGCGGGCGCACGCCCGCGCGGGGGCTACGCGGACTCGTTCCCGGCCGTCCCGTTGATCCGGTCTATCGCCTGGCGGGCCTGCTCCGCCGGCGGGCGGGGCGGCAGCGAGGAGACCGAGCCGGCGGCGGTGACCGCGGGCGGGGTCTGCGCCGGCTTGGCGTGCGCCGCCGACCGGGAGGAGCGCAGGCGATGGCTGACGGCCTCGTCCAGGGTCACGGGCCGTTGCAGCCGGGCCGCGAGCCGTCCGGCCTCCTGGCCGAGCGCGGCGACGTCCTCCCAGGGGAGGTGCAGCACCAGGGCGATCTCCGCCTCGCCGTCGGGCAGGGCGTGCATCGTCGGAGGAGTAACTCGGTCGCTCATGGCCTGTGTCCTCACGTCTTCACGTCGTCGCGTCGTCGTACCCCGTCGCGTCGTGGGCGCGGCGCGGAGGGGCTGAGAAGACATACGGCCCCGGGGGCACATGTGTTCAGTGCGCCCGGCGGGAACCGGTCCGGCGGCCGGACCGGCCGGGCGCCCGGCCGAGCCCCGCGCGCCGCGGATTCACCCCGCGCTCCGAGGGCAGTAGTTCCTCGTGGTCATTCCCGTCCATGACGTGAACCCGGTGCGGCGCACGCCCTATGTGACGTACGCGCTGATCGCCGCCAATGTGCTCGTCTTCCTCTACACCCCCGGTCTCGCCGGATCGGTGGCGGGCGACAGCGCCCTGTCGCAGCTGTGTCATCTGCGCGCGTTCATGGACCACTACGCCGCCGTGCCGCAGGAACTGATCCACCATCACATGCCGCGTCTGGTGCCGACCGGCGAGGTCGGCGCCGGTCCGCACGGGTCGGGCTGCGTGCTGGGCCCGCCGGGCTACGACAAGTCGCCGCCGCTGTCGGTGCTCACGGCGATGTTCCTGCACGGCAGTTGGCTGCACCTGCTGGGCAACATGCTCTTCCTGCTGATCTTCGGCAACAACATCGAGGACCGGCTCGGCCACGTGCGCTTCACGCTGTTCTACGTGGCCTGCGGTTTCGCGGCGGCGTACGGCTTCGCCCTGGTGAACGAGGACTCGGGCGACCCGCTGATCGGGGCTTCGGGGGCTGTCGCCGGGGTCCTCGGCGCCTATCTGGTGCTGTACCCGAGGGCCAGGGTCTGGGTCCTCGTCCCGTTCCTGGTGTTCCTGCCGCTCCGGCTGCCCGCATGGCTCGTGCTGGGCTTCTGGTTCGTGCTCCAGGCGGCGTACTCGTCCGGCGCCGCCGTGCCCGCCGCGGGCACCGTGGCGTACGCGGCGCACGTCGTCGGTTTCCTGGCCGGCATGCTCCTGGCCTGGCCGCTGCGTCCGGGAACCCCGCCACCGCCGGAACCGCGCCGCCTGCTGTGGGGCAGACAGGCGCGGCACGGCTGGTGAACCGTGAACCGGCCGACGGCAGGTCCTGGCGGGCGGTCTGCGTCCTAGCGGGCGGTCTGCGTGTGGACGTACTCCACCAGACGGCTCAGCGCGTCCGGGTCCATGCTCGGCATGACCCCGTGCCCGAGGTTGAACACGTGGCCCTCCAGACCGGCGGCGGCGTCGAGCACCTCGCGGGTCTTCGCCTCGACGGCCTCGGTGGAGGCGAACAGGACCGCGGGGTCGAGGTTGCCCTGGAGCGCCTTGCCGGGGCCGACGCGGCGGGCGGCCTCGTCGAGCGGCACGCGCCAGTCGACGCCGACGACGTCCGCGCCGGCCTCGCCCATGAGGCCGAGCAGTTCGCCGGTGCCGACGCCGAAGTGGATGCGCGGCACGCCGTAGGAGGCGACGGCGTCGAAGACCTTCGACGAGGCGGGCATCACGGAGCGGCGGTAGTCGGCGGGAGCCAGGGCGCCGACCCAGGAGTCGAAGAGCTGGACGGCGCTCGCGCCGGCCTCGATCTGCACCTTGAGGAAGTCGGAGGTGATCTCGGCGAGACGGTCGAGCAGGTCGGCCCAGAGCTGCGGGTCGCTGTACATCAGCGCCTTGGTGTGCTCGTGGTTCTTGGACGGACCGCCCTCCACGAGGTAACTCGCGAGGGTGAAGGGCGCGCCCGCGAAGCCGATGAGGGGGGTCTCGCCGAGCTCTGCCGTCAGGAGCCCGATCGCCTCGGTGACGTACCAGACGTCCTCGGGGGTCAGATCGCGCAGCTGGGCCAGGTCGGCACGGCTGCGGACGGGGTTCTGGACGACCGGGCCGACGCCCGGCTTGATGTCCAGGTCGACACCGATGGCCTTCAGCGGGACCACGATGTCGCTGAAGTAGATCGCGGCGTCCACGTGGTGCCGGCGGACCGGCTGGAGCGTGATCTCGGCGACCAGCTCGGGCCGCATGCAGGACTCCAGCATGGGGATGCCCTCGCGCACCTTGAGGTACTCGGGCAGTGAGCGGCCGGCCTGCCGCATGAACCACACAGGCGTGTGCGGCACGGGCTCGCGCCTGCACGCCTTGAGGAAGGCGGACTCGTACGTCGCTGTCGGCTGGGGCCCGGCGGGGCTGTGGTTGGCGCTCACGACGGAAAGTCTCCCACGGTTCACGGGCGCTCCCGCCCCGGGCTCCGGTGCGCCCGCCGCCCCGGCCACGGTCCTCCGGACGGCCCGCACGCGGGACGGCGTCCGTCCGGCGTGATCCGGACAGGGGTCCCACGCACGGGTGTCTCTCCCTGCGCGCGGGCTCCGTTCCCCTTAATCTTCCCGGCATGGCTGCGGCTCAGGGACGACTGTCGGACGGCGCTGGCGGAATGGACGACGCGAGGGAGAAGAAGGAGGGGGACAGGAATACGGCGGAGACGGCCCCGTTGCCCTTCCGGGCGGCCGTCGACGCGCTGAAGGCCGCCCGGCTGCGGCCGGACATCGAGATCGACCCGACACGACCACCGCAGCGTCTGGCTCCGTACGCGTACGCGCTGGAGGCCGCGGTCGTCGCCGACGACGAGGACCTGGCGGACGGCCGCCTCGTCCTGCTGCACGACCCGGCCGGGCACGACGCCTGGCAGGGCTCCTTCCGTCTGGTGACGCTGGTCCGCGCCGAGCTGGAGCCGGAGATGGCCGCCGACCCCCTGCTGCCCGAGGTCTGCTGGTCGTGGCTGACCGGCGCGCTCCAGGCCCGCGGTCTGTCGTACGGCGAGCCCAGCGGCACCGTGACACGCGCGAGTTCGCACTACTTCGGCGGGCTCGCGGAGCGCCCGGCCGCCTCGCAGATCGAGATCCGCGCGTCCTGGACCCCCCGGGAGGGACTCGGCGGCGTGCCGGACACGGCCACGCACCTCGCCGGCTGGTGCGACCTGCTGTGCCAGGTCGCCGGACTGCCGCCGGTGACTCCGGGTGACGCCTCGGTGGTCACCCTGCCGCAGCGCCGGGGACCACAGTCCCGCTGACCCCCGCGAGGGCGCGCGCCGACGCGCGCGCCCTTTCCTTTTCCTTACCGGCCACATGTCGATACGACCACTTTCGGCCGCGTATCGACGCGGAACGATTCGGTTCGATCTTCCGATGATCGATCGCGTGTCCGAATTGCACGGATTGTTACTCACCCCATCGTGATCATTCCCTAAAGGTCGACAGGTTTGATGCCGAAGACCTCTGTGACCTTGAAAGCACGGTTCGCCCCGGCTCGCCCCCCAGAGCCCGGTTCCGTCCCGCATCCCAGGAGGCCTGGTGTCCGTTCTCCTCGAGCAGCCCGCAAGCCTGGTCGCCTACCGCCCCAACAAGCCGACCGCCATGGTGGTCGTGGCCGACCCCCGGGTCCGTTCCACGGTCACCCGCCATCTGTGGGCGCTCGGAGTGCGCGACGTCATCGAGGCGTCGTCCGTCGCGGAGGCCCGTCCCCGAATCGGCAACCCGCGCGACATCTGCGTCGCCGACGTCCACCTGCCGGACGGTTCCGGCCTGGCTCTCCTTTCCGAAACCCGAGCCGCGGGCTGGCCCAACGGCCTCGCCCTCTCCGCCGCCGACGACATCGGTGCCGTGCGCAACGCCCTCGCGGGCGGCGTCAAGGGCTACGTCGTCACCGGCACCCGTACGAACGTCGGGCTCCCCACCCGGCCGGGCGCCGCGCCCATCGGCTCGGCCGCCGCCCGTATGCACCGCCGCCCCCCGGGTGCCCCGAGCCACCCGGGCGGCTACCGCGAGCTGTCCGGACGAGAGGTCGAGGTCCTGCGACTGGTCGCGGAGGGCCAGTCGAACAAGGCCATCGGCGTCTCCATGGGCCTGTCCGCGCTGACCGTCAAAAGCCACCTCGCCCGTATCGCCCGCAAGCTCGGCACGGGCGACCGCGCCGGAATGGTCGCGGTCGCCCTGCGGACCGGAATCATCCACTGACCCCTCCCCGCCTCACCCCGGCTCCCCGTCCCGCCCCGCCCCGGCTCCCCCCGAGTGAACCGGGCCTTGCGCTCACCTGACTGGTTTACGACCATCCGACGCCCGTCGACGGAACGTTCCGTCGACGGGCGTTGTCCATCCACGGATACCCTTGACAGGTGACCGACGCCCAAGAGACCGCAGCAGACAGCTCACTGCGAACCACCGGAGGCGGCCCTCCGGACGACGTCGAACCGGCGCCGACACCTTTGCTCGAGCCCCGAGACGGCATCCCGCCCGTGATCGCCGACGACGCCTCGCTCGCCGAGGTGATCGCCGCGTTCGCCGCCGGGTCCGGCCCGGTGGCCGTCGACGCCGAGCGCGCGTCCGGCTACCGGTACGGCCAGCGCGCCTATCTGGTGCAGCTGCGCCGCGAGGGCGCCGGGAGCGCGCTCATCGACCCCGTCGCCTGCCCCGACCTGTCCGGTCTCGGCGAGGCCGTCTCCGGGGCCGAATGGGTCCTGCACGCGGCGACCCAGGACCTGCCCTGTCTCCGCGAGATAGGCATGGTCCCCACCAGCCTCTTCGACACCGAGCTGGCCGGACGCCTGGCCGGGTTCCCCCGCGTGGGCCTCGGCGCCATGGTCGAGAGCGTCCTCGGCTTCGTCCTGGAGAAGGGCCACTCCGCCGTCGACTGGTCGACGCGCCCGCTGCCCGAACCCTGGCTGCGCTACGCCGCGCTCGACGTGGAACTGCTGGTCGACCTGCGCGACGCCCTGGAGAAGGAGCTCGACCGGCAGGGCAAGCTGGACTGGGCCCGGCAGGAGTTCGACGCCATCGCGCAGGCCGAGCCCGCGCCGCCGCGCAAGGACCCCTGGCGACGCACGTCCGGGATGCACAAGGTGCGCCGCCGCCGGCAGATGGCCGTCGTCCGGGAGCTGTGGGAGACCCGGGACCGGATCGCGCAGCGCCGGGACATCTCTCCGGGCAAGGTGCTCGGGGACGCGGCGATCGTCGAGGCGGCGCTGGCCGTGCCCGCCAACCTGCACGCCCTGGCCGCCCTGAACGGCTTCGGACACCGCATGGGCCGGCGCCAGCTGGAGCAGTGGCAGGCCGCCGTCGACCGTGCGAAGGCGCTGCCGGACGCCGAGCTGCCGCAGCCCGGGCAGCCGGTGACCGGGCCTCCCCCGCCGCGGGCCTGGGCCGACAAGGACCCGGTCGCGGCCGCCCGGCTCTCCGCCGCGCGAGCCGCCGTGTCGGCGCTGGCCGAGCGGCTGAACATGCCCCAGGAGAACCTGATCACCCCGGACACCGTGCGGCGCGTGTGCTGGGAGCCGCCGAAGACGCCCGACGCGGAGTCCGTGGGCGCGGCGCTGACCGCCTGCGGGGCCCGGCCCTGGCAGGTCGAACTGGTCACGCCGGCACTGGTGACCGCGCTGTCCCCGAGGACCGTCTAGAAGCTCGGCGCACGGGGAGGGCCCGGTCCGAGGCGGACCGGGAGCCCCCTCCGTCACGGAGGTCTCCCCCGCGTACCGGCGCACCCGGTGCACGACCGCGACCGGGCGCACTCCGGTACGCGACACGCGCGCCGGGCGACACATCGGTGCGCCCCGCGGACGACCGCGCCCGGCACCCGGCACGCCGCCCTCTCTACTCCGAACGGGTCATCGAAACGGAACCGGCCCGTCGGACGAGCGGCGAGATCACGCCAAGATCCCGGGACATCCGGGCGCGGACGGCACCAGGGGCGTCCGGACCACCTCGAACACCGTCGCGGCAGGCCGGACGGGCCGCGAGCGGACCGTCCGTCACGACCGCCGGCACCGCGCTCCCCGGGCGGCCGGGCCGGAACGCGCGGGCCTTCCGGATGTGACCTTCGCCGCTCCCGCCCTCGGGACTGGGCAGGCTGGTTACTCGTAAGTAGCATGGGTGCTGAGCGCGCGCTCAGGCGTGTGTCGCGCAGCAGTGCCATCCCGCATCTGGAGGAGAGCCATCGTGCCTCGTACCGTCAGGGACGTCGTCTTCGTCGACGGCGTCCGCACCCCGTTCGGCAAGGCGGGCCCGAAGGGCATCTACCACGAGACCCGCGCCGACGACCTCGTCGTGAAGGCCATCCGGGAGCTGCTGCGCCGCAACCCCGGTCTTGACCCCAAGAAGATCGACGAGGTCGCCATCGCCGCGACCACGCAGATCGGTGACCAGGGTCTGACCCTGGGCCGCACGGCCGGCCTCCTCGCCGGACTGCCGCAGTCGGTCCCGGGCTACTCCATCGACCGCATGTGCGCGGGCGCGCTGACCGCCGTCACCTCCGTCGCGGGCTCCATCGGCTTCGGCGCGTACGACGTCGTCATCGCCGGCGGTGTCGAGCACATGGGCCGTCACCCCATGGGCGAGGGCGTGGACCCGAACCCGCGCTTCGTCAGCGAGAAGCTGGTCGACGAGTCCGCCCTGTTCATGGGCATGACCGCCGAGAACCTGCACGACCGCTACCCGACCATCACCAAGCAGCGCGCCGACGAATACGCCGTGCGCTCGCAGGAGAAGGCCGCGAAGGCGTACGCCAACGGCAAGATCCAGCAGGACCTGGTGCCGATCTCGGTGCGCAACACCAACCCGGACGCCGGTGAGACGGGCTGGGGCCTGGTCACCGCCGACGAGCCGATGCGTCCGGGCACCACGCTGGAGAACCTGTCCGGCCTCAAGACCCCGTTCCGTGTGCACGGCCGGGTCACCGCCGGAAACGCGGCCGGTCTGAACGACGGCGCCACCGCGTCGATCATCGCCAGCGAGGACTTCGCCCGCGAGAACGGCCTGCCGGTCAAGATGCGCCTGGTCTCGTACGCCTTCGCGGGCGTCGAGCCGGAGGTCATGGGCTACGGCCCGATCCCCGCCACCGAGAAGGCCCTCGCCCAGGCCGGTCTGTCGATCGAGGACATCAACCTCTTCGAGATCAACGAGGCCTTCGCCGTCCAGGTGCTCGCCTTCCTGGAGCACTACGGCATCGCCGACGACGACGCGCGCGTCAACCAGTACGGCGGCGCCATCGCCTACGGCCACCCCCTCGCCTCCTCCGGCGTCCGTCTGATGACGCAGCTGGCCCGCCAGTTCGAGGAGCAGCCGGAGGTCCGTTACGGCCTCACCACCATGTGCGTCGGCTTCGGCATGGGCGCCACGGTGATCTGGGAGAACCCGCACCACAAGGACGCCGGAGGCGACAAGTGAGCACCGCTGAACTCCTCAAGGGAGCGGCCGAGCTGTTCCCCGACGAGGTCGTGACCTCGGCGAACGTACGCCACCTCGACCTGCCGTTCGATGCCGGGCGCTTCGCGCTCATCACCCTCGACAACGGCTTCGACCACACCAAGCCGACCACCTTCGGCCCCGCGTCGCTGGCGAACCTGAACGCCGCCATCGACCAGGTCGAGCAGGAGGCCGCGGCCGGTGAGATCGTCGGCATCGGCGTCACCGGCAAGCCGTTCATCTTCGCGGTCGGCGCCGACCTCAAGGGCGTCGAGCTGCTCAAGCGCCACGAGGACGCGCTCGCCATCGGCAAGGGCGGCCACGAGGTCTTCAAGCGCCTGTCGGGCCTCGCGGTCCCGACCTTCGCGTACTACAACGGCGCGGCGATGGGCGGTGGCGTCGAGGTCGGTCTGCACTGCACCTACCGGACCGTCTCCGCGGCCCTGCCGGCCTTCTCGCTGCCCGAGGTCTTCCTCGGTCTGGTCCCCGGCTGGGGCGGCTGCACGATCCTGCCGAACCTGATCGGCGCGGACAAGGCCGTCTCGGTGATCATCGAGAACTCGCTCAACCAGAACAAGCAGCTCAAGGGCGGTCAGGTCTACGACCTCGGCATCGCCGACGCGCTCTTCGAGGGTGCGGACTTCCTGGAGCAGTCGCTGCTGTGGACGGCCTCCGTCCTCAAGGGCGAGATCGCGATCGAGCGCCCGGCGATCGACCGCGGCGAGGCCTGGGACCAGGCCGTCGCCCGTGGCCGGTTCATCGCCGACAGCAAGGTGCACGGGGCCGCCCCGGCCGCCTACCGCGCGCTGGACATCATCGCCGCGGCCAAGGACGGGGACCTGCAGAAGGGCTACGACGCCGAGGACGTGGCGCTCGCCGACCTGATCATGGGTGGCGAACTGCGCTCCGGCATCTACGCCTTCAACCTGGTCCAGAAGCGCGGCAAGCGTCCCGCCGGTGCGCCGGACAAGTCCCTCGCGCGTCCGGTCACCAAGGTCGGCGTCGTCGGCGCGGGCCTGATGGCCAGCCAGCTCGCCCTGCTCTTCCTGCGCCGCCTCGAGGTCCCGGTCGTCCTCACGGACATCGACCAGGAGCGCGTCGACAAGGGTGTGGGCTACGTCCACTCCGAGATCGACAAGCTGCTGCTCAAGGGCCGCGTCAACCAGGACAAGGCCAACCGTCTCAAGGCCCTGGTCTCCGGTGTCCTGGACAAGGCGGAGGGCTTCTCCGACGCGGACTTCATCATCGAGGCCGTGTTCGAGGAGATCGGTGTCAAGCAGCAGGTGTTCGCGGAGGTCGAGGCGGTCGCCCCGGCGCACGCGATCCTCGCGACCAACACCTCGTCCCTCTCCGTGTCGGAGATGGCGTCGAAGCTGAAGAACCCCGAGCGGGTCGTCGGCTTCCACTTCTTCAACCCGGTCGCGATCCTCCCGCTCCTGGAGATCGTGCGCGGCGAGAAGACGGACGACGCCTCGCTGGCCACGGCGTTCGCCGTCGCCAAGAAGCTGAAGAAGACCGCGGTCCTCACCAAGGACGCCCCGGCGTTCGTCGTGAACCGCATCCTGACCCGCTTCATGGGCGAGATCCAGAACGTCATCGACGAGGGCACCCCGGTCGAGGTCGCGGAGAAGGCGGTGGAGCCGCTCGGCCTGCCGATGTCCCCGCTGGTCCTCCTCGAGCTGGTCGGCCCCGCGATCGGTCTGCACGTCTCGGAGACCCTCAACCGGGCCTTCCCGGACCGCTTCACGGTCTCCCCGAACCTCGCGGCCGTCGTCAAGGCGGGCAAGCGCGGCTTCTACGTCTACGACTCCGGCAAGCCGGAGCTGGACCCCGAGGTCGCGGCTCTCCTCCAGCAGGGCGACGTCGTCCTGACCGAGGAGCAGGTGCGGGACCGGGTCCTCGACGCGGTCGCCCAGGAGATCGGGCTCATGCTCGACGAGGGCGTCGTCGCCGAGGCCCAGGACATCGACCTCTGCCTGATCACCGGCGCGGGCTGGCCCTTCCACCTGGGCGGCATCACGCCGTACCTGGACCGCGAGGGCGTCTCGGAGCGCGTGACCGGGAAGCGGTTCCTGGAAGCGGGCGTGGCGTCGGTCCCGGCGTAACGGCCTGACGGCTGAAAGGGGGGCCTCCGGATGTCCGGAGGCCCCCCTTGTCGTCCGCACGGCCCCTCGGAAGCGGAAGCCGGCCCGGGTGCCTACGGCATCGCACCGCCGTCGCGAGCCGGGGGCGCGGCCGGGGTCACGGAGTCCGCCCGGGTGTCGTCCACCGCAGTGAAACCCAGTTCGGTACGCCGGGACTGGAAGCCCGCCGCGTCCACGCCGTACAGCTTCACCAGGTGTTCGCCCACGCCCCAGGGCCTGCCCAGTTCCCAGGACCAGGTGCCGTCGGCGGCCACACCGGTCTGGCCGAGATACCTGCCGTGCTCCCACACGGCCACGCGTACGGCTCCCGGAGCACGGCCCTCGAACCGGACGGTGTTCCTGTGCACCCGGGTCCGCGGCCCGGGTGCCGCGACCGCCGGGGGCGGGAACTCGGCGCCGCGCACGAGGGCCGTGGCGGTCAGGTAGGAATCGATGGCGGACCGGTCGCGGTCCGGCTCCTCGAACCCGTTGCGCACGGAGCCCAGCCGCGGCGCGATGCCGTCGATCAGAAAGTTGACGAGTCCCATCAGCATGGGGACGTTGCGTCCCGTGACCTGGGTGTGGTCGGCGATGTGCGGCGAATCGCTGAGGACGAAGTTGAAGTTCTCGTAGTGCCAGAACAGGCCGAGGAACGGCTCGACCTGGACCGGATACTGCTCGTCCTGGAGCGAGGAGAGCAGATAGATGTTGGCGGTGCGGTTGGCGCCGGAGCGCACCAGGTCGGGTATGAGGGAGTCCACGGTCCGCACGTTCTCCTCCGGTACGCCCTCACCGAGCATGAACCGGGCAGTGGCAGGACGCTCGTTCTTCACGTACGTGCCGATCGAGAACTGGGGCACGAGGGCGACGATGTTCCGGAAGCCGTACTTGAGACCGAAGTAGAGGGCGGCACTGCCGCCCTTCGAACCGCCCCACAGCGTCACGGAGTCCGCGGTGAGGTCGAGGGCCTCCATCACCTTCGAGATGAGCGTGACGACGGACTGCTCAAGGGCGAAGTCCATCTCCTTGCAGAGGTAGTAGCTCTGCTCCCCCTCGAACCTGTCCCGGATCCACAGGATGTTCGCGCGCAGCTTGTCGAACACACCGTTGGACCAGCCGTAGTCGGACGGCGCGGAGAAGTTGGCGAAGACGACGACCAGGTGCCGGTTGCCCTTCTGACCATGGGTGAACCGGTATTCGACCGGGAACGTCCCTGCTGTTTCGATACCGGTGAGCAGCTGCCTACCGCCGACGGGTGCTGGGGACATGGGCTGATTCCGCTCCTGGGATGTGCTCCGGTTCACTGGCCGGGGACGGGTATGACGGCGAAGGTGACGGTCGCGGGCGGGGACACCTCTCCCGCGTCGTTCGCCGCGACGACCTCGACGGTGTGCGTGCCGGCGGACCAGTCGCGGACCGCGTCCCAGAGCCAGCGGCCGCCGTGGGCGACCGGACAGGAGCCCAGCAGGACGCCGTTCTCCCGGAAGCCCACGCGGGTGGCGGCATTGGAGGCGCCGGTGAAACGGATGCTGGTGGCGAGGAGTTGCTGGCCGGGCTCGGGGGTGTGCGGCAGCGGGGGCAGCAGGACCACCCGGGCCCCCTCGGTGTCGAAGTACTGCTCGGTGTCGAAGCGCTGCTCGGGTTCCGTGGCGTCCGGTGCCCGCGGGACGGTGATCCGGTCCGACGCCGTGAACGTCACGTCGGTGCGGGCCGACTGGATCCCGTTCCGGTCGACGGCGAAGAGCCGCACCGTGTGCTCGCCGGTGCTCCAGGGCTCCTCGCGCCGCCAGGTCCAGTCGCCCTCGGGACCGACGGGCGCCGAGGCCAGGTAGCCGCCGTTCTCCCAGATGCTGACGCGTACCGCCCCGGGTGCCCGGCCGGTGAGGGGGACGCCGGTCACGGGCAGCGGATCGTGCGGGAGCGGCATGGTGACGACCGGCGGCGCGAGCCGGTCCTGCACGATCGAGGTGGAGGCGAGGAATCCGGTGATGCCCGACCGGTCGGCGTCGGGTTCCTCGTGGCCGTGCCGGGTGACGCCCAGTCTCGGGCTGATGCCCTCCACGAGGAGGTGGGCGATGCCCAGCAGCGGGGGCGTGTTGCGCCGGGTGACCTCGTCGTGGCCGGTGATGTGCGGGGACTCGCTGAAGAGGAAGTTGAAGTTCGGGTACCGCTGGAGCAGTCCCAGGTACGGTTCGATCTGCGTGGCGTACTGCTCGTCCTGCGGCGAGGACACCAGGTAGAGGTGCGCGCCCGGGTTGACCTCGGAGACCAGCAGGTCGGTCAGGACCGAGTCGAGGAGCCGGACCCTGTCCTCGGGCATCGTCTCGCCGAGCATGTGCCGGCCGGTGTCGGGATGCACGTCGCGGACGAAGGTGCCGATCCGCAGCTGCGGGACACTGGCGACGATGTTCCGGAAGCCGTACTTGAGACCGAAGTGGAGGGCGGCGCTACCGCCCTTCGAGCTGCCCCACAGGGTCACGTCGGCAGGGGTCAGCCCGAGGGCCTTCACCACCTTCTGGATGAGTCCGATCACGGACTCCTCGATCCCGAAGTCCCCCTCCTTGCAAAGGTAGTAGGTGTTGCCGTCGTCGAACCGGTCGCGGATCCAGAGAATGTTGGAGCGCAGGTCGTCGAACATGCCGGTGGCCCAGCCATGGTCGTCCGGCCCGTGGGTGTCGGCGAAGACGACCGTGAGATGCCGGTTGCCGCCCCTCGCGTGGGCGAACCGGTACTCCACGGGATGAGCGCCCGAGGCGTCGATCCCTCGGATCACCTGGCGCCCCTTGGCGGCTGATTCAGACATTTCGAACTTTCCTTGCTCATGGGAGGACATGGATCCTGCTCGGTGGACAGGCCGTCGTTTCGCGACGCGTCCGGCCGCCGGGCCTGTCCGCCACCACCGCGGGGGCGCGGGGGACCTTCGCGCGGGAGACCTGCGGCACCGGACCGGGCCTGGACGACGGGTCCCGGCCGGTCCCGGCACACGGCGTTCCGGCCCCGCTCCCGGCGCGACCGGACGGGCCGGGCGCTCACCGTCCCGGGCCCCCGGCGGACGCACCGGGGCCCGGGGCGGGAACGCGGACGGCCGTGGGAGTGGTACGGCCGTACGGGGCTATACGGTCGTGCCCTCGACGATCCCGTCCCCGGGAACCCGGCTGCCGACGGCGTCACCCCGCGCGGACTGGCTGGGCAGGGCGTTCAGGGGCCGGCCGGGGCCCGCCTCCACCGGGGTCCGCTGCGGTGCGAACCAGCCCTCGGCGTCCCGGCGGAGCGGCGTGAGAGGGCGCCCCTGGGACCGGGTGTCCGCGGAACCCGCCGCGGGGGCCCGCGCCTCCTCGGGGGCGAGGTCGCCTCCGGCGATCAGCATCCGGTCCGCCAGGCGGGCCGCGGCGAAGCCGTCGTCGAGGTCGCAGAACTCGCGCTGGAACCAGCGGTAGCGCTCGGCGTAGGCGTCCTGGATCCGGTCGATGTCCCGGATCGCGCTCACCAGGTCCTCGGACGTGTGCACCAGGGGACCGGGCGCCCTGCGTTCGAAGTCGAAGTAGAAGCCGCGCAGGGTGTCGCGGTAGTGGTCCAGGTCGTAGGTGAAGAACAGGATCGGTCGACCGGTGTTGACGTAGTCGAACATCAGGGACGAGTAGTCCGTGATCATCACGTCGGCGATCAGGGACAGGTCGGCCATGTCCGGGTAGTCGGAGACGTCGAAGACGAAACCGTCGCCGGCTCCGGGGACCGGGTCCACCACGTTGGGGTGACGGCGCACCAGGAGGACGTGGTCGTCGGCCAGCCGGGCGCGCGCGTCCTCCAGGTCGACGCGGAAGTCCAGCTTGTACTTGCCGGGCGCGTAGTACTGGTCGTCGCGCCAGGTCGGCGCGTACATCACGACCCGCTTGCCGTCGGGCAGTCCGATGCGGCGGCGGATCTCCCGCACCTGGTGCTCCGTGCCGGGCCTGCGCAGGACGTCGTTGCGCGGATACCCGCACTCGACCATCTCGCCCGGGAATCCGAAGGCGCGCTTGAGGATCGGGGTGGAGAAGCTGTTGGGCGAGACCAGCATGTCCCAGTTCTGCACCTCCTTCTCGACCCGTTCCAGATAGCGCTGGTCGGCGAAGTGGATGGCCTCGATGTCGTGGCCGATCTTCTTCAGCGGGGTGCCGTGCCAGGTCTGCACGACGACCTGGCCGTCGCGCTTCTGGAACCAGTCGGGCAGGTGGTTGTTGGCGACCACGTACCGGCTGGTGGCCAGGGCCTCGTACCACTGCGGGGACCACATGCGCACGGGTGTGGCGGTCGGCGGGACCTGGACCTGGTCGTCGCGTACGACCCACAGGTGTTCGAGGCCGAGGCCCCGGCGCACCAGTTCCTCGTGCAGGGCGCGCGGGCTGTCCGAGTACTGGGTGCCCTTGAAGGCGTCCAGGAGGATCGCGGGCCGTACCTTCTCGCGGCGTGCCGCCGGGTAGGCCTTGGTGCGCAGCAGCTTCTGGCGGTAGGGGCCGCGGGCGTGGTCCGGCATGGCGGAGTGGACGAGGAGGGAGAGCCGGTCGTAGGCCTCGGCCTGGAGTTCGTAACGGCGTTCGTCCGCCTCGTACTCCTCCGGGAAGGCGGCGACGATCTCCTGCTCGATCTTCACCGTGAGGTCTTCGAGCCGGTCCTCCCGGGCCACCGCGGACAGGTCCTGGCGGCGCAGGAAGAAGTCCCAGCGTCCGGACGCGAGCGGGATGTCCCCGGCCAGGGTGCGCATGGCGGCCGGGGTCAGGACGGACCGGAACTCGTCGCCGTCCCACTGGACGGGGACGGGGCGTTCGGCGCCGTGGGCGCGCGAGCGGACCACGAGGTGGGCGTCGCGGTACTCGCGCTCGGTGAGCCGGTCGGCGGCGAGATAACGGCCGGTGATCTCCAGGGAGCCGTCCTCGCGCCAGGCGAAGCCGGTCGCCGTGGGCAGGGTGGCGCGTTCGAAGAGCACCAGGTAGCCGGAGCCGTTGCGGTGGACGACGACCTCGCGGTCCCCCTCACGGGTCTGGAGCGGGGCGGGCATGGGGTAGTGCCCGTCGGGGATCTCCTCGGCGACCACCGGGTAGATGGTCATCTTGCGGCCCTCGACGTGGAAGGTGGTCTTCCAGCCGTTGCTGCCCATGCTCCAGGACTGGGGCACGTCCATGCCGGACACGGCGTCGGCGCGGTATCCGGGCACCAGGACGCGCAACGGGATCCGGGCGGTGAAGGTGCACCAGCCGTCGCCGCCGGGCCGGAAGTGGACCATGGCGTCGTGGCGACCGGCGCCGCTCATGCTGGTGACCCGGAGCTTGCCCCATTCGGGCATCCTGGGGCCGAGGTAGACGCCGTTGAGCTCCAGTTGGTCGCCGCTGACCCGGTGGCCGGTGATCCGGCAGCGCACGATCTCCACGCGCAGCTTGAGCTTGCCCTGCAGGAACACGGGCAGCACGCGGGTGTTGCGGTCGACGTAGCGGTACGGCGGGTTGGCGGCGGTTCCGGCGCCGCCGCGGTCGATGCCCCGGTAGCGGAACAGTCCGCGGCTGAAAACGCCGACGGCGACGTCCCAGGTGCCCTCGGCCCACTCGCCCTTGTGCTTGAGCCGGCTGGTGTCGATGTGCGTCTCGAAGCCGGCCCAGTCGTAGCAGTAACGACTCTGGTTGGAGTGCTCGGTGGCCTGGGGCGCGTAAGTGGTCTTCGCGGTGGCGAGGAGCATCCGCCCCTGCTTCTTGTTGCGCAGGGCGACGGCCTTCACCGACATGTGCTTCTTGTGCACGTTGATGAAACGGACGTACGCCGCACCCGTGAGGGTGAGCAGATGACCGTCGGCGTTCCAGCGGGCGCCGCCGAGCGACCCGTGCAGCGAGAACTCCTTGTCCAGTCGGTAGGCCTTCTTGTCGAGGCCGACCTCCCGGTCGCCGAGGTGGGGGTACTTCAGGTAGCGGTGGAGGCGCCGCTGGACGGGCATCGGGCCGCCGCGCCGCTCGAACTGGACGACCTCCAGCAGCTCGGGCAGCCGCCCTTCGCGCACCAGCAGCCACTTGACCCGGAGGTCGGCCGGCAGTTCGTCGATGATGGTGGGGTCGGCCTCGTCGAGGAACTCGTTGGCCCACCGCATGAAGGCCTGGCGGTACTCCTCGTCGGCGTCCGGGAGCACCTTCAGGTGGAGCATCAGGTCGGACTTCAGGCAGGCGAGGTCGTACTTGCGCTTGCTCTCACGGTAGAGCTGGGAGCGCCGTTCGGCGAGGAAGCGGCTCACGGACTGCACGGCGGCGACCCGGTCGCGCAGGTTGGACAGCTCGGTGTGGCGCTGGGTGATCGAGGGGGCGGCACCGCCGTCGCGCCGCCGCCAGAAGTAGACGGTGTCGGCGACGACGTCGACCTTGGCGGCGCGGAAATGGGCGTACATGTTGACCCAGGAGTCCTCGTAGAGGACGCCCTCGGGGAACTTGATGAAGTGGCAGTCCCAGAAGGACCGCCGGAACACCTTGTTCCACACCGTCCGGTCGTAGATGAGCGCGTCGAACTTCGTGATGTGGGTGCCGCGCCGGCTCTTCTGCATCGGGCTGCGGTGCAGGGGGGACTGCCACTTCGTGGTGGAGTTCATCATCTGCACGTTGCCGGAGACGAAGTCCGAGCCGGACTCCTCCAGGGTGCGCACCAGCAGTTCGTAGGCGTATTCGGGAATGACGTCGTCGCCGTCGACGAAGGCGATGAACTCGGCGCGCGGATGGATGGCCCGCAGGCCGGTGTTCCGGGCGTGTCCGGGCCCGTGCGGTTCCTGCCGGATCAGCCGGAAGCGCGGGTCGGCGACGCAGAACTCGGCCGCGATGTGTGTCGAGCGGTCGGTGGACCCGTCGTCGACGAGGATCACCTCGAAGTCACCGAACGACTGACGCGCTATCGATTCCAGACACTCGGCGAGATAGGCCTCGACGTTCTGAAACGGGACAACAACACCGAGACGCGGCTTATGCGCCACTTTCCACTCCAACCGGGGCAATGCACCCAATGAGTCCATCGAACAACCGACACTGGGCACCCCCGTGACCCGGCGGGTCCGCAAGCCCCCTTGCTGCGCGGACACCGCTGTCCCCGTGAACTCGGGCACGAGCCCCCTCTGCCGGAGATCACAGGACCTGCACATTCTTAGCCGATTCTGCATCATGGTCAAGAAGAGACAATGTGACGTTCATCCGAGGTTAAACCGCAGGCCACCCTCCCTTAAAGCATGGTCACGGGGGGTGCTTATAGTTCTCCACTGCACTGCTTCGTATCAGTTGGGCCGGCTCCCCCTCCCGGACCCGGCAACTCCGCATGTGCGGAGCCCGTGAGGAGAGAACCGAGTCCGATGACGCGCGACACCACGTCCGAAAACCGACATGACGGCAAGACCGATGGCACCGGACGACGCGGCTCCGGACCCCGCAAAAGGCGCTGGGGCCGCATCGTGCTGCTGTCGCTCCTGGTCCTGCTGCTGGCCGCGGGCGGCACCGGCTACTGGCTCTACAGCGGCCTCGACGGCAACATCAAGGGCGTCGACCTCGACGAGGCCATCGGCGACGACCGGCCGGCGAAGCTGCCCACCTCCGGGCAGAACCTCCTCGTCCTCGGTTCCGACTCGCGCGCCGGCGCCAACGCCGCCCTCAAGACGGGCAACGTCTCCGGGGCGCGTTCCGACACCGCGCTGGTGGTGCACATACCCGAGGGCCGCGAGAAGGCCGTCGCGGTCAGCATCCCGCGCGACACCCTGGTGACCCGCCCCGAGTGCACCAGGGCCGACGGCTCGAAGGTCCCCTCCGCCCAGCGCGTCATGTTCAACTCGATCTACTCCCAGGTCGGTTCGGCCTGCGTGGTGAAGACCGTGGAGCAGATCTCCGGGATCCGCATGGACCACTACATGGAGATCGACTTCGCCGGCTTCAAGGGCCTGGTCGACGCGATAGGCGGCGTGACCGTCACCGTCGACAAGGACATCCACGACACCTCCAGCGGCCTCGACCTCACCGCCGGGACGCACCGGCTGAACGGCACGCAGTCCCTGGAGTTCGTACGGACCCGGCACGGTATCGGCGACGGCAGCGACCTCGGACGCATCGGGCTACAGCAGCAGTTCATGACCGCGCTGCTCTCCGAGATCAAGAAGCAGGACCTGCTGGGCAGCCCCGCGAAGACGTACGGGATCGCCGACAGCCTGACCCAGGCGCTCACCACCGACTCCGACCTCGCCTCGCTCAAGGCGCTGGCCGAGTTCGGCCGGAGCATGAACGGCGTCGACCCGTCCACCATGGAGACCATCATGCTCCCGGTGGCGTACGACAAGGTCGACCCGAACCGGGTGGTGGCGGCCGAACCGCAGGCGTCGACGCTGTGGAAGGCGCTGCGCTCCGACTCCGCGATCCCCGAGTCGGCGAAGAAGTCGCCCGCCACCGGCGGGAGTTCCTGACACGGAGCGCGAGACACGCTCCCACCGCGCGGTCCGACTGCGCCTGCTCACCGCACGGTCGACTCGCCCCACTGCCGTACCGGCCCTCGGTACGGCAGTGTCGGCGTGCTCGTGGGCTGACGGGCGAGCCCGGTCAGGGCCCCGGCGTCAGACCGCCCGCCAGGCCTCCAGGGCGATCCCCGGCTCGTCCTTGCGCCGGGTGACACGGAGTTCGCCGGTCGTCGGGGAGAGCGTCGCGGCGACCACCCGGCCCTCCTCGTCCTCCGCGAGCGCCAGCAGGGCGTCGGCGGGGAGTTCGGGCCCGGACTCCGTCCACCACGCGCCCGCCGACTCCTCCTCGGTCGGATAGGCGGCGAAGGCCACCCGGCCGCTCGCCGCGCGCTGGGCGAGCAACGTGCAGTCGTGGCCGTCGAGTTCGCAGCGGATGACCCGGACGGGACCCGGGCCGGCCGAGGCCAGCAGGGTCACGGGCCGGGTGCCGGGGCGCCAGGCGCACACGTCGCCCGAGTCGTCGGTGAAGAAGAGCGTGGTGGACTCCGCGGAGGTCGCGAGGGCTTGCAGGGTGTCCGGGCGGACGGACGCCTCCAGCGCCTCGTCCAGTGCGGGGACCGCGCCCGCCTCCTCCTGGCTCCAGTGCAGGACACCGCCCGGCACGGCCGCGTACAGCTCGACGCGGCCGGACGTCCCGGTGACGGCCGCGAGGTCCCCGCGGACGTCGTGCCCCTTGAGGTCGCTCCAGGGCCCCCAGCCGCCCTTCTCCTTCTGGGCGATCATGCTGACTCCGCCGCCCTTGTTGCGCACGAAGACATGGGCGCGCCCCTGCGCGTCGACCGCGACGGCGGGGTTGCCCGTGCGGTCCCCGGTGCGGTCGGGGTGGCCGATGGGGTTCCAGTCGAGGGCGGCGAGGTCCGGCCGGAAGTGGGTCGAGTGGACGAGGCCCGACTCGGCCTTGACCGTCGGGCGCCAGGAGACCAGATGGGTGTACCGGTCGGGCCCCTGGCCCAGGGCCAGTACGGAGTGCAGGCGCTGGTCGCCCCCCACGGTGCGGGGAGGATCCCAGGAGCCGCCGGGTCCGTGCTCCGCCCGGCAGCGGACGGTGGCCTCCGACAGCAGGTACGCGCTGAGCCTGCCGTCGCGACCGCGTATGAGCCAGTCGACGTTCACCGCTTCACCTTAGTCCGGACCGGGTCCCCCGTTGATCGGGGACGGACCGCCGGGACCGGTCCGCGCGGCCGGCCGGGGCCGCCGGAGTTCTTCCCGTCGTCGCCCGTCGCCGGGCCGAACGGTCTTCTGAAAGGGTGGGGGAATGACGGATCCGCGGGACATGACGACCCTGCTCATCGTGGACGGCGCCAATGTGGTGGGGTCCGTACCGGACGGCTGGTGGCGGGACCGTCGCGGCGCCGCCGAGCGGCTCAGGGACAGCCTGGCGGAGTCGGCCGGGCGGGGTCTGCCCGGCCGGCCCGGCCCGCTGGAGATCGTCCTGGTGGTGGAGGGCGCGGCGCGCGGGGTGGCCTCCGTTCCGGGGGTCCGGGTGGAGCAGGCCCCGGGCAGCGGCGACGACCGCATGGTGGAGCTGGTGGCCGGGGCGCGGGACCGCCGCTGTCTCGTGGTCACGGCCGACCGCGAACTGCGGCGACGGGTCGGCGAACTGGGCGCCGAGGTCGCGGGACCGCGCACCGTGCGTCCCCGGCCCTGACGGCGGACGGCACGGACACGGACGCCGGGGAGGCGGGGAGGGACCGGCGCGCTTCGGCCTCGTGCTTCCCGGCGGGGTGCGGGAGGCGCGGGGCCGACGGACATCACCGGGCGTGTTACCGGACCGCGCCGCCGGGCGGGTCCTGGGAACCGTCCGCGACCGACTCCGGACCGCGCCCCAGACGGCTGTGCGTGCGCCCGTAGAGGAAGTACACGACGATGCCGATCACCATCCAGATCGCGAACCGCAGCCAGGTCTCCGCCGGCAGGTTCAGCATCAGCCACAGCGTCGCGAGCACCGACAGGATCGGTACGAAGGGCACCCACGGGGTACGGAAGGCGCGGTGCAGGTCGGGGCGGGTGCGGCGGAGCACGACGACGCCGACCGCGACCACGATGAAGGCGAAGAGCGTGCCGATGTTGACCAGTTCGGCGAGCTCGCTGAGGGTGGTGAAGCCCGCGAGGATCGCGATGACGACACCGAGCAGGATGGTCGGCCGGTGCGGGGTGCGGAACTTCGGGTGGACGCGGGAGAAGAACCGCGGCAGCAGTCCGTCGCGGCTCATCGCGAAGAAGACACGGGTCTGGCCGAGCAGCAGGATCATGCAGACCGTGGTCAGTCCGACGGCGGCGCCGAAGCTGATGACGCCCGCGTACCAGGGGTGTCCGGTCGCCTTGAACGCGTCGGCGAGCGGTGCGTCGATGGACAGTTCGGTGTACTTCTGCATGCCGGTGACCACGATCGACACCAGGACGTAGAGCGTGGTGCAGATGAGGAGCGAACCGAGGATGCCGCGCGGCATGTCCCGCTGCGGGTTCTTGGTCTCCTCCGCGGCCGTCGCGACCACGTCGAAGCCGATGAAGGCGAAGAACACGACGGAGGCCGCGGTGAAGATGCCCATCACGCCGAAGTTGGTCGGCGCCCAGCCGAACATCAGCTGGATCAGCGGCGCCTTGATCCCGCTGCCCGCCTCCACGGCCTGCGCCTTGGGGATGAACGGCTTGTAGTTGTCGCCCTCGATGAAGAAGGCGCCCGCGATGATCACGATCAGGACGACGGTGACCTTGATCGCGACGACCAGCGTGGTGATCCGGGCGGAGAGCTTCACGCCGACGACCAGGATGGCGGTGAGCACCAGTACCAGCGCGGCGGCGAGGATGTCGAAACCGAAGCCGGTGGCCCCGTCACGGCCCCCGAGCGAGTCCGGAAGGTGCCAGCCGGCGTTGTCCATCAGCGAGCGCACGTAGCCCGACCAGCCGACGGCCACCACCGCCGTGCCGAGCGCGAACTCCAGGACCAGGTCCCAGCCGATGATCCAGGCGGGCAGTTCCCCGAGGGAGGCGTAGGAGAACGTGTACGCGGACCCCGCGACCGGGACCGTGGACGCGAACTCCGCGTAGCAGAGGGCCGCCAGCCCGCAGGCGACACCCGCGGCGACGAACGCCAGCGAGACTCCCGGCCCCGCGTTCTCCTTGGCCACCTTGCCGGTGAGGACGAAGATGCCGGTACCGATGATGACACCGACGCCGAACACGGTGAGGTCCAGAGCGGACAGCGACTTCTTGAGCGCGTGCTCCGGCTCCTCGGTGTCCAGGATCGACTGTTCGACCTTCTTCGTCCTGAAGAGGGTGTTGCTCACGGACGTACCTCCCACGCTTGTCGTCCTCGACATGATCGAGAGGGCGCAGGTAGCACGTATGCCCCGATATGACCCGCATCACGCCGACGGGCCGGTTCCGCCACCCGTACAGGGTGCTGGAACCGGCCCATCGGCGGTGTGCGGATGCGTCAGTCGCGCGCGGGCTGTACCGCGTCCACGGTCTGCGCGTCGGTGCCCTCGAAACGCCCGTCGAGCTTGGCGACGAGGCCGGTGACCTGGCGGGCGATGTCCGGCGCGGTCAGCCCGATCTCGGCCATGACCTCGGCGCGGGAGGCGTGGTCGAGGAAGCGCGGCGGGATGCCGAAGTCACGCAGCGGGACGTCGACGCCCGCGTCGCGCAGGGCCTGTGCGACGGCCGAGCCGACACCGCCGACCCGGGAGTTGTCCTCGACGGTGACGACCACGCGGTGCTGCTCGGCGAGCGGCGCCATGGCCTCGTCCACCGGCTTGACCCAGCGGGGGTCGACGACGGTGGTGGAGATGCCCTGCCGGTCCAGCAGGGAGGCGATCTCCAGGCACATCGGGGCGAGCGCGCCGACGGAGACCAGCAGCACGTCGGGCGTGTCGGTGCCGGGCTCCCGCAGGACGTCCATGCCGCCGATCCGGCCCACGGCGGGGACGGCCGGGCCGACCGCGCCCTTGGAGAAGCGCACCACGGTCGGCGCGTCCTTCACCTCGACGGCCTCGCGCAGCTGGGCACGGACCTGGTCGGCGTCACGCGGCGCGGCGAGCCTGAGGCCCGGGACGACCTGGAGGATGGACATGTCCCACATGCCGTTGTGCGAGGCGCCGTCGGTGCCGGTGACGCCCGCGCGGTCCAGCACGAAGGTGACACCGCACTTGTGCAGGGCCACGTCCATGAGGACCTGGTCGAAGGCCCGGTTCAGGAAGGTCGCGTAGACGGCGAAGACGGGGTGCAGTCCACCGGTGGCGAGGCCCGCCGCGGAGACGGCGGCGTGCTGCTCGGCGATGCCGACGTCGTAGACCCGCTTGGGGAACACCTTGGCGAACCGGTCGAGGCCGACCGGCTGGAGCATCGCGGCGGTGATCGCGACGATGTCCTCGCGCTCCTTGCCGAGCGCCACCATCTCGTCGCCGAAGACGGAGGTCCAGTCGGCGCCGGAGGAGGCGATCGGCAGGCCCGTGTCCGGGTGGATCTTGCCGACGGCGTGGAAGCGGTCCGCCTCGTCCTGGAGGGCCGGCTGGTAGCCGCGGCCCTTCTCGGTGAGGCAGTGCACGATGACCGGGCCGCCGAAGCGCTTGGCGCGGGTCAGGGCCGACTCCAGCGCCTCGATGTCGTGGCCGTCGATCGGACCGACGTACTTCAGGCCGAGGTCCTCGAACATGCCCTGCGGGGCGATGAAGTCCTTCAGGCCCTTCTTCGCGCCGTGCAGGGTCTCGTAGAGCGGCTTGCCCACGACCGGGGTGCGCTCCAGGAGGTCCTTGCCACGGGCCAGGAAGCGCTCGTAGCCGTCGGTGGTGCGCAGGGTCGCCAGGTGGTTCGCGAGGCCGCCGATGGTCGGCGCGTACGAACGCTCGTTGTCGTTGACGACGATGACCAGCGGGCGGTCCTTGGCGTCGGCGATGTTGTTCAGCGCCTCCCAGGCCATGCCGCCGGTGAGCGCGCCGTCACCGATGACGGCGACCACGTGGTCGTTCCGGCCGAGGACCTCGTTGGCCTTCGCCAGTCCGTCGGCCCAGCCGAGGACGGTGGAGGCGTGCGAGTTCTCGATGACGTCGTGCTCGGACTCGGCCTGCGCCGGGTAGCCGGAGAGGCCGCCCTTCATCTTCAGCCGGGAGAAGTCCTGCCGGCCGGTGAGCAGCTTGTGGACGTAGGACTGGTGGCCCGTGTCCCACAGCACCCTGTCCTTCGGTGACTCGAAGACGCGGTGCAGGGCGATGGTCAGCTCCACGACGCCGAGGTTGGGGCCGAGATGGCCCCCGGTCTTGGAGACCGCGTCGACGAGGAAGGTCCGGATCTCCCCGGCCAGCTGGTCGAGCTGCTCCAGGGTCAGCCGGTCCAGATCGCGCGGTCCCGTGATGCGGGTCAGCAGCGCCACCCGTGCCTCCTTGCAGTGATCGAGCTGTTGCCGGGTTCGTCGAGTCTAATGTTCCGCCATTTCGGGCGCGGGCCGGGTCCGGCGATCCACGCCACGCGAACGGCGCATCCGGACGGGAACATGTGTTCCCGTCCGGACGTGACTGTGCCCGGCACCGCCATTGGTGCCGGGCACAGGCCTGGGTGGGTGATAACCCTTACGCGCGACCCGCGGACTTCTGGGTCTTGCGGGTGACGGCGTCGATGACGACCGTGGCGAGCAGAACGCCACCGGTGATCATGTACTGGACCGGCGAGGCGATGCCCTGCAGGGCCAGACCGTACTGGATCGAGACGATCACCAGGACACCCAGCAGGGCGTTCCAGGTGCGGCCACGGCCACCGAAGAGGCTGGTGCCACCGATGACGGCCGCCGCGATGGCGTTCATCAGGAGGTCACCGCCGCCCGCGCCCTGGTTGGCGGAGGCGATCTTCGAGGCGATGAACAGACCGCCGATGGCGGCGAAGGTACCGGAGATCGAGAAGACCGAGATCCGGATCATCTCGACGCTGATACCGGCACGGCGGGAGGCCTCGACGCTGCCGCCGAGCGCGAAGATCTTCCGGCCGAAGGCGGTGCGGCGCAGCACGAAGTCCGTGACCAGCAGGACCGCGAGGAAGATCACCACGGCGAGCGGCAGGCCCTTGTACTGGTTGTACATGACCGCCACGCCGAAGGAGAGAACACCCAGCAGCACCGTGCGGGCGATGGTCTCGCCCACCGGGCGGGACGGCACACCGGCCGCCTCGCGGCGCTTGTTGCCGAGGTAGGAGCTGAGGAAGAACCCGACGGTCACGACGGTCGCGAGTGCGTAGGCGGCGGCGACATCAGTGAAGTAGTAGCTGGTCAGCTTGGCGACGACGCCCTCGCTGTCCAGGTTGATGGTGCCGTTGCTGCCGAGGATCTGGAGCATGAGGCCGTTCCAGAACAGCAGACCCGCCAGGGTGACGGCGAAGGCCGGCACACCGATGCGCGCGAAGAAGAAGCCCTGGATCGCACCGGCGACCGTGCCGGTGAGGATGGCCAGGACGAACGCGAGCCACTCGTTCATGCCGTGGGTGACGCTGAGCACCGCGAACGTGGCGCCGGCGACACCGGAGAGCGAACCGACCGACAGGTCGATCTCACCGAGCAGCAGCACGAAGACGATGCCGACCGCGATCATGCCCGTGCCGACCATGGCGACGGAGATGTCGGAGATGTTGCCCGCGGTGAGGAAGTTCGAGTTCAGGCTCGCGAAGATCGCCCAGATGACGATCAGGCCGATGACGACCGGGATGGAACCCAGGTCGCCGGACCTCATCTTGCGCTTGAACTCGCCGACGTAACCGGCGAGGCCCTGCTCGCGGACGAGCAGACGCGGGTCGACGGCGGTGACCGCCTTGGCGGCCGCCGCCTTGTTCTCCACCTCGTGGGAGGCTGCCTCAGAAGTCTTGTCGATGCTCACTTCTGAGCCTCCCCGCTGCGCGCCGCCCGACGGGTCACGGCGTTCTCCGTGGCGCCCGTGATGGCGGAAATGATCTCTTCCTGCGAGGTCGACTTGACCTCGAAGACGCCGTTGTTGCGCCCGAGGCGCAGGACGGCGACCTTGTCGGCCACGGCCTTCACGTCAGCCATGTTGTGGCTGATGAGGATGACCGCGTGGCCCCGCTCGCGCAGGCGCTCGACCAGGTCGAGGACCTGGGCGGTCTGCTCGACGCCGAGGGCCGCGGTGGGCTCGTCGAGGATGACGAGCTTGGGCTCACCGAGCATCGAACGGGCGATCGCCACGGTCTGGCGCTGACCGCCGGAGAGCGAGGCGATCGGGATGCGGACGCTGGGGATGCGGATGGACAGAGTGTCCAGCAGCTCGCGGGAGCGGCGCTCCATCTCGACCTCGTCCAGGACGCCGCGCTTCTTGAGTTCGCGTCCCAGGTAGAGGTTGCCCACGACGTCGATGTTGTCGCAGAGCGCGAGGTCCTGGTAGACCGTCGCGACGCCCAGGTTCTGGGCGTCGTGCGGGCGGTTGATCTGAACAGCCTTGCCGTCCCACTCGATGGAGCCCTCATCGATGGGGTGCACGCCGGCGATCGTCTTGACCAGCGTGGACTTTCCGGCGCCGTTGTCGCCCACCAGGGCGACCACTTCACCTGCGTGGACTTCAAGCTCTACGTCGGTGAGCACCTGGACGGCACCGAATCGCTTGGAGACCCCGCGCAACGCCAGAACAGGCGTAGCGGACACGTGAACCATCTCCTTCGCCGCCTGACCCGGCGGGAGGTTGTGCAGAAGTATGCGGTGGGGGTTCCTTCCGGTGCCCCGCTTAGCTTGCGGGGCTGTTGGATGCGGGGCACCGGAGGAGCTTTGGATATACGAGTCACGTACGGGAATTCAGCGGCTGCGAATTCCCGTACGCGTGGACGACTCGCGGTCGGTTACTGCAGGCCGGCCTTCTTGCAGGCCGCGGCGTAGGCCGGGGTGCAGATGTCCTCGACCTTGTACAGACCGTCCTTGACGACGGTGTCCTTGATGTTCTCCTTGGTCAGCGAGGTGACCGGGACCAGGAGGGACGGGATCTGCTTGTCGGTCGGGCTGTCGACCTTGTCCTTGGCGACGGAGTCGAGCGACTTGCCCTGGGCGAGCGCGACGGCCAGCTCGGCGGCCGCGTCGGCCTCCGGGGCGTACGGCTTGTAGACGCTCATGAACTGCTCACCCGCGAGGATGCGCTGCACACCCGCGAGCTCGGCGTCCTGGCCCGTGACCGGGACCTTGATGCCGGCGGCCTTCAGCGCGGTGATGATACCGCCAGCCATGCCGTCGTTCGCGGAGTAGACACCGATGATGTTCTTCTTGCCGAGGGCCGAGATCGCCGCCTCCATGTTGGCGTTGGCGTTCTCCGGCTTCCACTCCTTGGTGTCGTACTCCTTGCCCACGTTCACCTTGCCGTCGAGCACCTCGTGGGCGCCGGCCTTGAACTGAGCGGCGTTCGGGTCGGTGACCGAACCGTTCATCATGACGATCTTGCCGGACTTGGCCTTGGAGCCGAGCGCGCCGAGGAGCGCCTCACCCTGCGTCTTGCCGACGGTCTTGTTGTCGAACGAGGTGTAGGCCGAGATGGGGCCCTGCGCGAGGCGGTCGTAGGCCACGACCGGGATGCCGGCGTCCTTGGCCTTCTGGACCGAGTTCTTGATCGCGGCGGAGTCCACGGCGTCGACGATCAGCACGTCCACCTTGTTGGTGATCATGGTGTCGACCTGCTGGCTCTGCGTGCTCGCGTCCTGCTTGGCGTTGGCGTAGACGACCTCGCCCTTGTCGTTCGTGAGCTCCTTGACCTTCTTCTCGATCAGCGGCTTGTCGAAGCTCTCGTAGCGGGCCGTCTGGTTCTCCGGAAGGAGCAGACCGACCTTGATCGCGTCGCCCTTCTTCTCGGAGCTGGCGGAGCTGTCGCCGCCCTTGGACTCCTTGGCGCTGCCACAAGCGGCCAGCGAGACAGCCATTGCACCGGCGGCAACGGCAACGGCGGCACGACGCATCTGCGTGTTCATTCTCAAACCTCCCTGACGAGGCCGCGTCGTTGCGGCCGAGGTGGACTGGAGTCAACTCGGCCACACGTGCGACGTCAAGAAGTAAATACTTAACGAGATGGCAACGGTGCCATGCGTTCTCTAAGTGAAGGCAGGAGTTGCGGCCGACAGAGAACCGTCCAGAAGGGTCGAATCGCCCATCTCGCTGAGTGCGAGAGCGAGCGCCCCGAGCACCTCCGCGCGGCCCCCGAGCGCCCCTGGCAACACCGAGAGTTGACGTGCGGCGCTGGGGATCGCATAGCGGCCGACAGACTCCCTGATGGGCCCGAGAACGAGCTCTCCGGCCTCGGCGAGATCGCCGCCGAGGACCACCCGGCTCGGGTTCAGCAAATTGCAGAGATTCGCGACTCCACTGCCGATGTGACGGCCGACGTCGGCGATCACCCGACGGCAGCCCGGATCTCCGTCCCGCGCCAGCCTGACCACACCCTCCATGGTCAGATCGGTACCATGACTGGACTGGAGGAGCGGCAGCACGTAGCGCGCCGCCGCGAAGGTCTCCAGGCACCCACGGTTACCGCAACGGCAGACGGGGCCGGATTCATCAAGTGTAATATGCCCGATTTCTCCCGCCGTGCCACCCGGACCGCGGTAGATCTTGCCCTCTATGACCAGGCCCGCCCCGACACCGCTGGCGACCTTGATGTACGCGAGATCCCGGACCCCGCGCCCGCTGCCCCAGACCATCTCGCCGAGTGCGCCCAGATTGGCGTCGTTGTCCACGTGCACCGGCACGCCGAGCCGCCCCCGCAGCTCCTCGGCGGGCCTGGCGCCGGTCCAGCCCGGCAGGATCGAGGTGGAGCCCAGGGTGCCCGATTCCACGTCGATGGGGCCCGGCACGCCGAGCCCCACGCCCGCGATCTTGGAACGGTCGACGCCCGTCGCCTCGATCAGGCGGCTGACCAGCTCCTCGGCCCGATCGAAGCCCTGCGCCGCGGAGGCGTCCACATCCAGCGGCTCGGACTCCTCGGCCAGCACCTGATGGGCCAGATTCCCGACAGCGACGCGCAAATGGGTATGCCCGAAGTCGACGCCGATGACAATGCCGGCGTCCCCGCTCAAGGACACGCTGCGCGCCCTGCGACCGCCGGCCGAAGTGGGTGTGACCTCGACCGTCCCGCCGTCCTTGAGTTCACGAACGATATTGGAAACGGTCGCGGCCGACAGGCCCGTCGTCCTCGCGATCTCCGCCTGCGTGAGCGAACCGGCAAGCCGCACCGCTCGCACGACGCGCTCCAGATTGGCTCGGTGCAGCGACGACTGCGACCCCGGAGTCTCCATCGACTCATCCACTCCTGCCCATAGCCGGGCGGCCCCGATGCCGCCCGTGTGATCTGGGTCACGTCAACGGGACCCCGGTCACTTACAAGTTGTGAACTCCAAGCTCCGCTGAACGGGTTACCGCAGTCAAGTCCTTGACGGAAATCAGGGCCGCCCAGTCATGTTCGAATCGTGACCTGCCCCGGACACACGTGCGCCACCCCCGGGACGGAGGTGGCGCACGTGACGGACGGGACGATTCGTTACTTGAGAGTCGCCGAAGTGAGACCTGCCTGGACCTGGCGCTGGAAGGACAGGTAGACGATCAGCATGGGGATCATGGAGATCGTGACGCCGGCGAACAGGACCGGCAGGTCGGTGGCGTACCCCTGCTGCTGCTGGAGCTGGATGAGACCCTGGGTCAGGACGTAGCGCTCCGGGTCCGAGCTGGTCTGCGGCTGCATCAGCACCGAGGGCAGGATGTACTGGTTCCACTGGCCCAGGACGTTGAAGATGCCGACGCTGAGCAGTCCGGGCTTGGCCATGGGCAGCATGACCTGGAAGAACGCCCGGGTGTGCGAGGCCCCGTCGAGCACCGCCGCCTCGAAGACCGCGGTGGGCAGCGTCCGGAAGAACGCGTGCATGAAGAACACCGTGAACGGCAGCGAGTAGGCCACGTACACCAGGACCAGGCCTTGGTAGGTGTTCAGCATGTCGAGGCGCTTGACCATGAAGAACAGCGGCACCAGGGCCAGGAAGACGGGGAACATGGCCCCGCCGACGAAGAAGTAGTAGATGATCCGGTTGCCCGGGAACTCGTAGCGGGCCAGCACGTACGCCGCCATCGCGCCGAGCAGCATCGTCAGCGGGACCGAGAACACCAGGACGATCAGGGTGTTGACGAAGTAGTCGCCGATGCCCTTGTTCCAGGCCCGGCCGAAGACGTCGAGCTGCCAGTTCGAGGGCCAGCTGAGGGCCGACCCGCCGATCTGCGCGTCGGTCTTGAAGGAGCTCAGGACCAGCCAGAGCAGCGGCAGGATGATGAGGACCGCCCAGAGGGCGAGGAAGCCGTGCGAGAAGACGTTGAGGGCCATGCCCTCGGTGCGCTTGTCGCCCGGCCGCGGCGGCGCCTTCCTGGCGCTTCGCTGCGGGGGTACTGCGGCGCCGTCGACCTTCGCCGGCTCCGTCATGGGTGCGCTCATAGTCGTGTCTCCCGCTCAGAACTCGATGCGCTCGCGGCGGGTGGCGCGCAGCGTGACCACGGACAGGACGAGGGTGAGGAGGAGCATGACGACGCCCATGGCACAGGCGTAGCCGCTCTTTCCGAAGTAGAGGAAGTTGCGCATCATGACGTTCGCCATGACCTCGCTGTGGTGGTCGGGCCCGCCGCCGTAGCCGGTGCCCTGGGTCATGGTCGAGACGAGGACGAACATGTCCATCGCGATGATGCCCAGATAGACCCAGGCGGTCTGCACCGTGTCCCACAGCAGGGGCAGGGTGACCCGGAAGAAGGTGTGGGAGCGGCTCGCGCCGTCCAGCAGCGCGGCCTCGTAGATGTCCCTCGGGATGGACTGCATGGCGGCGGAGAACAGCACCAGGTAGAAGCCGACGCCGTGCCAGACGACGACCGCCATCAGGCACCAGAGCACCAGGTTCGGCTCGTTCATCCACTCGACGGGGCTGTTGCCGTCGACCAGGTGGAGCTTGATCAGCAGGCCGTTGAGCAGACCGCCGCCGTCACTGCGGTAGACGGCTCCGAAGAGCACCGCGAGGATCGCGAGCGACAGCACCTGCGGGAAGAAGTACACGATCTTGTAGAAGCGCGAGCCGGCGACGCCCTGGACGCCGCCGGCGCCGCCCCGCCCGCCCGCGTTCACCATGAAGGCGAAGAAGAGGGCGAGCAGGATGGTGATCACCGGGATGAACACCAGGAACAGGATGTTGTGCCAGATCGCCTGGAGGAATACGTCGTCCTGGAACAACGCCTTGTAATTGTCCAGGCCGACGAATCCGAACGTCTGCGACTGGCCCTGCCAGTCGGTGAAGGAGTAACCGATGGTCTGTACATAAGGCCAGATCACGAAGATCAGATACAGCGCCAAAGGTGCGAGGAGAAACCCCGCGACGAACCGGTACTGCCCTTTTCGCATGGCATCCTGCCCCTGGTGTTCCGGGTTTGAGTGATCAGTCGCGGTGGTTCTTCTTGGAAGCCGGGTCCTTGGCCGCCTTGTCGACCGCCGCCTGGGCCCGCTTCAGCCATTCCTTGGGCTGGATGCGCTTGGCCATCAGCTCGTTGGACGCGTTCTGGATCGCCACGTCCATCTCGCTGTACCAGTTGGGGTACAGGTAGTTGAAGGAGTTCTCGCCCGCGGCCTTGGACGCCTCGACCGTGGACTGCGTACCGGGACGCAGCTGCACGCCGTCGGACACGCCGTCCTTGAGGATGGTGAGCGAGTTGGCCTTCTGGGCGAAGAGCGTCGACCACTCCTTGGAGAGCATGGAGCGCATGAACTCCTGTGCCTCGGGCAGGTTCGCGGCCTTCGCGGGGATGATGAACGGCTCGCCCGAGCCGGCCCGGATCGCCTCGAACGGCAGCTTGTCGCCCGGCAGGCTCGGCATCGGCATGAACTTCATGTCGAAGTCCGGCGGGGTCTGCTTGAGCTGCTCGTTCTCCAGCCAGGAGCCACAGGTGATGAACGCGGCCTTGTACTGGTTCCACCGGGTCTGCGACTCGGTGTGGGTCAGGCCGTTGGTGCCGGCCAGCAAGTAGCCCTTCTCCACGACCTCGTAGACGGCCTCGATGGCCGCCTTGGCGGCGTCGGAGCCGACGAACGCCTTGGGGTCGAGGTTGTCGATCGCCTTCATGGCGTCCAGGCCGCCCTGCTTGGCGATCAGGTCCATGATGGCGACGTTGATGTAGTACGGGTACTTGCCCTGGTGCGCGAGACCGCCGATGCCCTGCGACTTGGCGTCCTTGCAGATGGCGAGGAAGTCGTCCCAGGTCTTGGGCACCTCCCAGCCCTTCTCCTTGAAGAGCTTGCCGGAGTACCACAACCCCCACACCGTGTAGATGTAGTTGAGGGCCACGACCTTGCCGCCCTGGAGGCCCGGGTCGAGGGTGCCCGGGATCAGCGTGTCGCGGACCTTCTTCGACGGGTCGTCGATGGACGGGGCGTCGAGGACCGCGGCCAGGTCGAGGAGCTGACCGTTCTTGTAGAGCACGTCCAGCTTGATCTGCTGGGCGCCCGAGTCGTCGACGATGTCCGGCGGGTTGCCGCCGTTGAAGCGCGGCTGGAGCTTGCCGGTGATCTCCTGGGTACCGGTGTGGGCGCTCTTGGTGCCCCACTTCTTGTCGAACGCCGCTTCCCACGCCTTGGCGTAGTCGTCGCCGTAGCCGCCCTTGAAGACGACGACGTCGAGCTTGCCGCCGCCCTTCTTCACTCCGAAGGGGTTGTCCTTGCTGGTCTTGCCGGTGCCCTTGTCGTCCGACTTGTCGTCACCGCCCCCGCTCGCACACGCGGACAGGAAGCTCATCGTGGGGACAGTGATCAAGCCAAGTGCGGCCGACCTCTTGATGAGGTCGCGGCGGCCGACACCCTCGGGGCTGCTGTTCTCGGCGGAAGTGGATCCCATGCTCAAGTCCTCGCCTTCTCCAGGACTCAGGCGGTGAACCGGATCCTCCCCGGCACCGCGGTCAGTTCAAGCTGGGGTCGTGCGTGGGGGATTCAACGGGACGGACCGGTATTACGTGTATGGACCACGCTCCGACGTCCCGCGGAATTACCCTCTGGGTCCTGCCTGTCCAGAGCCGGTCGCTCGACCGGCCGGACGCGACAGGTATAGTCCACTTCCCGCCAGCGGAGCAAGATCGAATGCAGGTTTGGCCGCCGGTCTTTTCCGAGTTGAGACCTCACGGAAATATGGGGCACCCCAGGACCACCCCGGCGAAGATCCACAGGACGCCGGCCTCCCGCAATGAACGCAATGCACGTTTCGTCACACGGTATTCACCCCGGATGCCACACCCAACACCCTTGACATCCCTGTCAACTTGACGCCCAAATGGTCCTTGCGCATCGAAATTGACAACGTTGTCCACGTGCAGGGAGGGTGCTCGCGCATGCAGCACAGAGCTCGGTACAGACAGGGTTCCACGCGACGGAGGGGATGGCGTTCCCCGGGTGCACTGGGAGTGGCGGCCCTCTCCCTGTTAGCGGCCTCCCAGGGCGTCGCGGTCGCCCTGCCCGTCCAAACCGCCAAGCCCGACCGGGAGTTCAGCTCCTCGTTCGAAGCGGGTGATCCGGCCCCGGACTGGCTCAACACGGTGGACACCGCCGCCGACGGGACGAAGCGGTCCTCCGGCGTCGACGGCGGCTACAGCACCGGCATCCCCGGCAACGTGACCGACCACGTCACCGACGTGCGGGCCAGCGGCGAGAACACCGGCGCGGGCGAGGTCAAGGAGAACCTCGTCGACGGTGAGTCGAGCACCAAGTGGCTGACCTTCGAGCCCACCGGCTGGGCGGAGTTCGACCTGGACGCACCGGTCAAGGCGGTCACGTACGCGCTCACGTCCGCAAACGACCACGACGAACGCGACCCGAAGGACTGGACGCTCCAGGGCTCCACCGACGGCAAGGACTGGAAGACCCTCGACACCCGCTCCGGGGAGTCCTTCGGCGAGCGGTTCCAGACGAAGACGTACGACATCCAGAGCCCCGTCGAGTACCAGCACTTCCGGCTCGACGTGACGAAGAACGACGGCGGCGACATCCTCCAGATCGCCGACGTCCAGTTCTCGACGGGACGGGACGACGACCCGACGCCCAAGGACATGCTCTCGCTCGTGGACCGGGGGCCGAGCGGCTCGCCGACCGCGAAGGCGGGCGCGGGCTTCACGGGCAAACGGGCCCTGCGCTACGCGGGCACCCACAAGGGCGAGGGCCGGGCGTACTCGTACAACAAGGTGTTCGACGTGAACGTCGCCGTCGGGCGCGGCACCGAACTGTCGTACCGGATCTTCCCCTCGATGGCGGACGGCGACCGGGACTACGACGCCACGAACGTGGCCGTGGACCTGGTCTTCACCGACGGCACCTCGCTCAGCGGCCTGAACGCCGTGGACCAGCACGGATTCACGCTGACGCCGCAGGGGCAGGGCGCGGCCAAGGTGCTGTACGTCAACCAGTGGAACAACGTCTCCTCGCGGATCGGTTCCGTCGCGGCCGGGAAGACCGTCGACCGGATCCTCCTCGCGTACGACTCGCCGAAGGGCCCCGCGAAGTTCCGCGGCTGGCTCGACGACGTCGCGCTGCGCACGGCCGCTCCGCAGAAGCCCCCGGCGCACCTGGCCGACTACGCGCTCACGACCCGCGGCACCAACTCCAGCGGCGGATTCTCGCGCGGCAACAACTTCCCGGCGACGGCCGTGCCGCACGGCTTCAACTTCTGGACGCCGGTGACCAACGCGGGCTCGCTGAGCTGGCTGTACGACTACGCCCGCGCCAACAACGCGGACAACCTGCCCACCATCCAGGCGTTCAGCGCGAGCCACGAGCCGAGCCCCTGGATGGGCGACCGGCAGACCTTCCAGGTGATGCCGTCGGCCGCCTCCGGCACCCCGGACACCGGCCGGGAAGCCCGTGAACTGGCCTTCCGGCACGAGAACGAGACCGCGCGGCCGTACTACTACGGCGTGACGTTCGAGAACGGTCTCAAGGCGGAGATGGCCCCGACCGATCACGCCGCCGCCCTGCGCTTCACCTATCCCGGCGACGACGCGAGCGTGGTCCTCGACAACGTCACCGAGCAGGCGGGCCTGACGCTGGACACCTCGGCGGGCGTGATCACCGGCTACTCGGACGTGAAGTCCGGCCTGTCGACCGGTGCCACCCGGCTCTTCGTCTACGGCGTCTTCGACGCGCCCGTGACCGAGGGCTCCTCCAGCGGCGTCAAGGGCTACCTGAGGTTCAAGGCCGGCTCCGACCACACCGTCACCCTGCGCCTGGCCACCTCGCTCATCAGCCTCGACCAGGCCAAGGACAACCTGCGCCAGGAGATCCCGGACGGCACCTCGTTCGACGCCGTCAAGAAGGACGCGCGCAGGCAGTGGGACCGACTGTTCGGCCGGATCGAGGTGCAGGGTGCCACGCCGGACCAGCTCACCACGCTGTACTCCAGCATGTACCGGCTCTACCTCTACCCGAACTCCGGCTTCGAGAAGGTCGGTTCGAAGTACCAGTACGCCTCGCCGTTCTCCCCGATGCCGGGTCCGGACACCCCGACCCACACCGGGGCGAAGATCGTCGACGGCAAGGTGTACGTCAACAACGGCTTCTGGGACACCTACCGCACGACCTGGCCCGCGTACTCGTTCCTGACACCAGGTCAGGCGGGCGAGATGGTCGACGGATTCGTGCAGCAGTACAAGGACGGCGGCTGGACCTCGCGCTGGTCCTCGCCCGGCTACGCGGACCTGATGACCGGCACCTCCTCGGACGTGGCGTTCGCGGACGCGTACGTCAAGGGCGTCGGCTTCGACGCGAAGGCGGCGTACGACGCGGCCCTGAAGAACGCCACCGTCGTCCCGCCGACCTCCGGCGTGGGCCGCAAGGGCATGGCCACCTCCCCCTTCCTCGGCTACACGAGCACCTCCACGGGCGAGGGCCTGTCCTGGGCCATGGAGGGCTACGTCAACGACTACGGCATCGCCCGGATGGGCAAGGCGCTCTACGAGAAGACCGGGGAGAAGCGCTACAAGGAGGAGTCGGACTACTTCCTCAACCGCTCCCGGGACTACGTGAACCTCTTCGACTCCAAGGCCGGTTTCTTCCAGGGCCGTAACGCCAAGGGCGACTGGCGGGTCGACTCCGCCAAGTACGACCCGCGCGTGTGGGGTTACGACTACACGGAGACCAACGGCTGGGGGTACGCGTTCACCGCGCCGCAGGACTCGCGCGGTCTCGCCAACCTGTACGGCGGCCGGGCCGCGCTCGCGGAGAAGCTCGACACGTACTTCTCCACCCCCGAGACGGCCTCGCCCGACACCGTCGGCTCCTACGGCGGTGTCATCCACGAGATGACCGAGGCCCGGGACGTGCGGATGGGCCAGTACGGGCACTCCAACCAGGTGGCCCACCACGTCAACTACATGTACGACGCGGCCGGGCAGCCCTGGAAGGCCCAGAAGAACGTCCGCGAGGTCCTCTCCCGCCTCTACACCGGCAGCGAGATCGGACAGGGCTACCACGGCGACGAGGACAACGGCGAGCAGTCGGCCTGGTTCCTCTTCTCCTCGCTCGGCTTCTACCCGCTGGTGATGGGCAGTGGCGAGTACGCCATCGGCTCCCCGCTGTTCACGAAGGTCACGGTCCATCTGGAGAACGGCAGGGACCTGGTCGTCAAGGCACCGCGCAACAGCACGAGGAACGTGTACGTGCAGGGCGTCCGGTTCAACGGCAAGCGCTGGAACTCGACCTCGCTCCCCCACTCGCTGATCACCCGTGGCGGGGTGCTGGAGTTCGACATGGGCGCCGAGCCGTCCAAGTGGGGCACCGGCAAGGACGCGGCACCGGTGTCGGTCACCGAGGACGACAAGGTGCCCTCGCCGCGCGCGGACACGCTCAAGGGGGACGGCGCCCTCTTCGACGACACCTCGGCGACGGACGCCACCGTCACCTCGGTGGACCTGCCGGCCGGCGCCGGCACCAAGGGGGTCCAGTACACGCTGACCTCCTCGGACCACGCCAAGGCCCCGACCGGGTGGACGCTCCAGGGTTCCCCGGACGGCACGACCTGGACGGACCTCGACAAGCGCTCCGGTGAGTCCTTCCCCTGGGACCGGCAGACCCGGGCGTTCACGGTCGCGGACCCCGGCTCGTACGCCCACTACCGTCTCGTCCTCGACGGCGAGTCGACCCTCGCGGAGGTGGAACTGCTGGCCTGAGCCGCGCCCGACGGAAAAGGGGGCGGGCCCGGAGGAGACTCCGGGCCCGCCCCGCGTCCGTGTACGGGTGTTCGCGCGCGGGCCGGCTCACCGGCCCGTCAGGTCACCCGCCGACCGCGAGGGTGAACACGTGCAGGTCCGCGTCGTCCGGGAGCCTGACGCTCCTGATCGTCCTCCCCTCCGGCGCCGTGAACGGCTTGGTGGCGAAGACGTAGGTGGCCACCGGGTCCTTGTCGGCGCCGGCGACGTTGCGGTAGGCGGTCCTCGCGACCGTCTCGTTGCCGTACTGGACGGTGCCGCCCCCGCCGCCGACGGTCCAGTCGGTGAAGGACAGGTCGACGGAGTCGGTGCCGCCGTCGGTGTAGGTGACGGTCGCCGTGGTCTTCTGGTTGCCGTTCACGGCGCTGCCGATGAAGGACAACCGGCCCGCCGGCTCGCTCAGTTCGATGGTCTGCGAGCTGCCGGAGGCGTTGTCGGGGCGGCCCGCCGGGGACTTCGGCCAGGTGTAGGAGAGGCCGTCCACCGTCCCCCGGCTGCCGGGGGTCAGGCCCGCGTCGGCGAGGGCCTGGCGGGAGTAGCTCCAGCCGCCGCCGTCGTAGTCGGCCTCGGAGTGGTCGCCGGTGTCGTCCGAGACGCCGATGTTGTCGTAGGCCGCGAGGAGGGATCCCGGGGCCGCGACGGTGAGCGCCACCGGCTGCGTGTACGACGTGTCGCCGGAGGTCACGGTGACCTTGGCGTCGTAGAACCCCTGCTCCGCGTCGGCGGCGGCGGTGAGGGAGATCCGCTGGGCGCCGTCGCTCACCGTGCCCTCGGCGGGGGCCGCCTTCACTCCCGCGGGCACGTCCACGTGGAAGCGGACCTCGGGCCCGGCTCCCCCGCCGAGGGCGAGGGCGCGGATGTCGAGCGCGGTGCTGCCGCCGGGCGCGAGCGTCGCCGCGGTCGGGCCCACACCGATCTGGTACGGCTGCTCGCCCGTGCGGAAGGAGGGCGGCGCGGCGGACTCCGCGGCGCCCCAGCTCTTGTCGGGGGTCGCGGACAGCGTGTAGTCGAGGGTGCCGCCGTCACGGACGAAGGAGGCCGGGAGCCAGGGCCTGCCGCTGGTGCGGCCGTCCACCCGCAGCGACCGGACGTAGGGACTGTCCGCGGCCGCGCCCCGGGCCCGGATCTCGATGTCGGCGCCGCCCGGACGCTCGATCTCGATCCTCGGGAACAGCGGTGAGGCCAGGACGAGTTCGGCGCGGGAGGGCACCTGGGGATACATGCCGAGCGCGGAGAAGACGTACCAGGACGACATCTCGCCGAGGTCGTCGTTGCCGGGGATGCCCTCGGGCCGCGTCGACCACAGCCGGGTCATGGCCGCCCGGACGGTCTCCTGCGTCCTGTACGGCGCTCCCGCGTAGGCGTACAGGTACGGCACGTTGACCGACGGCTCGTTGTCCATCTCGGACTTGTCCCCGCCGCTGCCGGTGAAGGCCCAGCTCCCGTCCGCGTTGTGGAAGAACGTGTCGAGACGGTCGAGGGCCTTGTCGCGTCCGCCCATGGCGGCGAAGAGGCCCGCCGGGTCGTGCTGCACCATCCAGGTGTACTGGGCCGCCGTGCCCTCGACGAAGCCGTTGCCGGTCGCCGGGGTGAAGCCGGTGACCCAGCTCCCGTCGGCCTTGCGGTTGGCGATGTAGCCGCCGCCGGGATCGGCCGCGACGTTGAAGTTGTTCTGCCACCACTGGGAGCGCCCGGCGAAGTCGGCGGCGGTCTTCTTCTCCCCCGCGGCCCTGGCCAGTTGGGAGATCGCGAAGTCCGCGCCGGACATCTCCAGGGTCTCGGCGGCGCCGCCCCAGGCGTTGGACACGGACGGCATGTAGTGGTGTTCGAGGTACTTGTCGAGCGAGGGGCGCTGGCCCACCGAGAGCACCGGTTTGCCCGCCGGTGACAGGTCCTTCTCGGTCGGCACGGTCGCCGCCTTCACCAGGGAGGCGAGCGCGCCGCGCAGGTCGAAGTCGGTGCCGCCGAACGCGCGGATGCCCGCGAGCGCGGGGGCCGACGGATCGCCGTTCATGACGTGCGTGCCGCTCGCGCCGTGCAGCCAGCGGTCCCAGATTCCCCCGTTCTGCCGGGCGAGTTCGAGGAGCGACTGCGCGATGTCGGAGCCGGTGTCCGGGTCGAGCAGGGTCAGCAGCTGGACCTGGGAGCGGTAGACGTCCCAGCCGGAGAAGGTGCCGTACTGCGCCTCGTGGCCCCGGCCGACGGTGTGCACCTTGTCGTCGGGGCCCCGGTATCTGCGGTCGGCGTCGCTGATGACGTTCGGGTGCAGCAGGGCGTGGTAGAGCGCGGTGTAGAAGGTCGTGCGGTCGCCGTCGGTGCCGCCGCCCACGCCGATCGCGCCGAGCCGCTCGCGCCAGGCACGGTGGGCGGCGCGTTGCACGGAGGCGAAGGAGCGGGACGGCGGGTTCTCCTCGTCCAGGTTGGCGGCGGCGCCCTCCTGGCTGACGTAGGAGATGCCGACCTTGACGTTCACCGGGTCGGTGCCGGGCTCGAACTCCACGTAGCCGCCCGCCCCCCTGCCCGCGAGGGGACGGCCGCCCTGCTCGAACCCTCCGGTGCCGCCGCTCGCCTCGGTGCTCCCCGGGTTCAGCCGGTCGTCCTGCCAGGTGCCGGTGGTCTTGAAGGCGCGGTCGAAGCGCGCGGTGAAGTACAGGGTGTAGTAGGAGCGCCTGCCCTCGGGGTCGAGGTAGCCGCAGAAGTTGCCGGAGGTGACGGAGCCCGAGACGGTCCTGGTCGCCGGGTCGATCCGCACGGCCGAGTCCGTCGACCCCACCTCGGAGTTGGCGGTGCGGATCAGCATCGAGGCGGGCTTGTCGGCGGGGAAGGTGAAGCGGCCCGAGCCGGTGCGCGCGGTCGCCGTGAGGTCGGCGGTCACACCGGAGGCGAGCCCCACCTCGTAGTGGCCGGGCTCGGCCACCTCGTCGGCGTGCGCGAACCCGGAGGCGTAGACGGCGTCCTTGGTGTCGGTCGCCGGGGACGAGGTGACCTCGCCGGCGTACGGGAAGAACGGGATGTCTCCGCTGCCGCCCGCGCATCCCGTTCCGGACATGTGGGTGAGGCTGAAGCCCCGGATGCGCGTGGCGTCGTACTGGTAGCCGCCGGGCGCGGCCGTGCGGGTGGCGTCGCCGCGGGTGTTCTCCGGGCTCCAGGAGAGCATGCCGAAGGGGGTGACGGCGCCCGGGAAGACGTTGCCTCCGTTCCTGGTGCCGATGAGCGGGTCGACGTACGCGGTGGGGTCCTTGACGAGTTCCGGTGGCCCCGACGGAGGTGCGGCGAGCGCCGGGGCGGCGCCGGCGACCGTCAGGGCGACGGCCAGCAGTAACGATGACGGACGGAAACGCATGACGCGGCCCCTCCTCCTTCGGACGGGTCGCGCACCAGGGGTCGCACAAGCCGCAGGGACAGTAACGTGCGTCACGGGTACCACGGAAGACCGCCTGCGCCGCCGGGGGCGCGCCTCGCGGACACTCCGATGGCGTCACGGGAGGCGTGCCGGGCGGTCCCCCTTCCGGCCCGCCGGGGCCGGGGCCCGCGGGCCGCACGGATGCCCTGGCCTCCGCCCCCGGCCTCCCACAAGCACGAACGGGCCGAGATGAGCCGTCAACGTTCTTGACATCGTTGTCCGTTGAGGCGGTAGAGTCGTGCGCAGACCGATCGACAACGTTGTCGCGCACCGCGGTCGCCACAAGCCGCACCATCCCGGGCAGGGCCTCCCCCGCCGCGTCCGGGCTCGCGGACCGGGCGGACGGGTCCGAACCCACCCGCCCGGTCCGCCCCGAGCGCCGCCCGTTCAGCCGACCCGGCAGGGCAGGTCCGTCGACGGATCGCCGCCCGAGCCCTGGACGACGTACCCGAACGTGGTGCTGCCGCCCGGACTCAGCGAGCCGTTCCAGTCGGCGTTGTGCACCATCACGTCCTGACCGCTGTAGGTCGCGTTGCCGCTCCACAGGCTGGCGACCGACTGACCGCCCGGCAGCGCCCAGTCGACCATCCAGCCGAGCATCGGGACCGTACCGGTGTTGGTGACGGTCACCTCGGACTGGTAGCCGCCCGGCCAGCTGTTGGTGGTGCGCCGGGTCGCCGTGCACGCGCCGGGCGGGGGCTCGGTCGGGTTGCCCGGATCGTGGATGCCGGTGACCTCGCCGTTCCCTCCGTCGAAGACGACGTCGGAGCAGGAGTAGAAGGTCTCCGCGCTGTCCGAGCGCTGCCAGACCATGTAGACGATGTGGCGGCCGGTCTTGCCCGCCGGCAGCTTGCCGCTCCAGGAGTAGTTGGCCTCGACCGTGCCCGGGGTGCCGTTGAGCGGCGGATGGTCGACGGTGAGGAACGGCTGGTCCTCCATGGCGTCCCAGGTGAGGGTCCTGGTCGGGTCGAAGCCGTCCTTGGTGATGTAGACGTAGAACCAACCGGGGTGCGCCGCCCAGGCGTTGTACGCGAAGTCGACGGTCGCGCCCGCGGTGAGGTGGGTCAACGGCCAGTCGGAGCGCGGCAGATCGAACCCCGAGAAGTTGGGGTTGCCGCCGCTGCACAGCGAGCCGTCGGGGACGAAGCCGCGGGTGCGTCCGGCGCCGTCCGAGCGCAGCACCGAGAACCAGTTGTAGAACGGCGTGGTCCCGCCGACCTGTTGGGCCGCCTTGCAGGCCGGGTTCACCGGTTTGATCTCACCGGTGTCGGTCAGCCCGTCCTGCCAGCACAGGAACGTACGGCTGCCCGGCTTCATGGGGGTGCCGTGCGCCTCCGCCCGGCCGCCGGTCATGACGATCAGGGCGAGGGCCGGGAGCACGACCAGCAGGGCCAGGAGCACGAGGAAGGGGGACGGGCGACGACGGAGGATCCGTAATCGGGCGCGTGACGGCCGCGTCCCCGCCGTCACACATGGAGAGTCTGTTAAGTACATGACAATCCCTTCGTGGGGTGTACGGGATCGGGCGAGGCGGGAGCGACTCCCCGCGCGAGTTCCGGTTCACCCATGGGAGCGCTCCCACCTCACTCGGAAAGTAGCGCGCCCGGGAACCCCTGTAAACGCCTGGCGCATCGCACGCGTCCGTCGGGGTCCCGGCCCGGTCCACCGGACGGCCGAGGGCCGCACCCCCGTCGGACGGGAGTGCGGCCCTCGTGCTCCGTACGGAGCGGTCCTACAACTGCTTCACCGGACCGCTCAGTTGCGGATCAGGTTGCGCAGCACGTACTGCATGATGCCGCCGTTGCGGTAGTAGTCCGCCTCGCCGGGGGTGTCGATGCGGACGACCGCGTCGAACTCGACGCCGGTGTCGGTGGTGACCTTCACCGTGCGCGGGGTGGTGCCGTTGTTGAGCTCCTCGACGCCGGTGATGGAGAAGGTCTCCTCGCCGGTCAGACCGAGGGACTCGGCGTTCGCGCCCTCCGGGAACTGGAGCGGCAGGACGCCCATGCCGATGAGGTTCGAGCGGTGGATGCGCTCGTACGATTCGGCGACGACGGCCTTGACGCCGAGGAGCGCGGTGCCCTTGGCGGCCCAGTCGCGGGACGAGCCGGAGCCGTACTCCTTGCCGGCCAGGATGACCAGCGGGATGCCCTGCTCGATGTAGTTGCGCGAGGCGTCGTAGATGAACGCGACGGGCGCGCCCTCGACGGTGAAGTCGCGGGTGTAGCCGCCCTCGGTGCCCGGCGCGATCTGGTTGCGCAGGCGGATGTTGGCGAACGTACCGCGGATCATGACCTCGTGGTTGCCGCGGCGCGAGCCGTAGCTGTTGAAGTCACGGCGCTCGACACCGTGCTCCGTGAGGTACTTGCCTCCGGGGGTGTCGGCCTTGATCGCGCCGGCCGGGGAGATGTGGTCGGTGGTGACCGAGTCGCCGAGCTTGGCGAGGACGCGCGCGCCGGCGATGTCCGAGACCGGGGTGGTCTCCATCGTCATGCCCTCGAAGTAAGGGGGCTTGCGGACGTAGGTCGACTGCGGGTCCCACTCGAAGGTGTTGCCCTCGGGGATCGGCAGCGCCTGCCACTGGGCGTCGCCCGCGAAGACGTCCTGGTAGGACTTGCTGAACATGTCCTCGCCGATGGCGTTCGCCACGACGTCGTTGACCTCGGCCTCGGAGGGCCAGATGTCGGCCAGGTAGACCGGCTTGCCCTCGGTGTCGGTGCCGAGCGCGTCGCGGGTGATGTCCACCTTCATGGAGCCCGCGATGGCGTAGGCGACGACCAGCGGCGGGGAGGCCAGGTAGTTCATCTTGACGTCGGGGTTGATGCGGCCCTCGAAGTTCCGGTTGCCGGAGAGGACCGAGGTGACCGCGAGGTCGTGGTCGTTGACGGCCTTGGAGACCTCGTCCGGCAGCGGGCCGGAGTTGCCGATGCAGGTGGTGCAGCCGTAACCGACCAGGTTGAAGCCGACCTTGTCGAGGTAGGGGGTGAGCCCCGCCTTGTCGAAGTAGTCGGTGACGACCTTGGAGCCCGGGGCGAGGGTGGTCTTGACCCACGGCTTGCGGGTCAGGCCCTTCTCCACGGCCTTCTTCGCGACGAGCGCGGCGGCGACCATGACGTACGGGTTCGAGGTGTTGGTGCAGGAGGTGATGGCCGCGACCGTCACCGCACCGTGGTCGATCGTGTAGGTCGTGCCGTCGGGGGCGGTGACCTGGACCGGGTTGGACGGCACGCCGTTCGTGGCGGCCGGGGCGTCGGAGGCCGGGAAGGACTCCTCGCCCGCCTCGTCGGCGGTGGAGACGTAGTTCAGGACGTCGGTCTTGAACTGCTCGGCGGCGTTCGCGAGGACGATGCGGTCCTGCGGGCGCTTCGGGCCGGCGATCGAGGGGACGACCGTGGAGAGGTCGAGCTCCAGCTTCTCGGAGAAGTCGGGCTCGGCGGCCGGGTCGAGCCAGAGGCCCTGCTCCTTGGCGTACGCCTCGACGAGCGCGACCTGCTGCTCGGAGCGGCCGGTGAGCTTGAGGTAGTTCAGGGTCTCGCCGTCGATCGGGAAGATCGCGGCGGTGGAGCCGAACTCCGGCGACATGTTGCCGATGGTGGCGCGGTTGGCCAGCGACGTGGCGGCCACGCCCTCGCCGTAGAACTCGACGAACTTGCCGACGACACCGTGCTTGCGCAGCATCTCGGTGATGGTCAGCACGAGGTCGGTGGCGGTGGTGCCGGTCGGCAGCTCGCCGGTCAGCTTGAAGCCGACGACGCGCGGGATCAGCATGGAGACCGGCTGGCCGAGCATCGCGGCCTCGGCCTCGATGCCGCCGACGCCCCAGCCGAGCACGCCGAGGCCGTTGACCATCGTGGTGTGCGAGTCGGTGCCGACGAGGGTGTCGGGGTACGCCTGGCCGTTGCGGACCATGACCGTACGCGCCAGGTGCTCGATGTTCACCTGGTGGACGATGCCGGTGCCCGGCGGGACGACCTTGAAGTCGTCGAACGCGGTCTGGCCCCAGCGCAGGAACTGGTAGCGCTCCTTGTTGCGGCCGTACTCCAGCTCGACGTTCTGGCCGAAGGCGTCCTTCGTGCCGAACTTGTCGGCGATGACGGAGTGGTCGATGACCAGCTCGGCCGGGGAGAGCGGGTTGACCTTGGCCGGGTCGCCGCCGAGCTCCTTGACGGCCTCACGCATGGTGGCGAGGTCGACGACACAGGGCACGCCGGTGAAGTCCTGCATGATCACGCGGGCGGGCGTGAACTGGATCTCCTGGCTGGGCTGGGCCTGCGAGTCCCAGCCGCCGAGGGCCCGGATGTGGTCGGCGGTGATGTTCGCGCCGTCCTCCGTGCGGAGCAGGTTCTCCAGCAGCACCTTCAGGCTGTACGGAAGGCGAGCCGAGCCTTCCACCTTGTCCAGCCGGAAGATCTCGTACGACTCGTCGCCCACCTGCAGCGTGCTGCGGGCGTCGAAGCTGTTCGCCGACACGACAGTCTCCTTCATTGATGTGCGCGTTCCCACCGCATCCTGCCGCCACGACGCCATGGCCGATCCGCTAAGGTAAGGCTAAGTTAGGTAACCCTTACCGCCAGACCCGATGACGGCGTGCGGCTGCGGTACGCCTCGGCAGATATCTCGATGTCGAGATAACTCTAGTGCATGGGGGCGGACAGGTCATGTCCGCACGCCCGCATGTCCGGGCCGTTCCACTTATCCCATGAAAGGGAGAAAGTCCGCATCGTCCGGCACCGCCCCCTCACGGGGCCGCATCCATGCCCCACGCGCAAGGAACTTGACGCCCCGAAGCCCGGGACAGGCACACCGCGGCCGTTCGGGGGTACCCGGTGTCCGCCGGGAACGCCCCGGCACGACGACCCAGGGGGGCACCATGCCGCTCACCTTCCGCAAGAGCTTCCGCATCCTTCCCGGGGTGCGGCTCAACATCAACCGCAAGTCGTGGTCCATCACCACGGGCGGACACCACGGGCCGAAGCACACCCACAGCAGCACCGGGCGCAGGACGACGTCGATGGACCTGCCGGGGCCGTTCGGGTGGCGCAAGACGACGCGCAAGGCAAAGTAGCCCAATAGAGACAAATCACTTACCTCCGACGAACCGTCACGGAGGTACTCCTTCATGGCACTCGCCGACGGCGGCGCGGGCCCGCCGGGCCACCGGGCGCACCGCGGGCGCCGCCGCCGCGCCGGTGCGGGACACCCGAACTCCCCCTCGAACACCGTCAGGTGACCCCCGCCACCCGGAAGGCCCCGTTCCATTTCGTTTTATCTCACATCCGATATACGGTCGCGCCATGGCAGACGACTACCTCGTACGTATCGGCAAGCTCATCCGTGACGCCCGGCAACACCGAGGCTGGACGCAGTCGCAGCTCGCCGAGGCACTCGGCACCAGCCAGAGCGCCGTCAATCGCATCGAGCGCGGCAACCAGAACATCAGCCTTGAGATGATCGCCCGGATCGGCGAGGCGCTGGACAGCGAGATCGTCTCGCTCGGTTATGCGGGTCCGATGCATCTGCGCGTCGTCGGCGGGCGTCGTCTGTCCGGCTCGATCGACGTCAAGACCAGCAAGAACGCCTGCGTCGCGCTGCTGTGCGCGACGCTCCTGAACAAGGGGCGCACGGTGCTGCGCCGGGTGGCCCGCATCGAAGAGGTCTACCGCCTGCTGGAGGTCCTCAACTCGATCGGCGTCCGCACCCGCTGGATCAACAACGGCGTCGACCTGGAGATCGTGCCGCCGAGCGAGCTGGACATGGAGTCGATCGACGCCGAGGCCGCCATCCGCACGCGGTCCATCATCATGTTCCTCGGCCCGCTGCTGCACCGTCTGGACGCCTTCAAGCTGCCCTACGCGGGCGGTTGCGACCTCGGCACCCGCACCATCGAGCCGCACATGATCGCGCTGCGCCGGTTCGGCCTCGACATCGCCGCGACCGAGGGGCTCTACCACGCCCAGGTCGACCGGTCCGTCACACCCGGACGGCCGATCGTACTGACCGAGCGCGGGGACACGGTCACCGAGAACGCGCTGCTCGCCGCCGCCCGCCACGACGGTGTCACGGTCATCCGCAACGCGTCCTCCAACTACATGGTCCAGGACCTGTGCTTCTTCCTGGAGGCCCTGGGCGTACGGGTGGAGGGCATCGGCACCACGACGCTCACCGTGCACGGCGTGCCGAACATCGACGTCGACGTGGACTACTCGCCCTCCGAGGACCCGGTCGAGGCGATGAGCCTGCTCGCCGCCGCCGTGGTCACCGAGTCGGAGCTGACGGTGCGCCGGGTGCCGATCGAGTTCCTGGAGATCGAGCTCGCGGTCCTGGAGGAAATGGGCCTCGACCACGACCGCACCCCCGAGTACTTCGCGGACAACGGCCGTACGCGGCTGATCGACCTGACCGTGCGGCCCTCCAAGCTGGAGGCGCCCATCGACAAGATCCACCCGATGCCGTTCCCGGGCCTGAACATCGACAACGTCCCGTTCTTCGCGGCCATCGCGGCCACCGCGCAGGGCCAGACGCTGATCCACGACTGGGTCTACGACAACCGGGCGATCTACCTGACGGACCTCAACCGCCTCGGCGGCCGGCTCCAGCTGCTCGACCCGCACCGGGTGCTCGTCGAGGGCCCGACCCGCTGGCGCGCCGCCGAGATGATGTGCCCGCCCGCGCTGCGCCCCGCCGTGGTCGTGCTGCTCGCGATGATGGCGGCCGAGGGCACCTCGGTGCTGCGGAACGTGTACGTCATCAACCGCGGTTACGAGGACCTCGCCGAGCGCCTGAACTCGATCGGCGCCCAGATCGAGATCTTCCGGGACATCTGAGCGCCGCCGGAAAAAGCGCCGTCACCTCCCTTTCCGACCTGCATGAACGCGGGACGGAAAGGGAGGTGACGGCGCCTCTGGGACTTTGGGCCGGACCGAAGGCTTCCGGTCGCTGCGCACTCGGCATGATGCGTCATCGGAAAGACATCGCAGAAGACGGAGCAGGAGAAAACCCAGGTCAAGATCTCTTTCTGGCCCGTACCTCCGGCGATTCACGGCCCAGAGCGTCAAACAAGCGTCACGGCTGTGGGAGTGGGATCGAAGAAGGTGACGCCCTGTCGACGGCGGCGCGGATGAAGGCGATGCCGTCCCTGTGGTCGGGCCGGGCCGTGCCGTGGCTGAGCCTCATGCGGCCGAGGTCCGATCGCTGACACCTGCCCGGTCCGTCTCGGACACCGTCCGCAGGCGCGCCGCCTCCTCCGTCAACCGGCTCGCGGTCGAGGTGCCCAGTGGATCGCTTGCGGCGGCCATCGGCCAGGCGGCCGAGACGGGAGTCGTCTGCGGCGGGACCACCAAGAGGTTCCAGTGACCCATGCGGTACGAGAGCAGCAGCAGTTCGTGCGGGTCCCGCTCGGCCAGGAACCAGCCCACCTTCACCACGTGCCCGGCGACGGACACCCTGAACGGAACGACCGGCCAGTGGGTGGAATTCACCGTGACCCGGGTGATCCGCCCCCCCCCACAACGGATCCAATACGGCCGTGAGGGAAAGAAGTTCGGCCCGAGATCGCGGGAGCGGGGCCACCGCGCGCCATCCAGCAGAGCCGGTACGGGGCCGGTGGGAGCACGGACACCGGTCCGCCGAGGACCGCGACCGCGCTCATGCCGGCGGAACGGGCACACCTCGGAAGCAGGGCGCGGGCCGGGAAGGACGGGAGCGGCGGTGTCCTCTCGTCACACGGCCGGAATCAGCGACGCAATGCCGGGATGTGATGGCACGCGGAACGCGCCGCCCGTCGCGACCGGGCGGCACAGGGGCGGGTCCCGTCACACGTGATCGCCGGCGGCTGCTGCCATGAGCGGTTCCGCGGCCTCCTCGGTCGTGTCCGGAGGCACGACCAGCAGGTCCCAGCGCCCCTGGCCGGGGGCGAGCAGGACGATCGTGTGCGGGGCGGATACCGCCACGGTCCTGCGCAGTCGTACGACCTGGTTGAAGACGAGCATCCGGCCGGGCACCGCGGGCCACGTCGCCCCGTGGACGGTGACGCTGGTGATGTGACCCCACGCGCGTGGCAAACCAGCGAGCAGCTGGGGGAGTTCGGCGAGCAGGTCGGACGAACGGGGCCACCACGCTCCGTCGATGGGCCGGGGCATGCCGCTGCGGGACGCGAGACGCAGCCGGAGGAGGGGGCGGGCGGGAGGCGGGGACTGCAGTGCGGTGGTCATGAAGGGCTCCTGCCAGCTGTTGTAAGAGATCGGGTGGTCGGCGTCAGGCGCGGCGGGCCGCGACCCGCTCCGCAGTCGGCCAGCGCACGTCGTGCACCCAGCCGATGACGTCGCCCTGGAAACTCATCGGCCCTGCCACCGCGAGCGCGATGCGCACGGGACGGACGGCCCGGTAGCCGCCGCGGGTGAGGCCGCGGTGGAAGCCGACCGTGACGCCGAGACCCGTGATCACGTAGAGGACGACGGCGAGCACCATGTCGGCGGGATGGACCGGCCTCCCCCACAGCAGCCAGCCGGCGAGACCGATCGCCACGAACGGCAGGACGACGATCACCGTCGTCACCGTGACGTACAGCCGCTCACCACCGTCGCGCGCGGGCGCCGGGCCGTCCGGCGGGAAGGGGGACGTCCCGTCGTAGCCCTGGGGTGGCGGGGCGGGGCCGGCGGCGTGACCGCCGTGGACGTGCTGGGACTCAATGGCATACCTGGCTCCTCGGCCTGGATGCGGATGGCGCAGCCGGATCACGGGCTGCCCATGTGAGGACGGTGGAGTGCTGTGGAAGGCACATGGTCCGGAGAAATGCGGAACACGAGACGACGGTCCGGGACCGGCCGGATTTCCGGCATCGGATTTCCGGCATACGGAAAGTCTTCCTCCCGTCCACCGTACTCCCGTCTGTGCGGCAACAGCGGCTGTTTCGGAAGCGGCATCGCGTTCACACGGACAGAGCCCCCGATGAATCCCGCTGGTCGTGGCCAGGCACTCGGGCCAGGACGGGTGGTGACAACCATGGCAACACCGCACCGGCGGAAGAACTGCCGCGAAGCGATCATGAAAATCCTGTACGCCGCACGGAGGCGGAGGACTTCCTGATGTCTCCGGCGCCGAACTGCGTGACGATCTGGCGATCCCTGAGCAGGATCTGGCCGCGGCCTGTACTTGTCCGGTGGGCGAAGGACTCGTCACGGTCCGCTGGGCCCACCGAGACGCACCCGCGACGGTCACGCCGACACACCGGGGAATACGGCTCGTGGAGACCGAGGAGGAGGATCGCGGCTGTCTTCCGGGACCAACGCCAGAGGGCCGGCGCGGAGGGTCCCGTTCATCGGGACGAAGGCGGGTGAGCAGGAGCTCGTGCCGACCGTGCGAGCGGGTTCCCGTCGGGGGATCATCGGTACTGACGTGTCGGTTCCCCTGATACGCGCGCGGTCTTCGGTGGGAGGCTGTCATGGCTGGAGGGCGGCGTGGTGGAGGATGCGGTGCCCGGTGCGGGAGGTGAGGGGCAGTCGTGGCTGGCGGCCGAACCGGACTTCTGGCGGCAGGTCGTCGAGCAGCTGAGCACGGCCCTGATGGTGGTGGATCCGGGCGGCCGGATCCTCGCCGTCAACTCAGCCGCCGAACGGCTGCTGGGCCGAGCCACCCGCGCGATACGCGGGAAGGACGCGCACGATCTGCTGCACCGGGACACGGACGGCGGCACTCTCCCGCGCGAGCGGTGCCTGCTGCTCCGGGCACTGGCCGAGGGGGCCGCCGCGCGCGGGGAGGGCGACAGCTACCTGCGCGGTGACGGTCGCCTGGTCACGATCTCGTGGTCCGCCTCTCCCCTGACGGACGGCGGCTCGTTCAAGGGCATGGCCGTGCTGTTCACCGACGTCATGAGCGACCGCAGCGCGCGCCGGGAGCGTGCGGCCTATACGAGTGCCCTGGAGGACCTCAACGAGCGGCTGACGCTGGTCGCGGAGATCACCGATGTCCTGGGTCAGACCCTGGAGACCGACGAGGCACTCGCCCGGCTGGGCCGCCTGCTGGTTCCTCGCCTCGCCGACTGGGTGGCGGTTGACCTCCGGACCGGTTCCGGACAGGTCCACCGAGTGGCGGTGACCGGCCCCGCGGGCCGGGATGCCGGGCTGGAGGGCCGGCGCGAGCGCCTTCCCGACAACGGGGAGGCGGACCGCTCAGCTCTTGTCCAGGTGCTGCACGGAGGTGATCCCGTGCTGCAGAACGAGCAGGACGCGCAGGACGAGGCGGGGACGACCACGGCGCCCGGCTCTCCCCTGGCCGTCGCCCACCGCGACTTCCTGCGGACGGTGGACGCGACGTCCGCCATCACGGTCCCGCTGGGCTCCTACCAGCAGATCACCGGCGCCCTCACGGTGGTGCGCACCGATCCGGCGCACCCCTTCGACACAGCCGACCTGGAGGTGGTGAGCGACATCGGCCGCCGGGTCGGTCTGGTCATCGACAACGCACGGCTGTTCGGCCGCCAGCGCGCCGTCGCCGAGGCCATGCAGCACAACCTGCTCGCCCCGCTGCCCCAGCCCGGCCGCCTGCGGCTGGCCGCCCGCTACCAGCCCGCCCCCGCCGGCTCCCAGGTCGGCGGCGACTGGTACGACGCGTTCGAGCTGAAGGACGGCACGCTCGCGCTGGTCATCGGCGACGTCGTGGGTCACGACCTGACCGCGGCCGCCGGGATGGCCCAACTGCACGGCATCCTGCGGTCCCTGGCCTGGGACCACACCGGACCGCCCGGCGCTGTCGTCGACCGCCTCGACGACGCCATGCCCGCCATCACCACCGTCCCCATGGCCACCCTCGTCCTCGCACAGGTCGAGGGTCACCCGCACACCGGCCCATGGACCCTGCGGTGGACCAGCGCCGGACACCCGCCGCCTCTCCTCCTGCCCCCCGGCGGACACGCGCAGTACCTCGAAGCCGGACAGGGAATCGTCCTCGGCGTCCCCGTGGACACCGGCGTGGGCCGGCCGGACGCCACGCACCCCCTGCCGCCGGGTTCCACCCTGCTGCTCTACACCGACGGCCTGGTCGAAATCCCCGGCAGCGACCTCGACACCGGCCTGGACCGGCTGCGTCGCCACGCCCTCGCTCTCGCCCACGCACCGCTGGACACGCTGTGCGACCAACTGCTCGCCCGTATGCCGCCCGGCAGCACCGACGACGTGGCCCTGCTCGCCCTGCGTCTGCCGACGCTGTGACAAAGGAAGTTGTGGCTTCGGGGAGCCGGAGGGCGACCGGGGCCGGGAGGCATACTCGGCGGCATGACTGCTCACAGCGCTCCCGGAGCCCTGACCGTACCCGTCGCCCCCGGCACGGCCGCCTGCGCCGCCGCCCTGGAGGTCGCCACCGCCTACTGCTCCCCCGCCCTGCTCAACCATTCGGTGCGCTCCTACGTGTGGGCCTCCGCGTACGCCGCGCAGCGTGGCATCGAGCACGACGCCGAGCTGTTGTACGTGTCGGCGCTGCTCCACGACATCGGGCTGGTGGCGGAGTTCGACAGTCACACGGTCGACTTCGACGTGGCCGGCGGGCACGTGGCCTGGGTGTTCGCGGCGGGTGCCGGGTGGCCCGCGGAGCGTCGGCGGCGGCTGTCGGAAGTCATCGTCCGGCACATGTGGGACGTGGTGGACCTGCGGGAGGACCCGGAGGGCCATCTGCTGGAGCGGGCGACCGGCGTGGACATCTCGGGGCGGCACCTGGACGATTTCACCGCAGGGTTCCAGGCGGAGGTGCTGGCCCGGTACCCGCGCGCGGGGCTCGCGGACGAGTTCCTGGCCTGCTTCCAGGACCAGGCGGCCCGCAAGCCGCAGAGCTCACCGGCCACATCGGTCCGAGGTGGCCTCGCCGAGCGCGTCCGGGTGAACCCGCTGGACCGCCCGGCCGGCTGACCTGCCGGACGCGGTCCGGTGGACGCGGCCGGTGCCGTGGCTCCGTCCACCGGGCGTCCGTGGCCGGCCGATCACGTCCGCCGTGGCGTCCATGGGCGGCCCCTCACGTCCACCGTGGCGTCCGTGGGCAACCGGTCCCGGTCCGTCCGTCACGCGGTGCGGGCCGGTCCGTCACGCGGCGCGTTCCCGGCCCACGTCGCGCATGCGTCCGAAGGAGTAGACGCAGCCGGCCAGGGCGAGGTCGGAGAGCAGCATGAAGCCGATGGCGTAGGAGCTCTTGGCGCTGTAGACGGCGCCCATGACGAGGGGCGGGACGAAGCCGCCGAGTCCGCCCATCGCGCCGACGATTCCGGTGACGCTGCCGACCTTCGGCGGCGGCGTGACCCGGGCGACCATCGCGAAGACGCTGCCGCTGGAGGTGCCGAGACCGGCCGCCATCACCAGGAGGAAGACCGTTCCGCCCGGGACGAGGTGGGGTTCGAACGCCTGGCACACCGCCATGATCCCGACGATGCCGAGGGCCCAGGAGGTGACGACGGCGGGGTGGACACGGTCGGAGAGCCAGCCGCCGATCGGGCGGAAGATCACGGTGACGAGCGCGAAACCGGCCGCCCGTGTCCCGGCGTCGGTGGGCGACAGGTCGTACCAGGTCTTGAGGTACGTCGGCAGGTAGACGCCGAACGCGACGATGCCGCCGAATCCGATCGCGTACAGGGCCGCGAGCTCCCACGTGACCCGCAGCCGCCCGGCGTCGGCCAGCCGCGTGCCCAGCGAGGTGGTGGGGACCACGCGGTCGGGACGGTCGGCGAGGAGGAAGTACTCCACGACGGCCATGACGGCCAGGGCGATGGCCAGCACCACGAACGGCAGGTTCTCGCCGTGCTTGTAGATGCGAGGGGTGAAGTAGCCGGAGAGGGCCACGCCGCCCATGCCCGCGCCGAAGACGCCGACGGCGGCGCCACGGCGCTCGGGCGGGAACCAGGAGTTGACGAGGGGGACGCCGATCGCGAAGGTCGTACCGCCCATGCCGAGGAAGAATCCGACGACGAGGAGGCCTCCGTAGGAGTCCTTCACGACCGTCAGCAGCAGGACGGGCACGATGGTCAACGCGGTGACGAGGGGGAACATGATCTTCGCGCCGAAGCGGTCGGTGAGCGCGCCGACGGGCACCCGGCCGAGCGAGCCCACGAGCACGGGGACCGCGACCATCAGCGACTGCTCGAAGGAACTCAGCGAGAGCTTCTCGCCCAGGGGGGTGGCGATCGGCGCGATGAGGTTCCAGGCCCAGAAGGTGATGGCGAAGCCGATCGTGGCGACGACCAGGTTGCGGTAGGCGGCGCCGGACACCGCCGTGGGGCCCGGGGCGCTCCGGGCGGTCTGCGCACTCACGGCACCCTCTCCCATCCGGGCCGCTCGGAACGGGTGCCGAGCTGACCGCGCTCGCGGCTGCGGTAGACGATGTAGGGGCGGAAGAGGTACTGCACGGGAGCGCTGAACATGTGGATCAGCCGGGTGTAGGGGACGAGGGCGATGAGGACGCACCCGATGACGATGTGGATCTGGTAGGTGACCGGCACGCCGTCCATCCGCGCGTAGTCCGGGTGCAGGGTGAAGACGCTGCGCAGCCAGGGGGCGATGGTGGTGCGGTAGTCGTAGCCGTGGCCTCCCGCGTGCGTGAGCTTGGCGATCATGCCCATCAGGATCGCGGCGAGCAGCACGACGTACATGAGCTTGTCGTTGCGGGTGGTGGCGAGGAAGACCGGCCCGTTGGTGCGGCGGCGGTAGATCAGCAGCGCGATGCCGGCGACGGTGGCGAGGCCCGCGAGCGTGCCGGTGTAGAGGGAGAGGTAGTGGTACGTGGACTCGCTCACCCCGATCGCGCTGGTCCAGGAGTCGGGGACGAACAGTCCGACGAGATGGCCGGCCAGGACGAAGAGGATGCCGTAGTGGAACACCGGGGAGGCGATCCGCAGCAGCCTGGACTCGTAGAGCTGCGAGGACCGGGTCGTCCAGCCGAACTTGTCGTAACGGTAGCGCCAGATGATCCCGCCGACGAGCAGGACGATCGTGATGTACGGCATCGCCGTCCACAGGAGGCTGTCGGCGAGGCTCATCGGGTCACGACCTCCAGGAGCGGGGTACCGAAGGGGGCGAGGCCCACGTCCTCGCGGGGTGGTCCGTTGCGTGCCATCGCCTGGGCGGCGGCGCGGTCGCGGGGGGAGGCGCCGGGCAGGGTCGCGACGAGGGCCTGGAGGACACCGGCCCAGGGCGAGCCGGCCTCGACGAGGGCGAAGCGCAGCAGTTCCAGCGCCGGGCGGTTCTCGCGCAGGAGGGTGTCGGTGCCGGTGAGGGCGCAGAACTCGCAGACGGCCGGGAGGAAGTCGGGGAGTTCGCCGGTGTCCGCGTACTCCCGTCCGTGCTCCCGGTAGATCTCCTTGAAGCGCACCAGGGACCGGCCGCGGCGGCGGGTGTCGCCGTCGGTCCACCAGGTGAGGTACAGGCAGCGGCGGCCGGTGAAGTCGAAGGTGCGGACGTAGTCCTGGCGGAGCCGGTCGGGGTCGGTGGCGTCCACGTGGTCGAGGAAGGTGTGCAGCTCCCCCGTTCCCGGGCCGGGTCGTTCGTCGAGGGCCGCGCGCAGGACACCGAGGCCGGCGTGGAACGCGTCGTCGGGGTAGACCAGGCAGCGGGCGACCGCGGCGTGGACGACGGCGTGCGGGACGGTCATCTCTCCTCCTCGTCGTCGTTCTCGGGCGGGCGCGGTGCGGTACCTGGCCCGTCGGGCGCTCCTGGCTTCTCCGGCTTCGCGGGGAACAGTCCGGCGGGGTGGCCCCGGCCGTCCCAGTTGAGGAGGTTGACGCGGCTGCGGCCGGTGTCGGCGGGGGCGTCGGCGGTCTGGCGGTCGCGCAGCACGTGGAAGTTCTCCACGGACATCGGCGGAGACGCGCCGGACCCTTCGCCGTAGGGGCCGGAGCCGCCCATGCCGGGGCCGCCCGCGTAGTCGAGGCTGCACTCGTCGGGCAGGACGGACTCCTCCAGACGGCGTGCGTCGCCGACGGCGGCGGTGGGGATCACGTACCGCTCGTCGTACTTGGCGAGGGCCAGCAGCCGGTACAGCGCGTACATCTCCTCCCCGGACAGGCCGGCCGACCGGGCGACGTCCTCGTCGACCGGGGCCGGTCCCGAGGGGTCGCCGGCGAGCAGTCCGGGGCGCATCGCGGCGCGCATCGCGGCGAGTTTCTCCAGGGAGGCCCGTACGGGGGCGGTGTCGCCCGCGGTGAACAGTTCGGCGAGGTACTCCAGGGGGATGCGCAGGGTGTCGATCGCGCCGAAGAGGTTTCCGGCGTCCTCGCCGTCGAACCCGGTCTCGGTGAGCGCCTCGACGACCGGGGAGAGCGGCGGGATGTACCAGACCATCGGCATCGTGCGGTACTCCGGATGGAGCGGCAGCGCCACCTTGTACCTGCTGATGAGGGCGTGGACGGGTGAGCGGCGGGCGGCGTCGATCCAGTCCTGGGCGATGCCCGCGCGTTCCGCCTCCCGGCGTACGGCGGGGTCCTCGGGGTCCAGGAACACGCCCAGTTGGGCCTCGTAGAGGTCGGTGTCGTCGGGGGCGGAGGCCGCCTGGAGGACCTTGTCGGCGTCGTAGAGCATGACGCCCAGGTAGCGCAGCCGTCCGACGCAGGTCTCGGAACAGACGGTGGGCAGGCCGACTTCGAGGCGCGGGTAGCACAGCGTGCACTTCTCGGCCTTGCCGGTGCGGTGGTTGAAGTAGACCTTCTTGTACGGGCAGCCGGTCACGCACATGCGCCAGCCCCGGCACTGGTCCTGGTCGACCAGGACGATGCCGTCCTCCTGCCTCTTGTACATCGCGCCGGAGGGGCAGGAGGCGACGCAGGACGGGTTCAGGCAGTGTTCGCAGATCCGCGGCAGATAGAACATGAAGGTCTGCTCGAACGCGAACCTCACCTTCTCCGAGGCCTGTTCGCGGACCTTGGCCACCATCGGGTCGAGTTCGCCGTGTTCGCTCACCCCGCCGAGGTTGTCGTCCCAGTTGGCGCTCCACTCGATCTTGAAGGGCTTCCCGCTGAGGAGCGAGCGCGGCTGCGCGACGGGGATGTCGTCGCCGAGGGGGGCGTCGACGAGGTTGGCGTACTCGTACGTCCACGGCTCGTAGTAGTCGTCGATGGTGGGCAGTTTGGGATTGGAGAAGATGTTGGCGAGCTTCGAGAAGCGGCCGCCGCCCTTCAGCTTCAGCCGGCCCCGCTTGTTGAGTTCCCAGCCGCCCTTCCAGGTCTCCTGGTCCTCGTAGCGGCGCGGGTATCCCTGTCCGGGACGGGTCTCGACGTTGTTGAACCACACGTACTCGACGCCGCCGCGGTTGGTCCACGCCTGTTTGCAGGTGACGGAACAGGTGTGGCAGCCGATGCACTTGTCGAGGTTCATCACCATCGCGATCTGTGCCATCACGCGCATGTCAGTACTCCACCGGTTCGGTGCGGCGCCGGATGACCGTGATCTCGTCGCGCTGGTTACCCGTCGGCCCCAGGTAGTTGAACGCCCAGCTCAACTGGGCGTACCCGCCGATGAGATGGGTCGGCTTGAGCAGCAGCCGGGTGAGGGAGTTGTGGGTCCCGCCGCGCCTGCCCGTCGTCTGCGCCTTGGGGGTGCCGACGACGCGGTCCTGGGCGTGGTGCATGTACACCGTGCCCTGCGGCATGCGGTGGCTGACGACCGCACGGGCCGCGACGACGCCGTTGCGGTTGACCGCCTCGATCCAGTCGTTGTCCCGGACGCCGATCGTCCCGGCGTCCTGCGGGGACATCCAGATGTTCTGCCCGCCGCGCGAGAGCGACAGCATGAGGAGGTTGTCCTGGTACTCGGAGTGGATGGACCACTTGCTGTGCGGGGTGAGGTAGCGGACGGTCACCTCCGCCCGGCCGTCGTCCCCGGTGGAGACCCGGTCCCCGAAGAGGCGGCGCATGTCCAGCGGCGGCCGGTAGACGGGCAGCGCCTCGCCGAGTTCGTGGATCCAGTCGTGGTCGAGGAAGAAGTGCTGGCGTCCGGTGAGGGTGTGCCAGGGCTTCGCGTGCTCGGTGTTGAGGGTGAAGGCGGTGTAGCGGCGCCCGCCCGACTCGCTGCCCGACCACTCCGGGGAGGTGATGACCGGCACCGGGGCCGCCTGGGTGTCGGCGTACGTGACGCGCTTGCCCTCGTGCTCGGCGGCGAGGTGGGCCATCGGCTGTCCGGTGCGGCGCTCCAGGGTGTGGAAGCCCTGGGTGGCGAGGTGGCCGTTGGTGGTGCCGGACAGGGCGAGGATCGTGTTCGCCGCCTTGACGGCGGTGTCCAGCAGCGGCCGTCCCACCGCCGGCCCGGCCAGCCGGACGCCGTGCCGCTCGGCGAGCAGCCGCACCTCCCCGGCGACGTCGAAGGCGATGCCCTTCACGGGCAGGCCGAGCTTCTCCGCCAGTGGGCCGAGCGTGGCCATCTTCTCGCCGATGGCGCCGTAGTCCCTTTCCACCACGGTCAGTTGGGGCATGGTCTTCCCCGGTACGGGCTCGCACTCGCCCTTGCGCCAGTCCAGGGCGACGCCCCCGGGCTGCGCGGTCTCGCCCGGGGTGTCGTGCTGGAGGGCGGTGGCGACGAGGTCGCGGCGCACGCCCAGGTGTCTCGCCGCCATCGTGGAGAAGGCCTGGGCCAGGGCGTGGAAGGCGGCGAAGTCGGTGCGGGCCTGCCAGGGCGGGTCGACGGCCGGGGTGAAGGAGTGCACGTAGGGGTGCATGTCCGTGCTGGACAGGTCGTGCTTCTCGTACCAGGTGGCGGCCGGCAGGACGACGTCCGACATGAGGGTGGAGGACGTCATGCGGAAGTCCAGCGACAGCAGCAGGTCGAGCTTCCCCTCGGGTGCCTTCTCGTGCCAGCGCACATCGCGCGGCCGCTCCTCGGGCCCGGCCTCCTTCGCCCCGAGCGAGGAGGTGGTGCCGAGCAGGTGCTTCTGGAAGTACTCGGCGCCCTTCGCCGAGGAACCCAGCAGGTTGGCCCGCCAGAGCGTCACGACCCGGGGCCAGTTGGCGGGGGCGTCGGGATCCTCTCCGGCGAACCCCAGCTTTCCTTCGCGGAGTTGGTTCACCGCGTAGGCGGCCGGGTCCTCGTCGCCGGCCTCGTCGCACAGGTCGAGCGGGTTGCGGTCGAACGTCGGGTAGGAGGGCATCCATCCCGAACGGGTCGCCTGGGCCAGGCAGTCGGCGGCCGTCATCCCGGCGAGGGCCCCGCTGCCGAGCGGGGAGGCGAGGACGTCGGCGCGGTAGTGGTCGTAGCGCCACTGGTCGGTGTTCAGGAACCAGTAGGCGGTGCCGATCGCCTGGCGCGGCGGGCGCGACCAGTCGGACGCGGCGGCGAGGGTGGCCCAGCCGGTCACCGGGCGGCACTTCTCCTGGCCGACGTAGTGTGCCCAGCCGCCGCCGTTGCGGCCCTGGCAGCCGGTGAGCTGGAGCAGGGCGAGGAAGGCCCGGTAGATCGTCTCGGAGTGGAACCAGTGGTTCGTGCCGGCGCCCATGAGGATCATGCAGCGGCCCCGGGACCGCTCGGCGGTGTCCGCGAACTCCCGCGCGGTGCGGACGGCCGCCGCGGCCGGGACGGAGGTGTGGACCTCCTGCCAGGCGGGCGTGCAGGGGACGGAGGCGTCGTCGTACCCCGTCGGCCAGGTGCCGGGCAGTCCGGCGCGGCCCACGCCGTACTGGGCGAGCAGCAGGTCGTACACGGTCGTCACCAGGTGGCCGCCGACGCGTACGGCGGGCACGCCGGCGGCGCGGACCTCCCCGCCGCCCTGGCCGTGCGGCCCGCCGTCGGTGTCGAAGCGGGGCAGCAGCACCTCGGTGGGAACGGCTCCGTCGCGCTCGTGCAGGGAGAGCCGGGGCGTCAGATCGCCCAGTTCGAGGTTCCACCGGCCCTCGCCCGACTCGGTCCAGCGGAAGCCGAGCGATCCGCCGGGGACCTCCGGCCGGCCGGTGCCGTCGTCGAGGACGACCGTCTTCCACTCCGCGCCCTCCGCGGTGTCACCGAGGTCGGAGGCGCGCAGGAACTTGTCCGGGACGTGCCCGCCGTCGTGCTCCCGCAGGGTGACGAGGAACGGCAGGTCGGTGAAGCGCCGGACGTAGTCCGTGAAGAACGGCACCTGCCGGTCGACGAAGAACTCCTTGAGCACGACGTGGCCCATCGCGAGGGCGAGGGCTCCGTCGGTGCCGGGGTGGGGGTGCAGCCACTCGTCGGCGAACTTGGTGTTGTCGGCGTAGTCCGGGGACACGACGACGACCTTCTGGCCGCGGTAGCGCGCCTCGGCCATCCAGTGCGCGTCCGGGGTGCGGGTGACCGGCACGTTGGTGCCCCACATCATCAGGTACGCCGCGTCCCACCAGTCCCCCGACTCGGGGACGTCCGTCTGGTCGCCGAAGACCTGCGGGGAGGCGACCGGCAGATCGGCGTACCAGTCGTAGAACGACAGCATGGGGGCGCCGATGAGCGAGTGGAACCGGGCCCCGGCGGCGTGCGAGACCATGGACATCGCGGGGATCGGTGAGAAGCCCGCGATGCGGTCGGGCCCGTACGTCTTGATGGTGTGGACGTGCGCGGCTGCGGCGATCTCCACCGCCTCGTCCCAACTCGCCCGCACCAGACCGCCCTTGCCGCGGGCCCGCTGGTAGCGGCGGCGGCGCTCGGGGTCGGCCTGGACGTCGGCCCAGGCGGTGACCGGATCGCCGGTGCGCGCCTTGGCCTCCCGGTACATCTCCAGGAGCACGCCGCGGACGTACGGGTAGCGCACCCGGGTCGGCGAGTACGTGTACCAGGAGAAGGCGGCCCCGCGCGGGCAGCCGCGCGGCTCGTACTCGGGGCGGTCCGGGCCGACGCTCGGGTAGTCCGTCTCCTGGGTCTCCCAGGTGATGATGCCGTCCTTGACGTACACCTTCCACCGGCAGGAACCGGTGCAGTTGACCCCGTGCGTGGAGCGCACGACCTTGTCGTGGCTCCACCGGTCCCGGTAGAAGACGTCACCGCTCCGCCCGCCCTCCTTGGTGAGCGTGCGCAGATCGGCGGAGGTCTCGCCCCGCCGGAAGAACCGCCCACCACGCAGCAGCAGGTCACTGGCCGTGCCGTCCATCCCTCCGGCGGTCTCGGCCTTGGTCACGGGCACGGGTGCTCCTCTCGGCCGGTCTCACCCCAGGGCACCATCGACGGGCGGGGGGCGCATGTGCGGGCGGCCGAAAGGGTGAGCACGGTGTGGGCCGGTCCCGTGGAACCACCTCTCCCGTGAGCCGGCCACCGGCTTGGCAGACGGAAGTCATCCGATGTCCGATCCGACCATTTTCGGGACCTTGCCGGAACAATTGATCAATTTCGCCCGGTGATGGGCGGCCGGTGTCATGATCGGCGCCGTGGGGGATGCATGGGGACCTGGAACGGTACTGGCCGACGGCCGCTACCGGATCGATGCGAAGCTCGGCAGCGGCGGCATGGCCGAGGTCTTCCGGGCCTACGACACGAAGCTGGCCCGTACGGTCGCGCTCAAGGTGATGCTCGCCGACCTGTCGTCGGACGACGGGTATCCGGCCCGGTTCCGGCGGGAGGCCCGGGCCATGGCCGCCCTCAGCCATCCACAGGTGGTGGCGGTCCATGACATGGGGGACGAACCCGTCCCGTACATCGTGATGGAACTCGTCGAGGGCCACAGCCTCGCCGATCTGCTGGTCGCGCGGCGCCGACTGCCGGTGCCCCAGGCCCTCGATCTCGCCTCGCAGGTGCTGGCCGGACTCGCCGCGGCCCACGCGCACGGGCTGGTCCACCGCGACATCAAGCCGGGGAACGTACTGCTGGCGGCGGACGGCACCGCGAAGGTGGCGGACTTCGGCATCGCGCGGGCCGCCGAGGGGACCGGGACCATTCTCACGCGAACCGGCCTGATGATCGGCACCCCGCACTTCATGTCGCCCGAGCAGGTGCTCGGCCGCTCCGGCATCGACCCCCGCTCCGATCTCTACTCGGTCGGCGTGATGCTGTTCCAGATGCTCACCGGCCGCCTCCCCTTCGAGGCGGACTCCGGGTACTCGATCGGGTACCTGCATCTCACCGCCCCGCCGCCCACCCTCGCCTCCCTGGGTGTCGCGGCGGGCCCCGTGGTGGAGGCCGTCCTGGCCCGCGCCCTGGCGAAGGACCCGGACCAGCGCTACCCGGACGCGGAGTCGATGCGTGCGGCACTGCGGGAACCGGCTCCGACACCGGCGCCGCCGCAGCCCGCCTTCGGGCCACCACAACAGTCCGCCTTCGGCCCGCCGCCGTCCGCCTTCGGCCCGTCGCAGCAGATCACGCTCGGCCCGTCGCAGCAGACCACCTTCGTGCCGCCGCAACCGCCTCGGTCCCCGGGGAGCAAGGCCCCCAGAGGGCCAGTGTCCCGGGTCTGCCGACTGGTCCTCGCCCTTGCGCTCCTCCCTTTCATGGGGCTGATGATTTCGCAGATGGAAAGCGAGGAGAGCAGCAGCGGGTTGGTGATATTCGGGTTTTTGGTCGCGCCGGTGCTGGGGCTGTGGCTGTCGTGCTCGGCCGTCACCCGGCGCAGCGGACGGCTGAGCAAGGGAGTCAAGGTCTCGGCGGCTGTCGGAATCGTCGCTTACGGGGCACTGGTACTGATCCTCCTGATAGGCGCTCTGGGCGACCTGACCTGAGCTTGCCTGGTTGCCCTGGTCCGTTCCGGCGCGAAGTTCGAGAACGGCCTCCTGGCTGAGCATTCTGAGAAGATCGCAGCATGACCGGCCGACGCCACGCAGCCACCGAATCCCACCGGCTTTTTGTCGAACCGGTCCGGCTCGACCTGTCCGATCCAGACACCCTGCTTCATCTGTGGGATCTTCAACGGGCCTCCTACGCGGTCGAAGCCCGGCTCATCGGCTTCGACGGCATCCCGCCCCTGCACGAGTCCCTTGAGGAGTTGCGCGCATGTGACGAGTTCTTCCTCGGGATCCGCGACGAGTCGAGGCTCCTCGGAGCGGTCGCTTGGACCCGCTTGCCGAATGGTGCTCTAGACATCTGCCGCCTCGTGGTCCATCCCGTCGCGCATCGCCGCGGCGTCGCAACGGCACTGCTCGATGCTCTGGACTCGATCGAGCCTGCGGAACTGACCGTCGTCTCCACCGGAACCGCCAACCTGCCCGCCGTCGCGCTCTATCGTCGGCGCGGATTCATACCTGTCGGCGAGCGCCAGATCGCGCCCGGCATCACCATCACGCTGCTGGAACGCAAGAACACACCAGCATCTCAGCCGATCCACAACTCTTGACGATCGCTCACCAGCTATCGGCACGTCGAGGTCATGGGGAGCTGCCTACCACTACTGATACCAGTCGTCGCCGCCAGCACTCAGCGAACGACCGAGGTAGTCCCGCAGGTCGTTGGCCACCCATCGGCGGCTGTCGCTCTCGTGCTCCCAGACGAACACGTCCGCACGCTCCGGCTTCTGCACGAAGGCGAACTGATCACCGCCCCCGTTGTCCCCGAAGAACAAGAAGGCATCGAAAGACATATAGAGCCGAGCCAAGGATTCGTCGGACCAGAAGAAGAGGTTCTGCTCGACGATCTGGTCGACAGTCCAGACAGTGTCGACGTGAGTGCGGCCGATCACACCGTTGCTCTCCAGAAGCAACTGCTTGAGCTCCGTCGGCAGACTTCGCCCGAGCCGCAACTCAGCCTCGGCAAGCGCCGACGCACCTATGGGCTCCCGGATCCCTGCATCGGGAAAGGCTTCCAGCGCTACTTGTCTCCACACAGCCGAGCAGCTTAGCCAAACCCGGCAGAACGGACGGGCAGCTTTTGCGGGCCAGGAGTCCGAGTCCGGACGACTGCGCGGACGCAGGGGGCGCCGGCTTCAGGCCCGGCCCCAACTCATTCGACTCAGTGGAGCTCGTTGGCCGTGTGACCGACGAACATCGCCCAGGCGTCCATGCCAACGGTCAGTCCAGGGCGGGTGATGTCCTTGGAATCCCGCACGTGAACAGTGTTGGTGTCGGTAGCCACCTCCACACATTCACCGCCTTCCTCACTGCTGAAGCTGCTCTTTATCCAAAGCAGCCGAGGATCGACCCGCTTGGTGCTCACGTCGTTCATAGCTCTCCCAGCAACATCTCGATGTACGCCATCGACTCGTTAGGCGTGAGCGCTTGCGCCCGGAGGCTGCTGTACTTGGTCTCCAAGCTGCGGACGGAGTCCCGTTCGACGAACAGCCGGCTCGCGCTTTGCACCTCAACGTACGCGGTCCTCCGCCCAGCACCTGTTTCGATCAAGGTGAAAGGACCTGCCAGGCCCGCGTTCTCCTCTCGATCCAGAGGCATGATCTGTACGTCGACGGTTCTCTTGCGGCCAGCCAGAAGGAAGTGCTCCAACTGTTCACGAAGCACCTGTCGTCCACCGATCGGTCTCTTGAGCACTGACTCATCGATGACAAAGGTGGCAAGGGGCGTGGGACGCCGGGCGAAGAACTCCTGACGAGCCAGCCGTCCCACCACTCGCTCGTCAACCGTTGCATCATCCAACGGGGGCCTCATCATGCGAAAGACCGCCCGCGCGTACTCCTTCGTCTGCAACAAACCTGGTGCCACCTGGCTCGCGTACACATGCAGCTCGACCGCCTCCGCCTCCAGTCTCGCCGCATCCCTAAAGAACGCTGGGAACTGAGCCCTCGCGACCTCCTCCTTCATCTCCTGAAGAACTCCGCCCGCATCCAGCATCTTGTCCGCCACGTCGATGAACCGAGGTGGCGGCACCCTCCGCCCCTGCTCGAACGCCGCGATCGTGGAAGCCGAGTAACCGGTCCCCGAGCCGAACTCCGCTCGTTCCAGACCCGCCCGCAGCCGGAACCGTTTCAACTGCCGTCCGAACACCCGCAGGATGCCCGATTCCGGTTCAGGCGACGCGGTGGTATCCGCCTCCATGCCTGTGTCCGCGTTCGGAGTCACTGTTCCGCCCACCCCCGCACTTCGCTTACGCGCCCGCTCAACTCCACCACCCACCCGATCAACTGCACGCACAGCTCACTGCTGGCAGAAACCTGCCGCCTGGAACCCGTCAGATCGCGACCTTCACGCTAGAAGCCGCCGAGCCACAGGACCGATCAACGAGGGAACTTCCCTCACACGGGGTATGAGGGTTCATCGCATGACCGCACGTTCACCGCCGCGCGCCTTGGGAATCCGGCACTGCTCACCCACCACCGACCGATTACACGCTGTCGCCGCCTTCGTACCCGCGATAACCTGCCAGGATCCGGCACGCCACAGCCGGGACGTGGACGGGACGCGAGGGGGATCGTGGAGCGGCGCGACGTGCGGGGGCATTACGAAGGCCTTGCCGCCGAGTACGACGAGCACTGGGTCTATGACTCCAACTACGTTCCCTGGATGGCCGGCCGGATCGCCGAGGCCCTACAGCTCGATCCCGCGGACCGCGTTGCCGACATCGGCTCGGGCACAGGCCTGTTCGCCAGGGAAGTAGCCAGACGGCTCAAGCCGCTCCATCCCATTCTGTGCGTCGATCCGTCCGAGGCGATGCTCCGTCGACTCGGCAGTCCGCCGCCACCTGATCTGACACCGATCGTCGCCTCCGCGGAGGATCTCGCCGAAGGGCGCGCCGATCTACCGTACGAGAAACTCGACGCCATGTGGCTGAAGGAGTCGGTGCACCATGTGGCCGACCCCGCACACACCCTTCGAGGTCTGACCGACCAGTTGGCTCCCGGCGGCCGCGTGTTGGTTGTGATGCTTCCAGCCACCATCCGATATCCGCTCTTCGAGGCGGCCCTCGTGCGCTTCGAGGAATTGCAACCTGACCCGACCGGTATCGAGCAACACCTGCGCGCAGCCGGACTGGAGGCCTCGCTCACTCATGTGGAGCATGAGCTGCGCATCGACCGGGACAAGTACTTCGGCATGGTTCGCGCTCGCTACATGTCGCTGCTCTCCACCTTCACAGACAGTGAGATCGAGAAGGGCATCGAAGAGATGCGGGTCTCTCACCCGGAGCCTGTCCTGGTGTTCCCCGACCGGTTCGCGTTCATCCTCGGCAGGCGAGGGCAGGAGGGTACGTGAGCACAGTGGTCGATGAGCGTCTACGGCGATTGAGGAGTGAACTCGACGATCACACGCGGATCGCCGACCGATTAGGGCTCGATCTGGAACGGCCGCTGCGATCCCTCAACGACGGTTACCCCGAGAACGCGGTCGCCCTGGTGGGAAAGCTGACCGAGAAGCTTCTCAAAGAGTTGTGGCGTCACCATGGCGTCGAGGGTGACCCTTCGACGAAGGCTCTGAACGATCTCGTCAAACGCTGCCGTCCGCACATCCGCAGCAGCACCGTCGTGGACGCGCTCGAGGACATCCGGCGGCTTCGCAACCGATCCACGCACGACGGATACGACATCAGTGACGAGGACGGACTGCTGGCGGTCCGCAGGCTCGTCGACGTGCTGGTGTGGTTCACCGACACAGGAAGCGCGGCACTGCTCGGCGGTGAGCCGGACATGGCACCCGAGGTGGCACGCAGGTGCGAGTTCCTGGCCGGACTGTACGTCACCCTGGGCTACCGTCAAGCCAAACGGTTCGTCCTCAGTCCCGACACGGTGTATCAGCTGTTCTGCCGTGAGTCGGGGATGCGCCTGGAGTACGTGGAGCTGATGCTCTCCAAGAAGGCCGACGACCTGAATACCGTACTCGCCTCCAGCGGGGGCCAGTTGCTGCACACCCGACTGCCCAAGCTCACCCGGTTCGTCATCCTGGACGACGTGGGGGACGACGCGACGACCGGGCCGCTCCACCAGATGCTGGGCATGGATTTCCGGATCGTGCGCTATGAAGGCTTCGTCGACACCATCGTCAACCTTGAAACGCATCTCGCAGATCTACTCTCCCCTGAACAGGCCGAACCACGCACAGCGGTGGCCGCGGCAGTCATGTCCACCGACTCACACACCGGCGAAGCGCGGGTGGAGCAGTCCGAGGACGCGGCCGGGCTGTTGGCCCGTCTGGTGCAGGACAGTGCGAACGTCCTGGTAACGGGCCGTCCGGGGAGCGGCAAGAGCACCCTCCTGCGTTCACTCGCCGTGAGTCCGGATATCCGCCGCTTCCGCTTCTACTTCGACCTCGGCCTCAAACCGAAGGATGAACCGTTCTCCGAATACGCGGCCCGTCTGCTGGCGCCGGCCATGGCATCGGACCGCTCACGCGCGTACGACCTTTTCCTGTATCTGATCCGTTCCGGGTCCGCGCTGTGCGTGCTCGACGCAGTCGACGAAGGCGTTGAGGAACCCAGCCCAGCAGGTTTCCTTCGGCTCTTCACCGATCTTGCTGCCGTCCTGTCCGCCGAGTCGGCGGTGGTCATGAGTTCACGTGTGTCTTTCCTCGCCGACTCGCCCCAGGTACGTCAACTGCTCGACAGCGGCGCCGGTCGCTCCGAGCAACTGGTCGAGCAGATGTACGCGAACGGCGTCGAGCCGTCACGCGTTCCGCACTTCCATGTCGTACGCCTGGCTGAGCCAGGAACCACCCCTTTGGAGAGGCGGCTGAGCAACGCTCTGGCACTTCCGCCGAAACAACCACTCGCGGACATCCTCGGTGCCCACATCACCCGGACCCTGGCCGAACAGGGCCGACCCGATCTGGAGGGGCGGCTGGCGGCCACGTTCGGACACGCATTTCTCACGGACCGGACGGTCTTCTCCTACCTCGACTTGCACCGTCTGCTCGGCGCCGACGCCTTCACCACCGGGGACCTCAGCCTCGCTGCGTGCGTTCTCGCGCCGCTGCTGCGACCAGTAGGTCCGGATCACGTCGCATTCGCGCACACGGCGTACCAGGAACTGCTGGCCGCCCGGTATCTCGCTGAGTCGGGCCGTGACACGGCGCTGGACGTTGCCGACGGAGCCTTCCTCACCGAGCAGGTGCGTGCCTTCCTCGCTGCCATGCCCACCGTCCCCGAGACGAACGACTGTGTGCTGCCCGCCGGTAGGTACTTGGTCGGTCCGGCCGAACGGCTACTGCTCCGCAGCATTGCACACCCCGTCCTTTTCGACCGGCATGCCGTGACCGTCGCACGCTACCGTCGCTTTCTGGAAGCCCTCGACCCGGACGGCACCTCTCAGTGGGACCACCCTGACCAGCCGGCCCACGTCACTCACCGCCCATGGACCGACCGGTTGCGGTGGCCCGATTACTACACCGACCCTCGCTACGACGCCCACCCTGCGATCTGCGTCAATTGGTGGAGCGCGTACGCCTTCTCCGCGTTCGACGGCAAGCGTCTGCCGACCTCCCTCGAATGGGAGGCCGCTGCACGTGGAACGGACGGTCGGCTGTTTCCCTGGGGAGACAATCCCGACGATCAAGCCGTCAACTGCGCCGACTCCTGGGTCGGCCGGCCTGTCGTGACGTACCAGGCGTGGTACCACGATTTCGCGGGCGACGCCCTACGTCGAGCCGGGGTGACGCCAGACGGTGAACGCGTCAACAACCGTTCGCCTTTCGGTGTGCGGGACATGGTCGGCAACTGCTGGGAATGGACCTCAACCAGCCTCGACGATCCCGGTGAGGCCGTCATCTGCGGTGGCAGCTACGACAATCCGCTGCGAGCTGTGCAGACCAGCTCCAAAGGCATCTACCGAAAGCGCGGCGGAAGCAACGCCGTCGGTTTCCGGTGCGTGCAGGACATCACCGACAGCCTTGAAGCAGAGGAGACGACAGCATGACCGGCGGCGGACCGCACCACGGAACCATCGTCGACAGGCGCCCCAACGGTGGCGGACTCAGCGGTGCGTCCGGCCTGTACATCGTGCGGGACGACGAGGACGAGCGGTACTACACCTTCGACTACCGCCAGATCGTGACGGAGGGGTTCCGGACCGTCCGCACCGGTGAACGCGTCCGCTTCCACATCCGTGCCGACAGTCCCGACCGGGCGGAGTTCGTCATCCGACTCGACCAGCCCGAACCGGCGGAGTACTACCGGTGACCAACAGCACTCCGCCACTTGACGACATCACTGGGGCACGGCAAGAACTGACAGTCGTCCTGCCGGTACGGCTGCTTCGCGCTCCCGGCTGGAACGAAGGCCCCTTCCCGTTCGAGTTGGGCAGCCGACGCACCGACGCCGAAACCCGATCGACCTATTTCGCCCCCGCCTCCGCGCGGGCCCTCTACGGGACCCCCGGACGCCCCCGCCGCTGGTACCTTCCGTTGGACGTCAAGCAGGACGGGCTGCACCTGCTCGGCATGGAGATCCTGCACGCCGCAACCGCCCGCAAGCCCGAACACGCCCTCGCGGTAATGCACTTCAGGGTGGAACGACCTTTGCTACCTGTCCTGCGGGCGTTGGCAGGACGGCGGCAGACTTCCACCGAAGATCCGCTGACCGGGGCATTCGACCCGGCCGGGCTGCTCGCCGGCATAGCCGACGCGCGCGACACCGACGGGCCTTTCGGCATCGCCCGGCCCTATTCCATCGCTTTCATGACGCCGACCGCACGACACGCTCCTACGCTTCGCCACGGCACGGAGGGAGAACTTCCCCCGACTGCCGACCGGTGGCTGTGGAAGCTCGCGTCGCGCTCGACGTCGGCCGACTTCCCGCTCCCGCCGGAGACCGCGCGTGATCAGCTCAAAGACGTCCTACGGATCTCAGCGGACTGGAGCGCCCTGGTGTTGCGACAGGGAGCTGCCTTCCTCGGTCATCGGCCTGACAGCGGCGCGGGCGACTTCTACGAGTTCGGTGCGCTGCACTCCCGTACCGTCTATCTCGACGCCCTGCTCCTCGGTGCCCTTCAGCGTGATCACATCGACGAGCTCACCGACGAGCTCTCCGAGGTGTTCGCCTCCTCACGGCTGGCCCGCCGCGTTGCCGTGCTGGAACAGAACATCGCTGTCTTCCGCAGCACCTACTGGCGGCAGCACCTGACCGCACACGGCGCCGCGAACGACCTGCTGCTCGCGTTCCAGAACCAGTACCGGCTGCCCGCGCGCTTCCAGGAGATTCTCGCCGAGGCCGCCGACTACAGCAGACTTGTTCAAACCCAAGAGAGCCAGCAGATCAGCGGTGCTCTCGGCGTCCTCACGATCCTCGGCCTGCCACTCGGCACTGCCCTCGGCGTTCTTCAGGTCCTCGACGACCACTCCGTGCCTCATCTGCTCCTCGCCGTCGGCCTGTCCGTCGTCGCAACGGCAGCAGTCCTCACCACCCGGTACGGACGACTTGTGGTGTCATCACTGCGGAGCGCGGCCAAACAGGGATAGCGCGGCCCGTCTCGGGCCACGAGGTAACCAAGCCCTGAGTCAACGCCATTCAGTTGCCGAAACAGCAACGGCTCAGGCGGCCGGGTGGGCTGCCGCCGCCCGGGCATCTCGGCACTCTCGGCACAGTGCGTTCGGATCGTGCGTGCGGAAGGCGCGTTCGCAGCCGTCGCAGGTGGCCAGCGGCAGCGGTCGCGGCGAAGTCGGCACACTCACCGCAGGTGGGAGCGCTGCCGGCAACGGCGGCGGGAGGAAGGTCGTCAGGCGGTATTCGACGAAGCGCGCCGGGTGGCGGACGGGGTCGGCTTCGGGCGGAAGGCCCGCGGTGAGTGTGCGGGTGACCTGGTCCGGCGTCGCGGCGCGGGCGAGCCAGGCCTCGACGGCGGGCGCGAGTCGCCGGACGTCCCGTTCGGACAGCAGCAGTCGGGGGTCCGCGATACGCAGGCGTGCGAGCAGGTCGGCCGCCGGTCCGGTGGGCGTCGGGACGGGGTCGGGGGTGACGCGCCTCGTACGTACGGGAGCCGCCGGCGAGTCGGGACGTGAGCCCTCAGTCGGCTTTGGAGCAGCCAACGGCCTTGGTGCGGAACGAGGTTCGGGATCGACTTCGGCGACGGGCGGAACAGGACCGGCCATCTCCGCATCACCGCCACCACCACCGCCATCACCACTGCCACCGCTGCCACCACTGCCACCGGCGCTGCCCTTGCCTCGCGCAGCGGACCGTACAGCCGTGACCGGACAGTCGAGGAAGAACGTACGCGTGGCGATACGGCCGCCTCCCAGCGGCACCCGGCAGCGGACGAGGTACCCGGCGGCCTCCAGTTCGCGCAACGCCCTGCCCATCGTCACCTCGCCCTCCGGGAAGCGCAGGGTGAGTGCCTTGACGGTGACCGAGGCACCGTCCGGGAGGGACTGGATGTGGACGCCGACGCCGATCGCCACGGCGGAGAGGCGGGGGTGCTGGGCGAGGTGGTTGCCGACGACGGTGTACCGCTCGGCGTGGCGGTGCCGTACGTGGAGGACTCCGGCTCGGGGTGCGTCCGGCGGGAGTTCTGGAGGCGCGGGCTGCGAGTGCAACTCGGGCAACGGGTACGCGGGCAGGGCCGCGTTAGACTGCGGATCAGCCATTGGGAAGGTATCTCTTCCTGAGTGGTCAGGCCCTCGTCGGGATTGCCGTCCTGCCGGGGGCCGTTCTCTGTTTGTGGTCGTGTGCCGCGACCGTACCCCACCAAACCGGCCGATCGAGGCTCCCATCACCCGAACGAGTGGCACCCCAACTCGCGGGCGAGCAGGTCGGGTTTGGTGGGTCGGTATTTCCCCAAAGGCTTTGAAAGGCATCGCGCGCCACCAGGACGCGGGACTCCGCGTCCCGGTGGGGACGTGCGCGCGACCATGCAGGGAGAGCGGAGAGAAGAGCAGGGGAGGGAAGGGTTCACAACGCTCCGCCTGTCACCGTATGTACACCGCGTACAGGCGACACGGCTCCGCCCACACACCATCGCTGTACGCGCGTCGGACCTGTGCGCCGGCACTGCGATCACGCCAGCGTGGAGGGCATGAACAGCAAACTCCCGCCGCCCGAGACGACACCCCCGGCCCCGGGCCTCCCGGAGATTCTCTTCGGCTCACGTGAGTTCGTGATGCGCTTCAGCTCCACACCGCGCGGGGCACGTCTCGCCCGACGCCTGGTGTCGCACCGGCTCGACGCCTGGGGGCACGCCTACGACTCCCCCGCCAACGAGGCCCTGACCCTCATCACGGCCGAACTCGCCACCAACGCGGTGCGCCATGGACGCGTACCGGGCCGTGACTTCGAGGTGCGGCTCGTCGCCACGGCTGAACTGGTGCGCCTGGAGGTCTCCGACGCGCGAGCGGAGCGAGTGCCCCTGCCGTCCCTGAGTGAGCCTCCCGGCGACGCCGAGTCCGGCCGCGGGCTGATGATCGTGGCCGTGGTGGCCGACCGGTGGGGCTCCGTGCCACGTTCGAAGGGGCCCGGGAAAACGGTGTGGGCGGAGTGTGTCCTGTGAGTCCGGGTGCGAGACTGGTGGGCTCGCGTGTTGAGGTGTCGCGTATTCCTCGTTGAAGTCGGTTCTGGTGTCATCGTGTGCGGTCGCCGGGGCGTATCGGCGGCGGTGACGCGCAGGGTGCGGCCCTGGCCGCGCCGTACGGTCACCCCCTGGCCGAGCGCGGCCCGCTCGGTGGGCTCCGGTTTCGAGGCCGGCCACTACCGCACTATCCCGGGCTGTGCGGCGACAGCCGCCGTGTGATCCGGTCGAACAAGTCCGTCAGCGGCTCGCTGACGTCCTGGCCGAACTCGGACAGTCTGTAGGTGACCTGGGGCGGCGTCGTCGGCTCCACCTCCCGCCAGATCAGGCCGTCCTGGACCAGCGCACGCAGGGTCTGAGCGAGCATCTTCTCGCTGATGCCCTGGATGCTGTTGCGCAGCTCGTAGAACCGAAGGTCGTTGCTCCGCAAGGAGATCAGCACCCAGATACCCCATCTGCTGGTCACGTGGTCGACCATGTCACGCGCGGGACAGTCGGTGTGAAACACCTCATACCGATCGCCCACCTCGGCCTGCCTGAGCTGCGCGCCTTCTCCCATGCCTGGAGCTTACCTTTGGGTATGTTCTTACGAAAAGTAAGCCTGACTCCTAGCGTCGATCGCCGTAGTACACGACCGAACAGGAGCTGAACATGATCGTGGTGACCGGGGCTACCGGGAATGTGGGCCGACCTTTGACGCAAGCCTTGGCCGAGGCGGGCGAGCAGGTGACGGCGGTGTCGCGGCACGCGGTGGCGATGCCGGACGGAGTCCGGCACGTGGCGGCCGACCTGGCCGAACCGACAAGCCTCACACCCGTGCTGGACGGGGCGAAGGCGCTGTTCCTCCTGCTGTCCGGCGACCTGCACGCCCCCGAAGCCAGGCCGGCCGACATCATCGGCCTGGCCGCGGCCAGTGGGGTCCGCCGAGTCGTCCTGCTGTCCTCGCAGGGCGTGGCGACCAGGCCGCTCGGCCCGTCGCGGGTCGCGATGCGCGCGGTGGAGGACGCGTTGCGGGAGTCCGGCCTGGCCTGGGCCGTCCTGCGCCCGGGCGGCTTCGCCTCCAACGCCCTGGCCTGGGCGGAGTCCGTCCGCACGCAAGGGACGGTCGCCGCGCCCTTCGGCGACGTAGGGGTGCCGGTCATCGACCCGGCGGACATCGCCGAGGTCGCGGCGGCCTGCCTGCTGGACGACCGGCACACCGGCGGGGTGTACGAGCTGACCGGGCCAGAGGTGATCACGCCGCGTCAGCAGGCGGAGGCGATCGCCGCCGCGCTCGGCTCGCCCGTACGGTTCCACGAACTCGCCCGCGACGAGGCCAAGGCCATGATGACCCGGTTCGTGCCGGTGGAACTCGCCGACGACACCCTCGACATCATCTCCGCCCCGAACCCGGCGGAACTGCGGATCAGTCCGGACGTGGAACGAGTCCTCGGCCGCGCCCCGAGCCCCTTCGGCGGCTGGGTCGCCCGCAACATCGCCGTCTTCCGTTGAGGCACAGCCCAACTGAAGAACACCTGGCAGCCTCGTGTGGCCGTGGCCGCACGAGGCGCCCACCTCCGTAGTCGGCCTTGGCAGTGGTCGAGGTACGGAAAGCGACGGGCTGGATGCCGTCCAGCGAGCCGGGACTTGGCGCTGGAACTCACGACCGAGCGGGAAGTCAACATCCGTCACGGGCCTTTGCAATATGATCCAAAGCCCTTGTCTCGCGGCCGGATTCGTGACACCTTGCCGCTCGGCCGAGCAGGCCGACCCGGCCGAGCACGGCCGGGAGCAGGCACCGATCTCCCTGCATGACGTGTAAGGGGGTCCTTCGTTCCACAGGAGGCCCTTGTGCACGCCATCGGCACACCCGACACGCCCCAGAACTGGGAGCTCTACCGTCACGCGGTCGTGGACATCCACTTCCCCGACCGGACCGTACGGGTCGGACCACGCTCACCGGGCACCGTCGAGGGAACCTTCCCCGAACCGGCCGACGGCGCCGCCCTTCATGTCATCACCGCGTGGAATCCGCGCGGCCGTACCTCCTCCGCCGAGTACAACGCCCACGCCCACGGCCTGTTGCTCGACGAGCTCGACCGGCGACGGCTCGCCTGGTGGCCCGCGACGGGAGGCGACACGAGCGGCACGCACACCGAGGAGAGCGTCGCCGTCGTCGGCATGAGCGAGGACGCCGCGCGGGAACTGGGGCGGCGCTTCGGCCAGGACGCGATCTTCACCTGGACCCCGGACGCGTGGCGCCTGTCGGCGTGCGACGGCGACACCGCCGCCGTGAGCGGGTGGGCGGCGTCCGCCCGGCCCGGCCGGTCGTCATCCCCTTCCCCGTCCGAGCGGTTCAGGACCGACGGGTTCCCGGCCGAAGTGACGTACGAGACCCATCCCTTGTGCGGTGCGCGCCGGCACGTACGGGACAGGACGTCTCCGCTGCGCCGTTCGGCACGCCCCGCTGTGGAGGGCACGGACTGATGTCGTGATGCCCCGAAGGTGACACGGACGGCGTCCGGCACGTGCCCGGCGGAACGCGGAGAACACCACTCCGCCGGCACTCGGCCAGGAACGCTCGAACAGTCATCGTCCATGGTCACGATATGTGCGGGGGCATATGGATTGTCAGACCACACGGTTAACCTGTCGGCGTGTACGACATGACGGACCCGGTCGCCGCCCGCCGAGCTGCGAAAGCCGCTGAACAGGAACGCTTGAGGCGCGCGCGTGAACGCCGGGAGAGCCAGGACTCCTCCGGCGTGAGCGGATTCGTCCAGCGCAAGTGGCGTTGGCTCGGCGTCGGGGGCGCCGAGGCGGTGGAAGCCGTACTGGGCATGCTCACGGAGGCGGTGGCGGCCACCGGTGTGCCCGAGACCGAACGGGCGGTCCTCACGCAGGCCCTGGCAGGCGATCCGGACCGCGAGAACCTGCTGCCCGCGGTGCGCGCCGGTCTGAGCGCCCTGCCGCCGGAGTCCGTCCTCGGTCATCTGCGGAGTCTGTGGGCCGGCGGCGTGCGCTGGCTCAACGAGGCGGGCCTGGAGCGGTGCAGGGTGCTGTGCTCGGCGACGCCCGGTCCGGAGCTGGCCGGCAAGCGTTCCCATGCGATCGCGGGCGGCCCCGCCTTCAGCCTCTTCGCGACCGCGGCCACACGGGGCGCGATACCCGTGCCGAACAGGTTTCTCGACGAACTCCTCGCATGGGCGCCACTGTCCGTCGTCGACGACCTGATCGACCACGGCGGCCTCATGCCCGAGGACGCCCCCTGGGAGCGACGGGACTCCGAGGAAGGCCTCTACCTGCGTGCCCGGCTCGCCCCCACACAGGTCACCGGTGAACAGGCCGAGCGTCTGGGCTGGCAAGCCTACCTGCGCCGACGCTCCTTCCTCCGCGACGAGACCCTAGTCCGGCAGGAACCCGACGACGTGTGGGACCTGCTGTACGACGTCGTCATGGACGGCGACCTGGCGTCCCTGGGCGCGCTCGACGCGGTCCTGCCCCGGCCCCAGCAGGTCGAGCTGCGCGACCTGCGGTCGGGCGCGCTGTCCGGACAGTGGCCGCCGAGCATGACAGAGGACCGGGGACTCTGGCTGCTGATGACCAGCCTCTGGCAGCCGACGCGGCTCGTCGACGCCGGACGCAGTCCGTTCTACGCGCTCGTCGCCCTGAACCGGGCCTACGGCCTGGTGAAGGCCGGCGACCTGGAGGAGGCGGCCCAGCAGGCCCGCTCCTTGACCCGGGACAGCACCAACAACCGCAAGGTTCCCGCGGACCTGGTACAGGAGGCCCACGCCCTCGCGGCGTACGTGGCCGTGGCACAGAGCGAGCGGGTCGACTCCCCTGCGGCGCGGGACCGGCTCCTGGACTCCGCCGAGGAGCACGCCGAGCGGGCCGCCGCACGGGGCGACGCATCGGCCGAGCGCAACCTGCGGCTCCTGCGCACCTGGAGGAGCACGCGGAGGAACGACCGCGGCCCGTTCGGCAATCCCTTCCTCGACATCGGCCTGGACCACGGAGCCGAAGGCTGGGAGGAACGCTGCCGGGACCTGTTCCGGCAGCGCGAGGGCGACGCCAGGGCCCAGTCGGAACTGAACATGGCCGAGGAGCGTATCCGTGGGGCGCTGCGCGGCGACACGGGCTGGGACGTCTTCTACCGGCTGCCGCTCGACCGGTCGCCGTACGAGGTGCCGTACGAGGTGCCGAAGCATCTGGTGCCCCCGGTGGAACCCCTGCCGCGCCGGACGCCGGTCACCAGTGGCGGTGACCTCGAGGCCATCCGCGCGCGTGCCGCCGTCGAACTGCTCGACGACTTCCGGGCCACCGTGCCGCGCCTGGACCGCCACAGTTCCGCGCCATGACCGCGCCGTAGTCCTGACCGACCGCCCCAGCCGAACGAAGCAGAGCAACCCTGATGCCTTCCAAGAAGAAGCCCGCGGCCGTCCACAAGCAAAAACGGCCGCACCGTCCGTGCCCGGCGTGCGGTCAGATCCAGCCCGGGGCACAGACCGCACCGCCCCCGCACAAGCCCGGAGGCATGAAGCGCCGCTGGAGCAAGCGCGCGGACGAGACCGCCGGCACCGTGGGGACCGGGGTTCCCGAAACTCCGCACCAGCCCGACCCCATCGACGCGATGACGGTCATCAAGGGGGTCGCGGCGCGCGTGCCCGACGCGCTGGCGGCCGCCGGAGCCGAGGACGTGCCCGCGGCGGGCGCGCTGACCGCGGCCGTCCGCCGGGCCGTCCTCGACGAGTTCCGCACCCGTGCCCAGTTCGCCGGGCGCCTCGCCGAGATCGACGCGCTGCTCTGGTCCCGCGCGGGCGACAGCCGAGAGACCGTCGAGGGCGCGATGACGGCGCACCTGCGGGAGTTGCGGCTGCTGCGGGTGACGGAGCCCGAGGAGAGCGACCGGTTCGTGGTGACCGAGGGCGAGGGAGACGCCTTCGAGTTGCTGAGTCCGGCGTACGTGGACGAGTTGACAGGAAAGGTCATTCTCGCGGGGCAACTCCGGCGCGTCGCCGGATCCGCGGGTGTGAGGGCTGGGGAGGAAGCATGACGGCTGCCGGTATCGACTTCGGGACCACCAACTCGGTCGCCGCCCAGTGGAACGGCGAGTACGTCGAGGTCCTGGAGATCGGCGGGCAGGGCCTGGACGCCAACTGGCGGCGCGAGGGGTTCGAACTCCTCTACCCGTCGGTCGTCGGCACGAGTTCGCTGCGGCCGGGCACCCTGTTCGGCTGGGAGGCGAAACTCCGGTCCGAGCAGGCCGTCGAGGCGTGCAAGCGCATGCTGCGCGAGGAGCCCTTCGTCAAGCTGGGCGGTGAACGGTTCGCCGCGACCACCGCGGCGGCCGGCGTCTTCCACGCCATCGCGGGCGCCGCGGAGGAGGAGGCGGCCACCGAGATCCGCGAGGCCGTCATCACCGTGCCCGCCAACGCGACCGGAGCCGCCCGCTTCCGGACCCGCGAGGCCGCGCGCGCAGCGGGGCTCACGGTCCGTACCCTGCTGAACGAACCGACGGCGGCGGCGATCTCGTACGCGCACGAGATGGAGGTCGACGGCGAGTTCCTCGTCTTCGACTGGGGCGGCGGCACGATGGACGCCACCCTTCTCCTGCACGACAACGGCTTCTTCGACGAGAAGGCGAGCCGGGGCGTCAACCGTCTCGGCGGCCTGGAGATCGACGCCCGGCTGCGCGGCATGGTCCTCGACCGGGCACCCGCACGCGGCCGTTGGAGCGATTCCGAGAAGCGGATGTTCGCCCTGGAGATCGAGCGGGCCAAGATCCTGCTCTCCCAGCAGGAGTCGGTCACCGTCCTGACTCCCGACGACGTCGCGGTCGAGATCGGGCAGGACGAGTTCTCCGACGCCATCCAGGACCTCATCAACCGTGCGCTCGACCCGGTGGAGGAGTGCCTGGAGCAGGCCCGTATCGATCCGCGGGACCTCACCGCGGTGCTGATGATCGGTGGCAGCAGCCAGATCCCGGCGGTGCGCGCAGCGGTGTCGGAGGCGCTCGACTGCGAACTCGTGGACACCTCGCTGTGCGACCCGATGACCGCGGTGGCCGAGGGTGCGGCGATCACCGCCGCCGCCATGGACGGCGAACTGCCGAGCATCATCCGGGTCGTCAACTCGCACGCCCTGGGAACGGTCACCAAGGACCGTGAGGGCAAGCGGAGTTTCAGCGCCCTCATCGACCGCAACCAGCACCTGCCGCAGCAACGCGTGAAGTCGTACGAGCCGACGAAGGACAACATCTCCCAGCTGACCGTCGAGGTCTGGGAGGGGGACCCGGACCGCGACGTCGACCACCCGGACAACGTCAAACTGACCGACCTCGTCCTGACGTACCCCCAGCGCTGCCGGGCCGAGGACGGTGTCTTCGACCTGGAGTACACGTACAGCAAGGAAGGCCTGCTGACCGTCCGGGCGACCCTGCAGAAGACCGGCGAGGTCGTCCTCGACGGCGAGGTCAAGGTGTTCGGGGACGGGAACGTCCTGCCGGAAGTGAGGAAGGAGCTCGACCGACTGCTCGCCCTCGCCCCGACGGCCCGTCCCGCGGCCACGCCGACGCATCCGCAGCAGGCCCGGCCCGAGAAGCAGGGTCAGGGTCAGGGCCCGGGGGCGCCCAAGCCCGCGCCTCCGCGCTCCTCGCCGCAGCCTGCGGGCGCGGCTTCGGGCACACCGCCGCTCGTGATCGACGGGTCCAACCTCGCCTGGAACGGGCGGCCTCCGCGCACGGCGGGCGGCAAGCCGAGTTTCGCGGCGCTGGAGGCTGCTGTGCGGTCGCTCCGGTTCAAGCACGCCGACCGCGACATCCACGTGGTGGTCGACGCCACCCTCCGCCACGACGTGTCCGCCGAGGAGCGGCCCCGCGTGGAGGCGGCCATCGCGGACGGGACCGTCGTGCAGCCCCCGGCCGGAACCGAGGGCCGGGGCGACGCGCTGGTGATCAGCATCGCCGACGAGGTCGGTGGGGTCATCGTCTCCAACGACAACTTCGCACCGTTCCAGAAGGCCAATCCATGGCTCCGGACGGCCGGGCGGGTCATGGGGGCGACCCAGTCTCAGGGCGTGTGGGTCTTCAACCGACGCGTACCCAATCCGGCCGTGCCTTCCCGGTGAACGTGGCGCACCCGGACGGAAGCCGACGGGGCGGGGACCGGCGCTCCGGCCCCTGACCGATGAGAGGGGGCCGCCGGCTCGTGGTGTCGGCGGCCCCCTCCTCGCGTCCGTTCAGTTCTGCACGACGGTGATGTCCTGCCTCCGGGTGGAGTGGATCGTGGGCAGGGGCAGGCCGGTGGCGCTGAGGTCGAACACCGTGGCCTCGACCTGCGCCGGTCCCGGGACGAGGGTGTGGGGCTCGTTCTTCTCCGCGTTGCTCCAGCGGTGCTCCGCGCCGTCGCAGACCGCCGAGGAGCCGCCGATGGGGTGGCTGACCGAGGGATCGCCCTGGGTCACCGTGGAGGACACGAACACGGGCCCGGCGGCGCCCGTGCAGCGGTAGGTGCCGGAAAGGGTGATGGTGCCGTCGGCGGCGACCGTGACGGTGGGGTCGACGGTGATCTCGCCGGACGGGGCGGACAGGGCGGTGGCGGAGGGGGCGAGGAGCAGGAGCAGCGCGGCGCCGGCGGCGGCCGCGCTGGCGGCCTGGCGGAACGACATGGGGTACCTCCTGGAGCGGGGATCTGCAAAGGGTGCTCAACAGGTACCGGTCCAAGGTCCCGAGAGCGGTGACCATCACCCCTTTGGTGGCGATTTGCCACCTCTCCCTCGTGGCCGGTCGAAACCGTCCGTCTCGGGGGCGTCCGAGAGTTGTCCTCGTGTTGTCACGCTTCCCGGCCGGGTGTTCCGTTCGGTTCGCCGTGGGCGCATCTTCTGTACATGCGAGGGCGACGACAGCGCCGCCGACACTCTTCGCATCCCAGGTGGAGGTGCACCATGTGCTCACACCGGTCTTCGTGCCCGTCCGCGGACACCGCCGCCGCGCACATCGTCTCGGCCCACCCCGAGCAGGGCTGGAACCTGCTGTGCGACGGCGCGATCGTCTTCGACGACAGCGGGGAACTGCTCCCCGACGGCAGCGTGATCGCTCCGCACCGGGTGTTCGCCGACCGGCTGGCCGTCGCGGCCTGAACCTGCCGCAGGGGCCGTCGCGATCCGCACCGGCTCCGTCGGCGGGGCATCGCCCACACGATTCCCGAGCGGCTCGGCCAGGCCCGCGACCGGACCCGACGAGACGGCCACGGAGTTGTGACCGACGGCTCGCCCCCGTGCATGTGCGGGTCAGTCGTTCAGCCGACGCTTGGCCAGCCAGGTGACGATCTCGGGGTCGTGGTGGTCGAAGAACAGGGAGCCGCCGGTGTCGAGGGTGGCGATCCGGGCCATCTGCTCGTCGGTGAGCTGGAAGTCGAACACGTTGATGTTCTCCGCCATGCGTTCGGCGCGTACGGACTTGGGGATGGTGACGACTCCGCGCTGGGTCAGCCAGCGCAGCACGACCTGCGCGACCGACTTGCCGTGCTCCTTGCCGATCCCGGTGAGCAGCGGGTTGGTGAACAGGTCGTTCTTGCCTTCGGCGAAGCCGCCCCAGGACTGGAGCTGCACGCCGTGCTCGCGCATGAGGTCCTGGTAGTCGGCACGCTGGAAGAACGGGTGGGTCTCGATCTGGTTGACCTGCGGGGTGATCTCGTTGTTGACGATCAGGTCGAGCAGGCGGTCGGGGTAGAAGTTGGCCACGCCGATCGCCTTGGCCAGGCCCTCGCGGTTGAGCGCCTCCATGGCGCGCCACTGGCCGTAGACGTCGCCGAAGGGCTGGTGCATCAGGTACAGGTCGAGGTGGTCCAGGCCCAGCTTGTTCAGGGACGTCTCGAAGGCGCGCTCGGCGTTGTCCTGGGCAGGGGCGTCCTGGACCCACAGCTTGGTGGTGACGAACAGGTCCTCGCGCGGGATGCCGCTGGACTCGATGGCGCGGCCGACGGCTTCCTCGTTGCCGTAGGCGGCTGCGGTGTCCAGCAGGCGGTAGCCGGCGGCCAGCGCGTCGGAGACGGCGCGTTCGGTGTCCTCGGCGGGGATCTGGTAGACGCCGAAGCCGAGGAGTGGCATCTCGACACCATTGTTCAAGGTCACGTACTGCATGGGGAAGTCCTCTGTGGTGCGGGCGAGTCAGGGGTCAGGGACGGATGAGGGCCTTGAGTACCTGGCGGTCGGCCATGGTCCGGTAGGCGTCCGGGGTCTGGTCGAGGGGGAAGGTCTGGTCGAAGACGCGGCCGGGGACGATGGTGCCGTCCAGGACGTCGGGCAGCAGTTGCTCGATGTAGGCGCGGGCAGGGCTGGCGCCCCCGGTCAGCGTGATGTTCCGCATGAACTCGGCCGGGCCGATCGGGCCCTGCTCGTACTGCGGGACGCCGAGGCGGCTGATGGTGCCGCCGTCCAGGACCGCGCCGAGCGCGGTGTCGAGGGCCTGGCGGGTGCCGACGGCCTCGATCACCTTGTCGACGCCGCCGGTCAGTTCGCGGATGCGGGTGATGCCCTCCTCGCCACGTCGGGCGACCACGTCGGTGGCGCCGAACTCGCGGCCCAGGCCGGTGCGGGCTTCGTGTCGGCCGGCGAGCACGATCCGTTCGGCGCCGAGCCGCTTGGCGGCGATCACCGCGCACAGGCCGACCGCGCCGTCCCCGACGACCAGCACCGTGTCGCCGCGGCCGACGCCGGCGGTGACGGCGCCGTGGTGGCCGGTGGTCATCACGTCCGACAGCGCCAGCAGTGACGGCAGCAGCGTGGAGTCGGCGGCCACCGGCAGCTTCACCAAGGTGCCCTCGGCGTAGGGGACACGGACGGCTTCGCCCTGCCCGCCGTCCACGTCGTCGAAGCCGTACCGGCCGCCGTTGCGGCAGGAGATGTGCAGGCCCTTGGCGCAGTAGTCGCAGGTGTTGTCGCTGTAGGTGAACGGGGCGACGACCAGGTCACCGGTCTTCAGACCGGTCACGTCCGTGCCGGTCTCCTCGACGACGCCGAGGAACTCGTGCCCCATGGGGCGGCCGGTGCCGGTGGCGGGCATCGACCGGTACGGCCACAGGTCGCTGCCGCACACGCACGCGGCGACGACGCGTACCACGGCGTCGGCAGGCTGGACGATCTTCGGGTCGGGCCGGTTCTCGACGCGGACGTCGCCGGCTCCGTACATCACTGCTGCACGCATGAGGGTGCCGCTCCAAACGGGGGTCGTACCGGGTCGTGACGGGTGTCAGCGTTCGAGCATTCGGGCCTGGGCCTCGGTGTGGGTGGCGCCGGCGGCGGGCGGCAGGCTGGAGAGCCTGTCGAGCTGCTCGGCGGTCAGCGTGACGGCGTCGGCGGCGGTGTTCTCCTCGACCCGGCTGACGCGCTTGGTGCCGGGGATCGGGGCGATGTCGTCGCCCTGGGCGAGCAGCCAGGCCAGTGCCACCTGACCGGGTGTGGCACCGGCCTCGTCGGCAAGGGTCTTGACCTCGTCGGCGAGCGCGAGGTTGTGCTGGAAGTTCTCACCGGTGAAGCGGGGGTTGTCGCGCCGGAAGTCGTTCTCGTCGAACTGGTCGGTGGAGCGCACGGTGCCGGTCAGGAAGCCGCGGCCCAGCGGGGAGAACGGCACTAGGCCGATGTTCAACTCTCGCAGGACGGGCAGCACGCGCTCCTCGATACCGCGAGTGAACAGGGAGTATTCGGACTGGACGGCGGTGACGGGCTGGACGGCGTGGGCGCGGCGGATCGTGTCCGGGCCCGACTCCGAGAGGCCGAAGGCGCGCACCTTGCCCTCGGCGATCAGCTCGCCCACGGCGCCGGCGGTCTCCTCGATCGGCATGTTCGGGTCGACCCGGTGCTGGTAGTACAGGTCGATGTGGTCGGTGCCGAGACGCTTCAGCGAGCCCTCGACCGCGGTGCGGATGTTGGCCGGGCCGGAGTCCAGGTTCCACGCGCCGTCGCCGCCGTGCGAAACCAGGCCGAACTTGGTGGCCAGCACCACCTGGTCCCGGCGCCCCTTCAGCGCCCGGCCGAGCAGTTCCTCGTTGGTGTAGGGGCCGTAGATCTCGGCGGTGTCGACGAGGGTGACGCCCAGTTCCAGCGCCCGGTGCACGGTCCGGATCGACTCAGCGTCGTCGGTGCCCGAGCCGGTGTAGCCGTGGGACATGCCCATCGCGCCCAGCCCGATCCGGGAAACCTCCAGGTCACGCAGTTTTATGTACCGCATCTCGCCCTCTTTCGATCCGTGGCGTACCCGGCCCCTCACTCTCACCCGGCCCGGCGGATCGCGCCTGAGCTGTCGGGGAAGAGACCGGGGTACCGGCGTCTTGCTCCTTCACCTTCGCCCTGATCGCGTCCATGTGGCAGGGCGGGCTCTTCAGGGGTAATGACAGGGCCCCCCTCGGCCCCGCGGGGCGGGTGCTCATCGGGTGAGACTGGAGTCATGGCATCGACGAACGCGCACAGCGAGGGCGCCGAGCTGGGCCACTACCTGCGCGCCCGCCGCACCCAGACCAGCCCCGAACACGTCGGCCTCACCGTCGGCGCCGGCATCCGCCGCACCCCCGGCCTGCGCCGCGAGGAGCTGGCCACCCTCGCCGGCATCAGCATCGACTACTACGTGCGCCTGGAACGCGGCAAGGAGACCCGCCCCAGCCCCGCCGTCCTCGACTCTCTCGCCCGCGCCCTGCGCATGGACGACCAGGAGCATCAACATCTGCGTGAGCTCGCCGCCCGCGCGGCCCGCTACGCGCCCGAACCGCCACCCGCCCCCAGCCGCACCGTGCGCCCCCACCTGAAGCTGCTGCTGGAATCGCTGCGCCCGAACCCCGCCTACGTGATCAGCCGCAGCATGGACATGCTGGCCTGGAACCCTGGCGGCCTCGCCCTCTACGCGGGCCTGGAGGACTGGCCGGCCAAGCACCGCAACCTCGCCCGCTACCTCTTCCTCCACCCGGCCGCGCGTGCCCTGTTCCCGGACTGGGACCGCCAGATCACCGGCTGTGTCGCCCGGCTGCGCGCGGTCGCCGGAACCGCCCCCGACGCCCCCGACCTCACCAACCTCGTCGGCGAACTGCTCCTGAAGAGCCCCGACTTCGCGGGCCTGTGGGAACGTTACGAAGTCACCGGACGCAAGCCCGCCCAGAAGGTCTTCCAGCACCCGCAGGTCGGTACGGTCACCCTCACCTCGCAGTCACTGCACGTCGAAGGCACCCCCGGCCAGCGCATCGGTGTCTACACCGCCGTCCCCGGCAGCGCTGACCACGACGCCCTGCTCCTGCTCGACATGGCTGTATCGGCCGCCTCGACGCAGAACACAGCGTCTCGGCCGGGTGGCGGGACGCGGTCAGCCGTGCAATCGCACGCGGTGAACCCGGCGACGTCGGCGGTCGTCCCCGGGATACTGATCGCCCATGGACGAGGTCGACGTGCTCAGATCCCGGATGTGAGGCCGCGCGGGCCCGACTGCCGTGAGTGCGTTCTGCCGGCCCCGCCCCGGTCCACCGGTGCCGGACCAGTGGCCGGCCCGGCTGTCCCGGCGGCGGGCCTCCTTGTCCGGACCCGCCCGCTCCCGGGCCCGGACCCCGTTCCCCCGCGGTCCTACGCCAGCACGGCGAAGCCGTCGAGTTCGACCAGCGCCTGTTCGTCCCACAGGCGCACGGCGCCGACGACGGCCATCGCGGGGTAGTCGCGGCCCGCCGACCGGCGCCAGATGCGGCCCAGTTCGGCGGCGTGGGCGCGGTAGTCGGCGACGTCCGTGGCGTAGACCGTGACCCGGGCGAGGTCCGCGGGAGTGCCGCCCGCCGCACGCAGCGCGGTCAGCAGGTTGGCCAGCGCCCGCTCGAACTGCTGGGGCAGGGTCTCCCCCACCACCTTCCCGTCCACGTCCAGCGCGGTCTGTCCGGCCAGGAAGACGACCCGGGAGCCGGTGGCGACGACGGCGTGGGAGAAGCCGGCGGGCGGGGAGAGTTCGGGCGGGTTGACGCGCTCGGCGGTCACCTGGACACCTTTCTTTCCGGACACCCGGCGGTCACCGGGACACCGCGCCTTCCGGCCGCTCGGCCGTCCTGTACAACTCCTTGGCGATGATGGCCCGTTGGACCTCGCTGGCGCCCTCGTAGATGCGTGGCGCGCGCACCTCGCGGTAGAGGTGTTCGAGCAGGTGGCCCCGGCGCAGGGCGCGGGCGCCGTGCAGTTGGACGGCCGTGTCGACGACGTACTGGGCGGTCTCGGTCGCGAGCAGCTTCGCCATCGCCGCCCGCCGGGGCACGTCCTGGGCCCCCTCGTCGTGCGCCGCCGCGGCCGCGTACACCATCAGGCGGGCCGCCTCGGTGCGCAGTGCCATCTCGGCGACCTGGTGGGCCACGGTCTGCAAGTCCTTCAGCGGGCCGCCGAACGCCTCGCGCCGGGACGTGTGCGCGAGGGTGGCGTCCAGCGCGGCCTGCGCCATGCCGACGGCGAAGGCGCCCACGCTCGGCCGGAAGAGGTTGAGGGTGTTCATGGCGACCCGGAAGCCGTGGCCGGGCTCGCCGAGGACGTCGTCCGCCGTGACGGGTACGGCGTCGAAGGCGAGGGCGCCGATGGGGTGCGGGGAGAGCATGTCGAGGGGGGTGCCGGTGAGGCCGGGGCGGTCGGCGGGGACGAGGAAGGCGGTGACCCCGCGGGCTCCCGCGCCGGGCGTGGTGCGCGCGAAGACGGTGTAGAGGTCGGCCTCGGGGGCGTTGGAGATCCAGCACTTCTCGCCGGTCAGCCGCCAGCCGCCGGTGCCGTCCTCGTCCGCCCGCAGCGCCAGCGCGGCGGCGTCCGAGCCCGCGCCGGGCTCGCTCAGCGCGAAGGCGGCCACCGCGTCGCCGTCCGTGACCCCGGGCAGCCAGCGCGCGCGCTGGGCCGCGGTGCCGTACGCGTGGACGGGATGGGCGCCGAGTCCCTGGAGGGCGAGCGCCGTCTCGGCCTCGGTGCAGACCTGGGCCAGGGACTCGCGCATCAGACAGAGGTCGAGGGCGCCCGAGGAGAACAGGCGGGAGAGCAGGCCGAGCCGGCCGAGCGCGGCGACGAGCGGGCGGTTGACGTGGCCCGGTTCGCCCTTGTCGGCCAGGGGGCGCAGCTGCTGCCCGGCCAGCGCGCGCAGCTCGGCACACCAGGCGGTCTGCCCCGGATCGAGCGAGAATGCGGTCATTGCCCGTCCTCTCTCCCCATCGGACGCCACCCACGCTATCGCGAACCGTTGACTGTCGTCACCAACACGATACGCTCCTTGTGCGAGCCCACCACGACGCCCACCGGGGCGGCCCACCAAGGCAAGGGGGCGAGACGCCATGGACCTTGTGGATCCCCTGGATCCCGAAGACACCCCGGAGCCGGCCCGCTCGGCCCACGTCGACACCTTCGCGCGCGACCACCTCCCGCCTCCCGACCAGTGGCCCGAGCTCCGCTTCGACCTGCCCGGGCTGCGCTACCCCGCCCGGCTCAACTGCGCCGCCGAACTCCTCGCGGGCACCGACGCCGGACGGCCGGTGTTCCGCACCCCCTCCGGCCCGCCGTGGACGTACGGGCAGCTGCGCGCCCGGGTCGACCGGATCGCCCATGTGCTGACCGGCGAGCTGGGTGTCGTCCCGGGCAACCGGGTGCTGCTGCGCGGCCCGACGACACCGTGGCTGGCGGCCTGCTGGCTGGCGGTGCTGAAGGCGGGCGCGGTCGCCGTCACGGTGCTCGCGCAGCAGCGGCCGCACGAGCTGGGCACGATGTGCTCGATCGCGCGGGTGACGCACGCACTGTGCGACGTCCGCTCGGTCGACGACCTGGTCAAGGCCGAGGTCCCGGGGCTGCGGATCACGACGTACGGCGGCGACGGGCCCGGCGATCTGCTGCTGCGGATCACCGGCGCCCCGGACGAGCCGTACGAGGCGGTGGACACGGCCGCCGACGACGTGGCGCTGATCGCGTTCACCTCGGGCACCACCGGCCGGCCCAAGGGCTGCATGCACTTCCACCGTGACGTGCTGGCGATCGCGGACACCTTCTCCGAGCACGTGCTGCGGCCCCACGAGGACGACGTCTTCGCGGGCAGTCCTCCCCTGGGGTTCACCTTCGGGCTCGGCGGTCTCGTGGTCTTCCCGCTGCGCGCCGGCGCCTGCTCCCTGCTGCTCGAGCAGGCGGGGCCCCGGCAGATGCTGCCCGCGATCGCCGAGCACCGGGTCTCCGTGCTGTTCACCGCGCCGACCGCCTACCGGGCGATGCTCGCGGAACTCGCGGAGTCCGGGCACGACATCGGGTCGCTGCGGCGCTGTGTGTCCGCGGGCGAGAACCTGCCCGCCGCGACCTGGCAGGACTGGCGGGAGCGCACCGGGCTCGGCATCATCAACGGCATCGGCGCCACCGAGCTGCTGCACATCTTCATCTCCGCCGCCGACGAGGACATCCGCCCGGGTGCGACGGGCGTGCCCGTGCCGGGCTGGCAGGCGCGGGTGGTCGACGACGGGGGGACGCCGGTGCCGGACGGCGAGCCCGGCCTGCTCGCCGTGCGCGGTCCGGTCGGCTGCCGGTATCTCGCCGATCCCCGGCAGCGGGAGTACGTGCGCGGCGGCTGGAACATCACCGGCGACACCTACGTGCGCGACCCCGACGGCTACTTCCGCTACGTGGCCCGCGCCGACGACATGATCATCTCGGCGGGGTACAACATCGCGGGCCCCGAGGTCGAGGACGCGCTGCTGCGGCACCCGGACGTCCTGGAGACGGCCGTCGTGGGGCGGGCCGACGAGGCGCGCGGGCAGATCGCGGTGGCCTACACCGTGCTCAAGGAGAATGCCCGCCGGGACGCGGAGGCGCTGCGCGCCTTCCTCAAGTCCGAGCTGGCACCGTACAAGTGCCCCCGCGAGATCGTCTTCCTGGACGCGCTGCCACGGACCGCCACGGGCAAGCTCCAGCGGTTCAGACTGCGGGAGGAGCCCCCTTCCGGCGCCGCCGGGACGCCGGCCCCCGCGCACGACGAACCGGCCCCGGTGCCCGAGGAGCCGGCCCCCGCTCCCGAGGACGGCTTGCCCCCGAGCGGCGATCCCAAGTGATCTTGGCGCACTAGAGTGATCAACGTGTCAGAGCACCACACCCCCCGGTCCCTCATCGTCACCTTCTACGGCGCTTACGGCCGCTTCGCGCCCGGCCCGGTGCCGGTGGCCGAGCTGATCCGGCTCCTCGCCGCGGTCGGCGTCGACGCACCCTCGGTGCGCTCCTCCGTGTCCCGGCTCAAGCGCCGCGGACTGCTGGAGCCGGCGCGCACGCCGGCGGGCGCGGCCGGATACGCGTTGTCGCCGGACGCACGGCAGCTGCTCGACGACGGCGACCGCAGGGTGTACGCGACGGCGCCCCCCGAGGACGAGGGCTGGGTGCTCGCCGTCTTCTCCGTGCCCGAGTCGGAACGGCAGAAGCGGCACGTCCTGCGCTCGCGACTGTCCGGTCTCGGCTTCGGCACGGCCGCTCCCGGGGTGTGGATCGCCCCGGCACGGCTGTACGAGGAGACCCGGCACACCCTGGAGCGGCTGCGGCTCGACACGTACGTGGAGCTGTTCCGCGGCGAGCACCTGGGGTTCGCCGCGACCGTCGACGCGGTGGCGCGCTGGTGGGACCTGACCGCGATCGCCGCGGAGCACGAGGCGTTCCTCGGCCGGCACGCGCGCGTGCTGCACACCTGGGAGGAGCGGACGGACACCCCGCCGGAGGAGGCCTACCGCGACTATCTGCTCGCCCTCGACTCCTGGCGCCACCTCCCCTACACCGACCCGGGGCTGCCCCCGGCCCTGCTCCCCGGCGACTGGCCCGGCGCCCGCTCGGCCGCCGTCTTCCAGGCGCTCCACGAGCGACTGCGGGACGCGGGTGCGGAGTTCGCCGGGGTGCCGGTGTGGTCCTGACCCCGGACGCGCTCAAGTCCCCAGGGTGAGACGGGGTTTGGGCGCGTCGGTGCGGCCGGTCTGCGGGCGGCGGCTGCCCGCGCGGTAGGGCGTCGGCCAGTCGGCGCCCGGCCCCTCGTAGCCCTGTTCGGCCGCCGCGTGCAGGGTCCAGTTCGGGTCGTACAGGTGCGGCCTGGCGAGCGCGCACAGATCGGTGCGCCCGGCCAGGATCAGGGAGTTGACGTCGTCCCAGGAGGAGATCGCGCCGACGGCGATCACCGGGAGCCCGGTCTCGTGCCGGATCCGGTCCGCGTACGGCGTCTGGTAGGAGCGGCCGTACTCGGGCCGCTCGTCCGCCACCACCTGGCCGGTCGACACGTCCACCGCGTCGGCGCCGTGCGCGGCGAAGGCCCGCGCGATCGCGACCGCGTCGTCCCCGGTGGTGCCGCCCTCGGCCCAGTCGGTGGCGGAGATGCGGACGGTCATCGGCCGCTCGGCGGGCCACACCGCCCGCACCGCGTCGAACACCTCGAGCGGGAAGCGCAGCCGCTTCTCCAGCGATCCGCCGTAGGCGTCGGTGCGCCGGTTGGTCAGCGGGGAGAGGAAGCCGGAGAGCAGGTAGCCGTGGGCGCAGTGCAGTTCGAGGAGGTCGAAACCGCAGCGGGCCCCGCGGCAGGCGGCCGCGGTGAACTGCTCGCGCAGATCGGTGAGCTGGGCGCGCGAGAGCTCGCGGGGGGTCTGGCTGCCCGGCTTGTACGGGAGCGGGGAGGCGGCCACGAGGGGCCAGTTGCCGTCCGGCAGGGGTTCGTCGATGCCCTCCCACATCAGCCGCGTGGATCCCTTGCGGCCGGCGTGGCCGAGCTGGAGACCGATCGCGGCGCCCGGCGCCTGACGGTGCGTGAAGTCCACGATCCGCCGCCAGGACTCGGCCTGCCGGGCGGTGTAGAGGCCCGCGCAGCCGGGCGTGATGCGGCCCTCCGCGCTGACGCACACCATCTCGGTCATCACCAGTCCCGCGCCGCCCAGGGCCCGTGCGCCCAGGTGGACGAGGTGGAAGTCGCCGGGCACGCCGTCCACGGCCGAGTACATGTCCATCGGTGAGACGACGACCCGGTTGCGCAGGGTCAGTCCGCGCAGCCGGAACGGGGTGAACATGGGCGGGGTGCCGGGCGGGCAGCGGAACTCGCGCTCGACCGCGGCCACGAAACGCGGATCGCGCAGCCGCAGGTTGTCGTGGGTGACGCGGCGGCTGCGGGTGAGCAGGTTGAACGCGAACTGCCGGGTGGGCTGGCCGAGATAGCGGGCGAGGTCCTCGAACCAGCCGAGGCTGGCGCGGGCGGCCCGCTGGGTGGAGGCGACGACCGGGCGCCGCTCCTCCTCGTACGCGGTCAGCGCCTCCTCCAGGGAGGGCTGTTCCTCCAGACAGGCGGCCAGCGCGAGCGCGTCCTCGACGGCGAGCTTGGTGCCGGAGCCGATGGAGAAGTGGGCGGTGTGCGCCGCGTCGCCGAGCAGCACCAGATTGCCGTGCGACCAGCGGTCGTTGACGATCGTCCGGAACGTCGTCCACGCCGATCTGTTGGAGCGCAGCGGGCGTCCGCCGAGCGCGTCCGTGAAGATCTTGCCGCACCGTTCGACGGACTCCGCCTCGTCGAGGTCCGCGAACCCCGAGGCGCGCCAGACCTCTTCGCGCATCTCGATGATGACGGTGGAGGCGTCGGCCGAGTACGGATAGCCGTGCAGCTGCATCACGCCGTGCTCGGTCTCGGCGATCTCGAAGCGGAAGGCGTCGAAGGCGAAGTCGGCGGCGAGCCAGACGTAGCGGCAGCGGTGCTCCTCGACGGACGGCCGGAACACCTCCGCGTGGGCCTCGCGGGTGAGGCTGTGCACGCCGTCGGCGGCGACGACGAGGTCGTACGCCGCCATCAGTTCGTCCACGGGCGGGGCCTCGGCCGTGAAGCGCAGGTCGACGCCGAGCGAGCGGCAGCGCTCGTGCAGGATCTCCAGGAGCCGGCGCCGTCCGAGCGCGGCGAAGCCGTGGCCGCCGGAGGTGTGCCGCACTCCGCGGTGCACGATGTCGATGTCGTCCCAGCGGACGAACTCGGCCTGGAGCGCCGCGTACACGACCGGGTCGGCGTGTTCGATGTTGCCCAGGGTCTCGTCGGACAGGACGACACCGAAGCCGAAGGTGTCGTCGGGCGCGTTGCGTTCCCAGACGGTGATCTCACGGTCCGGGTCCAGGCGCTTGAGGAGGGCCGCGGCGTAGAGGCCGCCGGGGCCCCCGCCGATCACCGCGACCCGCCTCGCGCCGCCGTTCACGCGCATCCCGGACTCACCTCCCCCGCCACTTCGGGGCCCGCTTCTCCGTGAAGGCCGCGTGGAACTCCGTGTAGTCCTCGCCGTTCATGAGCAGGGCCTGGGTCGCGGCGTCCAGTTCGACGGCGGCCGCGAGCGGCATGTCCAGTTCGGCGGTGAGCAGCGCCTTGGTCTGGGCGTACGCCAGGGCCGGGCCGTCGGCGAGGCGGCGGGCCAGTGCTTGGGCGCCCTCGTCGGCGTGCCCCTCGTCGGTGAGTTCGCTGATCAGCCCGATGCGCTCGGCCTCGGGCGCGCGCACCGGTTCGCCGAGCATCAGCAGCCGGGTCGCGTGGCCGAGCCCGACCACGCGGGGCAGCAGGTAGGCCGCGCCCATGTCGCCGCCGGACAACCCGACCCGGGTGAAGAGGAAGGCGAAGCGGGCGCTCGGGTCGGCCACCCGGAAGTCCGCGGCCAGCGCCAGCACGGCCCCGGCGCCCGCCGCCACCCCGTGCACCGCCGCGATCACCGGGAACGGGCATTCCCGTACGGCCCTGACGACCTGCCCGGTCATCCGGTTGAAGTCGAGGAGCTGGGCGGTGTCCATCGAGAGGGTCGCGCCGATGATCTCGTCGACGTCGCCGCCGGAGCAGAATCCGCGGCCCTCGCCGGCGAGCACCAGGGCGCGCACGGACCGTTCGCGGGACAGTTCGGCGAGCAGGTCGCGCAGGTCGGCGTAGGCGCCGAAGGTGAGCGCGTTGAGCTTCTCGGGGCGGGTCAGGGTGACCGTGGCGACGCCGTCGGTGAGCTCGTACCTCAGATGGTGCCAGTCGGGGGTGCGGCCGGCGGAGCCGGTGAAGGGACTCATGGCGGGCGGCCTCCTAGGGCGGGGGCGACGCGATGCGGCTGTCCTACCAAGCTATCACCGATTTGTGACTGTCGTCACGAGTCCGCGATAGAGTGATCGCGCACTCGTGTGTACCGGCAGCCGGGGCGCTCCGGGGGCGGCGGGACGTGACGCGGCGGGGAGGCGCGGCGCGGGGTGACACGGTGCGGGGTGATGGCTGCGATTCGTGAAGCGACGGGCGCGTGCGGTGAGGGTGCGGCCACAGAAAGTGAAGGGACGGCCGCGGGCGAGGCGCGGTCCGTCACCGCGTCACCGGTCGTCGACAGCCGTGTAACGGCGGGAGCGGACGCGGGAGGGGGACCGTTCGTCCGGGTACAGGACCCGTATCGGACCGAACGTCCCGAAAGGAGGCCGCGGCCGCCCGGGGACACATCGGCCGATGTCCCGAGAAAGCCCACCGCGCGCGTTCCCCGGAGTGCGCCGTACCATTCCTAAGGTTGTAAGCAGGACGCCCTGCTCCACGAACGGACCCGCCTTGCACGACATTCCAGCACCCGCCTTCTGGCGCATCGCGCTGCCGCACACCTTCGCGGCCGTGCCGGTGGCCCGCGCCCTGGTCCGCAGGGCGTTCTCGGAACGCGAGCACGCGGCCGACAGCGACACCGCAGAGCTGCTCACCGCGGAGCTGGTCGCCAACGCCGTCGAGCACACCGCGGGCGACGGACCGATAGAGCTGGTCGTGGAACTGATGCCGACCGGCTGCCGGGTCGAGGTGCACGACCCGGACCCGGCGCCGCCGCTGGACCTCACCCTGCCGCACCCGCCCGGTGAGCCGGACCCCTGGCAGGAGCACGGGCGCGGCCTGCTGCTGCTCCGGGCCCTCAGCTCCGCCTGTGGGCACCGCCCCACCGATTCGGGCAAGGCGGTCTGGTTCCGGCTGCCCGTGATTCCCGCCCAGCGGCAGCCGGTGCTGTAGCGGTGCCCGCCCGGGCGGCCGCAGCGGTCAGGCCAGCGTGGCGACCATGATCGCCTTGATGGTGTGCAGCCGGTTCTCGGCCTGGTCGAAGACGACGGAGTGCGCCGACTCGAAGACCTCGTCGGTGACCTCGAGCGAGTCGAGTCCGTGCACCTCGTACAGCTCACGGCCCACCCGGGTGCCGAGGTCGTGGAAGGCCGGGAGGCAGTGCAGGAACTTCACGTCCGGGTTGCCGGTGGCGCGCAGCACGTCCATGGTCACGGCGTACGGGACGAGGGCGGCGATGCGCTCGGCCCACACCTCCTTGGGCTCTCCCATGGAGACCCAGACGTCGGTGGCCACGAAGTCGGCCCCCCGCACCCCCTCGTCCACCTGCTCGGTGAGGGTGACGCGGCCGCCGTTCTCCGCGGCGAGTCCGCGGGCCCGCTCGACGATCTCGTCGGCCGGCCAGTAGGCCTTCGGGGCCACGATCCGCACGTCCATGCCGAGCAGGGCCCCGGTGATCAGGTACGAGTTGCCCATGTTGAAACGGGCGTCCCCCAGGTAGGCGAAGGCGATCTCACCGACCGGCCTGGCGCAGTGCTCGGTCATCGTGAGGACGTCGGCCAGCATCTGGGTGGGGTGCCAGTCGTCCGTGAGGCCGTTGTAGACCGGCACTCCGGCGTGGGCGGCCAGCTCCTCCACCGCGGCCTGGCTGTCGCCGCGGTACTCGATGGCGTCGAACATGCGGCCGAGCACGCGGGCGGTGTCCTTCACCGACTCCTTGTGGCCGATCTGCGAGCCGGACGGGTCCAGGTACGTCGTCGAGGCACCCTGGTCCGCGGCCGCGACCTCGAAGGCGCAGCGGGTGCGCGTCGAGGTCTTCTCGAAGATCAGCGCGATGTTCCTGCCCTGTAGATACCGGGTCTCCGCCCCGGCCCTCTTGGCCGCCTTGAGCCCGGCGGCCAGCTCGACCAGGCCGAGGAACTCCTCCTCCGTGAAGTCCAGCTCCTTGAGGAAGTGACGGCCGACGAGGGCGGTCGGGACTGTCGCCATGGGGGCGCTCCAGGGATGACGGGGTGAGGGCGGGACCGGACTTCTGGAATTCTATACGACGCCTAGCATTTATATGCGGCCAATAGTTCGACTCGTGTGCCGACCCCACGCGCCGCTCCCCCATCGGTTCCACCGGCGGCCCGGCACGAAGCCCCGCCCGAGGTCCCGCACGCGCCCACCCCTCGCACCCGCCCCCCGCACCCAACCCCCCGCGCGAGCCCGTGCGCGACTCCGGCGGGAGCCCCGGCGGGACCTCCGCACGGGGTCGCGTTCACACGGGGTCGCGTTCGACGGGACAGCTCATGCAGCGCGGGCCGCCCCTGCCCCGGCCCAGCTCGCTGCCCGGGATCTCGATCACCTCTATGCCCTGCTTGCGCAGATGGGTGTTGGTGGTGGCGTTGCGCTCGTAGGCGATGACGACGCCCGGCTCGACGGCGAGGACGTTGCAGCCGTCGTCCCACTGCTCCCGCTCGGCCGCGTGCACGTCCTGCGTCGCGGTCAGGACCCGGATCTCGCTCAGGCCGAGCGCCGCGGCGATGGCGCGGTGCATGTGCTCCGGGGGATGGTCGGTGACCTTCAGCTCCTTGTCGCCCGCGCCCGGCTCGATGGTGTACGAGCGGAGCATGCCGAGCCCCGCGTACTGCGTGAAGATGTCGCCGTCGACCATCGTCATCACGGTGTCGAGGTGCATGAGCGCCCGCCGCTTGGGCATGTCGAGCGCCACGATGGTGCGCGCCGAGCCGGCCGCGAACAGCTTGTGGGCGAGCATCTCGACGGCCTGGGGCGTCGTCCGCTCGCTCATGCCGATGAGCACCGCGCCGTTGCCGATGACCAGGACGTCACCGCCCTCGATGGTGGACGGGTAGTCCGCCTGCCCCTCCGACCAGAGGTTGAAGCCCTCCTCGCGGAAGAGCGGGTGGTGCCGGTAGATCGCCTCGAAGTGCACGGTCTCGCGCTGCCGGGCCGGCCAGCGCATGGCGTTGATGGAGACGCCGTCGTAGATCCAGGCCGAGGTGTCACGGGTGAAGAGGTGGTTGGGCAGCGGCCGCAGGAGGAAGTCGTCGAGGTCCATGACGTGGAAGCGCACGGAGGTCGGTTCCGCGTGCGCTTCCAGGAACTCGCGCTTGGTCATGCCGCCGACCAGTGCGGACGCCAGTTCCGCGGCGGGCATGGCCTCGAAGGCGGCCCGGAGGTGGTCGGTGGCGAGCGGCCCGTACTCCTTCTCGTCGAAGACCCGGTCCAGGACGAGCGACCTGGCCGCCCCGATCGCCAGGGTCTCGGCGAGCAGGTCGCCGAAGAGGTGGACGACGACCCCGCGGTCGCGCAGCACGTCGGCGAACCCGTCGTGTTCCGCGCGCGCCCGGCGCACCCAGAGCACGTCGTCGAAGAGGAGCGCGTCCTTGTTGCTGGGGGTGAGCCTCTTGAGCTCGAGATCGGGCCGGTGCAGGATGACGCGGCGCAGCCGCCCGGCCTCGGAGTCGACGTGGAATCCCATGCCTCCATCCTGACCATCCGGACGCGTGTTCACCCGTGGATCGTCAGGGTCCGCCCGACAATTCCCGTCCGCCCCACGACACCGCGCGCGCTTCCCCCGGCCCTTCGGGCAGGGACGTCTCCTCCGTGACACCGGATTCATTTCGTCCCCTTGACGATAAGCACGTCCCCCATTATCGTCTTGATGACGACAACGAAGGACGTGGAGCCGCCGGGACCGCCCGGCGCCGAGGGGGTACTCATGGCCGACATCACACGACGCCTCGGCTGGCGCCATCTGCGCGGGGCGCCCACCGCCCACATCCGGCACCACAAGTCGGGGCAACTGGTCCACGACGGCCCCGGACTCAGCTTCTGGTACCGCTCACTGACCGCCGCTCTCTCCGAAGTACCGGTCGACGACCGTGAGTTGGCGATGACCTTCCACGCCCGTACGTCCGACTTCCAGGACATCGCGGTGCAGGCGACCGTCACCTACCGGATCAGCGACCCCGCGGTCGCGGCCTCCCGCATCGACTTCTCCATAGACCCCGACTCCGGGGCCTGGCGCGGCACCCCGCTGGAGCAGCTGGGCTCGCTGCTGACCGAGACGGCCCAGCAGCACGCGCTCGACGTGCTGGCCCGCACATCGCTGGCGTCCGCACTGGTCGACGGTGTCGCCGCGGTGCGGGAACGGATCGCGGGCGGCCTCGCCGCCGAACCCCGGCTGCCCGCCACCGGCATCGAGGTGGTCGCGGTACGGGTCGTCGCGCTGCGCCCGGAGCCCGAGGTGGAACGGGCGCTGCGCACCCCCGCCCGCGAGCAGATCCAGCAGGACGCGGACAAGGCCACGTACGAACGCCGGGCGGTCGCCGTCGAACGGGAACGCGCCATCGCCGAGAACGAACTCGCCAGCCAGATCGAACTCGCCCGGCGCGAGGAGCAGTTGGTCGAGCAGAAGGGCACGAACGCGCGCCGCGAGGCCGAGGAACACGCGGCGGCGGACGCGGTGCGCGCCGGGGCGGAGGCGGCCCGCACGGTCCGGCTCGCCGAGGCCGAGGCCACCCGGTCGCTGCGGCTCGCCGAGGCGGAGGCCACCCGCAAGGTACGGCTCGCGGGGGCCGAGGCGCAGGCCGAGCGCGAGGTCGGCGCGGCGCGGGCCGAGGCGCAGGCGGCCTGGCTGCGGGTCCACGGCGACGTCGACGTCGCCACGCTGCACGCCCTGACCGGGAGCCGGCTCGCGGAGAACCTGCCGCGGATCGAGAACCTCACCGTCTCGCCCGACGTCCTCACCGGGCTGCTCGCCAAGCTGGGCAACGGGGCCGCCGAGGACCGGGCGTGAGTCTCGCCCCCCGGGTCGTCCTCGTCCACCGGACCACCGAGTACGAGGAGTTGACGGCCCGGCACGGCACGCACGGGCAGGCGGCGTTCTTCCTGGCCTCGCGCGGCCGGGACATCGCGGAGGTGGCCGAACGGCACCGGCGCTCCCGCGAGGCGCTCGCCGCCGTGGTCGCGGCCATTCCGCTGACCTGGCGTCAGGCGCGCGTGGAACGTTCCGACCTGGACCGCTTCCTGTTCGCGCCGGAGGACGTGGTGGTCGTGGTCGGGCAGGACGGGCTGGTCGCGAACGTCGCCAAGTACCTGGAAGGCCAGCCGGTGGTGGGGATCGACGCCGACCCCGGGCGCAATCCCGGCGTGCTGGTGCGGCACCGGCCCCGGGACGCGGGCGCGCTGCTGGCCTCGGCGCACGGGGGCGGCGCCGACGAGCTGACCATGGTCGAGGCGGTCGCGGACGACACCCAGCGGCTGGTCGCGCTCAACGAGATCTATCTGGGAGCCGCGGGCCATCAGACGGCCCGCTATCGGCTGGGGCTCGACGAGTACGGGGGTGCCGTCGAGTCCCAGGCGTCCTCCGGGGTGCTGGTGGGGACCGGGACCGGGGCCACCGGCTGGCTCCGGTCGGTGTGGCAGGAGCGGGGCGAGCGGATGCCGCTGCCGGGGCCCACGGACGAACGGCTGCTCTGGTTCGTCCGCGAGGCCTGGCCGTCGCCGGCCACGGGCACCTCGCTCGTGGCCGGCGAACTCACCGCCTCGGGAAAGCTGTCCCTCACGGTGGAGTCGGACCGGCTCATCGTCTTCGGGGACGGGATGGAGGGGGATGCGGTGGAGCTGGTCTGGGGGCAGACGGTGCACGTGGGTGTGGCCGGGGTTCGGCTCCGCCTGGTCGGTTAGGTTCGCTTCGCTCCCTCACCGACCGGCCGTGCCGAACCCCGCCGCCCCGGACCGGGCTCTCCCCGGCCGGGGTCGGTCGCGTGCCCCCGGTGGGGGGCGGGTCCCCGGCCGCGGCCCCGGTGGGGGCGGGTTCGGCTGTCCGCACGGTGGGGGCTGAGCGCGCCGTTCCCCGCGCCCCTGACGGGGCCCGGACCGGGGCACAGCGCCCCGCCCGAGGGGAGTGCGGGGTTCGGCCGCCCGCCCGGTGCGGGCCGGGCGCGCCGTTCCCCGCGCCCCTGACGGGGCCCGCCGGGGTGTACCTCTACAGGCGGGGGTCCACCGGTTCGGATTCCAGGGAGAGGACTCCGAAGACCGCCTCGTGGACGCGCCAGAGGGGCTCGCCCTCGGCCAGGCGGTCCAGCGCTTCGAGGCCGAGTGCGTACTCACGGAGGGCCAGGGACCGCTTGTGGTTGAGGAAGCGGCCGCGCAGCCGGGCGAGGTTCTCCGGGCGGGTGTACTCCGGACCGTAGATGATCCGCAGGTACTCGCGGCCCCGGCACTTGATGCCGGGCTGCACCAGGCGCCCGTTCTCGCCGCGCACCACCGCGCCGACCGGCTTCACGACCATGCCCTCGCCGCCGCGGCCGGTCATCTCCAGCCACCAGTCGACACCGGCCCGCACCGACTCCGGGTCACCGGTGTCGACGAAGAGCCGCCGGGTGGTGTGCAGCAGTCCGCTCCCGTCGTTCTCCACGAGCCGGTCGATCAGGGCGAGCTGCTCGTCGTGCGGCAGCCCGGCGAGGCTCCGGCCCTGGACGGCCAGGATCTGGAACGGTGCCAGGCGGACGCCTTCGAGGCCGTCCGTCGTCCAGCAGTAGCGGCGGTACGCGTCCGTGAACGCGGCCGCGTCCGCGGCCCGTTCACGCTGGCGCGTCAGCAGCTCCGTGACGTCGACGCCCCGCGCCGCCACGCCTTCGAGCGCGCTCAGCACTCCCGGGAACACCGCCCCTGACGCGGCGCCGACCGCGGCGTACTGACTGCGCAGCAGCCCGGACGCCTTCAGCGACCACGGCATCAGCTCGGCGTCCAGCAGCACCCAGTCGGTGTTCAGCTCCTCCCACAGCCCGGCCTCGGTCGCGGCGGCCCGCACCCGGCCGAGGATCTCCTCGGTGACGGCGGCGTCGTCGAAGAAGGGGCGGCCGGTACGGGTGTACAGCGAGCCGGTGAGGCCGTCGACGCCGAACCGGGCACGCGCGACGTCCGCGTCCCGGCAGACCAGGGCCACCGCCCGCGACCCCATGTGCTTCTCCTCGCACACGACCCGCGCGACCCCGTCCTCCTGGTACTGGGCGAAGGCCTCGGCGGGGTGCTCCAGATAGCCCTCGACGTGCGAGGTCGCGGTCGGCGCCATGGTCGGCGGGAGGTACGGGAGCAGCCGGGGGTCCACCGCGAAACGGCTCATGACCTCCAGGGCCGCCGCCGCGTTCTCCTCGCGGACGGCCACCCGTCCGGCGTGCCGGGTCTCGACGGCCCTGCGGCCGTGCACGTCCGCGAGGTCCAGCGGACGGCCCTCGTGACCGCCCGGCGCCTCGGTGGCCAGCGGCTTGGACGGCTCGTACCAGACCCGCTCGGCGGGGACGTCGACGAGTTCGCGCTCCGGCCAGCGCAGGGCGCTGAGCTTGCCGCCGAACACCGCGCCGGTGTCCAGGCAGATGGTGTTGTTGAGCCAGGTGGCGTTGGGGACCGGGGTGTGGCCGTAGACGACCGCGGCGCGGCCCCGGTAGTCCTCCGCCCACGGGTAGCGCACGGGCAGCCCGAACTCGTCGGTCTCCCCCGTCGTGTCGCCGTACAGGGCGTGCGAGCGCACCCGGCCCGAGGTGCGGCCGTGGTACTTCTCGGGCAGGCCGGCGTGGCAGACGACGAGGCGTCCACCGTCGAGGACGTAGTGACTGACCAGTCCGTCGATGAACTCCCTCACCGTGGCGTGGAACTCCTCGCTCTCCGCGCCCATCTGCTCGATCGTCTCGGCGAGTCCGTGGGTGTGCTGGACCTGGCGGCCCCTGAGGTGGCGGCCGAGCTTGTTCTCATGGTTGCCGGGCACGCACAGGGCGTTGCCCGAGGCGACCATGGACATCACGCGGCGCAGCACGCCGGGCGAGTCCGGACCGCGGTCGACGAGGTCGCCCACGAACACGGCCGTACGGCCCTCGGGGTGCACGCCGTCGACGTAGCCGAGCTTGCCGAGCAGGGTCTCCAGCTCCGAGGCGCAGCCGTGGATGTCGCCGACGATGTCGAACGGTCCGGTGAGGTGCGTCAGGTCGTTGTACCGCTTCTCGGTCACCACCGACGCGTTCTCGACGTCCGTCACCCCGCGCAGGACGTGCACCTTGCGGAAGCCCTCGCGCTCCAAGGAGCGCAGCGAGCGGCGCAGTTCGCGGATGTGGCGCTGGATCACGCGGCGCGGCATCCCGGCACGGTCGGTGCGGCCCGCGTTGCGTTCGGCGCAGACCTCCTCGGGCACGTCGAGCACGATCGCGATGGGCAGCACGTCGTACTTCTTGGCGAGTTCGATGAGCCGGCGACGGCTGTCCTGCTGGACGCTGGTGGCGTCGACGACGGTCCGGCGGCCGGCCTCGAGCCGCTTGCCGGCGATGTAGTAGAGGACGTCGAAGGCGTCGCCGCTGGCGCTCTGGTCGTTCTCGTCGTCGGCGACCAGACCCCGGCAGAAGTCGCTGGAGATGACTTCCGTCGGCTTGAAGTGCCGCCGGGCGAAGGTCGACTTGCCGGAGCCCGAGGCGCCGATCAGCACCACGAGGGAGAGGTCGGTGACGGGCAGTACGCGCCCCTGGTCGTGTCGCTCGCTCATGCGGCCTTCTCCTCCTTCGTGTTCGGGGTGCCGGTGGTGCCGGTGGTGCCGGTGGTGCCGGTGGCCAGGGTGAAGACGGCCATCTGGGTGGGCGGGCCGACCTCGGGGTCGTCGAGGCCGACGGGGGTGAACTCCACGTCGTAGCCGTGCCGTCCGGCCACCTCGCGGGCCCAGGAGCGGAACTCCTCGCGGGTCCACTCGAAGCGGTGGTCGCCGTGCCGGGAGTGTCCGGCGGGCAGGCTCTCCCAGCGGACGTTGTACTCGACGTTCGGGGTCGTCACGAGAACGGTCCGCGGACGGGCGGAACCGAACACCGCGTACTCCAGGGCGGGCAGCCGGGGCAGGTCGAGGTGCTCGATGACCTCGCTGAGCACGGCCGCGTCGTACCCCTTGAGACGGCGGTCGGTGTAGGCGAGCGAGCCCTGGACGAGCCGGACGCGCTCCGCCTGCCGCTCACCCATGCGGTCCAGCTTGAGGCGGCGCGAGGCGATGGTGAGCGCGCGCATCGACACGTCGACCCCGACGATCTCGGTGAACCGGGTGTCCTTGAGCAGCGCCTGTACCAACTGGCCCTGTCCGCAGCCGAGGTCGAGGACCCGGCTCGCGCCGGAGGCGTGCAGCGCGGCGAGGATCGCGTCCCGGCGCAGCACGGCGAGCGGCACCGGCTTCTCCTCGGTGTCGGTCTCCTCGTCGACCGCGTTGTCGATCTCCTCGACCGCGATGTCGTCGGCCTCGGCGAGCCGGGCGAGTTCGAGCCGCTCCAGGGCCTCCCGGGTCAGCGACCAGCGCCGGGAGAGATAGCGGCCGGCGATCAGCTTCTGCTCCGGGTGGTCCGGCAGCCAGCCCTCGCCCGCCCGCAGCAGCTTGTCGACCTCGTCGGACGACACCCAGTAGTGCTTGGCGTCGTCGAGGACGGGGAGCAGCACATAGAGGTGACGCAGGGCTTCGGCGACCGTCAGCCCCTCCGCCACGAGTTCCAGGCGTACGTAGCGGGAGTCGCCCCACTCCGGGAAGCGCTCGTCGAGCGGCACCGCCTCGGCCGTCACCGTCCAGCCCAGCGGCTCGAAGAGCGCTCGGACCAGGTCGGGGCCGCCGCGCGCGGGCAGCGCGGGCACCTCGACGCGCAGCGGCCTGGTCTCGGCCGGCAGCTCGGGCCGGGCGTTGCACTGACCCTTCATCGCGCTGGAGAAGACGGAACCGATCGCCACGGCGAGCAGCGAGGAAGCGGCGTACGGGCGGTCGTTGACGTACTGCGCGAGTGCCGCGTCGGGGGCGCCGCCGCGCCCCTTGCCCTTGCTTCGCCGGACCAGCGCCACCGGGTCGACCTCGACCAGCAGGGCGGCCGTGCACCGCTCGGCGGTCGCCTCGGGGTACAGCACGTGCGCCGTGCCGTAGGACAGGCCGGTCGAGAACGGGTTGTCAGGATGCTTGTGGAGCAAGAACCCCAGGTCGGTGGCCGGGTGCTGCTCGTTGCCGGTGGTGGAGATCGTCAGGAACACATGAACGAGTATGGGTGCGGCCGGGCCCGTGCCGGTACCGGATTACCCGTGAAGGGCGGGGCCCCGCCTCGGCGCACCCGGCGGTCGTGTCCCGCCCGGGCCCGGCGAAGGCGGCCGTCACGATGCGAAATGGCCGCTCCCGGCGAATCCCCGGCAGGTGCGCAGGGATTCGGCGATCTCCTTCGACACCACCCGGCGACAGTATTTTTTTCGCAAAGTAAACACAATGTGCGGCGCGCCTCCGAGGGCGGCAAATCGGACCGACACCACTCCGATTCACCTTGACAGGTGACAGGTTAACTATCGTATTGTTCAAAGGAACGCTCTCGGGGGAGGCGTCAGCGTTGCCGGCTCCCTCATTGTTCGATGTCGACGCGTCGCACTTTGGGCGTGCAGCCAAGGGGGAACATGGACATCGGAATACTCGGGCCGCTCAGCGTCGGATCAGCAGGGCGAGAAGCGGCGCCGACGGCGCCGAAACCTCGCCAATTACTCGCCCTGCTCGCCGCCCGCACCGGTCACGTCGTACCGACGGACGCACTCGTGGACGAACTGTGGGAGCACGATCCGCCGGCCAGTGCGGTGACCGTCATACAGACCTACATCGTCCTCCTGAGACGCGCGCTCGCCACGACCTTGCAGACCGGCACCGAGCAGGTGGCCCATGACGTACTGCCCTACACGGGCTGGGGTTACCAACTGCTGCCGCAGGACGGCGGAGTTCATGACGCCGACCGCTTCGCCAGGCACACCGAGCAGGGCCGCCGGGAGCTCGCGGCCGGGGACTACCAGAGAGCGACGATGTCGCTCCAGCGGGCCCTGCAGACGTGGCGCGGCCCCGCCCTCGCGGACGTCCGCATCGGACCGCAGCTCCTGGCCCACCGCACCTCGCTCGAGGAATCCCGCACCGTCGCCGTCGAACAGCGCATCGAAGCCGATCTGCATCTGGGCCGACACCACCAGTTGATAGGTGAACTTTCAGGACTGGTAATTCAGGATCCACTGCACGAGCGCACGCATTCCCTTCTCATGGTTTCTCAGTATCGTTCGGGGCGTCCGGCACAAGCTCTTGAAACATTCCGGAAACTCCACAAAAACCTGCGTGAAGAACTGGGAATAGAACCGTCACCGCACGTCACGAAAATCCACGAGAAAATCCTCTCCGGAGATACCTCCCTGCTGCTTCGGGACGACATCTTGAGCCTGGACCCGTCGCGTCCTTGTGCCGCGTAGTCGCATGATCACGGGTTGCCCGAGACCGCCCGAGCCGGCTCCGGTGGCGCACCCTGCGCGCATCGCACAGGGTGCGCCACCGGACGACCGAGACCGCTTCCGAGTGGGTACGCCGTCCCGCCCCGGGCTCCTCAGTCCTCCGCCTCGCACTCGGCCCCGTCGGCGACGAGCGCCTCACGCACGGCTCCCCCGTCCCCATCCCCGTGACGCGGCCCGCCACGAACCCGCCGACCAGGACCGGTCCCGCCGCGTGTCCCCCCAGCCGGCCCTCGGGACGCCGGGCCGGACCGGTGCCGCCGCGAGGTGCCGCGTCACGGCGCACAGGACGACCGTGAGCGCGGCGAGATCCTCGTCGCTCGGATTCCCGTGGAGCACCCGGACGAGGTCCGGACCACCCGGCGTCACAGCGGAGGGTTGCCGTGCTTGCGCGACGGCAGGTCGGCGTGCTTGCTGCGCAGCATCGCGAGAGAGCGGATCAGGCACGACCGGGTGTCGCCCGGGTCGATGACGTCGTCCACCAGCCCGCGTTCCGCCGCGTAGTAGGGGTGCATCAGTTCCGTCCGGTACTCCTTGATCTTCTGCTGCCGCACCGCCTCCGGGTCGGAGGCCGCCGCGATCTCCCGGCGGAAGATCACGTTCGCCGCGCCCTCCGCGCCCATCACCGCTATCTCGTTCGAGGGCCACGCCAGGGAGACGTCGGCCCCGATGGACCGGGAATCCATCACGATGTAGGCGCCGCCGTACGCCTTGCGCAGGATCAGCTGGATCCGCGGGACCGTGGCGTTGCAGTACGCGTACAGCAGCTTCGCGCCGTGCCGGATCACGCCACCGTGCTCCTGGCTCACACCGGGCAGGAAGCCGGGCACGTCGACGAGGGAGACCAGGGGGATGCTGAACGCGTCGCACAGCTGGATGAAGCGGGCACCCTTCTCCGACGCCCCGATGTCCAGGACGCCGGCGAGCGACGAGGGCTGGTTGGCGACGATGCCGACCACCTGGCCGTCGAGGCGGGCGAGCGCGCAGAGGATGTTGGTGGACCACGCGGAGTGCACCTCGAAGAACTCGCCGTCGTCGACGATCTCCTCGATCACCGCGCGCATGTCGTAGGCACGGTTGGGGTCCTGCGGCACCAGGTCGCGCAGGACGTCGGTGCGCCGGTCGGCCGGATCCGCGCACTCCTCGGCGGGCGGGAGTTCGCGGTTGTTGGCGGGCAGGAGCGACAGGAGGTGGCGCACGTCCTCCAGGCAGGACTCCTCGTCGTCGTAGGCGGCGTGCGCCACCCCGGAGGTGGCCGCGTGCACGTCGGCGCCGCCGAGACCGTTCTGGCTGATCTCCTCACCCGTGACGGCGCGCACCACGTCGGGGCCGGTGATGAACATCTGCGAGGTCTCGCGGACCATGAACACGAAGTCGGTCAGCGCCGGGGAGTAGGCGGCGCCGCCGGCACAGGGGCCGAGCATCACACTGATCTGCGGGATGACGCCGGAGGCCCTGGTGTTGCGCTGGAAGATGCCGCCGTAGCCGGCGAGCGCGCTCACGCCCTCCTGGATCCGGGCGCCCGCGCCGTCGTTGAGGGAGACCAGCGGGGCACCGGCCGCGATGGCCATGTCCATGATCTTGTGGATCTTCGTGGCGTGGGCCTCGCCCAGCGCCCCGCCGAAGATCCGGAAGTCGTGCGCGTAGACGAAGACCGTACGGCCCTCGACCGTGCCCCAGCCGGTGATCACACCGTCCGTGTACGGCCTCTTGGCCTCCAGGCCGAACCCGGTCGCCCGGTGCCGGCGCAGCGCCTCGACCTCGGTGAACGAGCCCGCGTCGAGCAGCAGTTGGATGCGCTCCCGGGCGGTCAGCTTGCCCTTGGCGTGCTGGCGTTCCGTGGCTGCCGGGTCCGGCCCCTCACGGACCGACTCCTTGATCTCCCGCAGCTCGGCAAGCCGTTGGTGAGCGACGGTGTCGTCAGTGGTTGGCATCGCTTTCGCCCTTTCTGCGTGGATCGCGTTGACTGTGGAAATCCAGGGCGGACCGGGGTGCCGGTAGCCCGTGGCCCCGGCGTCGTGGTCCACCGCGACGCCGGGGAGCCCCCGGGCGCGACCTGGTGATCGCGACCGCGGTGGCTCCCCGGGTGCGCCGGCCGCCTCCGCGTGCGCCCGTCGAGCGGTTCGTTCAGTCGCCGAGGGCGAGGGCCGGGTCGCCCTGGGCGAACGCCCGTGCGTGCTCCAGGGTGATCCGGCTGTTGCCGGTGAGCGCGGTCCGGGCGAACTCGAGGGCGTCGGCCACCGTCGCGGTGTCCCCGAGGACGCCCGCCACCGCCTCGGGGGCGATCACCACGGTGTGCTGCGACGTGATGGCGACGCCGCCGTCGACGGCCGTCACCCGCCACTCACCGGTGTGGGCGGCCAGCAGCGGCGGTACCACGGTCTGCTTGTAGACGATGCGCTCGCCGGCGAAGCAGACCCGTACGGACTTGGTCGTGTGCCGGTCACCGGCCGCGGTGATGGAGTCCATCTCCATCACCTGGACGCCCGTCTCGTCCTCCACGAGGTCCATCCGGGACACGTGGGGCAGCCGGTCCGGCCACCGCGACGCCTCGTGGAGGAAGGCGTAGGCGTCGTCCGCCCGGCCCCCCTCCACCAGGACGGTGTCCTCGAAGGTCAGTCGGTGCGCCGGCTGCGCGGCGGCCCGCTCGGAGAGCGACTTCAGGTTCGCCAGCTCGGCACGGCTGTTGCGGTCCGTGACCTCGGCGATCCAGGCCAGGGCGGCCGGATCGTCGCCGACCGCCCGATAGCCGTGGTCGAGGGTGATCTCGGTGCCGCCGTCCGGAAGCGCCCGGAGCCTCCACGCGCCGGACATCGACGCGACGGGCGGCTGGGACACCTCCTGCCGGAAGCCGATGCGCAGCCCCTCGGGGTCCAGTTCACGGCGGGAGGTCCACGCCTTGACCGTGTCCCCCGCGAGCGCCCAGATGCGTATCCGCTCCGTTCCGCCGTCCCCCTCGGGCCGCTCCAGCTGTTCCACGTGGACGGTCGGGGAGAAGTTCACGGGCCACAGCGCGGTGTCGGCCAGAAGGGCGTAGAGGGTCCGCGGCGCGGCGGTGGTGACGATGGTGTGCCGTACATCGGTCATCGCGCGTTGCTCCCTGTCGAACGGTGTGGGTACGGGTCGGTCCGCATCAGTAGTTGCCCAGCCCGCCGCACACGTTGAGGGCCTGGGCGGTGATCGAGGCGGCGAGGTCCGAGAGCAGATAGCCGACCAGACCGGCCACCTCCTGCGGGGTGGAGTACCGCCCCAGCGGGATCTTGGTCTCGAACCGTTCCAGGACCGCCTGCTCCTCGGTGTCCCAGATGCGCGCGTAGTTGGCGCGCACCTGCTGTGCCATGGGTGTCTCGACATAGCCGGGGCAGACCGCGTTCACGGTGATCCCGGACTTCGCGAGCTCGAGGCCCAGCGCCTTGGTGAATCCGATGACGCCGTGCTTGGAGGCCGAGTAGGGGGCCCCGAGCACGACACCCTGCTTGCCGCCGGTCGAGGCGATGTTGACGATGCGGCCACGCCCCTTGTCGCGCATGCCGCCCGTGGTGAGCACCTCGCGCGTCATGAGGAAGACGCTGTTGAGGTTGGTGTCCATGACGTCGTACCAGGTGTCGTCGTCGAGGTCGGCGGTGACGCCACCGCCGCTGCGCCCGGCGTTGTTGACGAGGGTGTCGACGGTGCCGTACCGCTCCACCGCCGCCCGGACGAAGTCACGCACCTCGTCCCGTGAACGGACGTCACAGGTCCTGCCGTCCACCTCGAAGCCCCGTTCGCGCAGGTCCTTCACGGTGACGTCCAGATCCTCCGCGCTGCGGGCGCAGATGAAGACCCTGGCGCCGGCGGCGGCCAGGCTCTCCGTGATCGCGAGTCCGATTCCGCTGGTGGCCCCGGTGACGATGACCGAGGTGGCTGTCTCGTTGGCCATGCTGTGCTCTCTTCTCACGTCGATGAGGTTCGTGGGTGGCGGAGCGGGGGGACGGGCCTGCCGCGGAACGGCGGCAGGCCCGTGGCTCACGCGGCCCGGGCGGCCGGCGGAACCGCCCCGCCCGCCGCCTCCAGCAGCAGCCGCGGGGTCTCCGCCTCGCTCAGCACGTCGTCGGAGAGCTTGACGCCGAACTCCCGCTCGATCCGGCTGCACGCCTCCAGCAGGGCGAGGGAGTCGTAGCCGAGGTCGGTGAAGAGGGTGTCCAGGATGTCCCCGTCGAGATCGACGCCCTCGTTCTCGCCGGCGCTCTCGCGCAGGATGCGGGTCAGGTCGTCGATGGTCAGTTCACGTGCGGTCATGAGTGGTGTCCTCGTTTCGGTGGTTCGGTACGTCGTGTCGTCGGTCGGACGGGTCGGACGGATCAGTCGGCGGCGGGGGCCCGCAGCACCATGGCCGCGTTGAATCCGCCGTGCCCGCGGGCGACCACGAGCGCGTGGTTCACCCGCATCTCGCGTGCGGTGTCCCGGACCAGGTCGATCGCGCAGTCCGCCGCCTGGTCGGTGACGCGCAGGGTGGGCGGAACGACGCCGTCCCGCATGGCGAGCAGGGCCGTCGCCGTGTCCAGCGACGCCGCGCCCGAATAGAGACGGCCGGTCATCGTCTTCGGGGCGGTGACCGGCACCCCGTTCGGGCCGAAGACGGCGCTCAGCGCTGCCGCCTCCGCCCGGTCCAGATCGCGTACTCCGGCGGCGTCCGCGAAGACGACGTCGATGGCGCCCGGGGTCACCCGGGCGTCGGCCAGGGCCGTTTCGATCGCACGGCGCAGTCCTGGTCCACGGCCGGATCCGGGCCCGGGGTCGAACGTCGCGGCGTAGCCGGCGACGGTGCCGTAGACGCGCGCGCCGCGCTCCCGCGCCCGGGACTCACGCTCGAGGACCAGGATCGCGCCGCCCTCGCCGGGCAGGTGCCCGTCCGCGGAGGTGTCGAACGGCGCGTAGGCGCGCGCGGGGTCGTCGGTGGGGCTCAGACGCCCGGTGGACAGCAGGGAGACCAGGCCCCACGGCGGCAGGGAGGCGTCCACCCCGCCGGAGACCACCACGCCGGTCCCCTTGCGTATGTGCCGCCGTGCGTGGCCGAGGGCGTCCAGGCCGCCCGCCTGGTCGGTGACCAGTACGCCGCTCGGGCCGCGCATCCCGTGACGGATGGAGATCTGGCCGGTGTTGACGGCGTAGAACCAGGCGAACGACTGGTAGGCACTGACGTACTCGGGTCCCTTGCTCCACAGTTTCTGCAGCTCGTTCTGCGCGAACTCGAAGCCTCCGGAGGCGCTGGCCGTCACCACGCCCATGTCGAACTCGGGCACCGCCGCGGGGTCCAGGTCCGCGTCGGCCAGCGCCCAGTCCGAGGCCACGAGGGCCATCTGCGTCATCCGGTCGGTCTGCGGCAGCAGCCGGCTCGCCAGGTACTCCCCGGCCTCGAAGCCGGTGACCTCGCCGGCGAGCCGGGTGGGGTAGGAAGCGGGGTCGTAGCGGCTGATCCGCTCGATTCCGCTGATGCCCTTCTGGGTCGCGGTCCAGAACTCCTCCGTCCCCAGGCCGTTCGGCGCGATCACGCCGATGCCCGTCACCGCTGCGGACTCGGTCATGCCGTCCTCCTCTCCGAGGGCCGGGTCAGCACCATGGCGCTCTGGAACCCGCCGAATCCGCTGCCGACGGTGAGCACCGAGTCCACCCGCTGTTCGCGGGCGGTGTGGGGTACGTAGTCGAGGTCGCACTCCGGGTCGGGGGTGTGCAGGTTGGCGGTGGGCGGCACCACTCCGTGCTCGATCGCCAGCGCGCAGGCGGCGATCTCGATGGAGCCGATCGCCCCGAGGGAGTGGCCGATCATCGACTTGATGGAGCTGACCGGCACGGCGTACGCGTGCCGGCCCAGGCTCCGCTTGAACGCGGCCGTCTCGTGGCGGTCGTTCTGCTTGGTCCCGGAGCCGTGCGCGTTCACGTACTCCACGTCCTCCGCGTTCATGCGGGCCTCGGCCAGCGCGGTCTCGATGGCCACCGCCATCTCCCGCCCGTCCGGCCGCAGTCCGGTCATGTGGAAGGCGTTGCAGCGGGACGCGAACCCCGCGATCTCGGCGTAGACGTGCGCGCCGCGCCGCCTGGCGTGCTCGTACTCCTCCAGGACGAAGACCGCCGCGCCCTCGCCCAGCACGAAGCCGTTGCGGCTCCTGTCGAACGGCCGGGAGGCGTGCTCCGGGTCGTCGTTGCGCGGCGAGGTCGCCTTGATGGCGTCGAAGCAGGCGACCGCGATCGGCGAGATCGGGGCGTCGGTGGCGCCGGCGACCATGATGTCCGCGCTGCCCTCGGCGATCAGCTCGCGGGCGTAGCCGACCGAGTCGAGGCCGGACGTGCAACCGGCCGAGACGACGGCCGCGGGACCCTCGGCGCCCACGGACCAGGCGACCTCGGAGGCGATGCTGCTGGGCACGAAGTGCCCGTACAGGTGCGGCACCCGGTATTCGGCGTCGACGAGCCACTTGCGCCCGCTGTCGCTGAGGACGACGTACTCCTCCTCCAGGCCCATGGTCGCGCCGACCGCGCTGCCGATGGTGACCCCGATCCGGGACGGGTCCGGGGACTGGAAGTCGAGGCCGCTGTCGCGTACCGCCTCGCCGGCGCCGACGACGGCGAACTGGGTCGCCCGGTCCATGCGGCGGATCTCACGCGGCGTCAGCCCGTGGAGCGCGGGGTCGAAGTCGCACTCGGCCGCGATCTGCGAGCGGTACGGCGAAGGATCGAAGAAGGAGATGGGCCCGGTCGCGGTGCGTCCCGAGGTGATGAGGTCCCAGAAGGCCTTGGTACCCGTGCCGCCGGGTGCCACCACGCCGATGCCGGTGATGACCACCCGGCGTCCGGCCGTGGGCTCGTGCCCCGGTTCCGCCGCGCGGCGCGAGCCCGCGGCAGGTTCCGTCGCTGACATGTCGGCTGCCTTTCCGTAAGAGGTGCGTCCCCTCGCATCACGGCCGGGCCGTCGGCCGCCGGAGCGCACAGGGACTCAGATCGTCGAGCTGCCGTCGGCGGGAGGGCCGCACCGGCTGGAACCACGTTCTCGACGTGGCCTCAAGGTCCGCTCAAGGGCGGCCCAAGGAGTCTTCCGGCCATTCTCGGGCGGCGTTCCGCGGGAGGGCCGGGACAGGCCTGTGGCCTGCGACGGAGCGTTCCGCGTCGCAGGCCACAGGGGTCTCGGTGGTTCGGTTCCGGTCAGCGCACGAGCCGCCAGAGCAGCCAGGCGTCGAGTCCGCTCCAGACGGTGAAGGCCACCGTGCGGACCCAGCTCACGCGGAGCAGATGGGCGTGGACGGACGCGGAGAAGTGCTGGGCGAGAGCGGTCCGGTCGGGCGTGGCCACGGCGCCGGAGAGCACCATGATCAGGACCAGCAGTGCCAGGGACAACAGCGCCGCCCGGAGCGGGACCGCCGGGCCCCTGGCCACGACGAGCAGGACCGACGTCACGCCGGCCACCAGCAGGCCGGGGGCCAGGACCCGCCAGAACGTCTGGTTGTGGGCTTCCATGTACGACTCCGCCGCGCCTTCCCGGAGCCTGGCCACCATGGGGTAGTCCATCAGCTGGAGCGTCCAGACGAAGCCGGTCGTGTAGAGCACGGCCAGCGTCTGGGCCAGTACCAGGGCGGCGGTGGCACGGTGTGAGGCGGTGGGCCAGGTCATCCCTCGTGGTTCCCCTCGTCCGGGCGCGCCCGCGTGTCCGGCTGCTTGTCCCACAGCAGACGCAGCTCCTGCCATTCCGGGCACGGCTGGGGCAGCGTCGAGCGTTCCGGGGGGACGGTGGCGCGCATCCCGTCCAGGGCCATGTGGAGGTAGCGCAGCCGCAGTTGGCGGATGCGCTCGGGCAGGCCGGGCAGCCGCGTCCTGAGGTGCACCAGAAGCAGTACGAGGTCGGCCGCGCCGACGTCCTGACGCAACGCCCCTTCGGAGCGGGCGCGTTCGAGGAGCGCGTCGATGGCGGCCCGCAGCCGGTCCGACGCCCTGTCGACCGCCGGTGTCGCGGGCAGCACACCGCCGATCAGCGGCAGCAGACTGCTGGTGGGCGTGCTGACGGCATCACGCATGAACCGGACCAGCGCCTGCCAGCCGTCCTCCTCCTCGGCGGCCGCGAGAGCGGCCTCGGAGAGCCGCTCCATGCAGACGACCCGGACGTGCTGGGCCACCGACACCTTCCCCCGGTAGCGGCGGTAGAAGCTGCCTATGCCGATGTCGGCCCGTCGGGCGATCTCGGCCACGGAGACGTTCCAGCCGACCTCCGAAAGGGCCTCGTGCGCGGCGAGGAGCAGACGCTCGTCGTTGCGTTCGGCTTCCCGGCGGCGGCCACGGGGTGCGGGCCGGGAGGCGGGGACTGGGGGCACAAGGCGGCTCCTTGGGCTTTGTTGTCGAGTGCCGGGAACGGGTCACGCGGTGGGGCGGGTGCCGGTCACGCGGCACAGTGCGGATGGGCCCCGCAGAAGTCGACCATCTCCCCGAACACGGCCGGGACGTCCAGCGGCGCGGCCGGCTCGGCGCCCCGCTCCTCCGCGTACGCCCGGTGCAGGTTGACCACCAGGCGCTCGCTGTCGGTCAGTCCGGCGAACGGTCCCGGGCCCGTCGCCCGCGCGAGCGCCAGGGGTGTCAGCCCCTCCGCGAGGCCCTGGCGCGCCAGGCCGCGCACCCAGCGCAGGTAGTCGGCGTCCGCGTCCAGCAGCTCGGGGCCGCCGACCGGCCCGTGCCCCGGCACCACCACCCGCGGCTCCAGCGCCCGCAACCGGTCGAGCACGCGCAGGGACCCCGACACCGATCCCATGAGCGTGAACGGCGTGGCGCCCGAGAAGACCAGGTCGCCGGTGAACAGCACGCGCTGGTCGGCGAGCCAGACGACCGCGTCGCCCGCCGTGTGTCCGGGGCCCAGGTGGATCAGCTCGATCCGGAAGCCGGATGCCGGCAGGGTCATGCGGTCGTCGAACACGACTTCCGGGGCCCCCGCCTCGACGTGCCCCCACCGCACGTCGGGCCACAAGGCCGTGAGGGCCAGTCCGTGCTCGGCCATCTCGGCGGCGGCCCTCCGGTGCGCGACCACCGTGGCCCGCTCGAAGAGGTGGTTGCCGAAGGTGTGGTCGCCGTGGCTGTGGGTGTTCACGAGGATGTCCACGGGGGTCGGGCTCAGGTCGTCGACCACGTGCCGCAGCCGGCGGGCCCGGGCCTCGGTCGCCGCGGTGTCCACGAGCACGGGTCCGGTGCCGGCCAGCACGATGCCGGCGTTGTTCAGGCACCAGCCTCCGTCCGGCTGGAGGTAGGCGTAGACGCCTTCCTCGATCTCCTTCACCTCGTGCGCCGGGGCTGCCGGTTCGAGACGGACGGACGGCATATCACACCTCCAGGGGCGAGCCGTCGAGCACGGGGCGGCAGACCGTCGGCCTGCCGGTCGCGAACGCCGCCAGGGGGCGCAGCCGTTCGGTGACCTCAGGGCGGGCCAGGGCGTCGCGCAGTGACTGTTCGTCCTGCCACTCCGCGACGTTCACGTAGGTCGATCCGGTGCCCAGGGAACGGAGCAGCCTGTGGTGCAGGAATCCGGGCTGCGCCCGCATGCATTCAGCCGCGCGTGCGAATTCGCGCTCGAACTCGGCCGTGGACCGGCGCACTTGGAAGACGTTGACGAGAACTATCACGTGAACACTCCTTTCTCGGACCTGGAACGCGCCGCGTACCGGCTCCGCCCCGTTCGTCCGGCCTCGCCGGCCGGGGCGGAGAAGCGGTCGCGCGCAAGAGCCCGGGCCCGACGACGGGGGAAGGCGTCGGGCCCGGACGGTACTGCGGGCGGGTGCGCTATTCGCCGACGGCGACCGCGGTCCGCGCCTCGCGGGTGGCGGTGGCCGATTCGGCCTCCGGTACGGCGACCCGCCCCTGACGGGGCATCAGGAGGGCGGTGACGGCCCCGAGGGCGACGAACGCGAAGCCGACCCACAGGGCCACGTGCATGCCGTGCACGTAGTGCTCCCGGCTGTCGTAACCGCCGTGCCCGGCGAACACGGCGGCGAGCACGGCCACGCCGAACACACCGCCGAGTTCACGGATCGCGTTGTTGGCGCCGGAGGCGATCCCCTCCTCCTCGCGCCGCACCGAGCCCATGACCACGTTGCCCGCCGGCCCGAAGTACAGCCCCATGCCGAAGCCGTTGCAGACGAAGGCGGGCACCAGGGACAGGAACGAGCTCCCGGTCGTGATGGACAGGGCCAGCCAGAGCAGGCCCACGCTCTGCAGGACCAGACCGGCCACGATGATCGGCTTGCCGCCGATCTTGTCGGACAGACCGCCGCCCAGCGGTGCCGCGATGAGCACCACACCGGTCCATGCCAGGAAGCGCAGTCCCGCGGCGAACGGCGAGTAACCGAGCGCGGCCTGCAGGTACTGGGTGATCAGGAAGATCGAGCCGAACATCCCGAAGAACATGAACAGGGAGAGCAGGTTCACCGTGGTGAAGGCGCGCCCGGCGAAGAGCCTCATCGGCAGCATCGGATGCGGGGTCCGCAGCTCCCAGGCGACGAACGCCGCCAGCACCACGAGGCCGCCGATCCCCGAACCCAGGGTCTGCGCACTGGTCCAGCCCTCCGCGTCGCCGCGGATGATCGAGACCACGACACCCAGCAGACCGACGCTGGCCAGCACCGTGCCCACCAGGTCGAGCTTGGCCGCCGGCCCGAAGCTCTCCGTCAGCCAGGCCGACGAGAGGACGATGAGCACCGCGCCGATCGGCACGTTCAGCCAGAAGATCCACTGCCAGGAGGCGCTCTCGGTGATGAAGCCGCCGATCACCGGGCCGAGGGCCACGCCCAGTCCGCCCACTCCTCCCCACACACCGAGGGCGGCCCCTCGCTTGCTCGGCGGAACCGCCGCGGAGAGCAGGGTCAAGGTGAGCGGCAGCACGATGGCCGAGCCGAGGCCCTGGATGGCGCGGGCCGCGATGAGTACGCCGATGCCCGGCGCGAGCGCGGCCATCGCCGACGACGCGGTGAACAGGACCAGGCCCGCGACGAAGAGCCGGCGCCGTCCGAAGCGCTCGGCCAGGGCGGAGGCCGTGAGCAGGAAGACGGCGAAGGTGAGGGTGTAGGCGTTGACCGTCCACTCCAGCCCTTCGAGGCCGGTGTGCAGATGCTCTCGGATCTTGGTCAACGCGGTGGTGACGACCAACTGGTCGAGGGAGACCATGAAGGTGGCGATGGCGGTCACGGTCATGGTGCGGCCGAAATGGCCGGTGGTGGCCTCGGAGGCATCCGGAGAGGTGGTGCTGTCCATCTTCGACTCCTTCGGATTTCGAATGGACTGCGGATCGGTGTGAGGTGCCGGGAAGAGCCGTGTCGCGGCCTGACGCACTCCCGAGGAAGGTGCTGCGGCGAGCGTGACAAACACGGTTGGACGTGAAACAGTTAACCTGGAAACCGCGACAGCGCCAGGGTAAACAGGAGCGAGTTAACATGTCAACCGAACTAGGCCTCACGTCCGGGGAGACCCCCATCGCGAACGGGACCGGCAGCCCGGAGTTCCGGGCATGGATCTCCCTGGCGCACGCCTACGGGCATGTCTCCAAGGCCCTGGACCGCTCGCTCACCCAGGAACACGGCATCTCCCTCGCCTGGTTCGAGGTCCTGGCGCGGCTCAGCAACGCGGAGGACACCCGGATGCGCCTGCTGCACCTCAGCCAGGCCCTGGTCGTCTCCAAGGCGAGCGTGACCAAGCTCGTCGACCGCATGGAACTCGCCGGGCTCGTCAGCCGGGTGACACCCGCGGAGGACAAACGGGCCGTCTACGCGGCACTCACGCAGCACGGCAGCGCCACCCTGGCCAAGGCGCTGCCGCTCCAGGTCCACAACATCCGGCAGTCGCTCTCCGGCCTGGGCCAGGACGAACTGGAGAGCCTTCAGGGGATGCTCGACGAGGTCATCCGCGGGTTCGACGCCCAGTGGCGGGCCAAGGACTGAGCCGGACCGGCTCCGGGCCGCTCACCACTCGACCGCGCCGATGTCGAGCGGCCGCGGCGGCCGCCCCTCCATCCGCGCGGCCAACCGCGCCAGCCGGTCGCGCAGTTCCTCGGCCGGCCGGTGACACCGGTCGCCGTGACCGGGCAGCACCCAGCTGAAGCGCGCCTCCTCGGCCAGGCGCAGCAGCGAACCGACCAGCTCCGGACGCGAGTACCAGACCACCGTCTCGAACACCTCGAGGTCCTGCGCGGTCCGCGACCAGTAGAGCGTGTCACCGGTGAAGCAGTACCGGTCGTCCACCACGTACACCACGCTCCCCCGCGTGTGGCCGGGCACCGGTCGCGCGATCACGCCGGGGAGCACCTCGGCCGGCTCCCTGCCCCGCAGCACCCTGTCGGCGTACGGCGCGGCGTCCTTGTCGTCCTGGTGGATCCACACCCGGGCACCGAAGTGCTTCGCGAACCGCCGGGCGTGGGCGGTGTGGTCGCGGTGCGTCAGCAGGATGTGCGCGATGCCGCCCAGTTCCTCGTACGAGGAGGCGACCGCCGACGTCCAGCGCGGCGTGTCCACCAGCAGGTTGCCTTCCGGGCGGCGCACCAGATAGGCGTTGGCCCCGAAGGTCCGGGCCGAGTTGTACCCGCAGAGATAGACCTCGCGGTCGAGGCGCATCGGGAAGAGGACCGCCGGGACACCTTCCGGGTCCCGGCGGATCGCCCGCACCGGACAGGCGACCGCCGCCCGTTCCAGGGCCAGTTCCTCCGCCGCGTCGGCGGGCTGGCGGGTCAGCAGGGAACGGGCACCGGCCTCGACCACCGTCTCCGGGGCCAGTTGGCGGGCCACGTCGCAGTTGATGCAGTTCTCGCCGATCTCCCAGACGTGCCCGCCACGCCCCCGTGATTCAGCCGCCGACAAGTCGTCCCCTGAGTTCGTCGCGGGCCACCTTGCCGGTGGCGAGCCGCGGGATGTCCGGCACGACCTCGGCCCGGCGGATGAGCTGCCCCTCCGTCAGTTCCGCGTTGACCGCGTCCAGGACGGCGTCGATGTCCGTGTCCGTGCCGTCCTCCAGCACGACGAAGGCCACCGCGGACGTACCGAGCACGGGATCGGCCCCTCCGACGACCGCGCAGTCCCGGACCGCCGGGTGGGCGTCCAGCCTGCGCTCCACCGCGGTCGGCGACACCAGCTCGCCCCCGCACCGGAAGGCGTCCTTGACCCGGTCGAACATGAAGAGGTAGCCGTCCTCGTCCAGGCGTCCCATGTCCCCGGTGGAGAGCCATCCGTCCCGGTCCACCGGGGAGGGACCGTCGTGCCCCAGATACCCCTGCATCAGGTGCGGGCCGTGGATCTGGATCTCCCCGACGCCGTGCGCCGGCAGGACCTCCCCGGACCCGGGGTCGACGATCCGTATCCGGCTGCCCTTCAGGGGCAGGCCCACGGAGCCCGGCCGGGGTGCGTCCGGATCGTCCGAGGTCGCCAGCGACGAGGTCTCGCACATGCCGTACCCCTGGAGCAACGGGAGGCCGAAGGCGTCCGCCAGGCTGTCCAGCACGCGCGGGGGAACGGCGGTGCCGCCGGACGCCATCAGCGTGACCGTGTCCAGCCGCAGGTTCGGCAGATCGGGGTCGGCGGCGAGTTCCAGCAGGCGCACCGGGAAGGTGTAGTAGTGCGTCGCGGCGGTGCGGTTCGCCAGACCGATCGCCTCGGCCGGACGCGGACTCGAGCACAGGACCTGCGTCGCCCCCACGGAGACGGCCGTGTTCATGTGCATCGGGTGGTAGATCGGCAGGTGGAGCAGGACCGTCGACGACGCGTCGACCCGGTGTGCCGCCGCCATCTGGGCCGCGTTCACCCTGATGTTGCGGTGGCTCAGCCGGACGGCCTTGGGCACACCCGTGGAGCCGCTGGTGAACAGGATCACGGCCCGGTCCTCCTCGGCCGGGGCCATCGGCCGACGGGCGCCGTCACCCCCGTCACCGCCGTCGTCCACGGGACCGTCGTCGAGGACCAGCACACGCCGCAGGTCCGGAAGCGAGTCCAGCAGCGGCAGCAGCCGCTCCCTCACGTCGCGGGGAACGACCGCCAGCCGGGCCTTCGACAGTCTCAGGACGTGCGCCAGGACGGGCGCCGGAAGCCACGGATTGACCACGGCGGCCGTACCGCCCGCCCGCAGCACGCCGTAGTACGCGGCGGGGAACCCGGGATCGAGGGCCTGGACGACCGCCACCGTGCCCGGCGGCTCGTCGAACAGTCCGCGCAGTGCCCGGGCCCAGGCCGTCGCGGCCGCGTCCAGTTCGGCGTAGGAGACCTCCGCGTCACCACTGCGGATCGCCACCCGCGCCGGGTGGGCTCGCGCCGCCTCCGCGAGCAGCGCGTCGACCGGCCCGTCCAGCCGGCTCGACGGGAGGTCTGGGGCCTTCGACGCTGTCTCCGCGGTCGGGGGCGCCGTATCGGTTCGGGTCATCTCGTCCTCGTCTCCGGCAGTGGTCTTCACGGCGGTCCGCGCGGGAGCGCCGCACAGCCCCCGACCTTGGTGAGACGGGCTCAAGGGCCGCTGTAGACCGGGTCAAGACGGGCGGCCTCCCTTGACCCGGTCTACAGCGGACCTTGAGCCCGGACGCCCAGCCTTCCCGTCACACACGTCGGTTCCCGAACCCCAGGAGGCTCCGCCATGGTCCAGGCCGCGGCAGTCGCACCGGTACCCGTACCTGTCAGCACGGAGGTCTACCAGCGCCTCCAGCACTTCTACGCCCGTCAGATGCAGTCCTCCGACGACCTCGACGTGCCCGCGTGGGCGGGCAGCTTCACCGAGGACGGCGTGTTCGCCACCAACGCGTTCCCCGAGCCCATCACGGGCCGGGCCGCGATCGCCGCACACTGCGACCGGGCCTTCGCGGCACAGGCCGCCGCCGGGATCGTCCGCCGCCATGTCATGACGATGCTGACGGCCGAGCACGCGGCCGGAGACGGTGAACGGATCCACACCCGCTCGTACGTCATGGTCCTGGAGACCCGGCGCGGCCAGAAGCCGACCATCTATTGCAGCACTCTGTGCGAAGACGTCCTCGTGCCGGTGGACGGCGGCTGGCAGGTGGTCCGGCGCGAGGTGCGCCGCGACGACCTGTAGCCGGCCGGGACCGGCGTGCGGACACGGTTCCCCCGCCGGGCCATCGGGTCCGGCGGGAGGACCCACCGCCTGCCCGGAGTCCCACCGGGCGGCAGCCGGGCCCGATCCGCCACGCCCGTGCACGCGCGCCGCGCCCTGGCACACGAGGAGGAACCCTGTGACACAGAAACGGCGATCCCCGGAGACACCCGAAGAAGGAACCCGGATCCGGACCTCCACGGCCCACCGGCCGAGCGGTTCCGAGACGCGGTCCCGCCGCGCTCCCGTCCGGCCGGCCGGGTACGAGGACGATCCCGAGGACGCGCACATCGTGCGCGGAATCGACTGAGCCGGCTCCGCGGGGCCGCCACCGGCAGCACGGTACGGCGGCCCCCGGGACCGGCCCCGCGCACCACCGGCGGCATTCCCCCGACGCCCGCGAGGGCCGCTGACGCCGGCGGAACCGTTGCGGGCGGCCGGCTCCACATCCGTACGGCGAACCCCCGGGTGGATCCACGGTTCCTCGCCGCGCGGGCGGTGCGGTCCGAGGTCAGCCGGAGGTTTCCGGTGCGCGGCGCGCGGTGTCGTCCCCGCCGTCGCCGCCGTTGACGCCCGCGCCGGCGAGCAGCGCGGCGGCGGTCGCGAGGGCGAGACCGTCGAGGCCCCGGCCCTGCATGACGGCCCGGACGCCGGATCCGTCGAAGGCGACGGTCAGTTGGCGCGCGAGGAGCTCGGGGTCCGCCGCTCCGCCGCGCTCCGCCTCCTGCCGGAAGAACGCGGTCAGCGCGTCCTTGCAGCGGCGCGCCACCAGGCTCGCGGGGTGGTCCGGCGCCTTCAGCTCGGCGGTCACCGCCACGAAGGGGCAGCCCCGGAAGTCGGGGCGCGCGGCCATCTCCTCCAGGCGTTCGAAGACGTGCAGGACGCGCTCCCGCGGCGGCCGGTCGTCGTCGGGGGGCAGCAGGAACGCCAGATAGGCGGGCGCCCTGCGCTCCAGGCTCGCCGCCAGCACGCCGTCCTTGCTGTCGAACAGCTGGTACATCGAGCGCTTGGACACTCCGGCCACCCGGCACAGCGCCTCGACACCGACGCCGACGCCCTCGCGGTAGAAGAGCTCCGCCGCGGCGTCGAGCAGTCGGTCACGGGTCGGTGAACCGGCGGTCGCGGTCGAGGTCGCCTGTGTCATGAGCCCACCTTACGTTCTCCGCTTGCCTCCCGGAAACCGATCGGTTTACAGTGCGGACACGGTAGAAAACCGATCGGTTTACGATGTGTCCGGCGCGGCGGGCCGCATCACCGGCCCCCGTTCCGCTCGTTTCCTCCCGATCACCGGCGACCCGCAAGAGGAGAAGGCTCATGACCAGCATCGAAGGCTCGGTGGCGCTCGTGACGGGCGGCAGCCGCGGCATCGGCAGAGCCCTCGTGGACGCCCTCTACGAGCGCGGCGCCCGGAAGGTCTACGCGACCGCCCGCGACCCGCGGACCGTCGCGCACCCCGACGCGGTGCCGCTGGCCCTGGAGGTCACCGACCCCGCGTCGGTCGCGGCGGCCGCCGCGCAGGCCCAGGACGTCACCGTGCTGATCAACAACGCGGGCGCGACGGCCCCCACGTCGTTCCTGAACTCGCCCGTCGAGGACGTGCGGCGCGAGTTCGACATCAACTTCTTCGGGCCGCTCCTGACCACCCGGGCCTTCGTCCCGGTCCTGGAGCGCAACGGCGGCGGGCACATCCTCACCGTCCACTCGGTCCTGTCGTGGGTCACGGTGCCCGGCGCCGACGGCTACAGCGCGGCCAAGGCCGCCCTGTGGTCCCAGAGCAACGCGCTGCGGCTGGAGCTCCAGCCGCGCGGCATCCAGGTCACCGGGCTGCACGTCGGCTACGTCGACACGGATCTGACCGCGAGCCTCGACGTCCCCAAGGTCACCGCGCGCAGTGTCGCCGGGCAGGCCCTCGACGGGATCGAGACGGACGCCCACGAAGTCCTCGCGGACGCGCTCACCCGCCAGGTCAAGGCCGGTCTCTCGGGCGAACTGAGCGACCTGTACCCCCAGCTCGCCGTGGGGCGGTAACCCGCGGCGCGCTCCGCCTCCGAACCGCCCCGCCCGCCTCGGGCAAAAACGTTTCGTAACGCGGAAGGGAGCGCCAGCGGTTCGCCATGGGGCGCCTGTTGCGGCCCGTGCATGATGACCACATGGATCTTCGAGTGTTCACAGAACCGCAGCAAGGCGCGACCTACGACACGCTGCTCCGCGTCGCCAAGGCCGCCGAAGACCTTCATTACGGAGCCTTCTTCCGCTCCGACCACTATGTGCACATGGGATCCGTCGACGGCCTCCCCGGTCCCACCGACGCGTGGATCACCCTGGCCGGCATCGCCCGCGAGACGAGCCGCATCCGCCTGGGCACCTTGATGACCGCCGGAACCTTTCGCCTCCCCGGCGTCCTCGCCATCCAGGTCGCCCAGGTCGACCAGATGTCCGGCGGCCGTGTCGAACTCGGCCTGGGCGCCGGGTGGTACGAAGCCGAACACACGGCGTACGGCATCCCGTTCCCGAAGGAGAAGTTCGGCAGGCTGGAGGAGCAACTCGCCGTCGTCACCGGGCTGTGGGGCACGCCGGTCGGCGAGCGGTTCACCTTCGACGGGACGTACTACCAGCTCAAGGACTCGCCCGCGCTGCCCAAGCCGGCGCAGTCGAAGGTGCCCGTCCTGATCGGCGGCCACGGCGCCCGGCGGACCCCGGCGCTCGCGGCGCGCTTCGCCGATGAGTTCAACATCCCTTTCGCCGGAATCGCCGACACGGAGCAGCAGTTCGGCCGGGTCCGCGCGGCCCTGCGGCAGGCCGGGCGCAAGGACGACGAACTCGTCTGCTCCAACGCCCTGGTGGTCTGCGTCGGCCGGACCGACGGCGAGGTGAGGCGGCGGGCGGACGCCATCGGCCGCGATGTCGACGAACTGAAGGCCAACGGACTCGCGGGCTCCCCGGCGGAGGTCGTCGAGCGGATCGCCCGGTACCAGGCGGTCGGTTCACAACGGATGTACCTCCAGATGCTCGACCTGTCCGACCTGGACCACCTGGACCTGATCGCCTCCGAGGTGGCACCCCAGCTCGACTGACCGCCTCCGGGGCGACGCCGCCCGGCCGGGCGCCGCGGTCCGCCCCGCCCCGGCCGGGTCGGACCGGCAGCGGGAACGGCACCGGACCACAGGCGCCCGGGCACGCGACGGCCGCAGGAGGCTCACGGGCGCGCAGGAGGCTCACGGGCGTGCGGGCGGGGGACGGACGGCGGCGCGCGGGTCGCGGACGTGCGGGCAGCCGCACGGGACCGCAGGCCACGCGGGCGGCGGCGCGCAGGTCACGGGGGCAGGGGGCGCACGGCCCGCGGTCGTCTACCCCGCGGCCGGATCCCGCTCCGCCACGCGTTTCTCGTCCCGCACCGCGAGACGTCTCAGCATCTCCAGGACGCGGTCCCGGGACTCGTCCGCCGCGTCGATCGCCTCCATGCACTGCCAGTAGGTCCCCTCGTCGTCCGCCGCGCAGGCGATGCCGACCAGGGCTATGCCGACTTCGGCGAGGAGGCCGCCGAGGCAGAGCAGGGCCTCGCGCGCGTCGCCCAGCTCCGTGAGCCGGGCGGCCCGTAAGGCACCGACCTCGAGGGCGTGGTCGCCGAGGATTCCGCAGCCGCGTCCCGCCAGTTCGGTCAACCCCAGGGCCTCACCCCGGAGTTCCGGAGGTCCGGACACGGCGAGACGGCTGCCGACCGCCTGCGCCAGGGAATGCGCCTGCCACGCCTCCGCCATCTTCTCCGGAGTCTCGCCGCTCTCCGCCAGGGCACGTCTGCTCGCCGCGATGAGCCGCACCGCTTCCATGCGCTGCCCCCGTCTGTCCGACGCGCTCTCGCACGTCCAGCCGAACTCCCTTGTTCACTACCCAGAGTGAGGGTGCTTGAGACAGAAAGCCAGAGGAAGCCCGAAATCTGTGGACACGGAATCGCATCGGAGCGGCTTCACGACTACAAGGAGTAGCGAATTCCGTTTTTGCGTGCCGTGCGGAGGTCGCCCGTCAGGGGTCCTCCGGCACCGGGAACCTCCGCTCGTTCCGGTCGATCTTCGCGTCGAGCGCCGCGAGCGGGTCGATGTCCAGCACCTCGCAGAGCTGGAGCAGATACGCGAGGACGTCCGCGACCTCGTCGGTGACACGGTGCGCGGTGTCCGCGTCCCGCATCACACGGGCCGACTCCTCCGGCGTCAACCACTGGAAGATCTCCAGGAGTTCGGACGCCTCCACACTCAGGGCGGAGACCAGGTTCTTGGGGGTGTGGTACGGCTGCCAGTTCCGCGCGGCCGCGAACTCGGCCAGTCTGCGCTGTAGCGTCGCCACGTCCAGTCCACTCACGGCGTCAGGTCTATCACCCCCGGCCCGGTCCGCTCACGGCGTCAGGTCCGCCACCGTGACCCCGGCCGTCCCGGACACGTGGGCCCCGTCGCTCACCGCGCCCAGCAGCCGGACGTGCCCCCGCTCGCACATCCGCGCCGCCAGCCGCACCAGTTCCGCGGTCTGCCGGACGTCCAGCCCGCGGTCGAGGCCGTCGGCCAGGACCGTCAGCGACTGGAACGCGGCCGGGACCTCGCCCGCCGGGTCGACCTCCAGGACACCGGGCCCGGTGAGCAGCACGAGGGCGAGCGCGAGATACCTCAACTCACCGTCCCCGAGCAGCCCGAGCGGCGTACGGACTCCGTCGCCGCGGTCGAGGAGGGCACGGACGGTACCGTCGCCGAGCACCTCGGCCAGGACGTCCGTGACCGGGCCGGCGCATCCGGCGCGGACCGCCGCGACCAGGTGGGCGTACCGGTGACCGCACTCCGACCTCGTACGCCACAGCACTTCGGCGAGGTTGCCGCAGCCGCGCAGCAGCCGCCCCGAGCCGAGCGGAACGGGTGCGCGCACGGAGTCCGGATCCGGATCGCAGACGTAGACGGACCGCAGGGCGAGCACCATCTGCTCGGCCGCGGCCAGGACCTGACGCTCCCCCGCGGTGCGTCCCGCGACGCGCAGGGGCAGCAGCGCGGTGCCGAGGCGGTCGTCGGGGAGCGGGACCCGCGTCACCGAGGAGGAGCCGCCGGTGTGCCAGGCGGCCTGGACGAAGGGGCGGCCCGGGTCGCGCAGCGCCGTCTCCAGCAGGGTCCGCCCTCCCGCCGACAACCGCTCGCCCACGACGCGCAGTCCGGGTTCGGCCTGAACGGCGACGTCCAGCCGGACCGGGCCCCCGGGTCCGTCGACCGTGCAGCCGATGCGGAAACCCCGGCGGTGCTGGGCGTCGGGCCGGGACCGCTCGGGCACACAGGCGGCCGGGTCCGGGAACACCTCCTGGAGCCCGGCACCGGCACCGAGCCGCGCCAGCGCCTCGTAGGCCCGCAGCGCGCTCGTCTTGCCGCTGCCGCTGGGGCCGACGACGAGGGTCAGCGGTCCGAGCGGGAGCCGGACGCGGCGATGGGCGGCGAAGGCGGCGAGCCGCAGCTCGGTGACGCCCGGACGGACCGGGCGCGCCTCCACCGCCGCGGGGGCTTCCGGCGAGGACAGGGTCATATGCGGACGGTAGGCCTCCACGGCGAGGCGAACCGTTACGCCCGGGGGACCTTCCTACGATCGGGGGACGGGTCCCCGATCGAGGCCGGGCGCCGCCAGGAGCCGGGAACCGTCAGAGACCGGGCGCCGTCAGAGACCGGGAACGCCGACCCCCTCCATCAGACCGCGCACCTCGGTCCCCGGAGGCGTCAGCAGGAACACGTTCCGGTCGACCCGGTGCATGCCGCTGGCGAGGCCGAAGACCACGCCCGTGCTGAAGTCCAGGACCCGCTTGGCGACCTCGGTCTCCGCGCCGGTCAGGTCGAGGAGCACGGGGATGCCCGACATGAGCGTCTCGGCGACGTCACGGGCGTCCGCGAAGACGTTGACCCGCAGGACCACGAAGCGGCGCCGCGTCTCGGTCTCGGCCTCGGGGATCGACCGGTGGCGCACCGCCGACGGCCAGGCGTCCCGGCCGCGCAACGGAACGACCTGGGCGAGCCCTTCCCACTGTTCATCGGTGACGTCGTGGCCGTTCATCGATCCACCCCGTCCTGGCTCGCACTCGTTGTCTGCACCGGGCAATTCTTACGCATGGTCACCCGTTCGGCCCAACAACGACACGGTACGCGACCCGGACCGGGAGTCGACGCGTGCGGCAAACTGCGCATATGAACATCTATCCATCACTCCACACGGCGAACGAGGCCTCCCCATGAGCCTGAGCATCCGCAACCAGCTCCCCGGCACGGTCGTCTCCGTCACCCCCGGTGAGGTGATGGCGACGGTGAAGGTCCGGCTCGACGCCGGACAGGAGATCACCGCGGCCGTCACCCTGGAGGCCGTGCAGGAACTCGGCCTGGCGTCCGGCTCCACCGTGCGGGCCCTGGTCAAGTCCACGGAGGTCTCCCTCGCGACCGGTCCGGTGGACGGGCTGAGCATCCGCAACCAGCTTCCGGGCACGGTCACCGACGTCACCTCCGGCGGCGCCATGGCCCGCGTCAAGGTCCGGATCGCGGGGGCCGAACTGACCTCGGCGATCGCCAAGGACGCGGTCTCGGAACTGGGCCTCTCGGCGGGTTCCGAGGTCGTCGCGCTCATCAAGTCCACCGAGGTGTCGCTGTCCGGTGCCTGACGTGTCCGGCGGCCCGCAGGCGTGCTCTTACTCGCCTCACACCGGACTCTTCACGTCCCGTCGCACACCGCTCACCAGCGGTAATTAGCGTACGGGGCCGTGTACTCGGCAGAAATCGAGCCTGCGCCCGCCCGTCGGCAGGCCCCTTCGACGCTCTCACCCGGCGGGCCGGTCGCACGGCGGGACCCGGACGGGGCGCCCGCACAGTGGCACCGCCTCCTGACGCTCCTGGCCGACATCAGCCTGTTCATCGGCACGCGCCCGCTGTGGGCGCAGGCCGTCGGCCACCGGCTCGTCGTGGCGGCGGTCGTCTCGCTCTGCTACGCCACGATCCTGGCGACGGGCGTACTGACCCTCGTGGTGCGCCGGAGCCGTTCGCTGGCGCGGCTCGACCTCGTCGTCCTGGTGACCGCGGTGACGCTCGTGGTGTGCGGACTGGTCATGAACCACCAGGGCAGCGACGAGTCGGTCCTCACCACCCGGGCCGCCCACGAGTTCCTCGCCGGCCACCAGGTCTACGGCCGTCCGTGGCCCTGGCTCTTCGGCCACGGCGTCGCCCTCACCGCGACGATGAACGGCGGCTACGACTACACGTACGGCTATCCGCCGCTCGCGCTGATGCTCACCGCGCCGCTGCTGTGGATCGGACACGGTTCGGCCGCCGCGACGGCGGTCAGCACCGGGGCCCTGATCGCGGGCACGGTCACCATGTGGCGGACGCTGCCGGTGCCCTGGCGGTCCGCCGCGACGCTGGCCTGCGTCGGGTTCGGTCTGCTGCCGACGTACGCGCGGCTCGGCTATCCGGCGGTCCTCGCCTGCGCCCTGCTCGTCCCGGTGGTCGTGGGATGGCCGCGGACGGGCGGCGGGGGACGGGGCGACCTCGTACGGGCGGCCTGCCTCGGGGCGGCCTGCGCGGCGCAGCAACTCCCCTGGTTCCTCGCGCCGTTCCTGCTGGCCGGGGTGTACGCGCTGCGCCGCGGCGACCTCGGCGCGCGGGCGGCGGCGGTCGCGGTGGGCCGCTTCGTCGGCGTCGCCGCCACCACCTGGCTGCTGATCAACGCGTACTTCGTCGTGAGCGAGCCGCGCTCCTGGCTCTCCGGGATCGCGCTGCCCCTCACCCAGGACGCGAACGTCCACGGGCAGGGTCTGGTCGACATCTCGCTGTACTTCACCGACGGCAGCGACCGCCTCGTCTGGTACGCGCACGCGAGCCTGCTGCTCGCGGCGGGTCTGCTGGCGCTGTTCGTGCTGTTCGTGCGGCGGCTGGGACCGGCGGCGACGGTGCTGCCCTGGTGCGCCTTCTACGTGGCGACCCGTTCGCAGGACGGCTACTACCTGCTGATGACGCCGTTGTGGGTGGCCGCCGCGATCACCGCGCCCTGGCAGTCCTTCAGGACGGCGTGGCAGCCCCGCCCCGTCTTCCTGCGCGGTCCGCGCCGGCGCGGGGCCCGGGTGGCCGCGGTCGTCCTGCTGCTGGCGCCGTCGGCGGCCGCGGCGGGCCTGGCGGCCACCGGGTCACCGCCGCTGCGCATGCGGGTCACCGAGGCGCACCGCACCGCCCGGGCGCTGACCGGCATCACGGTCGGGGTCACCAACCTCGGTGCCGCGGACCTGAGTCCACACTTCACGCTGGCCACGGGCCAGGGCACGAGCCCCTACTGGACGGTGGCGTCCGGCCCCTCCACCCTGGCCGGACACTCCTCCGGGCGCTACGAACTCCGGCCTCCGAAAGGGGGGTTCGCGCTCCCGCGGGCCGGCGTACGCGTGCGCCTGCAAGCCGTCTCGGCGGCGCCGATGACCCTGTCGAGCACGGACCTCGATCTGTCGGCGGACCGGCCCTGAGCGCCGTGCCGTGCGTCCCGCCCGGACGGCGGATCGGTGCGCGTGACTGTTCGCCGGGCACCGGCGCGTGCTGGAATGTCCCGTCGCCCGGCTGTACGCGGACGTGCGTCGTCCGGATCCGCACCGGATCCATGCCGGACCGGCGAGGTCGTGAAGGTCACCATCGCCGAACCACCGGGACTGTGATGCCGATGACGAAGACGTCGGACTTCTCGCACCGCACGGGCGTCGCGTTCGTGTCCGGCGGCACCGGAGGCATCGGCGCGGCGATCGTGCGGATCCTCGCCGAGCGGGGCAGTGACGTGGTGTTCACCTATCGCTCCAGCAGGGAGGCCGCCGACGCGCTCGCGGCGCGGACGACGGAGGAGTTCGCGGAGCAGGGCCGCCGTGTGACACCCCTGCGGCTCGACCTGGGCGAGGAACGGTCCGTCGCCGAGGCCGTGTCCGGGACGGCCGCCGCGTTCGGGGGACTGCACACCCTCGTCCACGCGGCGGGCCCGCATGTGCCGATGGTGCACCTGAGCGGAGTGACACCGAGCGAGTTCCGGACCCAGCTCGACGTGGACGCGGGCGCGTTCTTCAACCTGGTGCACCCCGCGCTGCCGCTGCTGCGGGAGAGCGGGGGCAGCGTCGTCGTCGTCACCACCGTGGCCACCCGCCGGTTCCCGGTGCGCGACGGGCTCTCCTCGGGGCCGAAGGGGGCGGTCGAGGCGGTCGCCCGGGCCCTGGCCGCCGAGGAGGGCCGCTACGGCGTCCGGGTGAACTGCGTCGGACCCGGCATGCTGACCGACGGCACCGCCGCCCGTCTGATCGGGTCCGGTGAACTCGACGAGGCGGCACTGGAGATCACCCGCCGCAACACCCCGCTGCGCCGCTTCGGCACCGCGCGGGACGTCGCCGAGGCCGTCGCGTTCCTGGCGTCGGACCGCGCGGGCTTCATCACCGGGCAGGCACTGGGAGTGGACGGCGGGTACAGCGTCTAGACGAACCGGGGGCGGGGGACTCGGCGTACACCGGTGGGTCAGGCCGTGTTCCCGGCCGCGGGTCCCGCCGCCGGTCCGCCGCCTCCGCCGGTGCCGATACCGGTGCCGGTGCCGGTGCCGGTGCCGGTGCCGGTCAGGTGCGGGGTGCCGTCGTCGTCGAGGAACTCGACCACCGCCAGGGCCAGCAGGGCCAGCACCGCGATCCAGACGGTGACGACGGCCGTGGGGTAGTTCCAGACCAGCAGGACGGCGGCGGCGACCACGACCACGGTCCAGTTGAGCCACTTCTTCTCCCGGTGCACCCAGGTTCCGACCGCGCCGAGTTCGGCCCCGGTCGCGGTCCGCACGGCACCGATGCCGCCGGTCCAGGCGGCGTTGACCTGCCTGGCCGCCCGGCCCCTGCCGGTCAGCCACGCCGCCAGCGCCACGATGATGCCGAGGGTGATGATCAGGCGTACCGACGTCCGCAGGTAGCGCACCAGGGTGTCGAAGACCGACGCGGCGGCGGGCTGGGAGACGTCCGCCGGGAGACCGTCGAGATAGATCTCCCGGAAGATCCACAGTGCGATGCCGAGGACGGCGGCCCCGGCCGCCACCAGGAGCGCCGCCGTGACGAGGGCACGGCGTCTGCGCACGGCGAGCAGCACACCGCCGGCGGCCAGCAGCAGGGTCAGGACCGGCAGCCAGAACCCGACCAGTTCGAGCAGCCGGTAGAGCTTCTTGGCCTTGCCGATGGAGTCGGAGGTCATCACGGTGAAGTTCGTGTGCACCTGGGGGATCTTCGCCGCGACGCCGAGCCCCTGGTCGACGAGCGCCTGCTTGACCTGGTCGATGACGGGGGCGAGGTCGATGACGACGGCGTCGTTGGTGAGCTTCACCGCTCCGCCGCCGCTTCCGGTCAGCGCCTTGTCCACGGCGGCGTGCGCCCGGCGGTTCAGTTGGGTCCACAGGGTGGCGAACGCGTCGCTGCTGACGAACTTCAGCGCCACGGTGTGCACGAAGTCCTTGATGCCGCTGGTGATCGGACCGCTGAGCGGCCCGAGGGCCTTGGCCAGCCGGGGCCGGTCGGCGGGGGCGACCGACTGGAGCAGCGTCTCGACGTCGACGTGCTGCATCACCGCGTCGGTCACCCGGTTGGCGACGGCGTTCTGGATGTCCGGGTCGGAGGCGAGCGGCTCCATGGTCTGCACGTACCGGTCGGTGTTCCCGATCAGATCGCTCGACCAGGCCGCCACGGCGCTCAGCGGGGTCAGCAGGGCGGCGAGGAGGACCAGCACGACCGCGAAGGTCGACCGGACGCGGTGGTGCTCGCGTCTCGGCGGGCGCCGCTCCAGTTCGGCGATGCGGGCCCGCAGTTCGGCGATCTCCCGCGCGTCGCCGCCGCCCGTACCACCGCCGTTCGCGGCGCCGCCGCTCGCGTCCGCGGTGCTCACGTCGTCCCCGGATCGTCGAGGGTGTCCGCGACGGCGCGCGCGGGCAGCCCCGCCCGCGTCCGGTCGGTCACGTCATCCATGGCGTCTCGTTCCGCTCGGTCCGGTTCGTGGGTTCGACGGCACTGCGGCGGCCCCCTTCCCGGCACTTGCCGTCGGCGGGCCGGGAAGGGGGCGTCAGCGTGGTGGGGCGGCGGGCCGGTACGTGGCCAGGGCCCAGATGACGAAGACGTCGATGGCCAGCAGGATGACCGCCCAGATCGGCGCGTACGGCAGGAACATGAACTGGAAGAGCATGCTCAGCGAGGCCAGCACGATGCCGGTGATCCGGGCCCATCCGGCGTCCTTGAGGATCCCCCAGCCGGTGACGACGGCGACCGCGCCGAGGATCAGCAGGATCCAGCCCCAGCCGGTGAGGTTGATGCGGTAGACGTAGTCGTTCACGCGCGCGTAGACGTCGTCCTTGGCTATCGCGGAGATGCCCTGGAGGATGTTGAGACCGCCGTTCACCAGCAGGAGGACGCCCGCGAAGGTCACTCCGCCCGCCGCCCAGCCGCTGCTGCCCGAGGGCGGCGGCCCCATGCCTCCCGCGGCGGGGCCGGCCCCGGACCACTGGTCTCCCCACAGCGGCATGTCTGCGCCACTGGGCTGGGATCCCGTGCCGCCGCCGGGCGGGGGGCCCGGCGGCCTCGAAGAATCCTGGCTCATGTTCGACCACCTCGCTGCGCTGTCGGCCGCGGCCGTCCCCGCGCCGGAAGCACCGGGGAGTTCGAGCGTCCGCCCGCCGCGCCCGCCCCGCCACGGGAGTGCCGCCGGCCGGGTGACGGCCGGGCGGCGTCCGGCCGACCGCGCGGTGCCCGCCGACCGGGCGCCGGGACACCGCGGCACGGTCGGCGGACACCGCCCGCTTCCCGGCACCGGCGGCCGGCGGCTTCGGACGGTCACGGGCCACCCGGCGGCCACCGGCTTCCGGGCGGTCACGTCACGCGACGGTCACCGGTTTCGGGGCGGTCACGGGTCACCCGGCGGTCGTCGGCTCCTCCTCGGACACGAGGTCCAGCGCGCGCCCCAGCGTCGTGAGCCGCTCGTCCAGGGTTTCGCCGGCGGGGTAGAGGCGGACGGTGTCGACGCCCGCGGCGCGCCAGACGCGCAGCCGTTCACGGACCATGCCCTCGGTGCCGATCAGGGTGGTGCCGAGGACCATCTCGTCGCTCACGAGCCCGGCGGCGCCGTCCCGGTCCCCGGCCTGCCAGCGCTCACGGATCTCGGCGGCGACGTCCGCCCAGCCCTGCCTGCTGTAGGCGGCGTTGTAGAAGTTGGTGGTGGCGGAGCCCATTCCGCCCAGGCTGAAGGCGAGTTCCTTCTTCCGGCCCGCGACCATGGCGCGCAGGGCGTCCTCGTCCTCCGCGAAGGCCACTTCGGCGCCCTGGCAGATGTCGAGGTCGGCACGGCTGCGGCCCGCCGCCGCGAGGCCCGCGTCCAGGTGGTCGAAGTACGCCTCCTTGGCACCCTCGGGCACGAAGCTGGTGCCCAGCCAGCCGTCGGCGACCTCGCCCGTCAGGTGCAGCATCCTCGGCGAGAGGGTGGCGAGATAGACGGGCAGCTCGTGCTCGGCGCGCATGGACATCCGCATGGGCCGTGCCTCGCCACCCGGCAGCGGGATCGTGAACTCCCTTCCCTCGTACGAGAGTTTCTCCCCGGCGACCGCCTGTCGGACGATCTCCACGGTTTCCCGCATCCGGGACAGCGGGCGCGCGAACGGCACGCCGTGCAGCCCCTCGATCACCTGCGGGCCGGAGGGGCCGAGGCCGAGGAGGAAGCGCCCGTCGGAGATGTTGGAGAGCGTGATCGCGGCACGGGCGATGGCCGCCGGGGTGCGGGTCCCGAGCTGGATGATCCCGGAGCCGAGCAGCAGCCGGTCGGTCCGTGCCGCCAAGTAGCCCAGCGGGGAAGGGGCTTCGGAGCCCCAGGCCTCCGCGACCCAGCAGATGTCCATCCCGAGCTTCTCGGCCTCGACCACGAAGTCGACGGTCTCCCGCCAGTCGCCCGCCGACGCCTCGATCGTCGTGGAGGTACGCATCAGGCGTCCGCCCCTTCCGCGCTCTCGGCCAGCTTCCCGATCGCCGCGACGGTGTCCCTCATGCTCCGCTCGAACTCCCGCAGCCGCACGAACACGATCTTCTGCTCCTTCTCCGGCATCCGGTCGATCGCGAAGGAGAGCCCGGAGCGGCCCGGCCCCATCCGCATCCACTGGGTCAGTTCCGTGCCGCCGTCCGCCTCCTCCAGGACGAACCTCCAGAGGGCGCTGGGGTGTTCGGGGTCCCCGACGGCCCAGGCGAACGTCCGGCACGGCTCGCACTCCACGACGTACGAGGTGGTCTCCCACTCCCCCAGCGACTCGTGCCTGCTGCGCCCCACGAAACGGGCGCCGACGCGCGGCGCCGTCACGCCGTCGAGCCACTCGACCGACTGGAGCTCAGCGCTCAGGTCCGGCATCAGCCGGATGTCGGAGACGAGGTCCCACACCCGTCGCGGCGGGGCGTCGATCCGTGTCCGCACGTCGACGGTCGGCTGGTCCGCGTAGCGCGCGCCCGTCCACTCCATGTGTTTCCGGCCTTCCTCTCGTCCCCCGGGATCCCACCCGCCCCAGGCCTCTGACCTTGAGAGTTGCGTAGATAGACTGTCGTGTCAAGGAAAACCGCTCCCGGCGCGGGGCCGGAAGCGGGAGCGGTCGCGAGAACGGAAGGGGAGAGCGGCGGGAGAAACCGGAACGAGGGCGGGCCGGGAGAGCGGATCGCGTTCAGGCGGTGAAACGCCTCTGGACGTCCGGCCGTTCGGCGAGGTGGGGCGGATAGCCGGGGCCGAGCCGCGGACGGGTGTCCTCGGCCGTCATCGGTTCGCCGCAGTCGGCGCACACGACCGCGGCCTCGGCCTCGTGCCCGCAGCGGTCGTGGTGGAAGACGACCGGCGCCCCCTGCTCACCGCTGAGCCAGCGGTTGCCCCAGCTGTTCATGGCGGCCAGCACCCCGAAGAAGTCCCGGCCCATCTCGGTGAGCACGTAGTCGTACCGCACCGGGTCCGTCTGGTAGGCCCGCTTCTCCATGAGCCCCTCGTCGACCAGCCGGCGGAGCCGGTCGGTCAGGGTGTTGCGCGCGATGCCGAGCTCCTGCTGGAACGCGTCGAAGCGCTTGATCCCGTAGAACGCCTCGCGCAGCACCAGCGGTGTCCACCAGTCGCCGAGCAGGTCCATCGTGCGCGCGATGGAACAGGGCCAGTTCGCAAAAGAAGTCCGCCTCACGCACCCAGCATACGAAGGTCTCGGAAACGAACCCGGCAGGTCGGGGCGGAGTGGCCGCGGCACACGCCCCCGAGGGTCCCGGCCGGACGGCCGCTGTGCCCGGCACGTCGGAACGTGCCGGGCACCCGCTCGCGCCCCGGGCGGCCCGGCCACGCGCGCCGCCCGTCCGGCGGGTCGGCGTGACGGGCCGGAGCCGGGGGTCAGACGCCGGTCGCCGTCACGTCCGACGAGTAGACCAGCGCGACACGGTGGTTGTACTGGATGGTGTACATCTGCTTGGCGCCGGTGACGACCGTCCCGGACGTGAAGTAGTCGTCGGTGTTGGCCGGCGGCCGGGTGGCGACGTACGCCTGGCCCACGGGAACGGTGTAGTAGCTGATCGGCGCCTGTGTCGAGGGAGACAGCCCCGCGGGGTACTCCGCCCGGTCGGGGTAGCTGGAGCCGTAGACCGCCACCGGCGTGGTGCCCGCGGCGGAGACCAGCGTCACGTCGTGCGCGGGAGTGGTGTTGGCGCCGCCCGGGTTGTGGAACCAGACCATGGAGCCGCTGTACCAGACGGCGGTCCAGTCACCTTCGACACCTGCCACGACGAACTGCTGCCCCGCCTGGGCGGTGGACCCCCAGTCGCTGATCTGGTCGGTGCCCGCCGCGCCCTTGTGGATGGCCTGATCGCCGAAGAGCGGAGCGGTGTCACTGGGAGCGGTGCGCAGGAAGACGAAGTTGGAGGACTGCTGCCGCTCGGTGCACGAAGAAGTGGCACCGGTGGGATCGTCGATGGGACAGACCTGCACGGTCTGCTGGTTCTCGGTGAAGCCGGGAGTGATCGTCACCGCCGAGCCGACCGGGCCGACCCCGTGCTCGCCCGTCACCGGAGCGCCGACCAGGCTCATCAGGTGCTCCCAGTCCCAGGACGCGCCCGGGTCCCAGTGCATGCCCGCGACGAGACTGGAGTTCGGACCGGCGACGTTGTCGTGGCCGATGATGTGCTCACGGTCCAGCGGAATGCCGTAGCGGTCCGCGAGGTAGCGCACCAGGGATGCCGTGGCCTCGTACTGCGCCTCGGTGTACCAGGTGCCCCCGTGCGCGGCGTAGCCCTCGTGCTCGATGCCGATGGAGTGCAGGTTCGTCGAGTAGTTTCCGGCGTGGTAGGCGACGTCCTTGGTCGGCACCATCTGCGTCACCGCGCCGTCCGAGGCCCGCATCACGTAGTGCGCGGAAGCGCCGCCCGCTTTCTGGAACGTCGCGATGGCCGACTCGTACGACGACTCGGTGTCGTGGATGACGATCGTGTCGATCCTGATGCCGTTGGCCGGACGGTTGGAGACCTGGCCGTTGGACGAAGCCGCCGGCACGAAGGTGCACGAGACCTCCGCCGGACACTCGGTCGCCGCCACCGTCGCGACGCCGGCCAGGGAGAGCTTGCCCAACTGCCCCTTGTCGGCACGGACTCCGCTGTCGGCGCCCAGGGTCACCCGCTGGCCGTCCTGGGTGACGCGCGTGGCCCCGTTCCTGACGGTGGCGAAGACGCGGTCGGCGAACGCGGTGGCGCTGCGCTTCTGCGACGAGCCGCTGTAACGGGCCACCGCCCCGTACCACCGGCCCGCGTCCGAGGGCCGGCCGCCGGACACGGCCTGCTGGTAGGAGGCCAGGAGCGCGGCACCGCCCGCGATGTTGGCGGCGGGGTCGTCGCGCAGTTCGGCGGGGGTCAGACCGGTGAGCTTCGCCGCGGCCCGCAGCGTGTGCAGGGCGGGGTCCTTCGCCCTGGCCGCGAGGTCCGCCCGCCCCACCGCTCCGGCCGGACCGGCGGCCAGCATCGCGGGGGTGACGTCGGTGAGGTGCATCGGACCGTAGCCGCCACTGGTGCTCATCCGGCCCGCGTGGGCGTCCCACGCCGACTCCTGGTACGCCACGGCCAGCAACACCCCTACGGGGACGTGGTACTTGGCGGCGGCGGCCGTGAAGTCCCGCTGTCGTGCGCTCGATCCGGCCGGTGCGGTGGTTCCGGCCTGCGCGGCCGTCGGCACCAGGGCGGTCAGGGTTCCCGCGGTCAGCGCGCCCGCTGCCGCTAATCCGGCCAGCCGATGGCGTGACAGGCGCTTTCGGGCAGCGCTGTCCGCCGTTGTCTTCGTCTTCACGTGTTCCGTACTCCAGGGGAAATGAAAAATGACCGGCTCACACCACTGCCGCAGGGCGGATCCGGTGTCTCTTCGAGGAGAAAATGGGGAAAATTCGGGGCATGCTGCGACCGCGAAAGGAATTCACCACCGCGGACGAGTGACGACACGGTCGCTGGAGACCAGAGAATAGCGAACGGCCACGGCCCCGAAGACGGTGGACGGCCTCCGGCGGATGAGGAATCCACCGGATGCCGCCCGTCGCCCCGTGCGGCGCGCCGCCGTACCGTTGCCGTCGGCGGCACAAGGCTTGCCCAGCTCGATCTACCGCCCTCTCCCCTTCGGCTTGCGCAGCACCATCGCGACAGCCGTACCCAGGAGAATCCCAGGCACGAGCAGCAGACCGAGCGACAGCTCGGGCGCCACGAGGTGAGCCGCATACAGACTGCCCACGCTCACGACGGAAGCGATGACGGGTCCGATACGGTCGGTCTTGTGATCCGGCGAGCGCATTTCTGCCACCTCTGATTTCAGTTCCATGCGGTGCCCCACATTCCGCCTCCGCACCCGAAGGCGAACGTCACTCCGGCCGTGCCCCAGCCGGATTCCCCGGTCCACGTGCCGTACGTGAAGACCGGACCGGCCGCGCTGGTGCCCCATACCGCGCAGGCCCTGACGTAGTGAATGCGATAGATGCGAGACGCAGCCACATGATGGAGGTGGAAAATGCGATGGTGCCTCACGCAGTGGACGGACCGGTGGCGTGCACGATGCCGGGAACGGCGCCGATGCGGCCGTTGCCCATCGATGCCGTGGCAGTCGGCGGGACCGGCGCGGAGCGTGGCGGCCGCCTCCTCGATCGGGACCGGCCCTCGCGCGCCCTCGGACCCGGCTTCGCCGGCCAGTCGGTCGAGCCGTGCCTCCTGGTGCTCGACCGGTGTCGCAGTCTCGAGCCGTCGAGGGGCTCTGCTCTCATGCGTCCACCCGGCCGAGATCACTCGTCCAGGGACCTTGTTCGATCACACCCGTCCTCATGACCGGTGGAAATACGGCTTCTCAGGCATCGGGGTGCGGTGGCAGGGCGAGCCAGGCCTGCCAGGAGATCTCGCGGCCGATGAAGCGCGGTCGCTCGAACGGCCAGTCCTCGGCGATCCACCGCGGCACCAGCGCGTCCAGCGCCTGCTCGGCCTCGCTGCCCACCAGTTCGTCCACCACCCACCAGGAGATCTCACCGTCCGCGCCGGCCTTCTCCGGCGGGTCGATGTAGACGCAGCCGAGCAGCGCGGTCTCCGCCGCGTCGAACAGCGCGTAGTTGAAGGACTGGTGTGCGGCGATCTCCTTCTCGTGCCGCAACAGGTCGGCCTCGTAGGTCATGGTGGCCGCGGGCCAGCCCCAGGCCGGGCCGAAGACGGTCCACAGCCGCTCGCGCGAGCCCATCACGGCCGGATAGTCGAGCGGGGTGTCCGCCTCCCGGATGGGCCGCAGGTGATGGCCGTCCGACAGCGGCACCAGGACGGGGTGGACGAAGTCGTCGGGAAGCCAGCTCATGGCGCCCGACCGTAGCACCGCACGGGTGTCCGCTCTCCCGGGTTTTCTCCGTACCGACGCGCCGGCCTCCGTCACGGCGCACCCGGGCCGGGCGAATCGCACCCGCTCAGCCGGCCGAAGTGTTCCGTGTCGCCTCGCGTGCTTCGGTGAGGGCTCGCCGCCTGAGGTCGCCGCCGAACAACTGGATCCTGGTGGCGGCCAGGACGTCGTCCCTGCCGATGGTCCGCCCGGCCGCCCTGCGGGCGGACGGGGTCCGGAGGGATTCCCCGGGCAACGGGGGCGCGGCCGGTTCGCCCGACGTCACCGGGGTGACCGTACCGAAACGCCTGGCCCCGTCCTCGCGGACGACCACGGCCGCGTCCCGGGCGAGGTCCGTCAGGAACACGCTCGCGATTCCGTCCAGGTCGCGGACCATCGCCGGAACGGCCGTCACCCCCTGGCTCCGCAGCAGCTTCCTGACCCCGGCCTCGAACCTGTGGGCGCCGGCCACAGCACTCGGTCTGCGCGCCCCTCTGCGCTCACGGACAGACACGATGACTCCCTCGGCGTCGTACAGGACACCGGTCAGGCCATGGAACGTCGGGCTGTGGAGGTACCACTGGCACCCCACCTCGATCTCGACGTTCCGGCCGATCGCCGAGACGAGGTCCCGGGGAATCAGCTTCTTCCGGGCCTCCTCCGCCGCCGCGCTCCTCGCGCCGTCGATGATCTCCGTCAGCACTGTCCGCGTCACCGACGCGGCGGCCCACGCGGCCGGCCGGGAGACGTGCATCGAGGTCACGTCCCTGAACACCGCTTTGACGAGAGGAGACTTGAACGGCGGGACACCCGTGACCGAGGCGGTCAAGCGTGCCTCGCTCCGGCGGGCCCGCTCACGACCGTGAGCAGGTCCACGACGAAGATCAGCGTCGAGCCCGCCGGGATCAACGGAGAGGGTGACTGCCTGCCGTAACCGAGCCGCGGGGGAACGATGATCTCGCGCCGGCCGCCGACCTTCATTCCCCTCACCCCCCGGTCCCAGCCCTTGATGACCTTGCCACCGCCCACGGCGAACTTGAACGGCCGGTCCCGCTCCCAGGAGGAGTCGAACTCCCTTCCGGACGCGAACGTGACCCCTACATAGTGAACCTGGACGACCCTGCCCGGCTGCGCCTCGGGTCCGTCTCCGACCACGAGGTCCCGGATCGTCAGCTCGGTGGGCGCGTCACCCTCCGGCACCTCGATTCCGGGCTTCGTCAGTTCGCTCATCACGGTCCCATCGCTCGCCACCGGAATCCCTCGTACGGGCCGGCCGGACACATGGACCTTCCATGCGGCAGTCGATCACGCTACCGGCAATGCCCCTGTCGGGCCCGCCCGCACGACCGTCATCGCCGGAGCCGTCCCCCACCGGAGGGACGACACAGGAGAGACGACACGGGACGCTCACCGATCACCACCCCGTGCGAGCCGCGCCCCGGCGCCGGGCGGGCCGCCGGAACGCTCGGTTACACCGAAGCACCCGTGGGTAGTCGTCGATCAATGGGCCCGACACCAAATCTTGGGCACAAATTCCACACATCCCCCTCTTCATACCGGCCTCGATGGTCTAGATTGACCGTGCTTCACCTGTTCGGACACGAGGCGACCAATAAGGATCTATAGGTCCGGTGCCACGGAATGCCAGTATGGGCGTCCTCGGCACCAGACTTGGGGGTGGTCGGTTCTCGGGGCTCCAGAGGGCTTGGGTGCGGGGAGCACCCGGGACCTCGACGGCTCCCGGACACCTCGGGCGTCCGGCAGGACGAGCAAGTCCGCCGCCGTCAGGGCGAATTGTTCATACAGCCCTGGAACGGTCGGACTGTCATGCACGGGAGGCGCGCCTCCCGGGGGGAGGAAGAGCGCGGCGCGGGAGGCGGGGGCCTCCCGGGGGGAGGAACGGCGCGGCGCGGTGCGGGGGGCGGGGGTGCCTCCCGGAGCGAGGAACAGTGTTGGACGAACACGTCGAATCACTGGAACCTGGGGGGTTCTGTGCGGCAAGGGGGACTAGTACGCCCGTTTCCGTCTGCGCGCGGGCGTCTGACGGACGAGGCGATGAACCAGCCTGCGACCGACTGGGAGCAGCGGTACCGCCGTACCGTCATCACCAGCGACACGGTGGTCACCGCCTGCGTGGTGGCCGCGATCGGCAACTTCTTCGGGGCCCGGGACGCGGCCAACTGGCATGAGAAGTGGGGGATCCTCGCCTTCGGCACCGAACTGCTGGTGCTGGGGTCGCTCTGGGTGAGCCGGGCGTGGGCACCGGCCGTATTGGGCCAGGGCGCCGAGGAATTCCGCCGGCTCGGCCGCTCTCTGTTCACGGCGACCGTCGTGCTCGCGCTCGGCGGGATCGCCCTCACCTCGCGCAACATCAAACTCTGGATCTTCGTCGCGATCCCCGCGATCGCGCTGGTCGCCATGACGGAGCGGTATCTGCTGCGCCTGTGGCTGCACAAACAGCGGAAGGAAGGGCGCTGCCTGCGGCCGGTGCTCGCCGCCGGGAGCCCGGCCACCGTGCGCGACCTGGTCTCCCGGACCCGCAAGTTCCCGCACCTGGGCTGGCGGGTGGAGGCGGTGTGCACGACGGACGGTCACGGGCTCGAGGGTGACCAGCTGGACGGGGTTCCGGTCGTCGGCAGGCTGGCGGACGTCGCGAACCACGTCCACCGCGACGGCTACCGTGTCGTCGCCGTCACACCGGACCCGCACTGGTCACCGGACAAGCTGCAGCGGCTGGCCTGGAACCTCGAGGGCAGCGACGCCGAGATGGTCGTGGCGCCCGTGCTGATGGAGGTGGCCGGCCCGCGGCTGCACGTGGACGCGGTGCTCGGGATCCCGCTGCTGCGGGTCAGCATGCCGACCTTCACCGGGGGCCGCCGGGCGGTCAAGGTGGTGGTCGACCGGCTGGGCGCGGCGGTCCTGATCCTGCTGTTCGCGCCGCTGATGCTGGTCGTCGGGCTGCTCGTGCTGCTGGACAGCCGGGGCGGGGCGTTCTACCGCCAGCGCAGGGTCGGCAAGAACGGCCGCGAGTTCACGATCCTCAAGTTCCGCACCATGGTCGTCGGGGCCCACAAGGCACGTGCCGAGCTGGCCGGCCTCGACGAGGGCGCCGGGCTGTTGTTCAAGGTCCGCCGAGATCCGCGGGTGACCCGGGTGGGAGCGGTGCTGCGCCGGTACTCGCTCGACGAACTCCCGCAGCTCTTCAACGTGTTGGCCGGGTCCATGTCGCTCGTCGGTCCGCGGCCCCCGTTACCGGAGGAGTCCGCCGCGTACGGACCGGACATCCGGCGGCGGTTGCTGGTCAAGCCCGGACTCACCGGCCTGTGGCAGATCAGCGGACGCAGCGACCTGTCGTGGGAGGAGGCGGTGCGGCTGGACCTGCGGTACGTGGAGGACTGGTCGCTCGCCCTGGACACGGTGATCCTGTGGAAGACGCTGCGTGCGGTGCTGTACGGGCAGGGGGCCTACTGATGCGCGCGGAGCGTCGTCGGGCAGGGGTGCGGACGGCAGGCCGCAGGGGCCTGACCGGGGGGAGGAACGGGTCATGAAGGTCAGCGTTTTCGGGCTCGGCTACGTGGGCTGTGTGTCGGCCGCGTGCCTGGCCGGCCGGGGGCACGAGGTCATCGGTGTCGACGTGAACCAGGTGAAGGTCGACCTGGTCAACGACGGCAAGGCCCCGGTGGTCGAGGAGGGGATCGGCGAACTCGTCGCCGACGTCGTGGGGAGCGGCGCCTTACGCGCCACCACCGACGTCCGTGAGGCGATCGCGAACAGCGAGGTGTCGCTGATCTGCGTGGGCACGCCGTCGGAGCCCAACGGCAGTCTGTGCACCACGTACTTGGAGCGGGTCACCGAGGAGATCGGTACCGCGCTGGCCGAGCGGGGCGGGCGGCACACCGTCGTGTTCCGCAGCACCATGCTCCCGGGCACCTGTCTGAACCTGCTGGTGCCGATCCTGGAGAAGGCCGTCGGGGGCACGGCCGGCGTGGACGTCGGGGTCGCGGTCAACCCGGAGTTCCTGCGCGAGGGCACCAGCGTGCGGGACTTCTTCGACCCGCCCAAGACCGTCATCGGCGAACTCGACGCGGCGAGCGGCGACGTGGTGGCGGAGCTGTACGAGGATCTGCCCGGCGACGTGTTCCGGGTACCGGTCCCGGTGGCCGAGGCGATCAAGTACGCGGACAACGCGTTCCACGGCCTCAAGATCGGCTTCGCGAACGAGCTGGGCGCGGTGTGCCAGGCGCTCGGGGTGGACTCGCACCAGGTGATCGACGTGTTCCTGGCCGACCGCAAGCTGAACATCAGCCCCGCCTACCTGCGGCCCGGCTTCGCCTTCGGCGGCTCCTGCCTGCCCAAGGACCTGCGCAGCCTGGTCCACGCGGCGCAGCGGGCCGACGTGTCGGTGCCCATCCTGTCCCATGTGCTGCCCTCCAACGCCGACCATCTACAGCGTGCGGTGGAGCTGGTCGAGCGCACCGGCAAGCGCAAGGTGGGGCTGTTCGGGCTGTCCTTCAAGCCCGGCACCGACGACCTGCGCGAGAGCCCGCTCGTCGAACTGGCGGAGCGGCTCTTCGGCAAGGGCTACGACCTGCGGATCCACGACGCCAACGTGAGCCTGTCCCGGCTGCTCGGCGCGAACCGCGAGTACATCGAGACCCGGCTGCCGCACCTCGCGCAGCTGCTCGCGGATTCCGTCGACGAGGTGCTCGAGCACGCCGAGGTGTGCCTCGTCGGGACCAAGGATCCGGCCGTACTGGCGGCGCTTCCCCATGGTGACGGCCCCGTCATCGTCGACCTCGTCCGCCTTCCCGACGCCGACGCGCGCCGGGCCGAACCGGGATACATGGGCCTTGCTTGGTAAAAAGACCGGGGGCGCCCGGCCGGGCCGGCGCGCGCTGATCCTGGTGGAGAACCTGTCGGTGCCGTTCGACCGGCGGGTGTGGCAGGAGTGCACGACACTGCGCGACGCGGGCTGGACGGTGCACGTCATCTGTCCGCAGGGCAGCAAGCGGGACACGGAGCCGGAGGCCGTGATCGACGGGGTGCGGATCCACCGCTACCCGTTGCGCGCGGCCACCGGAGGACCGGCCGGCTACCTGCGGGAGTACGGATCGGCGCTGTGGCACACGTTCCGGCTGGCCCGGAAGGTCGGCCCGGTCCACGTCGTCCACGCCTGCAACCCGCCCGACCTGCTGTTCCTGCCGGCCCGGTGGCTGAAGCGGCGCGGCGCGCGGTTCGTCTTCGACCAGCACGACCTGGTGCCCGAGCTGTACCTCTCCCGGTTCGGCCGCGGCAAGGACCTGCTCTACCGCGGCGTGTGCGCGCTGGAGCGGATGACGTACCGGACCGCGGACGTCGTGATCGCCACGAACGAGAGCTACCGGGACGTCGCGGTGAGCCGTGGCGGCAAGCGGCCCGAGGACGTCTTCGTGGTGCGCAGCGCGCCCGACATCGACCGTTTCCACCCCGTGCCGCCGGAGCCGGAGCTGAAGCGCGGCAAGCCCCATCTGCTGTGCTACCTCGGTGTGATGGGCCCGCAGGACGGCGTCGACTACGCCCTGCGGGCCCTGGCGAAGCTGCGCGACGAGGTCGGGCGGAGCGACTGGCACGCGGTGTTCGTGGGCGGCGGTGACACCTTCGACGCGATGGTGGAGCTGTCCCGGCAGCTCGGGCTCTCGGATCAGGTGCAGTTCACCGGGCGCATCCCGGACGCCGACCTGGTGCGCTACCTGTCCACGGCGGACGTGTGCCTCTCCCCCGACCCGCACAATCCGCTCAACGACGTGTCGACCATGAACAAGGTCCTGGAGTACATGGTGATGGGCCGGCCGCTCGTCTCCTTCGACCTCCGGGAGGCGCGCGTCTCCGCCGGTGACGCCGCCGTCTACGCGCCCGCCAACGACGAGGCCGAGTTCGCGCGGCTCGTCGCACGGCTCATGGACGATCCGGAGAAGCGGGCCCTGATGGGCAAGATCGGCCAGGAGCGGATCAGCGGCCCGCTCTCCTGGCGCAACTCGCAGGCCTCGCTGCTCGCCGCCTACGCCGCCGCCTGCGGTGACGCCGCTCCGGCGTCGGCGGGCGACCCGGACCGTGCACAGGGCGGAGGCCGCACCGTTGAACGATGACACGATACGCCTGGCCACCATCGGGCGGATCATCCGTCGGCGCTGGCGGCTCCTCGCCGCCCTCGCCCTGGTGGGCGCGCTCGGCGGGTACGGCGCTTCCCTGCTGTTCCCCGCGCAGTACACGACGTCGGCGTCGGTGCTGCTGCCGGGGGCGTGGGAGGAGCGCGAGCTGCTGACCCAGGAGGAGATCGCGACCAGTTCGGTCGTGGTCGACCAGGCGGCCGGCACGCTCCACTGGTCCGGGGTCTCCAAGAGCGAACTGCGCAAGCGGGTGAGCGCCAAGACCTCCGACGGGAACATCATCGAGATCTCGGGCACGGCCGAGACCCCGGAGCGCGCGCAGCAGCTCGCCGACGCGGTGGCCCAGCAGTTCGTCACGTTCGCCGCGCGGGTCGTGGACGACAACAGCGACCCCGAGGCGGCGGCGCAGCGCGAGGCGCTCCAGGAGACGGTGACGCAGACCAGCCGCCGCATCACGCAGCTGGCCGACGCGGCCGATCCGGGCAAGACCGTGGAGGGCGTGCAGGCCCGTACGGAGCTGGAGAAGCTGCGTACGACGCTGCAGGAAGCCATCACCAAGCTGAACCAGTCCGACCCGGCCGCCAACAAGGCCCACATGGTCGTCATGGGCCCGGCGGCCCGGCCGACCGGAGAGGCACCGCCGACGCGGACGCAGCTCATCGCCGCCGGGGCGCTGCTGTTCCTGCTGCTCGGGGTCATCGGCCATCTCACCGTGGCGCGGATGAGCCGTCGGCTGCGCACCCGGCCGGAGATCGCCGCGGCACTGGGTTCGACGTTGCTGGGCACCGTCGACGTGGCCGGGTCCCGGCCCACGCACCGGCCGGAGGGGCGTGGCCCGCGGGCCGGGATCCGCCGGCTGCTGGGTGTCGACGTCCGCTGGGACGTACCGGCCCCGCAGGTGTACGGCGACGAGGCCGGCAGGCTGATCCACTACCGGCGGGTGTGCGCCCGTCTCCGGGACCGGCTGCCCGCCCCCCGGCGGTTGTTGGTCGTCGTCCCGGACGGCGACGGGATCGCCCGCCGGGCCGCCGTGGAACTCGTCGCCGAGGCGGGCGGCGATCCGCTGCTGCGGCTGGTGGAGGTCCCGGTGTCCCGGCCGATGGTGCCCGACCGCGGCGACGAGTCCGGGGCCCTGGTCGTGCTGAGCGCGGGCAACTGGACCGCCGGGGAACTCGCCGGCATCGCCGAGGCGTGTGCGGACGCCCGGCACGAGGTCGTCGGCGTCGTACTGGCCGGAACGGCCCGGACCGTTCCGGCGCGAGCCGCCGACCGTCCCCAGGAGGCCGCCACGCCGGTGCTCGCGGTGGGCCATGACGTGAAGGGAAGTGCAGGGTGACGACGAGTACGACGCCGGAGTCGTCGGCCGCCACTCCGCTGGTGGACCTGCAGGCACTGGTGGTGGCGGTCCGCAGACGGCGCCGTTTCTGGTGCTCCACGGGACTGCTGGGACTGCTGGCGGGCGCCGCGGTGGCGATCCTGATGCCGGCGCCGCCGACCGCGGTGACCAAGGTGCTGGTCGCGCACCGGGAGGATCAGCCGAACGACCCCGGAACACTGATCCGCACCGACGTCGCGCTGCTGCAGACCACGCGGATCGCCGGCCAGGCCCTGAAGTCCCTCAAGTCCTCGGAAAAACCGGAGGACTTCATGAAGGAGTACTCGGGTGCCGGCCTGACCAACAACCTGCTTCAGATCACGGTGACGGGTGACAGCGACGCGGACGCGGAGGCTCGCGCCAAGGCGCTGGCCGACGCGTTCGTCGCAGACCACGTGAAGCGGATCAAGGATGCCGCGACCGCCGAGGCGAAGGCCCTGCTCGACCAGCGTGACCGTATGCAGGGCGAACTCGCCCAGGTCAACAAGGCGATCGGGGACGGATCGACGCAGACCGGACCGACGGCGTCGGCGGACCTGGAGTCGCTCTTCGCCCGCCGGGCCGAACTCACCTCGCGGATCACCGATTTCAGCCAGCGCGCCGCGGACGCGCGCATCGGCACGCCCCAACTCGTCGCCGGCACCCAGATCGTGGACACCCCGAGCGCGATGCAGGCCTCCCTGCCGAAGAACGCCGCCACCAACGGCGCGGTCGGGCTGGTCCTCGGCCTCGTCCTCGGCCTCTCCGTGGCCGCGGTCGGCTCGGTGGTGGCGGATCGCCCCGTGCTGCGCCGGGACATCGCGTCGAACCTCGGCGCCTCGGTCATCACGGAACTGCCCCGCCGGAAGGCCAGGCTGTGGCGGCGGCGCCGGAACCGGGCGGCACGCGAACGGCTCACCACGTCCCTGGCCCGGGCCGTGCGCGGCTCCGCGGAACCGGTGTCGCTGCTGGAACTGGGCTGTGCCCGCAACGCGGGCGCGATCGCCCTGGACCTCGCCAGGGCACTGGCGGCGGACGGACCGGTGGTCGTCGTCGACGGCCTGCCCGGCCCACAGCTCAGCAGGCGGCGCCCGAAGCCGGGAGACCCGGCCGTGGTCAGTGGTGCCGATGCCGCGGACGCACCGCACCAGGAACGCCGGATCGGCGTCGGTTCGGTGGCGCCCGGCACGGCGTGGACCGACCTCCGGTACCTGGGCACCCGGACCGTGCTCGTCGTGCGCGCCGGGCACGGCAGCGCCGCGTGGCTGCACACCGTGGCGCGGCAGCTCGCGGACCAGCGCGTCGCGGTTATCGGTGTGGTGCTGATCGACCCCGATCCGCGTGACCGGACCGACGGCACGTTGTGGGACGGACCGCTCACCGCGCTGCGCGGCCAGAACGACCGTCCGGCCCGGCAGGGCGGTGGGGGTACCTCCCCCGCCGTTCAGGCGGTGGGGGAGGACCGGCCGCGGACGGAGCGGCTGCCGATGTGGGCGGCCCGCGTCCCGGACAGTGACCAGGAGGCTCGGTAGTACATGTGTGGCATCGCAGGCACGTACCGGTGGCCGGACGGGAAGGCCGTGGCCGACCGGCTCACCGACACCCTCGCCCACCGCGGTCCGGACGGGGCGGGCCGCTACAGCCACCCCGCCGGTGACGGCGAGGTGCACCTCGGGCACCGTCGGCTGGCCATCATCGACCTGTCCGAGACCGGCGCCCAGCCGATGGTCTCGGGCGGCCTCGTCCTGACGTACAACGGCGAGCTGTACAACGCGCCCGAGCTGCGCGCCGAGCTGGAGGCCGCCGGGGTGCGCTTCCGCGGCACCTCCGACACCGAGGTGCTGCTGGAGGCCTGGCGGCGCTGGGGCACGGACTGCCTGCCGCGGCTGCGCGGCATGTTCGCGTTCGGCGTCTTCGACGAGCGCACCGGTGAACTGGTGCTCGCCCGCGACCAGTTGGGCATCAAGCCGCTGTTCCTGCTGCGACGCGGCCCGGGCCTGGTGTTCGCCTCCGAGCTCAAGGCGCTGGCCGCGGTGACCGGCGGCACGCTGGAGGTGGACCACGCCGCGCTGGTGGCGTCGCTGCTGTACTACTGGGTGCCGGACTCACGGTGCGCGTTCCGCGAGGCGGAGAAGCTGCCGCCGGGGAGCTGGATGCGGTTCCGGCCCGACGGCCGGGTGGAGCGCGGCCGGTACTGGAACCTGAGGGACGTCGCCGCCGAGGGGCGGGAGCGGGCCCGCAGCGGCGAACTGCCGGACATCGCCGCCGTCGTGGAGGAGTCGACCCGGCGCCACCTGCTCTCCGACGTGCCCGTGGCGACGTTCCTCTCCGGCGGTCTCGACTCCAGCTATCTGACCGCGCTGGCGGCCCGCGACCGGCCGGGGATCTCCGCCTACACGATCGGGTTCCGCGCCGAGGACGCCAAGTTCGAGGCGATGCCGGACGACCTGCGCTACGCCCGGCAGGTCGCCGCGGAGTTCGGCGTGGACCTGCACGAGATCGAGATCGCCCCGGACGTGCTCGACCTGCTGCCGCGGATGACGCACCACCTGGACGAGCCGATCGGCGACCCCGCCGCGATCAACACGTTCCTGATCTGCTCGGCCGCCCGGGAGGCCGGGGTCAAGGTGATGCTCTCGGGCATGGGGGCCGACGAACTGTTCGCCGGGTACCGCAAGCACCTGGCCAACCTGATCGCGCTGCGCTACCAGCGCGTCCCGCGGCCCCTGCGGCGCGGCCTGTCCGCGGCCGTGGACCGGCTGCCGGTCGCCTCGGCCCGCCGCGGTTACCGGTCGGTGCGCTTCGCGAAGCGGTTCCTGTCCTTCGCCGACCTGCCGGAGGAGACCGCCTTCCGGCGCAGTTACACCATGTACGACCAGGACGAGCTGCTCGCCCTGATCGATCCGGACCTGGCCCCGACGGTCGAGGACGTGCTGACCGAGCACGCGGACGTCTACGAGGACAACGACCTCGACGACTTCGTCAACCGCATGTGCCTGGGCGACGCCCGGATGTTCCTGCCGGGCCTGAACCTCACGTACACGGACCGGTCGAGCATGGCCGCCTCGACCGAGGTGCGGGTGCCGTACGTGGACGTCGAGGTGGTCAGGGCGGCGTTCGCCGTCCCCGGTGACCGCAAGATCGTCAAACGGCAGAGCAAGGCCGTCCTCAAGGAGGCGGCCACCTCGGTCCTGCCGCGGGAGATCGTGTACCGGCCCAAGGGCCTGTTCAGCGCACCGCTGCGGGCCTGGATGAGCCGGGACCTGGCACCACTGGTGCGCGAGGTGGTGAACGACGGCGAACTGGTCCGCTCCGGGCTCCTGCGCCGGGACGCCCTGGCGCGCATGGTCGCCGAGGACGCCTCCGGGCAGCGGGACTTCTCCAAGCATCTGTGGCACGTGCTGACCCTCGAGTACTGGTACCGCGGCGCGACTTCCAAGGCCGGCCAGGACTCCCCCGTGACGGCGTAGAGACAGTAGAGACAAGAGGACTTCGGTGAAACAGGTCGTACAGAACTACAAGAGCGGCGAGCTGGCGCTGCTCGACGTGCCGGTCCCCGGGTGCAAGCCCGGCGGTGTGCTGGTGCGGACCGCCTTCTCGCTGATCTCCACCGGCACCGAGCTCATGAAGGTGTCCGAGGCCGGCATGTCGATGCTGGGCAAGGCCCGCTCCCGGCCGGACCAGGTGGCCAAGGTCGTGCAGAGCGTGGCCACCAACGGGGTGCCCGCCACCTACCGCAAGGTGATGGGCAAGCTGGACTCCTACACACCGCTGGGCTACTCGCTGTGCGGGGTGGTCGAGCAGGTCGGCGCCGGGATCGACGACGTGAAGGTCGGCGACCTGGTGGCCTGCGCCGGCAACGAGCACGCGCTGCACGCCGAGCTGAACTGGGTGCCGAAGAACCTCTACGCCCCGGTGCCGGACGGTCTCGCGCCGCGGCACGCGGCCTTCGGCACCGTCGGGTCGATCGCGATGCAGGGCGTCCGCCAGGGCGAGTCGCGGCTCGGCGAGGTGGCGCTGGTCATCGGCCTCGGGCTGATCGGACAACTGGTGGTGCAGCTGCTGACCGCCTCGGGGGTCCGGGTCGTCGGCGTCGACCCCGACCCGGCGCGCTGCGAGCTCGCCGAGAGCCTGGGCGCGACGGCCTGCGGCGACCCCTCCTCCGCGGCCGTGGAGAACTCCGTCGCCGAACTCACCGACGGCCACGGCGTGGACCAGGTGTACCTGGCCGCCGGCGGCGGCAGCAACCAGCCCGTCGAGCTGGCGGCACGGCTCTGCCGGGACCGCGGCCGGGTCGTCGACATCGGCAAGTGCCGCCTCGACCTGCCGTGGAACGCGTACTACGAGAAGGAGCTCGACGTCCGGTTCTCCCGCAGCTACGGACCCGGGCGCTACGACCCGGCGTACGAGCTGGAGGGCCGGGACTACCCGATCGGCTACGTGCGCTGGACCGAGCGCCGCAACCTGGCGTGCTTCCTCGACCTGGTCGCCCGCGGCAAGGTCGACGTGGAGCCGCTGATCTCCCACATCGCCGGCTTCGACGACGCCGTCGAGACGTACCGGAGCCTGAAGGACGGCGAACTGAAGGCCGTGGCCGTGCTGTTCCGGTACCCCGAGCAGGCGGTGGAGGCCGAGGCCCCCGCGGTGACCGTGCCCGCGGTGAAGCGGACCGCGGCCGGGGGGTCCGCCCCGGTCCGGCCCGTCAGGACGCCGGTGCGCCTCGCGTTCGTCGGCGCGGGCAACTACGCGACGTCGATGCTGCTGCCGCACCTGACCCAGCGCGACGGTGTCGAGCTGTCGACGGTCGTCACCACGACGGCGCTGTCCGCGGCCAACGCGCAGCGGAAGTTCGGCTTCGCCGAGGCGACCACCGACCTGGACGCCGTGCTCGGGGACAAGTCCGTCGACGCGGTGTTCGTGGTCACCCGGCACAGTTCGCACGCCGAGCTGACCCGCAAGGCGCTGCTGGCGGGCAAGGCGGTCTTCGTGGAGAAGCCGCTGGCGCTCACCGAGGACGAACTGGCCGGTGTGCTCGCCGCGGTGGAGGAGTCCGGCAACGACCGGTTGCAGGTGGGCTTCAACCGCCGGTTCGCGCCACTGTTGCAGGAGGCCAGGCAGCGGTTCGGCGCCAGGACCGGCCCGGCGAGCCTGCGCTACCTGGTCAACGCGGGCCGCCTCGACCACGGCAGCTGGTACCTCCAGCAGGGCACCGAGGGATCGCGGTTCGCCGGCGAGGGCGGGCACTTCATCGACACCGCGAGCTGGCTGCTCGACGCCGATCCGGTCTCGGTGTACGCGGTCGCCCCGTCCGGCAACGAGGACCTGCAGGTCGTGCTGCGCTACCCGGACGGATCCACCGCCACCATCAGCTACGTCACCACCGGCGCGTCCGGCTTCCCCAAGGAGACGCTGGACCTGGTCGCGGACGGCAAGGTGCTGCGGCTCGACGACTTCGTCCGTGCCTCGGTGTACGGCCACAAGAAGTGGGTCAGTTCGCGGCTGCCCAAGGCCCGGGACAAGGGCCAGTCCGCCGAACTGGCCGCGTTCGTCAGGGCCGTCCGGACCGGCGGTCCGATGCCGGTGCCGCTGGAGTCGCTGGTGGCCACGACGGCGGCCACCCTCGCCGTGCAGGCCGGCCTGGCCGGCGGCGCGCCCGTGACGCTGGCGGACGCCCGATGACCATGAGCGCGGGGTGGTACCTGCGGCGGCTGTCCCGGATGGGGCCGCGGGAGGTCGGCGGCCGGGTGGGTGACACGGTGCGCAGGCGGCGCTGGCGGTCGGCGCAGCCGGTCTGCCCGAGCGTGCGCGGCGCCCGGTTCACCGCGGTGCTGCCCGCGGGGACGGTCGACGCGGTGCCGCCGGACGCCGTGAAGCGTCTCGTCGCCGAGGCGGACCGGCTGATGGACGGGCACGCCGAGTTCTTCGGGGTGGAGCGCCACGACATGGCCGCCCCTGACTGGTCGTTGGACCCGAAGACCTGGCGCCGGGCTCCGCTGGTGTACGCCTTCGACGTGCCGTACCGCGACGAGGAGGCGGTCGGGGACATCAAGCAGATCTGGGAGCCGTCCCGGCACCAGTACCTCACCGTGCTCGCCGCCGCCTACGCGGTCACCGGGGACGAGCGGTACGCGGAACGGGTGGCCACGCACCTGCGGTCGTGGTGGGCGGTCAACACGCCGCTGCGCGGGGTGCAGTGGACCAGCGGCATCGAGCTGGGGATCCGGCTGCTGTCCTGGGTGTGGATCCGCCGGCTGCTCGACGGCTGGCCGGGCGCGGCCGCGCTGTTCGAGGACAATCCGGAGGCGCGCGAGCAGATCTGGCACCACCAGCGCTGGCTGGCCGCCTTCCCCAGCCGGGGCTCCTCGGCGAACAACCACGTCATCGCCGAGGCCGCCGGGCAGTTGGCCGCGTCCTGCGCGTTCGGATGGTTCCCCTCCTCGGCGCGCTGGCGGGCCGACGCGCTGCGTTCGCTGGAGCGGAACCTGCGGGCCAACACCTTCGGCTCCGGCCTCAACCGGGAGCTGGCCACCGAGTACCACGGGCTGGTGCTGGAGCTGGGCCTGGCCGCGCTGGCCGAGGCGGACGCCGCGGGCGTACAGGTCCCCGCGACGGTCCGGCTGGTGCTGCTGCGGATGACGGACGCGCTCGCGGCCGTCGTGGACAACCGGCTGCGGCCGCCGCGCCAGGGCGACGCGGACGACGGACACGGTCTGGTCGTGGACGGCGCGGGCACCGACCGCTGGGGCTCGCTGCTGGCCACCGGGGAGGCCGTGTTCGGCCGGCTCGGCTGGTGGCCGGAGGTGACCGGCACCGATGTGCGCACCTCGCTGCTGGCCGCGCTCGTCCGGCCGTACGCGAAGGACGGGAGCGTGACCCGCCCGGCGGCCCGGCCGGCCCATTTCGCCGACGCGGGCATGACGATCCTGCGCGGTCCGGAGGAGATCTGGGTCCGCTGCGACGGCGGTCCGCACGGATTCCTGTCCATCGCCGCGCACGCCCACGCGGACGCGCTGTCCGTGGAGGTACGGCACGACGGGGTCGACGTGCTCGCCGATCCGGGGACGTACTGCTACCACGGGCAGCCCGAGTGGCGGCAGTACTTCCGCTCCACCCTCGGCCACAACACCCTGGAGCTGGACGGCACCGACCAGTCCGGCTCCGGCGGCCCGTTCCTGTGGACCCGGCACGCCGGCAGCCGCGTCCTGGTCGCGGACACGTCCGGCGAGGGAGTGGCCCGCTGGTGCGCCGAGCACGACGGCTACGAGCACTCCGTGCACCGCCGCTGGGTGGAACTGACTTCCACGAGCCGGGAGTTGAAGCTGGTCGACGAGGTGCGCGGCCCGCGCCGGGCGGTGCGCCTCGCGTTCCACCTCGGCCCGGCGGTCACCGCGGACCTGGAGGGGAACCGGGCGCGGCTCACCTGGACCCGGGACGGCGAGGACCGCTCCGCGGTGCTCGACCTGCCCGGGGAGCTGGACTGGCGGGCGCACCGCGGCGAGAGCGAGCCGCCGCTGGGCTGGTACTCCGCCGGCTTCGGGCGCAAGGAACCCGCCACGACGCTGGTCGGCACCGGCTTCGCCGAGGGCACGCGGGAGTTCACGACCGTACTCGGGTTCCGGGGCTAGGGGGGAAGGACGCTTGGGGATCAAGGGGCGGCACTGGGCGCTGCCGGCGGCACTGCTGGCGCTGGTCCTGCCGATGGCGACCGGCTGCGACAGCGCGCCGAGCACGCGGCTGAAGCCGACCGCCGGGCCGGCCACGACCGTGGCCCGGGTGTGCGCCGAGCCCGCGTCCGGGCCGGCGAAGGCACCGGCGGGCGCGGTGACGGTCGACCCCGCCAAGCCCGGTGACCTGGCCGCGAAGACCAAGAGCCGTCCCCCGAACACCACGTTCTGGCTCCGGCCGGGCAGGCACCGGCTCGACAAGGACCGCTACGCCCAGGTCGTCCCCAAGAAGGGGGACGTCTACCTCGGCGCGCCGGGCGCGGTGCTCGACGGCCGGAGGACCAACCAGTACGCGTTCTCCGGCAACGCCCCCGGCGTCACCATCCGCTACCTGACCGTGCGGGGTTTCGTCGCCCCGCAGAACGAGGGCGTGGTCAACCACGACTCGGCCGACGGCTGGGTGATCGAGCACACGACGATCCAGGACAACTCCGGCGCCGGGCTGATGGCCGGTGCCCGTCAGCAGGTCCGCGCCAGTTGTCTGCGCGACAACGGGCAGTACGGCATGAACGCGTACAAGGGCAACGGTCCCATCAGCGGCCTGGTGCTCGAGGGCAACGAGATCACGGGCAACAACACCGACGACTGGGAGCGGAAGCAGGAGGGCTGCGGCTGCACCGGAGGCGTCAAGTTCTGGGCCGTCGACGGCGCCGACGTACGCGGCAACTGGGTGCACGACAACCGGGGAACCGGGCTCTGGGCGGACACCGACAACAACGACTTCCTCATCGAGGACAACGTGCTCGAGGCCAACGACGGTGCCGCGCTGATCTACGAGACCAGCTACAACGCGGTCGTCCGCGGGAACACGATCCGGCGGAACAACTGGGTCGAGGGCCGCAAGTACGCCGACCGCGGCGACAGCTTCCCGTTCGCGACCGTCTACCTGTCCGAGTCCGGCGGCGAACCACGGGTCCGGGCCCGCACCGACAAGATCGAGATCGCCCGGAACCTGCTGGAGGACAACTGGTCCGGGATCACCCTGTGGGAGAACGCCGACCGGTTCTGCAACAGCCCGGCCAACACCTCGTCCGGCGACTGCACGCTGCTGGTGAAGAACACCAAGCGCTGCGCGCAGCCGGCGATCGCCACCGCGCCGCTCTACGACGACTGCCGGTGGAGGACCCAGCGGGTGGACATCCACGACAACCGCTTCGTGCTGGACAAGTCCGTCGTCGGCTGCACCGTGAAGTGCGACCGCATGGCGGTGCTGGCCAACTACGGCACCTACCCGGACTGGTCGCCGTACCAGGGCGACCGGGTGGCCGAGGCGATCACCGGCAAGCAGCACAACCGCTGGCACGACAACACCTACGTCGGACCGTGGAGGTTCGTCGCCCACGACCCGAGCCGGGTACTCGACTCCGGGCAGTGGCAGGGCACGCCGTACCGGCAGGACGCGGGCAGCACCTTCCGCGCCCAGGACGGTGGTTGAGATGAACACGGACCGCACACCGAAGATCGTCGGGACGGTCTGGGGACTGCTGATCCTCAACACGCTCGGCTCCGCCGGTGCGAAGACCATCGTGCCGCTGCCCCGCTCCCTCATCCAGATGGTCACCATGGGCGCGCTGGTCACCGCGTTCGCACTGGCGCTCGTGGTCAACGTCCGGCTGCGCGTGCGGACCAGTTCCTACGTGTTCCTGCTCACCCTGCTGCTGGTGTCGAGCGTGATCTCCAGCGTGCACCTGGAGTCGGGGTTCGGCGCGCTGTTCCGCTGCTTCCGGCTGGCCCTCTTCGTCGGCACGCTGTGGCTGCTCAGCCGCTGGTGGGACGGCGGGACGACATTCGTCCGGCACCACATCCGGATGTACCTGGCCGTGCTCGGGACGGTGGCCGCGGGCCTGGTCGCCTCACCGGGCGCGGCCTTGCCCGACCTCTACGGCGGGCGTCTGGTCGGCGCGCTGTGGCCGCTCACCCCGCCGCAGATCGGACAGTACGCCGCGGTGATCATCGGGCTGACCGTGCTGCTCCTCCTGGGCCGCCGGACCGACCGGACCAGCGCGGCCGTGGTCATCGTGCCCTCCCTCGTCCTGCTCGCCCTGACCCACACCCGCACGGCCACGCTCGGCCTGCTCCTCGGGCTGGCGCTGGCGATCGGCTCGCTCATGCTGACCAGCGCCGCCGCCCGCCGGTTCTTCACCTGGGCGGTGGCGATCGTCGCGGTGGTCGCGGTGGGGTTCGCCTCCGCGCTGCAGACGTGGTTCCTGCGCGGGCAGAGCCAGGAGAACTTCTCCAGCCTCACCGGCCGGGCCAAGGTCTGGCACGCCCTGCTGGCAGAGCCGCGGAGCACCACGGAGCACCTGTTCGGCGCCGGTCTCGGCGACAAGTCGTTCGACGGGCTGCCGATCGACAACAGCTGGCTGGCCGTCTACAACGAGCAGGGCATGATCGGCGTCTGTCTGGTGGCGGCGTTCATCACCGTGCTGGGCGGCGTCGCCCTGCTGCGTCCGCCGTCGCTGTCGAGGGCCTGCGCGATCTTCCTGATCAGCTACTGCGCGATCGCGTCGTACACCGAGGCCGGACTGGGCGACGCCTCGCCGTACCTGCTGCACCTGGCCGTGGCCGCCTCACTGCTGGCGACGCCCGCCGCGGCCGCTCCCCCGCAAGCACCCGATGTCCCACGGAGGCGGCGCGTCCCGCGCTGGGCCCAGAGAACGGAGGTGGGCTGAGCATGCACGTCCTCGTGGTGCACAACCGCTACGCCTCGGCACAGCCGAGCGGTGAGAACAAGGTCGTCGACCAGGAGGTGGAACTGCTGCGCGGGGCCGGCCACCAGGTCGAGCTGTTCGAGCGGCGCAGCGACGACATCTCCGCCATGTCCCTGCCCGCCAAGGCCGCGCTGCCGTTGCGGGTGCCGTGGAACCACGCGGTCCGCAAGGAGCTCGCCGCGAAGCTCCGCGCCGAACGGCCGGACGTGGTGCACGTCCACAACGTCTTCCCGCTCCTGTCGCCGGCGGTCCTGGCCGCCTGCGCCGACGCGGGCGTGCCGGCCGTCGCCACGCTGCACAACTACACCCAGGTCTGCCCGCCCGGCACGCTGCAACGGGACGGGCGGCCGTGCACCGCGTGCGTCGGGTCCACGCCGCTGCCCGCCGTCCGGCACGGCTGCTACCGCGGCTCCCGGCTGGCGACGGTGCCGCTGGCGGTCAGCCTGTCGGTCAACCGGCGGCGCTGGTGGTCCGGCGTGGAGCGGTTCTTCTGCATCTCCGCGGCGCAGCGCGAGGTCCTGGTGGGGGCCGGCATGCCGGCCGAACGCCTGGCGGTGAAGCACAACTTCGTGCCCGAGCCCGGCGTGGTCCGGGAGGGCGACGGCGAGCACCTGCTCTATCTCGGCCGGCTTGCGGAGGCCAAGGGCGTACGGCTGCTCATGGCCGCGTGGGACGAGATCGCCTCCGGCGGCGGGATCGGCGTGCCGCTCGTGATCGCCGGAACGGGGCCGCTGGAGCGGGAGGTGACCGCCTGGGCGGCGGGGCGGGACGACGTGCGCTACGCCGGTCTGTGCGACACGGCGGAGTGCCGGAAGGCGGTCGCGCGGTCGGTCGCCGTGGTGGCTCCGTCGACCTGGCTGGAGGCGTTCGGCCTGGTGGTCGTGGAGGCGATGGCGGCGGGGGTCCCGGCCGTCGCCGCCGGTCACGGGGCCTTCGTGGAACTCGTCGAGGACGGGGTGACCGGGCTGCGGCACGTGCCGGGCGATGCCGGCTCGCTCGCGTCCTGTCTGCGCCGGATCGCTGCCGATCCGGACCGCAACCGGGAGATGGGCCGGGCGGCCCGGCGCCGTTACGAGCGGGACTTCAGCCCGGCCGTCGGGCTGGAGCGCCTGGTGGAGGGGTACCGCACCGCGATCGCGGGACGGTCCGGCGACGGGGTCGGCCCGCCGCCGGTAGGGGAAAGAACGGGCTCGTCGCGGGTGCGCCCGGGCGAGCGGGATGGGGGACTTTGATGGCACGTTGCCGACTCTGCGGCGCGGCGTCGCTGGCGAGCGTGGTCGACCTGGGGGCGACCCCGCCGTGCGAGAGCTTTCTCGCCGCGGACCAACTGGACCGACCGGAGCCGGCGTACCCGCTCCACCTGCGGGTGTGCACCGACTGCTGGCTCGCGCAGATCCCGCCGCTGATCACGCCGGAGGAGACGTTCAGCGAGTACGCGTACTTCTCCTCCTTCTCGACGTCCTGGGTGGAGCACGCGCGGACGTTCGTCGACGGCGCGGCGGCGCGGCTGGATCTCGGCGGCGACTCCTTCGTCGTCGAGGTCGCGAGCAACGACGGGTACCTGCTGAAGCACGTGGTGGACCGCGGGATCCGCTGCCTCGGCATCGAGCCCTCGGTGAACGTCGGCGCGTCGGCGCGGGACGCGGGCGTGCCCACGCTCACCGCGTTCCTGTCCCCGGACACCGGCTCGGCCGTCCGCGCCGAACACGGCCCGGCGGACCTGGTCGTGGCCAACAACGTGTACGCGCACATCCCCGACGTGGTCGGGTTCACCCAGGGGCTGCGCGCCCTGGTCGCCGACGACGGCTGGGTCTCCATCGAGGTGCAGCACCTGCTGACCCTGATCGAGGAGAACCAGTACGACACGATCTACCACGAGCACTTCCAGTACTACACGGTCGCGTCCGCGATCCGAGCCCTTGCGAGCGGCGGACTTTCCCTGGTGGACGTCGAGTTGCTGCCCACGCACGGCGGCTCGATCCGGCTGTGGGCCCGCCCGTCCGAGGTGGCCGGGGAACCCTCCGCCCGCGTGGCCGAGGTCCTCGACCGGGAGAAGGCCGCCGGACTCCAGGAGCTGTCCGGGTACACCGAGTTCTCCGCCCGGGTGGCCAAGGTGCGCCGGGACCTGCTGCGGTTCCTCATCGACGCGGCCGAGCGCGGCGAGACGGTCGTCGGCTACGGCGCCCCCGGCAAGGGCAACACCCTGCTCAACCACTGCGGCATCCGGCCCGACCTGCTCGCGTACACGGTCGACCGCAACCCCTACAAGCACGGCAGGTTCACCCCGGGCACCCGCATCCCGATCCTGTCGCCCGAGCGGATCGCCGCCGACAGGCCGGACTACGTCCTCGTCCTCCCGTGGAACCTGCGGACCGAGCTGACCGAGCAACTGTCCTTCGTGCACGACTGGGGCGGCCGGCTCGTCTTCCCCATTCCGGAACTGAGCATTGTCGAGGTCAAGCGATGAAGGTCGTCCTGTTCTGCGGCGGTTACGGGATGCGGATGCGCAACGGCACGTCCGACGACGTGCCCAAGCCGATGGCGATGGTCGGCCCGCGCCCGCTGATCTGGCACGTCATGCGCTACTACGCGCACTTCGGGCACAAGGAGTTCATCCTGTGCCTCGGGTACGGGGCCCATCACATCAAGGACTTCTTCCTCAACTACGAGGAGACGACGTCCAACGACTTCGTGCTGCGGGGCGGGAGGACCGAGCTGCTGTCGACCGACATCGCCGACTGGACGATCACCTTCGCCCAGACCGGCATCGAGTCGCCGATCGGTGAGCGGCTGCGCCGGGTGCGCCACCACCTGGACGGCGACGAGATGTTCCTCGCCAACTACGCCGACGTGCTCACCGACGCCCCGCTGCCGGAGATGATCGACAACTTCGCCCGGCGCGACGCGGGCGCCTCGATGATGGTGGTCCCGCCGCAGTCCTCCTTCCACTGCGTGGAGCTGGGCGAGGACGGGCTGGTGGGCGGCATCACCGCGGTGAGCGACATGCCGCTGTGGGAGAACGGCGGCTACTTCGTGCTCCGCCAGGAGGTCTTCGACCACATACCGGAGAACGGGGACCTGGTGGCCGACGGCTGTGCCCAACTGGCCAAGCAGGGAAGGCTGGTGGCGCACCAGCACCGCGGCTTCTGGAAGCCGACCGACACCGTGAAGGAACGGGCCGCGCTCGACGAGGCCTACACCCGGGGCGACCGTCCGTGGGCCGTGTGGGAGCAGGGCGGCACCGTGGCACGGGTGCCCGCGAGCCGGGCCGGCGCCGCGTGATCCGGCTGGGGGCCGGGCGCCTGAACGGGATCGTCGCGGTGGGCGCGCACTGCGACGACATCGCCATCGGCGCGGGCGGCACGCTGCTGGCGCTGTGCCGCGCGCATCCGGGCGTCCGCGTCGACGCGCTGGTGCTCTCCGGCGGTGGCGGCGAGCGGGAGCAGGAGGAGCGGGCCGCGCTCGCCGCCTTCTGCCCGGGTGCCGACCTCGACCTGACCGTGCACAAGCTGCCGGACGGCCGGCTGCCCGCGCACTGGGACGAGGCCAAGGGCGCGGTGGAGGAACTGCGCGCGCGGACGGAGCCGGACCTCGTGCTCGCCCCGCGCACCGACGACGCGCACCAGGACCACCGCGGCCTGGCGAAGCTCATGACCACCGCGTTCCGCGACCACCTCGTGCTCGGCTACGAGATCGTCAAGTGGGACGGCGACCTCGGCCGTCCGTCGGCGTACCAGCCGCTGGCGCCGGAGACCGCCGAGGAGAAGGTGCGACTGCTACAGGAGCACTACCCCTCGCAGCAGCACCGGCCCTGGTACGACCGGGAGGCCTTCCTCGGGCTCGCCCGGATCCGCGGCATCGAAAGCAACACGCGCTACGCCGAGGCGTTCGCGGTCACCAAACTGACTCTCGACCTGGGGGAATGAACCTTGCGCGTACTGCTGACCGGCCACCAGGGCTACCTGGGCACCGTCATGGCCCCGGTCCTCACGGCCGCCGGGCACGAGGTCGTCGGGCTGGACTCCGGCCTGTTCGCCGACTGCGTGCTCGGCCCGACGCCCGCCGACCCGCCGGGGACGAAGGTCGACCTGCGTGACGTCACGGCCGAGCACGTGGCCGGGGTGGACGCCGTGATCCACCTGGCCGCGCTGTCCAACGACCCGCTGGGGTCGCTGGCGCCCGAACTCACCTACGACATCAACCACCACGCCTCCGTGAAGCTGGCGAAGCTCGCCCGCGACGCCGGGGTGCGGCGCTTCCTGTACGCGTCGACGTGCTCGGTCTACGGCGCCGCGGGCGGCGACGAACTGGTCGCCGAGGAAGCGCCGTTGCGGCCGGTGACGCCGTACGCGGAGTCCAAGGTGCGGGTGGAGGACGACCTGCACGAGCTGGCCGACGACGACTTCACCCCGGTGTACATGCGCAACGCCACCGCCTTCGGCTTCTCGCCCCGGCTGCGCGCCGACATCGTGCTGAACAACCTGGTGGGGCACGCGCTGCTGTCCGGCGAGGTGCTCGTCCTGTCCGACGGCACCCCCTGGCGCCCGCTGGTGCACGCCGCCGACATCGCGCGGGCCTTCACGGCCGCGCTGGACGCGCCGCGCGAGGCGGTGCACGACCGGGCGTTCAACATCGGCAGCGAGACCAACAACGTCACGGTCGCCGAGATCGCCGAGCAGGTCGCCGAGGCGGTGTCCGGCGCGAAGGTGGTGATCACCGGGGAGAACGGCGCCGATCCGCGGTCCTACCGGGTGGACTTCTCCCGGTTCCGCGCGGCGATCCCCGGCTTCGACTGCGAGTGGACGGTCAAGCGCGGCGCGCTCGAACTCGCCGACGCCTACCGCGAGCACGGCCTGACCCGGGAGAGCTTCGAGCAGCGCTTCACCCGGCTCGCCGTGCTGCGCGCCGCCTCCGACGCCGGCGCCGTCGACGACACCCTGCGGTGGCGCCGGTGACCACGCGTGCAAAAGGAGGTGTCGGCGAGGAGATGCACGAGCTGGTGCGGCGGATGTACCCGCTGTGCCGGAGCATCACCGGCGACGGGGTGCGGGCCACTCTGGACATCGTCGGGGAGTACGTCCCGCTCACGGTGCACGAGGTGCCGACCGGGACGCAGGTCCTCGACTGGACGGTGCCCCAGGAGTGGAACATCAGGGACGCCTACATAGCCGACGGCACGGGCAGGCGGGTCGTCGACTTCGCCGCGTCCAGCCTGCACGTGCTCGGCTACAGCGTGCCGGTGTCGGCGACCATGCCGCTGTCCGAGCTGCGCGGGCACCTGCACACCCTGCCGGACCACCCGTCCTGGGTGCCGTACCGCACCAGTTACTACAAGCCGGAGTGGGGGTTCTGCCTGGCCCAGGAGACCCTGGACGCGATGCCGGACGGCGAGTACGAGGTGCGCGTCGACTCCACGCTCGCCGACGGCCACCTCACCTACGCCGAGCACGTGGTCCCGGGGCAGGTCGCCGACGAGGTGATCGTCTCCTGCCACGTCTGCCACCCGTCGCTGGCCAACGACAACCTGGCCGGCGTCGCGGTGGCCACGTACCTCGCACGGGCCCTCACGGAGCAGAACCCCTACTACACCTACCGGTTCGTCTTCGCGCCCGGCACCATCGGCGCGATCACCTGGCTCGCCCGCAACGCCGAGCGGATCGACCAGGTCAAGCACGGGCTGGTGCTGGCCTGCGCGGGCGACCGGGGCAGTCTGACGTACAAGCAGAGCAGGCGCGGCGACGCGGAGATCGACCGGGTGCTGCGGCACGTCCTGACCGCCTCCGAACGCCCGCACGAGATCAGGAAGTTCACCCCGTACGGCTACGACGAGCGGCAGTACTGCTCCCCCGGGTTCGATCTCGGCGTGGGCTCGCTCAGCCGGACCCCGTACGCGGGCTACCCCGAGTACCACACCTCGGCGGACGACCCGGACTTCGTCTCCCCGGAGGCGATGGCGGACACGCTCGCCGTCTGCCGCGAGGCGTTCGCCGTCCTGGACCGCAACCGGCGGTACGTCAACCTCAGCCCGTACGGCGAGCCGCAGTTGGGCCGGCGCGGACTGTACGACTCGCTCGGCGGCCGCAGCGACGCGAAGCAGGCGCAGATGGCCATGCTGTGGGTGCTCAGCCTCGCCGACGGCGGGCACACGCTGCTGGACGTCGCCGAGCGCTCGGGGCTGCCGTTCGACACCGTCGCCGCCGCGGCCGACGCCCTGCGCGACGCCGAACTGATCAAGGCGTGACGCCGATGACCACCGAGGGGGAGAAGACGAGGGCACCGGCCGGGTCCGCCAAGCGGGCCCTCGTCGGCCGGCTGTCCTGGGGGCTGGCCGACCAGGCGGCCTCCAGCGTGAGCAACTTCGCGGTGGGCATCTACGTGGCCCGCTCGCTGGGGGTGACCGCGTTCGGTGTGTTCAGCCTCGCCTGGGTGACGTACGGCGTGGTGCTCAACGTCTCCCGCGGGCTGGCCACCGATCCGCTCACGGTCCGCTTCAGCGGCCCGCCCGGCGCGGCCTGGCGCGGGGCGGTGGGCCGCTCGACGGGCACCGCGCTCGGCGTCGGCGCCGCCCTCGGCGTGGTGTGTCTGGTGGCCGGGCTCGGTCTCGGCGGCCGGGTCGGGCCCGCGTTCGCCGCCCTCGGCGTCCTGCTGCCGGGGCTGCTGCTCCAGGACGCCTGGCGGTACTCGTTCTTCGCCGCGGGCAGCGGGCGCAAGGCGTTCCTCAACGACGTCGTGTGGGGTGTCGCGCTCGTCCCGGCCATGGTGGTGGCCGCCCGCGTCGGCACCGTGGCCGCCTTCGTGCTCGCCTGGGGCGCGTCCGCCACGGTGGCGGCGGGGTACGGCTGCGTGCAGTCCGGCATCCGGCCCCGGATGACCGAGGCGCGCGGGTGGCTGCGCGAGCAGCGCGATCTCGGCTACCGGTACCTGGTCGAGAACGTCAGCCTCAGTGGCGCGAGCCAGTTGCGGGCGTACGGGGTCGGGGTGATCGTCGGGGTCGGCGCGGTGGGCGCGGTACGGGGCGCCGAGTTGCTGCTCGGCCCGTTCCTGGCCGTGCTCATGGGGCTTTCGCTGGTCACCGTCCCGGAGGCGGCACGGGTACTCCGGGCGGCCCCGCACCGACTGGGCAAGTTCTGCCTGCTCCTCGGCGGGGGGCAGGCCGTCGGCGCGCTGCTCTGGGGCTCGGCGCTGCTGCTGATGCCCGGCCGGCTCGGCGAGATGGCGCTCGGCGACGTCTGGCACTCCGCCTCCCAGCTCATCGTGCCGATCAGCCTCGGCGTCGCCGGCGCGGGCCTCGGCACCGGCGCGGCGGCCGGACTGCGCGCGCTCGGCGCGGCCCGGCGCAGCCTGCGCTGCCAGTTGTTCGCCTCCGTCTGCTACGTCGGCGGAGGGCTCGGCGGCGCGGCCGCCGACGGCGCGGTCGGCTCGGCCTGGGGCGTCGCCGCCGCGACCGTCAGCGGCTCGGCCGTGTGGTGGCTGCAACTGCGGTCCGCCCTGCGCGAGCACGCTCAAGAACCGATCCGCGAAGTGAGGACGTCATGACCGCGCAACCCAGGCTGAGCATCGGCCTGCCCGTGTACAACGGCGAGGAGTACCTGGCCGAGTCGCTCGACGCCCTGCTCGGCCAGACCTACGAGGACTTCGAGCTGGTCGTCTCCGACAACGCCTCGACCGACGGGACCGAGGACATCTGCCGCCGGTACGCGGCGAAGGACTCGCGCATCCGGTACCTGCGGCTGTCCCGGAACATCGGCGCCACGCCGAACCACAACCACGTGCTCGCCGAGTCCCGCGGCGAACTGTTCAAGTGGGCCTCGCACGACGACCTGTACGGCCGGGACCTGCTGCGCGTCTGCGTGGAGGCGCTGGACGAGCGGCCGGAGCTGATCCTCGCGCACACCGGCCAGGCGGTCATCGACGGCGACGGCCGGGTGAAGGTCCCCTACGAGTACGGGCTCGCCACCGATTCCCCGCACGCCCCGGAGCGCTTCCGCAGCCTGCTGTTCGAGCCCGGTGGCGACGACTTCTACGGGGTGTTCCGGGCCGACATGCTGCGCCGGGTGAAGCCGATGGACAGCTACCACCACGCGGACCGCACGTACGTCGCCGAGATCACCCTGCACGGCCCCTTCCACCAGGTGCCGGAGCTGCTGTACTTCCGCCGCGACCACCCCACCCGGGCCGAGCGGGCCAACCCGTCCAAGCGCGCCCGGTGCGTCAACCTGGACCCGCGCCGGGCGGGCCCGCTGCACCCGACGCCCCGGCTGCTCGCCGAGTACGTCTGGGGCTTCGCGTCGGCGATCCGGCGGGCGCCGCTGTCCGCGGCCGACCGGCGCGCGTGCTTCCGGCACCTGGCCTCGTGGATGACCAGCCGGGTCCGGCCGGGTGCCGGCGAGCGGGTCGAGGACCGCGCCCCGGTCGACCCGGACCGGCTCGACGTCTCCGTCGACGCCCTGGTCGCGGGCCGCGAGGGGAGGCGGACATGACGCCCGCGAAGGGGACCGCGGCGCGGGTCGGGGTGTTCGGGCTGCTCGGCTCCGGAAACCTCGGCAACGACGGGTCGCTCGAGGCCGTGCTCGGATACCTGCGGGACCGGCACCCGGAGGCGGCCGTGGACGCGCTGTGCGGCGGACCCGAGGCCGTGACGGCCCGGTACGGGATCCCCGCGACGCGGCTGCACTGGTACCGCGGGGAGTACCGGACCGCGTCACGGCTCGGCGCGGTCGCGGGGAAGGGCCTGGGCAAACTCGTCGACGTCCTCCGCACCGCCTCCTGGGTGCGCCGGCACGACGTGGTGATCGTCCCGGGCATGGGGGTCCTGGAGGCCACGCTGCCGCTGCGGCCCTGGGGCTTCCCGTACGCGCTGTTCCTGCTCTGCGCCTCCGGCCGGCTGTCCGGCACCAAGGTCGCGCTGGTCGGTGTCGGCGCCGCCCCGATCGGCAACCGGGCCACCCGGACGCTGGTGCGCTGGTCGGCGCGGCTGGCCGCGTACCGGTCGTACCGGGACGCCCCGTCCCGCGACGCGATGCGGGCGATGGGCGTGGACACCACGCGCGACGAGGTCCACCCGGACCTCGCGTTCTCCCTGCCGGCGCCGCCCGCGGGCGGCCCCTCGGACCCGCCGGGCCCGGTCTGCGTCGGTGTCATGGCCTTCCACGGCAGCGACGACGACCGTGCCCGGGCCGAGGAGATCCACCGGCGCTACCTCGACGGCACGACCCGGTTCGTCCGGACCCTGGCCGAGGAGGGCAGGCCGGTCCGGCTGATCACCGGTGACGACGTCGACGCGACGGTGGTCTCCGCGATCCTCGACGCGGTGGACTCGCCGCTGGTCACCGTCGCCGAACCGGCCTCGCTGGCCGACGTGATGAAGGAGATGGCGGCCGCCGACAGTGTGGTGGCGACCCGCTACCACAACCTGATCTGCGCGCTGAAGGCCGGCACGCCGACGCTCGCGCTCAGCTACGCCGCGAAGAGCGACGCGCTCATGGCCCGGATGGGGCTGGACGCCTACTGCCACCCGGCCCGCGAGGTCGACGCCGACCGGCTGCTCGAACAGTTCCGGGAGCTGGAGGAGAACGCGGCGGAACTGCGGCGGATCCTCACCCGGCGGAACCAGGACGCCGTCCGGGCCCTCGACCACCAGTTCACCGCCCTGACGGCGGCCCTGTTCCCGGCGACCGACCACGCCCCAGCACCGCGGGAGACCCCATGAGAGCGACCGAAGTCCCGACGATCGCCGGCGCGTACCTGTTCGAGCCGACGCCGTACGCCGACGAGCGCGGCTTCTTCTGCCGCACCTTCGACGCCGACGTGGTCCGCTCGGTGGGCCTCGACCCGGACGCCTTCGTCCAGGACAGCGTGTCCCGCTCGGTCCGGGGCGTGCTGCGCGGGCTGCACCTGCGGTCCGGCGCGGGCGAGGCCAAACTCGTGCGGTGCTCGTACGGAAAGATCTTCGACGTCGTCGTCGACCTGCGGGCGGACTCGCCGACGTACCGCAACGTGGCCTCCTTCGAACTGTCCGGCGAGACGCAGGTGACCCTGTACATCCCCGCGGGGTGCGCGCACGGCTTCCAGGCCCTGACCGAGACCGCCGACACCTCCTATCGGATCGACCGCCCGCACGATCCCGCCGAGGACGTGACGATCGCGTTCGACGACCCGGAGCTCGCCGTTCCCTGGCCGCTGCCGGCCGTATCGATGTCCCAACGGGACCGGGAGGCGCCGAGCCTCGCCGAGGTCCTGAAGCACAGAGAAAGTTGAGGTCCCCGTGGACACCGAAGAGCTTCACCTGCCCCTGTCGCGGACAGCCAACGAGCGGCTGCACGCCTTGGTCCCCGGGGGCGCGCACACCTACGCCAAGGGCGACGACCAGTACCCCGACAACCTGGCCCCGGTCATCAGCCACGGCAACGGTGCCCACGTGTGGGACGTCGACGGCAACCGCTACATCGAGTACGGATCCGGCCTGCGCTCGGTCAGCCTCGGCCACGCCCACCCGCGCGTGGTCGAGGCGGTGCGGCGCGAGCTCGGCCGCGGCAGCAACTTCGTCCGGCCCTCCATCGTGGAGGTGGAGGCCGCGGAACGCTTCCTGGCCACGGTGCCGACCGCCGAGATGGTCAAGTTCGCGAAGAACGGCTCCGACGCCACCACCGCCGCGGTACGCCTGGCCCGCGCCGCCACCGGGCGCCCGCGGGTGGCCCTCTGCGCCGACCACCCGTTCTTCTCCGTCGACGACTGGTTCATCGGCACCACACCGATGTCCGCGGGCATTCCGGCGGAGACCAACGACCTCACCGTGACGTTCCCCTACGGGGACCTGGCCGCCACGGAGGAACTGCTCACCCGCCACCAGGACGAGATCGCCTGTCTGGTCCTCGAACCCGCCACCCACACCGAGCCGCCGCCCGGGTACCTCGCCGGCCTGCGCGAGCTGGCCGACCGGCACGGCTGCGTCCTGGTCTTCGACGAGATGATCACCGGCCTGCGCTGGTCCGAGGCGGGTGCCCAGGGCCTGTACGGCGTCGTCCCCGACCTCTCCACGTTCGGCAAGGCGCTGGGCAACGGATTCGCCGTCTCCGCTCTGGCCGGGCGGCGCGAGCTGATGGAGCTGGGCGGGCTGCGCCACTCCGGCGACCGGGTGTTCCTGCTGTCCACCACGCACGGCGCCGAGACGCACTCGCTGGCGGCCGCGATGGCCGTGCTCACCACCTACACCGAAGAGGGCGTCACCGCGCGGCTGCACGCCCTCGGCGAGCGGCTCGCCGCCGGTGTCCGCGCGGCCGCGGCCGACGCGGGCGTCGGCGACCACGTCGTCGTCCGGGGCCGGGCCAGCAACCTGGTCTTCGCCACCCTCGACGAGAACGGGCGGCCGTCGCAGGAGTACCGCACCCTGTTCCTGCGCCGGCTCCTCGCGGGCGGGGTGCTGGCCCCGTCGTTCGTGGTGAGCAGCGCGCTCGACGAGGCCGACATCGATCACACCGTCGACGTGGTGGCCCAGGCATGTGCGGTGTACCGCAAGGCGCTCGACGCCGCCGACCCCACCCCCTGGCTCGCCGGGCGGCCGGTGAAGCCCGTGTTCCGCCGCCTGGCGTGACGAGACGTCAGCGACGCTCCCGCCGGCCGGTGTCGGACGTCCGGCCGGCCGTGCGGTCCGTCGTGCGGTCGGCCGCCCGGTCGACCAGCCACGCGGTCGCCGGGACCACCGCCAGTGCGGTGCACCAGCCGCCGAGGACGTCGGTCGGGTAGTGCGCGCCCAGGGCGACCTCGGCCCAGCCCATGGCGGCACCGGCGGCCAGTACCGCGGTGAGCACGAGGGAGGTGCCGGCCGTCCTGCCGAGGCCGGGCCGGTCCGCCGCGGCCAGCGCCACCACGAGGGCGAGCGTGGTGGCGAAGGCGGTGTGCCCGCTCGGATAGGACAGGTTGTCGCCGTGGATGGTGCGCCCCACCAGGGACTTGAGCAGCGTCGACGTCCCCACGGTCAGGCCGGCGCCGGCGACGACGAGCACGGCCGTACGAGGACGCCGGAGCAGCAGGCAGCCCGCCACGACGGCCGTGACCAGCGCCGCCGATCCCACGGGTTCCCCCAGGAAGTCCAGGGCCAGGGCGACGTGCCGCCACGACGGCCCCACGCCGTACACCGTCGCCATGATCCGCGCGTCCGCCCTGCCGGGCCCGCTGTCACCGGCGTACAGGACCCCGAGCGCGACGACCACCAGCGCGGCGAGGACGGCGACCGTCCCGAGCCGGCGGCACAGCGACGGGGGCAGTACGGCGGGTGCCGGCCGGCCCGTCGCACGACCACCGCGTCCGGCCGACCCGTGGTCCTCCCCCGTGATCGGCGGACGGTGTTCCACCACACCGACCGACGCGCCCTTCGGCTTCTGCTCGTGCCGACTCCCCACCGACGAGCCCCCCGTCGTCCCCGACTCGGCCCGTGCGGGAGCCATCAGCCTGTGCGGCCCCCGAACTCGCCGGCCTGTTCGTCGCCCTGGTCATGGGCACCGGAATCAGTCTCTGCCCGCCACCCTAACCAACAACGCGGTCACGGCAGGCCGCCGCCGAGAAGTCCGCGGGCCCCTGTTCC